>NZ_JANHAU010000002.1:0-600000 GCF_024464185.1 Haloarchaeobius salinus
CTACGTTCGGCGGCGTTCCCTCGCTCGGTCTCCACAGAGTTCGTCGAGAGATATTCCGAAACTCATTGCGAGACCGAATCAGTGGAGAGGTTCAACTCCGAGAACGATTTGATTCGGCGTCTACTGTTCAGGGCGGGGAGAATGTCAATCATCTAAGTCGTCTTCCAGCTCTTCGAGTTCTGCATCGAGTTCCTCATCAGTGCGACCCTCACCGATTTGTTTCTCGGGTTCTTCGGGATTGGCGTCCGCATCGCGGTGGTGACCGAACATCCGATCTACTTGGTTGAGACTAGAGACGTACCGGCGAATGTCGTCCCGTTCGCTCAGAGCGTAGTAATAGCCGTCGTCTGTTTTGCCGATGTAGCCGTCGTCGTAGAGACGTTTCAGTGTGGTTGTGGCAGTCCCTCTGGGGATGTCGAGGGCTTCCGTGAGGTCCTGCGGGGAGTATCCCCATTTGGGATTCTGGTACAGGTACGCCACGATATCTGACTTCGTGGTTCCCGGACGAAGGTTGAGTTCGGAGTCGTGGTCTTCGAGGAGCACCGGCATAATGTACCCAGATGTAGCCGATTGTATAATAAATCTGTTTCGGTCAGTTCGTACGATTCCGAATCCATTGACCAAGCCCAGAAGTCCATAATTAGTGAGACGATGATGGCCGATGCCGAGTTCTTGTGTTGAGATGTCGGTCTCCCACCCGAAACGGGAGGACTCAGGTCCCCAGCAGGTACCGCCGGATCCCGAGGACGAGCAGCGGGATGGCGATGGTGATGACGAGCATCACCGTCGCGAGCGCGTCGATCTGCGGGCTGATGCTCGTCCGGAGCATCGAGAAGATGACGACCGGGACGGTCGTCGTGGTCCGTTTCACCCAGAACTGCGTCGCCGTGAACTCGCCGAACGAGATGACGAAGACGATGACCATCGCGGTGAGGATCGACGGCGAGATGAGCGGGAAGGTGACCTCGCGGAACGTCGTCACCGGGTTGGCACCGAGGGTCTTCGCGGCCTCCTCCAGGGTCTCGTCGAACAGGTAGAGCTGGCTGCGGATGATGAGGAACGCGTAGGGGAGCCCCAGCAGCGTGTGCATCACGATGAGCCAGGCGAGCGACCGCTCGAGACCGATCTGGCCGAAGAAGATGGTCGAGGCGACGCCGACGATGATGGGCGGGATGAGCAGCGGCGACAGCATGACGATGACGAGGGCGTCCTGCGCGGGGAAGTCGTTGCGGACGAACCCCATCGCCGTGAGCGTCCCGACGAGGCCGGCCCCGAGCGCGGCCGCGACCCCGACCTGGAAGCTGTTCCAGAGCGCCCGGAGCATCCGGGTGTCCGCGAGCAGCGCCTCGTACCACCGGAGGCTGAGCGAGGACGGCGGGAAGTTCCCGAGCCGCGACGGGTTGAACGAGTTGATGACGATGACCGCGAGCGGCAGCAGCATCAGCACGTAGACGAACACCGTGACCGCGCGGATGAGGTTCCACTTGGTCCGCGTCGAGAGCGTGATCCCGAAGTAGCCCCGTTCGGCGTCGACGTCCGTCTCGCCCTGGGTCACGGCGTCGGTTTCGGTCGCCACGTCAGGCCACCCCCGTCTCCAGCGCCTCTTCGAGGTCGACGCGCCGCGTGAACAAGTACAGCAGGACGCCGATGATGGCGAAGTAGATGAGCGACAGCGCGGCGGCGAACGGCCAGTTGAAGTCGAGGATGAACACCGTCTCGATGACCGGCGCGATCATCCGCGTGCTGGGGCCACCCAGGAGCGTCGGCGCGAGGAACGCGCCCGCGGAGATGATGAACACGAACAGGATCCCCGAGACGATGCCGGGAAGCGACTGCGGGAGCGTGATCTCGCGGAACGCCCGGAAGTCCGTCGCCCCGAGCGTCTTCGCGGCGTGTATCTGGTCCTCCTCGATGGTGCTGACGGAGACGTAGACGGGCAGTATCATGAACGGCAGCAGGCTCACGGTCAGCCCGAGTATCATGCTGTAGTCCGTGTACATGATGTCGAGCGGCGACGCGATGACGCCAAGGTCCAGGAGGAGCCCGTTCAGGACGCCGTTGTTCGAGAGGACGATGATCCACGCGTACGTCCTGATGATGAAGGGCACCCAGTACTGGAGGACGACCAGCCCGAGCAGCACCCACTTCCAGTCGGTCTTCGACCGGCCGAGGAAGTAGCCGACGGTGTAGCCCAGCGGGAGCGCCAGGAGCGTCACGACGACACCGTAGACGAGCGACTCGAGGATGATGTTCTTGTAGACGTCGGCCTCCCAGAACCGCTCGTAGTTCGCGAGCGTGAACTCGTAGATGACGTTCCCGAAGTCGCCGGGCACGGAGAAACTGATGACGACGATGACCGTCATCGGCAGGAACAGGAACAGGAGGACCCAGGCGATCCCCAGCCCCGGTGAGAGCAGGAGTCTGACCAGGTCGCTCTCCATCACGCGGTCTCGCACCTTCCCGAAGCGTGCACGCTCCGTGCTCATGGCTCGCCCTGCTCGGCGACGGGTGCGTCCCCGGCCGGCAGACACGTGACGTTCGCTGGCTCGATGTGCATCGACACGGTGTCACCGAGTTCGTGGAAGACCTCCTCGCTGTGGTCGGCGATGTGGCTCACCTGGAGCGTCTGGTCCAGCTCGGGCACGCGGATGAAGTAGTTGATGTCGCGGCCCCGGTAGTCGACGGACTCGATGGTTCCCTCGATGACGTTGGTCTCCGGTTCGGTGCCGTCGACGAGTTTCAGCTTCTCGTCGCGGAGGAACAGCGACACCGCGTCTCCCGGGGCAAGCTCCTCGTCGTCGGGGACCTGCAGTTCGACGCCGTCCGCGAGTTCGGCGACTGCGCGCCCGTTCTCCCTGCGGTACGTCCCGACGACCTCCGTCGACCGGCCGAGGAAGTCCGCGACGAAGCGCGTCTCCGGCCCCCGATAGACGTTCTCTGGCGCATCGAACTGCTCCAGTCGCCCGTCGTTCATCACGGCGATCTTGTCGCCGAGGGACAGCGCCTCGTTCTGGTTGTGCGTGACGTAGACCGTCGTGACCCCCGTCTCCTCCTGGATGCGCCGCAGCTCGCTCCGGATGCTCGTCCGGAGGTTCTTGTCGAGGTTCGACAGCGGCTCGTCCATCAGCACGAGGTCCGGGTCGAACGCGATGGCGCGTGCCACCGCGATGCGCTGTTGCTCACCGCCGCTGCACTCCTCCGGGTACTTCTCCTCGTAGCCCTCCAGGTTCACCATCCGGAGCATCTCCTCGACGCGCTCGCGCTGTTCTTCCTCCGGGGCGTTGCGCATCTTCAGACCGAACGCGACGTTCTCGAACACGGTCTTGTGCGGGAACAGCGCGTAGTCCTGGAACACCAGCCCGATGTTGCGTCGGTACGGCGGCAGGTCCGTGATGTCCTCGCCCTCGAGCCGTATCTCGCCGTCTGTCAGCGTCTCCAGTCCGGTGATCGACCGGAGGATCGTCGACTTCCCACAGCCCGACGGGCCGACGATGGTCACGAACTGTCCCTCCTCGATGTCCAGCGACACGTCGTTCACCGCGACGAGGTCGCCGAACTCCTTCCGTATCTCGTCTAGCTCCAGAAATGCCATGTCGTGTCACCCTCTGATTTCGGGGTCCGGTCAGTTCCCACGCACTTCCTCCCACCGCTGGGACCACTCGTCGTTGTGCTCGTTGATGTACTCCACGTCGGGGAACTTCAGCCCCTCGCCGCCGGACGGGTCGTAGTCGTAGAGGCCCGTGATGGTGTCGGAGGTGACGCTGGTCGACGGCGGCAGCCCGAGCTTCTCGACGACCGGCCTGAGGATCTCGTCCCGCAGGAGGAAGTTGATGAACTCCAGGCACGCCTCCCGCTTGTCGTCCTCGATCCCCTCCACGAGTGCGTGGTTCTGGGTGTAGCCGTACGCTCCCTCGTCCGGGATGACGTAGCTGAGGTGGTCGTTCCCGTCCTGCACCGCCCCGTAGATGACGTTGCCCCAGGCCTCGCCCACCCAGGCGTCGGTCGACGTGAACAGCCGTCCCAGCTCGTCGCCGCTCGTCCAGTTCGTGACGACGAGGTCCTGCTGTTCGGCGACGCGCTGCCAGATCTGTTCGATCGCCTCATCGTAGGAGCTCTCCGCCCCGATGTCGTTGGGGTCCATCCCCATCTCGAGGGCGGTCGTGAACACGCGGATGAAGCCGAAGCCCTCGGGGGCGACGTGGCCCGAGTACGCCTCGTCCCACATCGCACTCCACGACGTCGGGTCGTCGAGCTCCTCGTTGTTGTACGCCATCCCGACGGTACCGTAGGCGTGCGGGACGCCGTGTATCTGCTCGCCCGGGTCGAAGATCGGGTTCTTCAGCGGGTCGAGGACGTTGCTCTCGTAGTTCGGGATCTCGGACGGGTCGATCGGCTCCCAGACCTCTTCCATGGTCCCGTTGTAGAGCGTGAACGGTGGGACACTCGCCATGTCGACCTCGGCCTGGCCCGCCTTGATCTGTGCGTACCCGCTCTGCTGGCTGCTCCGGAGGGCGACCTCGACGGTCGTCCCGAACTCCTCCTCGAACGGTTCGAACGCCTCCGACTCCAGCGCGTCCAGCATGGTTCCACCCTCCATCTGGAGGACGATCTCGTCTGCAGTCCCGCCTCCACCGCCGAACGCATTGATACACCCGGCCAGCGATGCGGTGCCAGCGCCGGCGAGTGCCCCGAGCAGCCCGCGTCGACTGGTCGCGCTACGACTGGACCCACCATTGGCCTTGTTCATGTGTGACATGGGAAGTCAATGCGTACCTCTCGGTATAACCATGTGACCTCTCATGAGAGGGGGTCTCGGAGAAGCGGATGCTGCTACTCCCGTCTCGCCGGTGTCCGTGGCCGTCACCACTGAAACGGCCTCCTCAGTCGATTACGAGCGACCGCCCGCAGTCGGGACACTCCTCGTCGACGATGGTGACCTGGGCGTCGCAGTCGGGGCAGAACTCGCGGTAGCAGGCGCGATCTCCCATACTTCGAGAGACAGCAGCCAGCGACAAAACAGTAGTCCCACGTTCGATGGCCTCTCGGATCGTCCTGTGACGCGCCCGCCTCAGACCCCCGACGCGTATCTCGGAAGTACTTCCTCCAGAAGGTCCTCGACGATTTCCCAGAGGATCAGCGACGGCGTCTGGTGTTCGAACGTGACTCCCCACCGGTCTTCCTCGTCGTCGGCCGAGTACTGGAAGTGGGCTCGACCGAGTTCGGTGTGGTCTTCGTCCTGGTGCCAGCCGGCGTGGAACCCGGTGCTCGTGTCGCTGTAGTTGACCGGCTCTGTTGAAATCCTCAATCCGTGACAGATTTGGGGATAATCGGTACGTACAGGAACCTCACGTACCGATTGCCTTGTTGAACTGCTTCCCACCTGTCAAGAACGCCGCCGACATACAAAGCATCTATCCAGCACAACGGTTGCGTCTAGTTCACCGCAAACGGGCGAATCACTCGTTCGGTGAACGTGCGGTGTGACTACTCGATTTCTAACTGATCACTTCCGCTGCTCTCCTGACCGTCGTTCTCGTCCCATTCGAGTTCGAACTCGATACTTCGTTCAGTCATGTTGCCAGCCGGGCCTTCGCGTTCAGCTTTGACTTCGAAGGTCGGTCGGGCAGGAGGATTCAGCGTTACAGACTCGGAGCCTGCTTTCAGCTTGATAGCGTTGCCGCTGTCGAGATTGTCCGCGACTTTCCGGAGGTACGATGCAATCTCTTCTCGACTCTGGACACTCTCCGATTTGAACAGAACTTCTTCAGGCATACAGGAGATAGTACACAGCCCGCACCGATAAATACGCAACCCCACTCACCGGCTGTTTCACCGCAGATAGTATCGAACTAATAGGATTTCAACAGAGCCAGTTGACCCGGAACCAGTCGTGCGGCGTCTGTCTGTACCAGCCGATGACTAGTTCCGGGAGCTCTGGACCAGTCGGGGGTTCGAGTCGAGAAGGGTCGAACGTCGTTCGCAACTGCTTCGCTTCGACCTCGTCCGGAACGTATTCGACGGCCGTTATCTGTGGGACGCGGTCGAGGACATCCCGCTTGAGCTGTGCGTACAGATTGGCGTTCGGGTCGCCACCCGGGTGTTGGACGGCCATTCGTCAGTTGTTGGCTTCGGCACGGTCAGCGGTCGGTGCCAGGAAGTCCCACTCTCGGATCGCGAAGCCGACGATCTGGATGCGACGCTGGAGGTGGTCCCAGTCACGTGCGACGTCTCTCCGACGCTTCTCCTCGTCGGGTCCGACGTGGCTCTCGGCGACCGTCGCGCGGAGCTGGTTCGGGGATTCGACACCGAACTCGTCCTCCCACTCGCGAATGCGGTCTTTCATCTCCGCGAGACGGTCGGTCAGCTCCTCGACCGTCTGCGCCCCGTCGCGGAGCCGCATCGCCTCCTGCATCGCCTGCCGACGATAGTCCGGGGAGTACGTCGTGTGCGTCCCGCTGTCGTCCCGGTGCAGAACCCCGTCTTCGACCAGTCGTTCGAGGACGCGCTTCGTCGGCCCGTGTGACCACTCGGCCTCGGAGGCGATCCAGTTCGCCGTCCGTGGCTCCGAGAGTTGACGGGCGACCATTCGGACGCGGTCCTCGCCTGTGGTCTGTCGCTCCACGAGGCTTGGTTCCTCGTCGGTCATGTCTCACAGTTCTCGGCCTGTATTAATATAGATTGAGGTGCTTCGTTCTATAACGAACTAATGCTGTCGGGACCGACTCGTGGGGTTGGTCGTCAGGAGGCGTCCTGAATGCGGAACGTCTGTTACCCCTGGTTGTCTCGAATCGCGACGAGCAATCCGTCAGTGAACTTCGCCTCGAGACTGATGTAGTCCCCATCGATGGAGGTGTGGAACTCGAAGAGACCGTGGTACTCCACGTCGATCCAACCGTGGTGAACCCTCTGGATGCTTCCGGCCATCTCATCGAGCGGATTCTCGAAGCCTTCGAGTTCGACGTCGTAGAGTGGCCGTTCCGTTTCGGGGACGGTTTCGTACTCGCAGTCCTGTCTGAAGAGACGACCGTCGGCCGTGACCCTGTAGTGGTCAAGCTGCGGATGGTGTCGGCTGATCGACTTCGTCTGCCACGTGAGTCCGTAGGGGTCGCCGTCGATATCTGGGAAATCCACGTCGAGCCCGTCTTCGAAGGTCAGCCGGTCGTAGAGTCCCATGTTTCCAGCGTTCTTCGAGGACAGACTTAGCTATGCAGCTGGTATGTCGATCTATCACATGGCTCTCTCGTCGGGTTTCGAAACTGCCGTTCTCTGCCGATCACGCGGTGTCGCTACGCCAGCAGTATCGCCAGCCCGCCGCCCACAATCGCAAGCGCCCCGAGGCCCACACAGACGCCCCAGAACGCGACCCGTTTCACGACCCGCATCAGCGCGTCGATGGTGAGGTAGCCGACGACGGCGGCGACGACGAGCGCGAGCAGCGCGGCGACCGGCGAGAGCGTGGGGAGCCCGCCGCCGTCGAGGACGGCGAGCACACCGGCCCCGAGCGCGGCGGGCACGCTCAGCAGGAACGAGAGCCGGAACGACGCCTCGCCCTCGTAGCCGCGCAGCAGCAGCGCGCTGACGGTCGTCCCCGACCGGGAGACGCCGGGGAGGATGGCGAGGCCCTGGAGCGCGCCCACCAGGACGGCGTCGACGGCGGTCGGCGTCTCGCGGTGGCCCGCGACGCCGCCGTCGGGCGCTGGCGTCTCGTCGCGGTCGGCGTCGCCCGTGCCGGCGACGCGCTGGAGGATGCCGGTCACGACGAGCAGCACGCCGATGAGCGCGACGGCCGCGCCGCCGGTGAGTTCGGAGACGAGCCCCTCGATGGCGAGGTAGGCGGCGATGCCGACGATACCGGAGGCGAGCGTCGCCAGCACGAGGAAGGAGAGCGTGGCGGTCTCGTCGCGGAACGGGTCGTCGGGGCGCAGTTCGGGCAGCGTCCAGCCCACGTCGGCGAGCGTGTCGCGGTAGTAGACGGTGGCGGCGAGCGCGGTACCGACGTGGAGGAACAGCGAGTACTGGACCGCGGCCTCCGGCTCGCTCCCGAGTGCGGTCAGGACGACCGTGACGTTGCCCTCGCTGGAGACGGGCAACCACTCGAAGATGCCCTGGAGGACACCGACGACGAGCGCGACGAGGACCTCCGAGTCCATACAGCGCCGTCCAGTCCGGTGATACAAAGCCCGTTCGGTTGCGTCCCTGTGGGGCCCGCCCACGAGCACCCGGACGGGCCGTTCCGGCCGGGTGCCGGCCTGCGGTAGCTGCCACCTAGCTATGTGCGATGGCTCCGAACCGGTTCCTACAATGATCGACGTCGCGTTCTTCGGGAGCCACCCGCTCGGTGAGGCCTGCCTCGAACGACTCCACGCCCACGAGGCGGTCTCGGTCCCCGTCGTCGTCACGTACCCCGAGGACGAGGAGCACTGGTGGGACGGCTCGGTCAACCGGCTCGCGCACGACCTCGGCTACGACGTGCTGCCCATCGCCGACGAGCGGGACGTGCTCGACTACGAGTTCGACTACCTGCTCAGCGTCTACTACCCCAACATCCTCGGGCCGGAGCTGCTCGACCATCCCGACGAGGCCGCGATCAACCTCCATCAGGCCGAACTCCCGCGGTACCGGGGGAGTAACGTGTTCAGTCACTCCATACTGAACGCTCGCGAGGACGACCACTGGAGGCACGGCACCACGATGCACTTCATGGCCGAGCAGGTCGACGCGGGCGACATCATCGACCGCAGGTTCGCCGAGATAACCGAGACCGACACCAGCCGGACGCTCTACGAGAAGGTCCGGGAGCGATCCATCGAGCTGTTCGAGGAGATGCTGCCGAAGCTCGTCTCGGGCGAGGTCCTCGAGATGGGGACCCCCCAGTCCGAGTACGACGGTGAGCGGTACTTCTACGCGAAGGACAGCCTCGACGGCGCGAAGGAGATCCCCCTCGACGAACTCGTCGACGGCGACGAACTCGCCGTGTACGACCGGATCCGCGCGCTCGACTTCCCGCCGTTCGAGCCCGCCTACACCCGTCTGGGCGGCGAGAAGGTCTACCTGACGAGGACGAACTACGAGTCGCTGTTCTGACAGCCGTCCGGGTGGAACTCGCTGTCGCGCCGTGGCTGTGTTCTCACGAGCCAGTCCGCGCTCGCCGACAGCCTTGACTGCTTGCCGTCCCAAGCGAAGTCCAGTATGAGCAACTGGACTGCGGCGGACGTGCCGGACCAGTCGGGACGAACAGGGGGGTGACGTCTAACCGAGTTGACAGCGACACTCATGGCGACGCCCGACGATGTTGATGCACCGTCTATGGATTCGATTCGCTAATTCGAGCATCGCCTCGGCTCGTTCCCGGGTCGCCTTCCCATCCTGATAGTACGTCTGTGCCCGGTTCTCTCTCCAGAGATTGTCCAATCGCGACGCGAGCTCTGCGCTGACGAATCCAACCTCCGCACTTCGGTTGATGGCCGTCGTGTGTGACTGTGGTGGGTTGCTGGGGTCCTGATGCCCCTCCTCGATCAGCCAGAACATGAACGTCTTCTCAATCGAGGTGAATGAAGCTTCGACGGTCAACGTGTAGTACCCATCGTCGAGTAACTGATCCGCACCGGAGAGTGACCGACACGCCTTGCGGAGCTGTACCAGCTCCGCAGACGACACGCCCAGTCCGTCCTCGGCTGTCTGTCCACCGTGACGGAACGCTGTTTCTGCGTCGGTGAGTGTGGGCTCGATATCGTCCAGGGTGATCGGCATCGCTCAGTCGTCACCCCGTTCGTCCGCGTACACTGCCGTTCGGACGTCCGGTAATCTATCACTCCGTTTCAACACGATTCCCTCGTCGAATATCTCTCGTAACTTCTCGCCGTGTGATTTGGCCGATTCTGTCGTCTCGACGAGCACCTCGAACTGGTACCGGTCGCCATCGAACCGGCGCTCTTCGAGGTCTCTGGCAATCTGTGACCCGATGCGGCGTCCGTACGTTCCGTCGCCCTCCACGATGAGCAAGAGGTCGATATCGCTCCCTCGGTCGGCAGTTCCCCGGGCGACGCTTCCGAAGAGGATGACGCCGACTACTCCCTCGACCTCCCTGGAGTCATCTACCCGGCTCGTGAGCCCTTCGAGGAACGTTTGAATCGGGTCACGAAACTCCTCCTGTGGAACCGAGAAGATGGGGTCGGAACGCTCGATATGGCTCTGGTCGATCGCGATTCGAGCCGGCTTCCCATCGCTGATATCGAGGACACCGAGCTGTTCAAGCAGCGCGATGGAGCGTGAGACCGTCGAGATATCGGCACCTGTTCTGGTGGCTAACTCCTGTTGCGTGTACGCCTCGAATGGCTCGTTCATCAGGTGGTGGAGGATGTCTTGCATCGCCTGATATCGGAAGACTCGCTCCTCCGGAAATGGAAAGTCGAGCAGTACCTTGGCCCGTTCTTGCATATACTGCAACTACTTGCATAATGTGCAAAAGTGTTTGGGTTGGGTGTCTCCCCTTCACGGCACGACGGTCCGCGCTCGCCGACAGCCTTGACTGCCTGCCCTCCTAAACGGAATCCAGTATGAGCAACTGGACTGCGGCGGACGTGCCGGACCAGTCGGGGCGAACGGTCGTCGTCACCGGGGCCAACAGCGGCCTCGGGCTGGAGGGGACGAAGCACTTCGCCGACGCGGGCGCGACCGTGGTGATGGCCTGCCGCAGCACGAGCAAGGGCGAGTCTGCCGCCGCCGAGGTGCGCCAGACGGTCCCCGACGCCGACCTCGACGTGCGCGAGTGCGACCTCGCGGACCTCGACTCGGTGGCGTCGTTCGCCGCGGACGTCCGCGACGACTACGCCGCGGTCGACGTCCTCTGCAACAACGCCGGCGTGATGGCGATCCCGCGCTCGGAGACGACGGACGGCTTCGAGACCCAGTTCGGCGTGAACCACCTCGGGCACTTCGCGCTGACCGGGCACCTGCTCGGGGCGCTCCGGGCGAGCGAGGGCGAGGCCCGGGTCGTCAGCCAGTCCAGCGGCCTGCACGAGCGCGGCGAGATGGAGTTCGACGACCTCCACGGCGAGCGCAGCTACGACAGGTGGGACGCCTACGCCCAGTCGAAGCTCGCGAACCTCCTCTTCGCGTACGAACTCGACCGGCGACTCGACGCAGTCGGTGTCGACGACGTGACGAGCGTCGGCTGCCATCCCGGCTACTCGTCGACGAACCTCCAGTACCGCGGCCCCGAGGCGAGCGGCTCGTGGCTCCGGCTCGCGATGATGCGCGTCGCCAACGCCGTCGTCGGCCAGTCGCCGCGCGTCGGCGCGCTCCCGATGGTGTACGCCGCCACCCATCCCGGTATCGAGGGCGGCGAGTACGTCGGCCCGGGCGGGCTCATGGACATGCGCGGCTATCCCGCGGTGCAGGAGTCGAGCGAGCGCTCGCACGACGAGCCGAGCGCACAGCGGCTCTGGGAGGTCTCCGAGGCGCTGACGGGCGTCACCTACGCGCTCGGGGAGCCGGTCGTCGCGGAGGACTGACCCCGGCCGTCACAGCAGCAGCGAGACGATGGCGAGTCCCAGCAGGCTGCCGGTCTGCAGGGGGTCGCCGGCGAGGGCCGTACCCACGTCCCCCGTACTACCGGTGGTCGCGAGCTGCGTCGCCGATGCGAACAGTGGCGTCCGACGGAGCGCCCGCCAGCCGCTTCAGGATAGACGTGCGACGCGAACGCGGGCAACGCTGATTATCGTTCATGCGAAACCCTCGGTATGTACCGGGCCAAGCTCTACATCGATATCCAGACGGAGTGCGTGCTGAGCGAGGTGACGAACCGGTGGGACACCTCCTTCGCGGTCAAGCACGAGGAGGTCCTCGACGACGAGCACATCGCGTTCGTCATCGACGCGGGCGAGCGGGTGGAGGAGTTCATCGCCGCGTTCGAGGCGTCGGACCAGGTCCCCGAGGTCGAGCGCGTCGACGACACCCACATCCAGCTCACGAAGCGCTCCTGCGGCGCGCTGCCCATCATCCGGAAGAACCACGGCATGATGCAGTGGTGGGACCGGGTCAGCGGCAGCCAGCGCACGTTCGACATCGTGGTGTTCCGGCGCGACGACCTGCGGAACATCGTCTCCGAACTCCGGGAGATCGGGTCGGTGGAGCTCGCCCGACTCACGCCGTATCGCGCCCCGGAGGCCATGCTCTCGGAGCGACAGGCGGAGGTCGTGGGGCTGGCCATCGAGGCGGGCTACTACGAGTGGCCGCGCGAGACGGACGCCGAGACGCTCGCGGCACAGCTCGACATCACGCACTCGACGTTCCTCGAGCACCTCCGCAAGGCCGAGTCCCGGCTGCTGCGGAGCGCGCTCGACGCCAGCGGCGAGGCCGGCAGCCCGCCGCCGGTCGAGCGCCCGCCGGACCCGGTCGAACACGGCGCACACTGACCGGGGATACTTAAAGAGCCAACAAGTGAAGGGCGAACTGGCTCCCCCATCTACCGTGTTATCGGTTCTCATGGCACGGGACCAATCGACCAGGCGGCAGCTGCTGACCGCGACCGGCGCAGCCACGACGGTCGCACTCGCGGGGTGCATCGACTCACTGACCGGCGGCGGTTCGGGCGGCGGTTCGAACGAGATCAAGTACCTCTCGGACCGGGGCGACTCGCGGGAGATCATCGACCAGATCATCTCCGAGTTCGAGAACGAGTACGACTACACGGTCGACGTCACCTACACGTCGAAGGGCACCTCGACCGACGAACAGCTCCAGCGGATGCGCGCGGCGGGGAACCCACCGGACATCATCTTCGACACGTCCGCCGACGCCTACCGCTACCAGCGCGACGGCAAGGCGGCACAGGTAAGCGACGTTGTGCAGGGGACGGGCCTGCCCGACCCGGTGAACGTCGACGGCGAGTCCTACTTCGTCCCGACGATGGTCGAGCCGCTGATGGGCTGGTACCGCAACGACCTCTACCCGGAGAACCCGACGACGTGGGAGACCTGGCAGACGGAGGCCCAGCGCATCTCCGAGGAGGAGGACATCAACGGCTACGTCGTCCAGTCCGGACAGACGAACAACGCGGACACGATGGTCACACAGACGCTGTGGCAGAACGACGTGAACATCTACGACGGCCCGGCCGACGACATCCAGGTGACCATCGACGACGACGGGAACCGTCAGGCGGCCGTCGAGACGTACGAGTGGCTCCAGACGATGGCGCAGTACGCACCGAACGGCTCCGGCTGGGAGTGGGGCGACGCCATCGCCGCGCTCCAGCAGGAGAACGCCGCGGCCGCGATGAGCGTCGGCGGCCTGCCCATCCTCACCATCCAGGCGAACCGGCCGGACCTCGTCGACAGCCTCTCGCCCACCGCGTTCCCCGTCCCCGACGGGAAGGCACAGGACAAGTGGTGGGCGTACATGGAGGGACACGTCGTCTGGAACGACGGCGACGCGACCGAGGGCGCACGCGAGTTCGTGGACTTCTTCAGCAGCTCAGAGCGGTTCATGGACTTCATCCTCTCCGCGCCGCTGTTCCAGTTCCCGCCCACCCGGGAGGGCCTCGACAGCGAGGCGGTGCAGAACAACGAGACCATCCAGCAACACCCCGAGGTGATGGACCTCGTCCGCGACAACTGGGACGCGTTCACGACCGTCCTCGCCACCGGCCGGGACGGCGCGCCGAACATCGTCGCCGCGGACGCCTACGGTCAGCAACTGCTCGGGCAGTCCGCCGACCAGCTGCTCGTCGGGGGCCGCTCGCCGGAGGAGACGGTCGACTGGGTCGCGAGCGAACTGCGGGGGCTGCAGGGTTGAATCCCGTCGTCCAGCCACAATGAGCACGTCGACCCTCAGGCAGCCGTTCGCCGACCTCGACGAGCGGCGGCTGCTGCTCTGGCTCACGTTCCTGCCCCTCGTCGCGTTCTTCACCCTGGTGTGGGCCATCCCAATCCTGTACGCGCTCGGGATGAGCCTGTTCGAGAACCCGACGACGTCGCCGACGTTCGCCGGCCTCGACAACTACACCGCCATCCTGACCAGCGGCGACTTCCTGCTGTTCCTCTGGAACAGCGTGCTGTACGCGGTGTCGACGACCGTGTTCAGCCTGATCATCGGGCTGGCGCTCGCGCTCGTCGTCAACCAGGAGATCCGCGGCGGGAGCGTCCTCCGGACGATGATGATCTTCCCGTACCTGCTGCCGACGCTCGTGGTCATCTTCATCTGGCAGTTCCTGTTCGACCCGAACATCGGCGTCATCAACCAGTGGCTCGTCGACTACGGCGTCGTGAGCGAACCCATCGCGTTCTTCTCGACGGTCGAGTGGGCGATGCCCGCGGTCGCCATCACGAGCGTCTGGAAGTTCGGCTCGTTCGCGTTCTTCATCCTGCTCGCGCGGCTGCAGGCCATCGACCCGAACCTCTACGAGCGCGCCCGCGTCGAGGGTGCCTCGCCGTGGCAGTCGTTCCGGGACATCACCGTCCCGCACCTCCGGGGGGCCATCCTCATCATCCTGCTCGTCAGGGGCATCTGGATGTTCAACAAGTTCGACATCATCTACCTCTCCACGAGGGGTGGCCCGCTGGACGCGACGACCACGCTCCCCATCCGGGTGTACGAGCTCGCGTTCAACGAGGTGAACTTCGGCGGCGCGACCGCGATGGCGGGCATCATGTTCTTCCTGCTCGCGGGGGTCGCCGTCGTCTACTTCAAGGTGTTCGAACCCGAGAAGGAGGTGGCGCACTGATGCTGGGCCTCGGCGAAGGTGAGGCCGGCTCCATCGTCCCGCAACACCTCCAGCGGCGCATCAAGCGCGTCTCGGTCGTCGTCGTCGCGCTGGCGGTCGCCATCTTCGTCACCATCCCGGTGTACGTGATGGTCGCCGTCGCGGTCCAGGACCCCACGACCGTCTTCGCGGGCGGCGACGTCCACCTGCTGATCACCGACCTGACGTTCCGGAACTTCGAGGTGCTGCTCGAGCAGACGGACACGGTCCGCTACTTCACGAACAGCCTCATCGTCACCATCAGCTCGACGTTCCTGTCGACGTCGCTCGCGGTCGCCGCGGGCTACGGCCTCACGCGCTTCGAGTTCACCGGCAAGACCGTGGCGGCACGCGCGGTGCTGTTCTCGTACATGTTCAGCCCCATCGTGCTCGCCATCCCGCTGTACGTCATCTTCTACACGCTCGGCATGCTCGACAGCTACTTCGCGCTGACGCTCGGCCTGACCGCCATCTCCGCGCCCTTCACCATCTGGCTCATGTGGCAGTACTTCCAGACGGTGCCCATCGCGCTGGAGGAGTCGGCCTGGGTGCGCGGCGCGAGTCGCACCCGCACCGTCTGGGACGTGGTGCTCCCGGTCGCACGGCCGGGCTACATCTCCGCGGCCATCTTCTCCTTTGCGGTCGCGTGGAACGACTTCACCATGTCCCGCGTCGTCATGAGCAGCGACGAGATGTACACCATCACGGTCGGGGCGAGCCTGTTCCTCGACCGCGTCACCATCGGCTGGGGCGAGACGATGGCCGTCTCGCTGCTCATCTGCATCCCGCCGTTCCTCATCGCCGTCTTCCTCCAGAACTACCTGCTCCAGGGCTTCAACGTCGGAGGGCTCGAATAATGGCACGTCCAATCCACTTCGATACGGTTCGCAAGGAGTACCGCACCGCCGGCGCGACCCACGTCGCCGTCGACGACCTCACCCTCTCCATCCCGGAGGGGTCGTTCACCACGCTCGTCGGCCCCTCGGGCTGTGGCAAGACGACCACGCTCCGGATGATCGCCGGGCTGGAGACGCCGACCTCGGGTCGCCTCTCCTTCGGCGACGAGGACGTGACCGACCAGTCGCCACAGGAGCGCAACTGCGCGATGGTGTTCCAGTCCATCGCCCTGTACCCCCACATGACCGTCCGGCAGAACATCGGCTACGGGCTGAAGGTACAGGGCGTGTCGAAGGAGGTCCGCGACGAGCGCATCGACGAGGCCGCGGAGACCCTCCAGATCACCGAACAGCTGGAGAAGATGCCCGCCGAGCTGTCGGGCGGCCAGCAACAGCGCGTCGCGCTCGGCTCGGCGTTCGTCCAGGACCCCGACGTGCTCCTGCTCGACGAGCCGATGAGCGACCTCGACGCGAAGCTCAAGGCCGAGCTCCGTGTCGAGGTCCAGCGGCTCCACCAGGAGCTCGACGCCACCGTCGTCTACGTCACCCACGACCAGACGGAGGCGATGACGATGAGCGACCAGGTCATCCTGCTGAACGACGGTCGGCTGGAGCAGTTCGCGCCCCCGGGAGAGCTGTTCGACGACCCCGTCTCGGCGTACGTCGCCGAGTTCATCGGCACGCCGTCGACCAACCTCCTGCCCGCGACCGTCGAACGGACCGACGAGGGGCTCGTCCTCGCCGGCGATGGCTTCGCCGTCGCCGCGCCCGAGGACCAGTTCGCCGACCGCGTCGGCGAGGCGGTCACGCTGGGCATCCGCCCGCAGTACCTCTCGCCCGACGGCGGCACCTACGAGCTGCGCATCGTCGCGGAGGTCGTCGAACAGCTCGGCACGGAGTTCGTCGTCCACGGCCACACACCCGACGGTACGGCGGTCGACGCCGTCTCGGCCGCGTTCGGCGACGTCGCACACGACGACGAGTTCGTCGTCGGCTTCGACCCCGCGGACCTGTTCGTCTTCGGCGACGACGGCCGGACCATCTGCCACGGCGACGCGTTCCCGAGCGAGCGGCCCTCACAGCCCCAGTGACACCACCGGTACAGTCTCCCAACCCACCTTACAACCACGATGACGAACGAACCCAATCCCCCTGCAGAGAGCGCGTCGGCCGACGAACGAGGTCAGCGGACCGAGCGTCGCCACAGCACAGCCGAGCAGCCACCCCCCGGTCACCGCCTCCGGGCCGACGGCGGCCGCGTCGCCCCCGGCCTGTTGCCGGGTGAGGACGGCCGCCCGCTGTCGGGCGTGACGGTGCTCGAACTCGGGCACATCATCGCCGGCCCGTTCTGCTCGATGGTGCTCGCCGACCTCGGCGCGGAGGTCATCAAGGTCGAATCACCGGGACGGGGCGACGCCGTCCGCGATTCGAGCCCCATCGGCAACAGCTCGTTCAACTACGTCAACCGGAACAAGCTCGGCGTCGCGCTCGACCTGAAATCCGAGGATGGGCGGGCCATCTTCTACGAGCTGGTCGAGGAGGCCGACGTGCTCGTCGAGAACTTCGCGGCCGGCACCGCGGACCGCCTCGGCGTCGGCTACGAGGACCTATCCGCGGTGAACGACGAGCTCGTCTACTGCTCCATCAAGGGGTTCAACCCCGGGCCGTACGAGTCGTTCCCCGCGCTCGACCCCGTCGCCGAGGCGCTCTCGGGCGTGATGAGCGTGACGGGCCACCCCGGCCAGCCGCCCGTGCGCTCGGGCACCAGCCTCTCGGACATGGTCGCGTCGCTGTACGCCGCGGTGACCGTCCTCGGCGCGGTGCGCCAGCGCGACGCGACCGGCGAGGGCCAGCACGTCACCGTGCCGCTGTTCGAGAGCACGGTCGCCCTGATGGGCTACTGGCTCGCGTACACCCAGGCGTACGACGACGTGCCCGAGCCGATGGGCGCGAGCCACCCCGGCTGGGCCCCCTACGACGTCTTCCAGTCCGCCGACGACGAGTGGGTGTTCATCGGGCCGTCCTCGGACCGCGCGTGGCGGCGGTTCTGCGACGCGCTCGACCTCGACCTCGCGGACGACGAGCGCTTCGCCGAACTCGCCGACCGGCTCGACAACCGTACGGTGCTCCACGCCATCGTCGAGGCACGGTGCGAGGAGCTCCCGGCCGAGGAGATCGTCTCGCGACTGCAGGCGGCGAGCGTCCCCGTCGCCCCGGTGAACGACACCCGCGACGTCTGTGCCGACCCGCACCTCCACGAGACGGACGCGCTCGCCGAGGTCCGCGCGACGGAGGGCGACGGGGGCCGCATCGCGACGCCCCGGTTCCCCGCGCGGGCGACCGGCTTCGACCGCGTCGAGTCCACCGACCCGCCCGAACTCGGCGAGGACACCACGGCGGTCCTCGACGCGCTCGGCTACGACGACGAGGCGGTCGACCGACTCCGCGAGGAGGGCGTCATATGAAGCTGCTCGACCTCACGTTGCGCGAGGGCGAACAGCGTCCCGGCGTCGAGTACACCGTCGACCAGAAGGTCGCGGCCGCCCGCGAACTCGACGCGCTCGGCGTCGACTACATCCAGGTCGGCTTCCCCGTCGCCGACGACCGCACGAGGCGCGTCTGCGAGCGGGTCGACCTCGACGCGAAGACGACCGGCATCGCCCGTGCGGTGCCGGCCGACGTGGACGCCGCCATCGACGCCGGCGTCGACGTCGTCAACCTGTTCGCGCCGACGAGCGACCGCCAGCTCGAACACGTCCTCGGGAGATCCCGCGAGGAGCTCCTCGACACGGTCGTCACGGTCGCCGACCGCGCCCGCGACCACGGCGTCGAGGTCCACTTCGACGCGATGGACGGCTTCCGGACCGACCCGGCCGACCTCGACGCGCTGTTCGACGCCATCGACGCCGAGCTGTACACCATGGCCGACACCGTCGGCGGCCGGACGCCCGCTGGTGTCGTCGACCACCTCGAAGCCATAGAGACGAGCCTCGACGACCTCGGCGTCCACTTCCACGACGACCTCGGGGTCGCCACCGCGAACACGCTCGCGGCCGCACGCCTCGGCGTCGCCCGTGCCGACGTGTCGGTCGCCGGCCTCGGCGAACGCGCGGGCAACGCCGTGCTCGAGGAGGTCGTCGCCGCAGCCGTCGTCGGCGACGAGCCGTTCACCCTCGACGTGGACGAGCGCCGACTGCTCCCGACTGCACGGGCCGTCCTCGACGCGCTCGACGAGGACGTCGAGCCCGCCAAGGCGCTGCTCGGCGACGAGGTGTTCGCCCACGAGTCCGGGCTCCACACCGCCGCGATGCTCGACGACCCGGCCACGTTCGAGCCGTTCGACCCCGCCCGATTCGGTGGCCAGCGCCGGCTCCTGTTCGGGAGCGCGACCGGCACGGGGGCCGCTCGTCGGCTCCTCGAACGCGCCGGCAGGGAGCCGACCGAGGAGCGCGTCGGCGCACTGCTCGACCGGCTCGACGACGTCGAGGAGGAACTGTCGCTGGAGGCGGCGGTGGCGCTGGCCGGCGAGGTGGCGTGACGACGCTCGCCCGTTCGCTGTTCTCGCGGGCGGAACTGCCGGGCGGTGTGGATGCGTATCCACCACTGGTTGTTCGCCCGGCTGAGCCCGGTGTCAGAAGAGCGGGCTGAACGGCGCGAGACGGACCGTTCAGGCTCGGAACCGCATCTCGATCCCGTCTGGTCCTGTGACGGCGATCCCGTCGTCAGTCCCGGTGACCGTGTACCGACCCTCCGCGACTCGATCCTGGACCGCGTCCAGTGCGTCCGCGTCGGGAAGGACCACCTCGAACCAGGACAGTCCCCTGCCGTCGACTGGTCTGGACCGGTGGTGCCACGTGTTCGCCCCGAGGTGGTGGTGGTATCCGCCGGCAGAGACGAAGGATGCGGCCGGTACCTCCGTTTGCACCTCGAACCCGACGCGATCCACGTAGAACGCTCTGAACTCCTCGAGTGAGGATACCTCGAGGTGGACGTGTCCCACATCCGTCCCAGCAGGGAGTCCCGATTCGCCAGCGGCAGCGGCTCTCAGCGGTTCGAGATCGAGGGAATACGTGCCCATACGGATGGTCCCGTCGTCGCCGCGAGGCCACTCCTCGCGCGGGTAATCCCGGTAGATCTCGATTCCGTTCCCCTCCGGGTCAGTCAGGTACAGTGCCTCGCTCACGCCGTGGTCGGATGCGCCACCGAGCTGCCAGCGCTCACGAACACGTGCCAACGCGTCACCCAGCGCTTCACGAGAGGGGACTCTGAACGCGTTGTGAAAGAGCCCCGCCCCCGACCGGTGTCGACCGAGCGCATCCGGGTCGTGCTCCAGCACGAGCAGCGGGGTCTCCTCGACACCGAGGACCGCGGTCGTGTCGGAGCGACCGAGCACGGTGAGCCCGACGATATCCTGGTAGAAGTCGGCCATCTCCGTGAGCTTCGACACCGTGAGTGCAGTCCGTCCGATACGGGTCTCCGGGGGCAGTGTCTCTCCGTTCGAGTGCATGGTCGACCGATGTGACGTGTTCGCCGCGTTCGCTCGCCGCTCCATCAGACCGCCGCCTCCGGCTGGTCGTCGGTCACAGGCACCGTCGCGTGCTGTCGTTCCATTACAGTATATCGTTTGGAGCCAAACCCACGTATATCTCAGGCGACAGTAGTGTGACCAGGTAATGCCCACCCAACCACCGGCGGCAGATGGCACGGACCAGTCCGATGTGGAACGGCGTACGGCGGACGCCTGTAACGGAGTTGGGCGGTGGAGGCGGTGGGGTCGAAGTGGAAGCCCGTCGTCCTTACCGACTCGCGACACGGTGACCGAGTGCACCGACCCGTCCCTCACATAATCACAACCCGGTCCACTGTGAAGACTGACGACTTGAAACGTTCGCGTGCCCCATCCCTCTGGAAGATGGCTGCTGGAAGTACCGGCGTCGTGATCGCGGCACTGTTCGCTAACGCCGGTATCACGGTGCTGAAATTCGGCGGGTTCTTGCTGACCGGGAGTCCAGCGATGCTCGCCGAGACCTACCACTCCATCTCCGACACGGGCAATCAGGTCCTGCTTCTGGTCGGGATCAGAGGCAGCAAACAGCAGGCGACCAGAGCCCACCCCTTCGGTCACGGGAAGACCCAGTTCTTCTACGCGTTCCTCGTCTCGGTGCTGCTCTTCGGGGCCGCAGGGTGGAAGAGCCTCACGCACGGTGTCGCGGAACTGCGCGCCGGCGGGCACGAGATCGAAACTGGCTCCGCGCAGTTTCTCGGGGTCACGATCGATCTGCAGGCACCGGTGGACCCGTTCTACATCGTGGTCGCCATCCTGCTCGGAGCGGTCGTCTTCGAGGTGTACGCCCTCTCGAAGGCGAACGCCGAACTGCGACGCCAGATGGAGGTCTACGACTGGTCGGGCTATCGCCAGGCGTTTAGCCATACGAGCGACATCACGACGCTGACTGCCTTCACGGAGGATGCGGTCGCACTGCTGGGGCTCCTCACCGCGCTCTTCGGGATCGTTGCGACACGTATCACCGGGAACCCCGCCTACGACGCCGCCGCCGCAGTCGTGATCGGAGTTCTCCTCATGACGTTCGCGGTGGCACTGGCGATCGAGAACAAGCGGCTCATCATCGGCGAGAGTCTCCCCGCGGACGTCGAGCGGGAGCTGCGCACGGCCGTCGAGTCCCACGCGGGCGTCGTCCATCTCGATGACTTCCGGACGATGTTCATCGGGACCGGGAAGGTACTCGTCACGGCGGACGTGAGCTTCGACCCGGAGCTCGTGACCGGCGACATCGACGAGGCTGTCCAGCAGATCGAGCAGGCACTGTCCGACGTCGACGGTCGAGTGAAGCTGGTGTACATCGAGCCGGAGCTGTGACCGTATTCCGCCACACGAGCGCGTGCACTGGCTCCCCGACGTCACACTGACGGACGTGCTGGGTTCCTGAGTACGCGCCCCCGTCTCTCGCACTTCGTCTGACTGCTAGTCCGCGACGCACCGCGCGACCACCCTGAGCCTGCGGTAGTCCGCCGTCCACGTCCCGTCCGAGAACAGCTCGTCGCGGAGCCGGTCCTCGACCGTCGAAACCAGCGCCTCGCGCTCGTCCTCTGGAACCGGCCCGAGCAACCCGTCGCCGAACATCCCGAGCCACCCGGCCAGCCCTGCCTCGCCGTCGTCGAGTTCGGTCGGCCGGTCGAACAGGGTCGCGTATCGCACCTCGAAGCCGTGGGTCTCCAGCAGACTCGCGTACTCGCCGACGCTCGGGAAGTACCACGGGTTCTCGACCTCGTAGCTCCGCTCGGCTGCCACATCCTCGACCGCGCCGACGATGGACGCGACGTTGCCAGCCCCGCCGAGTTCGGCGACGAACCGGCCACCGGGGCGGAGCGCGTCGGCGACGGAGTCGAGCACCGCGTCCTGCTCGTGGATCCAGTGCAGCGCCGCGTTCGAGAACACCGCGTCGAACGGCTCCCGGAAGGCGAACTGCCGGGCGTCCCCCTGCACGAACCGCAGGTCGGGGTAGCTGCGGGCGGCCTCGCCGACCATCGCCCGGTCGGCGTCGAGGCCCACCACGGCCGCACCCGACTCGGCGATGCTGGCGGTCAGGTGGCCGGTGCCACAGCCGAGGTCGAGCACTCGCTCGCCCGGTTCGGGGTCGAGCAGGTCGACGACGCCCTCGCCGTACTCGAAGACGAACGCGTGCCCGCCGTCGTAGTCGTCGGCCGACCACTCGTTCCCGTCGTCTCGCTGGCTCATACGCTCGCCTGTCGCCCCGTCGGCTTAGTGCTGTCCGGTCCGACAGTCCGGGCGTGTCCGGTGTCGGCGAACCGAAACCGACCGTTAACGCAACCGTTTATACTCGATTACACGGTGTGTGTTGTCATGACCCGGACCGACGCCTTCGTCACCGTCGACGGCACCGAGGTACACTACACAGACTGGGGCGACGCCGACGACCCGCTCGTCGTCTGCGTCCACGGGCTCTCGCGCAACGGCCGCGACTTCGACCCGCTGGCGCGCCGGCTCGTGGGCGAGGGATACCGCGTCGTCTGTCCGGACATGCCCGGCCGCGGCCTGAGCGAGTGGGCCGACGACCCCGAGACCGAGTACTCGTGGGAGGGGCTGCTCGGCACGCTCCGCGCGTTCTGCGACACGTTCGAGCGCGAGGAGATCCGCTACGTCGGCACCTCGATGGGCGGCTTGCTCGGGATGCTGCTCGCGGACGACGACGAGGCCGTCACCCTCTCGCACCTCGTCTGCAACGACATCGGTCCCGTCTTCGTCCACGCCGAGGAGGGCATCGAGCGCATCGTCGACTACCTCACCGACCCGCCCGCGTTCGACACCTACACCGAACTCGAGGCATGGTACCGGGAGACCTACGGAACGATGAACGCCCAGACCGACGCGGAGTGGCGGCGGTTCACCCTCACGAGCGCACGACGGCGCGACGACGGACGGGTCACCCGCGACTACGACGAGCGCATCGTCGAGGCGCTGCTCTCGAGCAACGCCGACCCCGAGGCGGCCTGGGGCTACTGGGAGGCGCTCGCCCTGCCGACGTTCGTCATCTGGGGACACGAGTCGGACGTGCTCACCGAGCCGACCGTCGAGGAGATGCTCGAGCGACGGCCCGAGACGGAGCTGCTCGAACTCGACTGCGGGCACCCACCGGGGCTGAACGTCGACGAACAGCTCGACCCCGTCGTCGACTTTCTCGCCGGCTGAGCGGAACACAAGACGTTTACCGGCCGGTCCGTGAATCTGACACGATGCCCTGCTCCCGCCGTTCCCTCCTCCAGCGTACCGGCGCGGTCGCCGGTCTCGCCGCGACCGCCGGAGCCGGCTGCCTGAGCTTCGGCTCCGCGAGCGGCTACCGGCTGATCGTCCACGACGTCCCCGATCTCGCCGAGGAGTTCCTCGTCGACGACCCGGTCGCGGTCCGCGCCGAGACCCGTATCGACTACGACACCGAGACGAAGCGCGACTGGCTCGCCGAACTGTTCGAGACCGGCAGCGCCACCGCGGTCCAGTGGCCGCTGGTCCGCCCCGACGACTGGGGGACAGCGACCCGACCGAGGCCGACGTTCCTCCAGCGCGACGAAGCCTACCACGAGGTGACCACGGAGGCGACGCGACAGGTCGAGCGCGAGCGGTGGCTGTTCGCGGTCCAGCGGACCGACGAGGAACCGCCCGACTCCGCGACCGTCGCGGGCGAGCCGTTCGGACTCGTGGGGCGGGACCGCGAGATACTGCAGGCCGCCCTCGACGCGGTCTACGCGGACAACGACGGCTTCCTCGGCGAACCAGACATCGACGGCCTCCGCCCGGTCGAGTACCATCAGGATATGGACCCGGAGGCGAGCGAACTCGTCCCCGAACCACCGTTCGACTACGTCGACTACTCCGGCAGCACCTACCGCGTCGTGGTCGAGGAACGAACCGTGACGGTGCCCGAGCGGACGTTCGCCGTCGAGCAGGTCGCCACGTCGCGGGACGCGCTCGACTCGTACGTCGAGGAGACCGTCCCCGACGCCCGGTTCGACCGGGACGCGCTCTCCGACGCCGCCCGCGACGTGCTCGATACCGCCGTCGAGAGCGAGCCCGGCGACCGCTACCACGAGGAGCCGCCGCTCTCGGACGGGCTCTCGACGGTCGTCGACCGGCTCGGCATCGGCGACGACCTGCAGTCGTACGACAGCTACGACGAACGCGTCGGCTTCCGCAACGCCGTCGCGTCCTACGGCGGCGACTGGTACCTGTTCGACCTGCTCGTCCTCGCGTGAGCGGTCGGCACGACCGCCTGCCTACACCTCGACGGTCTCGTCCAGCGTCGGCGCGCTCGCGTCGAAGCCGCCGGCGACGAGCTCTGCGGCGAAGTCCTCGCAGTCGTCGCCGTGGTTCACCAGGACCTGCGCGTCGCGGTACGACCGCAGGAACTCCCAGAGCCCGTCGCTGTCGGCGTGGGCGGAGAAGTCGTGCTGTTCGGTCCGGGCCGCGACGGGGAGGATGCGCCCGTCGAAGTCGGCCCGGCCGCGTTCGAGCAGTTCGTGCCCCGGAGACCCAGGAACCTGGAAGCCGGTGAACGCGACCTTGTTCGTCGGGCTCGACCGGATCTCCGGGACGTACGTCATCGCGGGCCCGCCGTGGAGCATCCCCGACGTGGTGACGATGACGGTGTTCTTCTCCGCGATGCGCTCGCGCTGGCCGGGTTTCCCGGTGACGAACCGGGCGTTCGACGCGCCGCGCTGGAGGGTGTCGGGGTCGTGGACGAAGCCGTCGTGGCGCTGGAACATTCGCGTCACGCCCTTGCCCATCCCGTCGACGTAGCAGTCGACGTCGTGCGCGCCGAGGACGCAGAGCACCTCCTGCGTGCGGCCGATGCCGAAGGCGGGGACGACGACGGTGCCGCCCTCCCAGACCGTCGACTTCACGCTCTCGACGAACCGGTGCTCGATGGCGGCACGGGACTCGCGCTCGGTGTCGGCGTACGTCGACTCCACGACGACCACGTCGGCGTCGGGCCGGGCGCGCGAGCCGGCGAGCAGGCGCTGGTCCTCCGTGTGGAAGTCGGCGGTGTAGAGGAGCCGCGTGTCGCCGTCGTCGACCAGGACGTGCGCGCTGCCGGGGATGTGCCCGGCCTCGAAGAACGTCACCTCGTAGCCCGCGGCCTCGAACGGCTGCTGGTAGCCGTGGGTCCGTGAGACCTCGGTCATGCGCTTCAGCTCCGCCTCGGTGAACGGGCAGTCGTAGCTCCCGCCGTGCAGTTTGAGCGTGTCCCGGCCGAGCACCCGCGCCAGCTCGGCGGTCGGCGGCGTCCAGTGGATGGGCGGGCGCTCGTCGCCCGACAGGAGCGACGGCACCGCGCCGACGTGGTCGAGGTGGCCGTGGGAGACGACGACCGCCTCGGGGTCGGGTCGGTCCACCGGGTACTGCGGCGGGTTGCCCGACGCCATCCCGTAGTCGAGCAGCAGCGAGCCGTCGACGAGGATGGCGCTCCGCCCGATCTCGCGCGCCCCACCGAGGAACCGTATCTCCATTCGATTGCGGTCCCGTATGCGGGCGAGGGGTTTGGGTCCGTCGGCTTCGACCCGGATACCCGAATCCAAAATAGGCGACTTCGGAACTGGCTGTTCTGGATCCGGGTATCCGGTTCCAGCAGCCACGGATGGACGGGCGACGACGGTCCTTCGACGCCGTCCCCCCAACGCTCATTCCCGTGGCCGCCGTCACTCCGACAACGACCGATGGCAGGCACGCTCGTCCAGCTCGGCATCGTCGTCGCGGCCGTCGTCGGCCTCGGGCTCGGGGCGCGACTGCTCGTCGACTCGGCGGTCAGGCTCGCACGGGGTGTCGGCCTCTCGCAGCTCACCATCGGCCTGACCGTCGTCGCGGCGGGCACGTCGATGCCGGAGCTCGCGGTGACGGTCGACGCCGCGCTCGAGGGACTGGGCGACCTCGCCGTCGGGAACGTCTTCGGGTCGAACATCTACAACCTCGCGTTCGTCCTGGGCGTCGTCGCCCTGATCCGCGTCGTCCCCGTCGAGGGAGGACTCGTCCGGCGCGATGGCCTGATGCTGCTCGCGAGCACGCTGCTGGGCGGATTCGTCGTGCTCGACCAGCTGGTCACCCGCACCGAGGGCGCGGTGCTCGTCGTGGTGTTCGTCGCCTACACCGGCTACCTGCTGCACAGCCGGACCGACGAGAGCCCGCCCGAGCCCGACGCGGCCGTCGTCCGCGACATCACCGGTCGACTGACGTTCCCGGGTCGCGACCCGCTCCTGCTCGTCGTCGGGCTCGTGGTCGTCCTCGTGAGCGGCGACGCGCTGGTCGGCGCGGCGTCGGCGCTGGCGCGGGGTGCAGGCGTCTCCGAGTGGGTCATCGGCGGCACCATCGTCGCGGCCGGCACGTCGACGCCCGAGTTCGCCGTCTCGCTCGTCGCCCTCAGACGCGGGAGCCTCGGCGTCTCCATCGGGAACGTCGTCGGGAGCAACGTGTTCAACGTGCTCGCCGTCCTGGGCGTCGGCGCACTCGTGCGGCCGCTCTCGGTGAGCCCGGTCGCACTGGAGACGTTCGGCTGGCTGCTCGCCGTCACGGCGGTCATGGTCGCCGCGCTGTGGACCGGTCGCGTGCTCTCGAGACTGGAGGGTGCGGTGTTCACCGCGTCCGAACTCGCCAGGTGGGCGTTGGGCCTGCTCGGCTAGAACGTGCCGTTCTCCCGGTCGCGTGGGTTCCGCCGCACCGTGAACTGGTTGTACTCGGGGCCGTGCGCTATCGCGAGCGAGCCGAGCCACCAGTTCCACCGGTCGACCACGTCACCCCGCGGGGCGTCGCGCAGGTTGTCGACGATGACGTCGGCGGTGAGGTCGTGGCCGGCATCGTCGTGGTACCGACCGGAGTCGCGCAGGTCGAGCGCCTCGCGGACGACGACGTGGGCCTCGCCGCCGAACTCCCGTTCGAGCCTGAGCTCCAGACGGCCAGGTTCCATGGCGTGGCGTTCGTGCCCGGAGGCTTTCGGTCTTCGGGTGGGCAGTCAGTCGGCCGTCAGCCGGGCGTCGGACCCGGGTGGTTTCAGGACGTGAAACAGCTGTCACTACCCTATGTATCCGGAGCCCGTCCGTCCGGGTACATGACGGATATCAGCGAACGTGACCGGACTACCTCCACGACCGACGAGGACCCCCACGAGGTCGTCGACGGGGCCATCGGCTCCCGCATCGGGGTCGCCACCGACCCCACCGCCGGGACGGTCACGTTCATGGCCCGCGGCTCCGACGGCCGGCCGGCGGCGACCGAGTGGATACTGGTCGACGAATCGCTCGTCGTCGACGTCGCCCGGATGGGCTGAAGCGAACGGCTGCTCGACCCGTTCGGTCCCGTTTCGACGGAGTTTTGAACGCCCACCGACGATTCGTATCCACTATGGCGAGTTTCAACGTCGTCGTTGCGGACCCGGACTCGGGCGCATCGTACCAGCTCGAGGCGGAGGAACAGGACGCGAACCGGTTCATGGGCAAGGAGCTCGGCGAGGAGGTCGACGGTGACGCCGTCGGCCTCGACGGCTACACGCTCCTGCTGACCGGGGGCTCGGACGAGGCCGGGCGGCCGATGCGCGAGGACATCGAGGGCGCGAACGTGGAGGAGGTCCTGATGCGCGAGCAGGGCGTCGGCTACAACCCGTCCCGGTCCGGCGAGCGCAAGCGGCTGACCATCCGTGGGCGGCAGGTCTCCGACGAGACCAGCCAGATCAACGCGAAGATCGTCGGCCGCGGCGACGAGTCCGTCGAGTCGCTCCTCGGTCTGGTCGAGGAGGACGCCGACGAAGACGACGAGGAGTAATCCGAACGGGTCCCGTCACGGCCGCGTCGTAGGTTTCCTGAGGGGCACACCCTCGGCGCGCGGCGGTGACAGCGACACACTTCTTGCGCCCATTACGCCGCGAGCGACAGGTACATCCGGCGTGGCGAACGAGTAGCGCACATGGCAGATCGGGTTTCTTCCGACGCAGTGCCCACGGTACGGGCGAAGCTCGCGAAGCACGGTGCGACCGGGCGACTGAAGCTGGAGCTTCCGGCCGAGGAGGCGGCGCAGTTTCCGGTCGACGAGGTCGTTCGGGTGGTGCTCGACGGCGAGCAACAGTTCGCACGCATCGAGTCGTCGCTGACGGGTGACGAGCTACTCATCTCGGGCGTGTTCGAGACGCCGTCGGCGGCGCGGAACCCCGGTGAGGGAGAGAACCACCTCACGGACTGGTGTGAAGCCAACGGCCGCGGCGCTGGTGGGTCGGTGCTGGTCGACGTCGTCGAGGACGGGTTCCAGTACGGGTTGCGGGCCCCGGGAGGCCGTGCAGTGTACGACGCACTGGAGCAACCCGACGGGAGTCTCGCGTCCATCGCCTCGGATCTCGAGGACTAGAGTCGGGGGAGGAAGGAGTAGAGCAGGTAGCCGAAGGCGAGGTGCTGGAGCATCGTGCGTTCGACGCTCATGCGGACCTCGTGTTCGTCGTTGATGGAGTACTCCTTCGTGCGGACCTTCTTGTGCATGTGGAGCACGTCGTCCTCCTCGAGCTTGTGCAGGCCGGGGTAGACCGTACCCGGGCTGAGCTGTGCGTCGAAGAGGCGCGTGAGGTCGGAGATGAGCTCCTTGCCGTGGGTCTCGCCGCGCAGCGAGATGAGCATGAGGAGCACCTCGTCGAGGTTCTCCTTGATGATCTCCTCGTCGAACTCCGCCTCGGCGGTCGGGAGCGCGTCCTCGACGGATTCGAGCATCTCGTCGAGCTCGCGCTCGACGGACTTCTCGTCCACCTTCTCGGCCGACCCGATGGTCAGCTCGTACTGCTCGCCACTATCGTCGTCGGTCGCAGCGGCCGTGAGGTCGCTGAACACCGAACTGGTATCCTTGTTGTTTCGCATCGGTCAGTCGTCACCTTCTGGCGTTCTCCGATTCGGCCCGCCACACCGACCGCCACCAACGGTCATCGGGGCCCGTTCGGGTACTACTCCGTTCGATGGATGCATGACTAATAAGTCAAACGGCCAACCCCTCTCTAATGACAAAATATTAGCTGAGTTCGTGGCGATGTTTACGACGGACGAAAAATGGCCGAAAAACGTTTTACGTGGGCTAATTCGGCAGGAACCGGTGAGCCACGTTCGACCGAGTTACTGATGGCTCTGACCGCAACATATCAGGAAACGTGCATTGGTTTCAGTCGTCGCCGATCGCCTCGACGACCTCCTGGCGGACCGAGCGGTCCCCGATCTGTTTCTCGACGCGGCGCTCGGCGAGCCGGGCGAGCATCAGGTGCTCCTCGAGGTCGTCGCCCGCGATGGACGCGATGTACTTCAGCGACCGGGCGTGGGTGCCGAAGGGCGTCCCCGAGAGCGTCTCCAGCGGGTACTCGAGCGTCGCCGGCTCGTCGTACTTCTTGTTGTGGATCTCCTGGAGCGAGAGCCCCCGGATGTACGTCGTCATCGAGCGAGCGACGCCCTCCGAGATCCAGCCGAGGCGCTCGTAGTAGCGCAGACAGTTCAGCGCGCCGCTGGTGCCGAACGTCTCCCCGAGGTAGCGAGCCCACTCCATCGTGGCCTCCATCCCCTCGGTGCCCTGCGAGAGCGAGCGCAGGTACGGTTTCTCGGCGTGCAGTGACATCCGCTTGTCCGTAGCGAGGGACGGTACCCGTATAAAGGTGCTCGCCGTTTCGAGGCGTGAGTCGACGCCCGAATCCGGCTCTCTCCGGTGGGTCCGTCGCCCGACGGTCAGCCGTGGGTCGCACCGACCAGCGACTGGTGCTCGAACACCCAGCGACCCACCAGCCCCCCGAGCAGTCCGATGAGGGCCGTGAAGACGAGGTGGACCCCGACGAACAGCAGCACGAAGGCGGCCTCGAGGAGGGAGTACGACACCGTATCGTCGCCCGAGACCACGAAGTCGACGAGCGGCGGGAGGAACCAGGCGAGCGCCGGGGAGCCACCGAGCAGGCCCGCACCTATGGCGGCACGGCCGACGTCGGTTCTGGCCGACGCTCGAGCGACCAGGAAGCCGGTGACGAAGCCACCGACCAGGACGCCGTTCAGCGAGAGCTCGGTGTCGAGCCCGGTGTACAGGTTGTTGCCGATGACGAGCGCTGCGGCGACGAAGCCGCCGACGAGGGCGAACGTCCAGGCGTGCTGTCGGTCGCGGTGGAGGGTCTCGGTCATGGCTGGAACGATGCCCTGCGCAGACGTATAAGACGAGGGAGAGTTTCCGAGTCGGAAACTGTGCCCCGTCTCGCTGCGGGGCGTTCCCCCGTCTCAGACGGAGATGAGGGCGTCGACGGCGACCTTCGTGACGACGGCGGTCAGCGCGCCGGTCCACGTCAGCGCGACGAAGTGGACGTAGCCCGAGAGGATGTGGCCGCGGTCGGCCACGCGGACCATGATCGAGGAGAGCAGCGCGTTGAGGACGATAGTGAGGATGAGCAGGAACTCGATGACCTCCACGTCGTACTGCTCGGTCGACAGCAGGAAGCTCATCTGGCTCGCCTGCAGGTCCATGTCCTCGACGATGGTCATCAGCATCTCGACGACCTCCAGCCCGACGAAGAAGGAGAACACGGACGCGGCGGTCAGTCCGTACAGCACACCGATGAGCGTCGTCGTCGCCTGCTGGCGCTGCTCGCGCAGCTTGAGGACCTCGCTCTGGTTCCGCGAGATGACCTGCCCGAGCATCTTCGGGTCGCCACCCATCCGGCGGCCCTCGACGTACATGTCGCCGAACTTCTGGATGAGGTACGAGCCGGTCTCGGCCGCGAAGAGCGACCACGAGCGCGTGGGGTCGACCCGCATGGCGAGGCGCTTGTAGAGGTTGTCGATGTTGTGCGTGAGCGCGCCGAAGTCCTTGCGCCGGAGCGACTCCAGCACGTTGCCCGTCGAGGTCTGCTTGACGGACTCGACGGCACCGAGCGCGCGGACGAAGCTGGGGAACTCGCTGTCGCGCTCTTTGACCTTCTTCTCCTCGTGGCGGACGAGCCAGCCGGGGATGAGCAGCGGCGTCACCGGGATGGCCGCCATGATGGGCAGCGGCAGCACGTCGCTCTCGACGGGCAGGTAGCCGAGCAGGATACCGCCGACGACGACGAACGCGACGAGCGAGAGCACGCCGCCCGCGACGAGCGCCGGCTTCGCACGCTGGAGCGGGTAGTCGCCAGCCGTCTCCTGGATGTACCACACCGGGTCGTACGGCGAGACGGCGTGGATGGCGTAGACGAAGCCCGCCTGCACGACGACGAACATGAAGATGACGCCGCCGACCGCGACCGTCGGGTTGATGCCGACGAGCACGGGCAGGACGATGGCGAACACCAGCACGAACGCCGTCGACAGCATCATCGACAGGTAGAGCTCCTTCATCACGTCGAGCTTGTTCAGGTCCGCCTCGTAGCGGATGACGTACTGCTGGATGATGGAGTCCTGCTCGTCGATGAGGAACTCGCTGATCTGCTGGCCGCCACCGACGGTGTACGCGAGCCGCTCCAGGAAGTCCGACAGAAGCGGCGAGTTCACCTGTCTGGCCCGCATCCGTGCGCTGTCGTCGAGGCTCTGGTTCCACGTGTCCACGAGCGCGACGAGGTAGCCCATCTCCTCGGCGAGCGCCTGGTACTCCTCCTCCTCCGCGAGGGTCCGGAAGATCTCGATGCGGTTGATGTTGGTCATCGAGAGGACCGTGATGTGGGTCAGGAACAGGTGGAAGCGCTGGCGGATCTGCTTGCGCTGTCTGTCCTGCACCGCCTTCGGGTAGACGAGCGCGGCGAACACCGCGAACACCCCGAGCAGTATCACCGGGCCGCCGATGGTCAGCGGGAGGCCGACGACGAAGACGGCGGCGACGCTCCCGACCATGAACAGGATCGAGGGAACGACGATGAGCAGCACGTACCGCCGTGCCGACATCTCCATGCGCCGGTACGCCTCCCGGACCGAGGAGAGCATCGTGCGGGCGTTGATGTCGCCCGAGGGGTTCGCGGTGGACATCTCAGATGGTCCCGCCGAGGCCCCCGGTGTCGATGGGGATACCCTCCATGCCGTCGCGCTGGTAGTCGGCGATGAAGTCGTTGACCTCGTGGTAGCCGAGGATGTCGGCGTCGATGGCCCGGCGGATGAGCTCGGCGCGCTTGTCCAGCTCGTCGTAGATGAGCCGGGTGTCGGTGTAGCCGAGCAGCGTCGCGATCTGCTCCTCCAGCACGTAGGAGTTGTTCCGCCCGGTGAACTCGACCTCGTCGTCGCGGGGGTCCCAGTTGAACGCCTGCCGCGTGATGACGCCGTCCTCGTAGTCGGAGTAGCCCTCGATCTCCTGGACCGAGGTGACCCGCCGAAGCACCTTGTCGCCCTGCTTGACGCGGTTCTGGAACAGCGCCACGTCGCAGTTGTCCATGAACGTCTCGGGGACGTTGATGGGTGCGCCGGTGAACCGCTGGATCATCGAGACGATGTCGCTCGCGTGGAAGGTGAGCATCACCGGGTGGCCGGTCTGGGCGGCCTGGAACGCCATCTGCCCCTCCGCGCCACGCACCTCGCCGACGATGATGTAGTCGGGACGGGAACGCAGCGCGGCGGCGACGAGGTCGAACATATCGACGTCGGAGCTGCTGTCGCCCGAGCCCTCCCGGGTGAGCAGCTGCTGCCACGTCTCCTGTGGGGGCTTCACCTCGGCGGTGTCCTCGGCGGTGTATATCTTCGAGTCGTTCGGGATGAACGACAGCGAGGCGTTGAGCGTCGTCGTCTTCCCCGACGCCGTCTCGCCGACGACGAACACGGTCTGCTCGTTCTCCAGGCAGAGCCAGAGGTACGCGCCGAGCTCGGGGCTCAGCGTCCCCCACTTCGTGATCTGGAAGATGGACAGCGGGATCTCCTCGCCCTGGCGGATGGTGAGCGACGGCCCCTGCACCGACACGTCGTCGGAGTAGATGATGTTGATACGCGAGCCGTCGGGCAGCGTCGAGTCGATGATGGGGTGGGAGTCGCTGACCGGCGTGTCCATCCGCTCGCCCATGTTCCGGATCCAGTTCTGGAACGACTCCAGCCCGCCGAAGTCGACGTTCGTCTCGACCATGCCGTACGTGCCGTGGTCGGTGTAGCACTGGTGCGGACCGATGACGTGGATGTCCTCGTTCTCCGGGTCCTGCATCACCGGGTCGAGCGGGCCGAGGCCGACGATGTCGCGCTGGAGATGGTAGCGCAGCGACTCGTACGTGTCCGGGTCGACCGTGATGGAGCCGCCGAGCAGCCCGCCCACGGAGGAGCTGATGGCCCCGCCGACGCTGACGACCTCGCCCAGCAGCGTGTCTATGTGCTCCTCGAACTCGTCGTCGTTCGAGGGTGCGGGCCGGGTGACCGAGCGGTCGAGGATGCGCTGGCGGACCTGCGCGTACACCTCGCGCTGCTCCTGGTCGAGCTGTGGCTCGATGCAGTAGTACGTCGTGTCGATCCCGAGGTCGCCGAAGACGTGGACGAACACCTCCTCGGAGACCTGATAGCAGACGTTCGGCCGGTCCGACTCGTAGTCGCCGGGGTCCGGCACGAGCGTCGGGTACTCGCCGAACTCCGCGCTGAACTCCGCGAGGTGGTCCGCGAGGTGACCGTGCTCCTCGCTCGCCTCCCGCAGTTCGGTCGTCATCCGGCCGGTGCCGTACTCCGCCATCTCAGGCCACCGTCCGGTTCACGATGGTGATCCCCCGTCCCTGCTGGACGTTGAAGCCGATGCTGTCGTCGACGGGCCGTTGCATGTTCGCGAAGCGACGCACGCGGGCCGTCCGCCGGATGTCCTGCCCGACCGTCTCGGTCTCGATCTGGAGGAACACGTCCGCGACGCTCCGGATGGGCATCAGCCCGCGCTCGGTGACGGCGTCGGGGTCGACGGTCAGCACGACCGACTTGCCCTTCCTCGTCATCCCCTCCAGGAACGTCAGCACGGACTCCATCGCGTGGTCCTCGTCGCCGACGCCGCTGATGGCGTCGTACCGCGGGTCGTTCCGGAGGAACGCGCTGAACGCGTCGACGACGACGACGTCGCCCTGCCAGAGCAGGCTCGGCTCGGTGAGCCGTGCGAGCAGCTCGCGCTGGCTGCCGTTCCGGTGCGTGTCGACGTCCGCGTTGAGGAACAGCAGCCGGCCGCCGAGCAGCTGGTCGACGACGTCGTACGACAGCGAGTGCATCTGCGTGATGAACTCGCCCGCGTTCAGCTCCGTCGAGATGTACGAGACGTAGGCGTCCTCGCTGGCGATGCCGTAGGCCATGCGCTGGCTCATGACCGACTTGCCCGCGCCGTCGACGCCCTCGACGAGGACGACGCTGCCCTCGGGGATACCGCCCCCGAAGGCGTGGTTGACGCGGTCCGAGTCGGTCAGGCCGAGCGAGTAGTAGTCGTTCATACGTTGAACTCGAACACCTCCCTGTCGCCGTTGATGATGACGACGACCCGGTGCTCGCCGGGGTCGAGGTCGACGGTCAGCTCCAGTCGGATCACGTCGCCCGGCATCCACTCCGAACCACCGCCGACGACGTTCAGCGTCCGGTCGCTCGCGCCGACGTACTGCCCGTCGACCAGCACGTCGGGCTTCGAGGCGTCGGCCGAGAGCCGCCCGTTGCCGGTGTTCTTCACGAGCAGCGTCACCGTGGAGCCGTCGTACACCGCGTCGCTGCCGGGGTCGGAGATGACGTCTATCTCCGTGTCGATGGTCTGGGCGGCGTCCGCGCTTCTGGCGTCGATGGAGCCGCTCACGTCGCCGACGCTCGTGACGAGTGTCCCGGCGACGCTCGCCGCGACGAGCATCGCCGCGATGAACAGGATCATGCTCGAGACGGAGCTGCTCGCCATCTCACAGCACCTCCGTCTCGGCGATGCCGTTCTCGGTCACGAGCTTGACCCGGGCCGGTCCGGCGGTGACGCCGGTCAGCTCGAACTGGAGCTGCTCGCCGGGCACCCAGATGGTCCGCCCGGGGTCGCCCTCGACGCGGGTCGTCGCCCCGGTCACGTAGCCCCCGTCCAGCAGCAGGTCGGTGCCATCGACCGAGAGCGTCGTCGACCCCGTGTTGGTGACGTTCACGACGAGCGTGTCGGTCGAGGCGTTGTAGCCCACGTCGGTCACGTTCACCGCCGTGTTCGCCTGGTCGAGTACGCGGTCGTCGCGGGCCTCGGACGCCTCCGTCACCCGTTCGTTCGCGGTCTCCATCACGGGGTAGACGGTGCTCAGACAGACGAGCAGGCCGACGAACAGGATGGCGACCGAGCCACTCGTGCTGAATCCCATGGTTACAGTCCGGTGTCGTCCATCGTCTGCTGGATGGCGTCCAGTTTCATGATGTACTCGTAGCTCTCTGCGTGGTCCTCCGCGTTCAGCTCGTTCGGGTCGCGGCTCGGGTCGACGGTCATGTCGAGGTCCGGGCCGGAGAGCGTGTCTTCGAGGTACGCCTTCACCTCGGGCGAGATCCACCCGATCTCCTCGTAGTACGCGATGGCCCGCAGCGCCGCGGCCGGCCCCGCGCTCGTCACGAGGTCGGTCAGCCACTCGAACACGAGGATGTCCGTCGCGTACGTGTCCGCGAGGCTGGGGAGGGTGGCGTCCGAGCGTGCCTCGCGCGTCCCGGCACGGGACTCCCTCGACGCCCGGTCGTACGTGCGCGACCCCTCTGCTGCGTCGCTCATCTGTGCTGCCTCGTCCGAGAGTGGTTCGACCTCCAGTCTGGTGTCGTCTGTATTGTCATCTTCCTGTTCTCGCTGGGTCTGGACCGCCTGCTGGCCGTCGTCGCCCTGCTCGCGTTCGTCGTCGCTCGACTCGTTCCCCGCCTTCAGGTCGTCGAAGGAGACGGCGTCCTCGTCGCCCGGGTCGGTCGCCTCGACGACGACCTCGTTGTCCGCGAGTTCCTCGGGTTCGGGGTCCCCATCCTCGTCGGCCGCCGGCTCGGCCTCGTTCTCGACCGCCTCGGCCGGGGGCATCTCGCCCGTCGCGTCCTCGGGCTCGGGCTCGCCGCCGAGGCCGAACCCCTCGACGTCGTCGTCCATCCGGGTCCGGCTCCCGCCCTCGACGAACGGGTTCGCGCTGGCGGTCAGCTGGTCGTAGATGCCGAGCAGCTGTCGGACCGTCCCGTTGACGTCCTCGACGCGGTCGGCGACCTCCTCCTGGGAGCTCTGTATCGACTCGATCTGGGAGCTGCTGCGCTCTATGTCCTCCTGCATCGAGTCGATCCGGTGCTCGAGGTTCTCGATCTGCTCCTCCTGGTCCAGGTCCTCGAGCGGGACGTCGAAGCTCGGGTCGGGCGACGTCTCCGCTTCGTCCTCCTCGTCGTCGGCCTCGGACTCGGAGCCGCCCTGTGGCCCCTCCGAGCTGAGGAAGTCAGCGAGTACGTCTCGAAGCCCCATTGGTGTCCCTCTCGGTGTCGACTCGTGCACGTCCGGCGCGGTCGCTCCCGCGGTCGAAGGCGGGCACGCCGACGGTCGCTGTACTCCCAGCAGTCACTGCTACCTCGTAGGACGGATGTCGGTATATTGGTACGGACGCCTTCGTCGGCCGAGTCGGCCCGCGTATCGAGGCCTGAGTCGACGGTCGAAACAGACCCTGAGCGCATACCGGTCTTGATAGTCACGACCGTCGTCGTCCTCCACGGGGAACACTCCCCACGCTGTGATGCGAGGAATCGGCTCACCCCACGACGGGGAACGACGTTGGCGGCGGTCGGCAGCAGACGCCTCTCTCTGGATCGCGTCGCGCCGACCCCCGGCTGGCCCGGCTGGGCCACGCGTAGCTGGTCGTGTCCGCGAGGACGCGAGTGAGCTGCTCGCACGGGGTGAATTACCGATGAACGTAACGGAACCACAAGATGAAGACCGCGGGCAGGTCGGCATCGGGACCCTGATCATCTTTATCGCGATGGTCCTGGTCGCGGCTGTCGCAGCTGGCGTGCTCATCAACACGGCAGGCATGCTGGAAGCGAAGGCGTCGGACACGAGTACCGACGCACAGTCACAGGTCTCGAATCACATCGTCGCTGTCAGCGCGACCGGCGAGGTGAACGCCAATGGCACCGGCGTCGACAAGGTAAACCTCACCTTGATGCAGGCGGCCGGTGCCGGCGACATAGACCTGAGCAAGGCGTCGTTCGAGTGGGTCTCGGATTCGGCAGCAGTCACGCTGTCGTCCGACGACTCGGCAGTCTCGCTCATCAACATGAGCGGCGACTCGAACACGACGCTGAACGACCGATCCGACCGCATCCGCGTCTCCATCGACGTCACTGACGATCAAGTCGAAGGAACGTACCTCCCCGAGGGCGAACAGGCGATGCTCCAGATAGTCGACCAGTCGGGCGCGAAGACGCTCTACGGCGTCAACGTCCCGCAGTCGATATCCGACGAGGAGTACGTCGTCGTCTGATGGGAGGAACCAGTGCCCCCACGTGGGGCACACACAAACCAATGAACGAACGCACGAAGCACACGGACGAACGCGCCGACGGCATCCTCTCGCCAGAGGAGCTGACCCCAGACGAGGACCGCTGTACGGACCTCGGCGACGGTCGGTTCGTCGTCTCGGCGAGCGATGGTCCGTCTGCGGGATCGCACGGCGGTGGGACCCGACTTCCGGACGTCGACCCGGCACTCGCCGGGCTGGCGACCGACGGGTCCGGTGGCCCACCGGGGGCCGCCGTCTCCGCCGACGCGCTAGCGGACGCCGACGAGCGATACGGCGTCGACATCGCGGTGAAGACCGACGACGGCGTCGCCCACGAGGAGATCCGCTCGAACGACGTGCGCGAGGTGTTCACGGCGCTGCTGACGTGGTACGCCGACGAGCTCGACGACGAGCTGGACACCGAGGAGACGCTCCGGATACTGCTGGACGCGTCGCCGTTGGAAGTATAGTAACTAAAATGGTAGTTGTGCGGTGCTGTTCTCCGGTCGGTAGCGATGCTGTTGCTGACGCGGGAGCCATTGCTTCGATAGACAGCAGTACGATTACCGTCTCATTTCCCGCGCCGTATCGAGTCGTGAGTCGAGGACCGAAACGGCTCTCGAAACCATACAGGCCTTGATAGTAGTAGGTACCATTGGACCACTCGGGGCGCATCCCCACGTAAACCAATGATAGTGGACGTAACAGACAACGACGAACGCGGTCAGGTGGGCATCGGCACCCTGATAATCTTCATTGCCATGGTGCTCGTCGCCGCAGTGGCGGCCGGCGTGCTCATCAACACGGCCGGGCTGCTCGAGTCCACGGCGTCCGACACGGGCGCGGACTCGCAGGCACAGGTTTCAAACCAGATCGACGTGGTCACGGCAGTCGGTGAGAACACCGACGGCGACAGCTCCGTGGAGATTCTGACCTTCACGGTCAAGAAGTCGGCGGGGTCGGACAACATCGACCTCGCAGACGCGACCATCGAGTACCAGTCGGATTCGGCGTCCCAGACGCTGACGCAGGGCGCGGTCGCTAACGCGACGCACTTCAACCAGAGCTCGCTGAAGGGCGACGGTGACCTGGTACTCACGAACACCAGCGAACGGATGAGCATCGAGCTCGACGTGACCGCTGTCGACGGCGCACTCAACGAGGGCGAGGAAGCGACCGTTCGCTTCGTCGACCAGTCCGGCGCGACGACCATCTACGGCGTCAACGTGCCCGACAGCATCGCCGGTGAGACGTTCGTGGAGGTCTAATCCATGTTCGCAGACATCACCGAGAACGACGGCGACCGCGGGCAGGTCGGCATCGGCACGCTGATCATCTTCATCGCGATGGTGCTCGTCGCGGCAGTCGCCGCGGGCGTACTCATCAACACGGCCGGGCTGCTCGAGTCCACCGCCTCCGACACGGGGCAGGACTCACAGTCCCAGGTGTCCAACCAGATCTCGGTCGTCTCCGCGAGCGGTAACGTCAGCGGTGGCAACGTCGCCTACCTCAACTTCTCGGTCATGAAGTCCGCAGGGTCCGGCGACATCGACCTCGAGGACGCGACCATCGAGGTCACGACCGAAGACATCTCGGAGACGTTGACGTTCGCCGAGAGCTACGGCAGCACCAACTTCGTCGTGGCGAACACCGGCGACACCTCGACGTACCTCAACGCGACCACGCAGGACGTCGTGCTCTCCGAGTCCTCGGAGCGCAAGGTCGTCGGTGTCTCGATGGCCAGTCTCGGCGACTCGCTCGAAGAGGGCGAGGAAGCGACGATCCGCTTCGTCGACCAGTCCGGTGCGACGACCGTGTACGGCGTGAACGTGCCGGACACGATCTCCGACCAGGACTACGTGGCGGTCTAAGGGGCGACGCTGAGACTTCCCACCTCAGCTTCGTCGGCTCCGAGTAACGTCTGCGGGCGCATCCCCTCCGGTCTCACACTGGACCGGGGATGCGCCGGTGACATCGACCGGAGACGAGGACCGCTCGACGCGTCCCTCACGGGATGCGCTCGTAGACTCGCCCGGAACGGTACAGCGCGGTAACCATCCCAACGAAGGATACGAGGCGTCCTCCCGACGCATCGATCCAGGCAACGCGATCCGACGCCGGCGGCGACGTGCCGCCGGGGTCACCCCACTGTGGTGTATCCCACACCCGAGGCAACGCGGATCCGGCTGCGAGCACGCCCCGACCTTCCCACTCGGGGCGACTCGCGTGCTTTTTATCGGTCGAGACGGTACCCCGACCATGAGCGATACACGCCGCGAGCAGTTTCTGGCGGGCGAACTGCCCGAGGACATCGCACTCTACCTGGCCGACAGCTTCGTCGACGACGTCGGCCGGCTCGAGAAGTACGGCGACCGCGTCGCCGACGGCATCGTCGTCGTGGTCGACGGCGACAGCGGCCGGAACGCGTTCACCGCCGCGACCGGTGCCGACGCGATGAACTTCGCGAAGGAGGCCATGGGCACCGAGGGCACCATCGCGCCGAACCTCACCGCCGGGGACTGCCCGGAGTGCGACGACGGCCACGTCGAGTACGTCTTCGCCTTCGCCGAGGAGCAGAACGAGGAGGTCGGCGGCCTCTACGAGGAGGGCGACGTCATCCACGCCTACGCCCGCTGCTCCTGCGGGGCGGCGTACAGCCAGAAGTGGGTCGCCGGCTCCCGGTAGATGCCCACCGTCGTCGCCGTCGGCAGCGCCCTGCTCGACCGCATCTACCCCGTCACCAACCTGCCGGAACCCGACGGCGGCGCGTTCGCCCGCGACGAACGACTCGCGGCCGGTGGCGTCGCCGCGAACGTCGCCACCGCCTGCGCCCGGCTCGGCCGTGACGCCGGCGTCGTCAGCCGCATCGGGCACGACGACGACGGCGACCGCATTCTCGACTCGCTTGCTGCCGAAGACATCGACGCCAGCCACGTCGCCCGCGGCGACGAACGGTCCAGCTACGCGATGATACTCCGGGACGACGACGGCCGCCGGATGATAATCGCGGGCGGCGAGAGCATCCCGAAGCTCCGGCTGGACGACGCCGCCCTCGACTACTGCCGCGATGCAGACGTGGTGTTCACCAGCGCCTACGCGCCGGACAGGGTCGTCTCGCGTCTCGTCCAAGCGGCCCGAGCGGACGACGCGTTCCCGCCCATCGTCTTCGACCTCGCCGGCCCACTCGAAGAACTCGAAGGCCGTGGCACGGAGCCGGCGACCATCGACGACCTGCTCCCGGTGGTGGACTGCTTCGTATCGAGCGAGGTGCCCCTGCGCTCCTATCTCGGCTGCGACGGGCGCGAGGCGGCCGCGGAACTGCGCGACCGCGGGGTCACGCGGGCCGCCCTGACGCGTGGCGAGGACGGCGCGCTGTTGCTGGACGGTGACGACGTGGTGGAGGTCCCCGCGTTTCGGGTCGACGCGGTGGACACGACCGGTGCCGGCGACGCCTTCTCGGCCGGGCTGGTGGATGCGTGGATTCTCGACGGGAAACCGGCGGCCGAGGCGGGGCGGTTCGCGGCCGCCGTGGCGGCGGAGAACTGCCTCGGTGAGGGTGCCCGTGGCGGGTTGCCGGGGCGGGAGACGGTGCTGGAGCGACTCTGATTCCCCGCGAACACAACCTGCGTTCGCTACGCGTTCCGGTCGAGCCAGTCGCAGAACTCGTCGAAGTCGTTCGCACCTGCACGCTCGGCTATCTCACGGAGTGTCCCTGTCCGCAGTTCGCCGTGCAACGGAACCGTAACCTGTCGCCTGTCGTCCTCGTTCGTCGGGTGCTCGTAGTACAGCTGTGCGTGGTCACCGGTCGTTCGTCGCCACTCGAAGCCACCGGTGTTTACGAGTACCTTCACGACCTCCCTGCCGGAGAACGTCCGCCGGCCCATCTATTCGAGCACGTCCGGCGGTTCCTGGTCGCCAGTCGTATTGTCCTCGGGCTCGATTCCCGTCTCACGAAGCTCCTCCTCGCTCGGTTCGTGCCCCGCTTCTCCCCGGTGAAGGGCGACGGCCTCGTCGAGGTTGTCGAGTGCCTCGCCCCGGGACTCGCCCTGCGTCGTCACGCCAGTCTCGACGTCCTTGGCGATCCACCAGCCGTCCTCGCGCCACAGACGAATCTCGTCGTCGTGAGCGTCGCCGTCCCGCGTCGAACTGGCCATCACCGGAAGTTTGGCCGTTTTGTGGGATAAACGTTCGGCCGAGTTCGGAGTCGACGGCCTACACCGTCACCGGATACGTCAGCGAGAACTCCCAAGTGAACTCGACGAGGTCATCGTCGGGTATCTGAAACTCGCTCTCGAAGGTGTACTCGCCCGCAGGGACACAGCCACGGGGGCTGTTGACGAGCACGGAATAGGTGTTGGTGAACGTCTCGGCCTTGCCCAGTGTTATCTGGAACGCGTTGTTCGGCGGGCTGGACGGAACATCGATCCGGTTCCAGCACTCGCCATCCCGCGAGTCCGGGACTACGTTGGCCTCGCGGTCGCCGTCCTCGTCGTTGATGAACGAATTGTGGATGTCGTGTGGATGCAGGAGCAGTCCCTCGGATTCTGGCCCGCCACCCACGAACGGTGCCGACAGCGGCGCGGAGCCGATGAAGTTCAGGTCCCGGGGTCGTCCCTCGTTCGTGACGCCGATCTCTATCTCCGCCGGGTGCTCCGCAGTCGCCTCGCTCAGTTTCTCGACGTGGAAGGAGATGTTCGCGTCGGCGATGGAGTCCGGTGGTTCGACGGTGGTTGTCGGTTCTGCGGTCGGTGTCGCGGTCGGCGCTGCCGTCGTCTCGGTGGGCGTTGTGGTCGTGGCGCTCGTCGTCTCGGCTTCTGTCTCCGAACCATCCAGTGCGGAACATCCCGGGAGAGCGACCAGTCCGAGACTGGCGAGGAGGCGGCGGCGGTCCATACAAGCGGTTCTCACCGATAGGATAACTGTCTTGTCCCGAGAACGAAACCGCGACCGTTACCGCTCGGTCTCGACGCCCTCGTCGTCGTCCTCGGGCTCTAAGTTCCGGAAGCCGTCGAGGATGACCTGTTTCGCGGTCGCGCCGCGGGTCGTCCAGTGGTGGGCGTAGTCGAGCATGTCGCCGTAGATGTCGGGCTTGCAGCCGGCGGCCTTGGGGTGGCCGCCGCCGTTGACTTGCGCGGCGACCTCGTGGCAGCGCTCGAACTCGTCGGTGCCTCGGATTGAGGCGGAGCCGGCGGGCTTCACGACGACGCTCGCGTCCGCGCCCTGCTCGCGAAACGCCTCGGCGACCTCGTTCTGGGAGCAGCGGCCGTAGGTGACGCCGACGGTCCAGCCGTTGACCTCACGGATCTCGCCGCGGTCGACGGCCTTCTCGATGAGCGCCTCCTTCTCGACGCGGCGCTCGGCGAGCAGCTTCTCGGCCTCGGGCGGGAGGTCCGCGCCCCCCTTGGCGACGATGTCGACGTACTCGTCGGGTTCGAGCCAGTACGCGAGGTCCGCGAGGTCTCCGCTGCGCTCGTCCTCGCGCAGCCAGAGGTCGTGGTCGCGGGTGACCGCGGCGAGGTCGACGAACTTGTCGTCGAACTCGTAGTCGAGCGAGCGCACGGCCACGTCGGCGGTGCACTCCTCCTCGCCGTCGCCGACGACGAGGTCGACGCCCGCGTCGCGGACGGCCTGTTCGACCTCGGGGTCCCACTGGTGGTGGTCGAACCAGCGCACGCTGTCGGCGGTCTCGAGCAGCATGTCGAGCTCCGCCTCGACGTACTCGAACCTGTCCGGGCAGAGGTCGCAGACGAACACGTCGAGTCCGGGCTCGCCGAACTCGGCGACGAGTTCCATGCCCTCCTCCAGGTCGTGCGGACTGGCCGGGATCAGTCCGGCCTCGCCGAAGGCCTCCCGGAGCAGCGCGACGCAGGCCAGTCCGTCGGCATCGGGGTCGGCCACCACGGCCACCGATTTCCCCTCCAGTGCGGACATCGCCTCGCGCTCGCGTCGCTCGTCGTCGACCTCGTCGGGGACGAAGAAGCCGGTGCCCGGCAGGACCGACTTGCGGGCCAGCGGCATGTCCTCGTCAGCGATGAGTTCCTCGTTCATACCCCGGAAGAGTGGGGGGAGCGGGAAGAAGCCGCCGGTTCCCGGGCGGGGCGGGGTCGTGCCCGTGCCTGCACCATCGGTGGTTTTTCGGTCCACGCTCGCGCCAGTCGCGGCATGGACGTCCCCGACGGCTGGACGACCGATACCGTCCACGCGAACGACGTCGACCTCCAGTACCACCGCACCGGTGAGGGACCGCCGCTCGTCGTCGCCCACGGCTTCTACGAGAACGCGCGCTGTCGGATTCCACTCGTCGAGGACCTCGCCGAATCCTTCGACGTCGTCGCCTACGACGCTCGAGGCCACGGCGGCTCCGACGGCCCGGACTGGGGCTACGGCATCGACGACCGCGTGGCCGACCTCGTCGGGCTGGTCGAGGCGCTCGAACTCGAGAACCCAATCCTGTTCGGCCACTCCGCCGGCGGCTCGACGATCGCCTGGGCGGCCGCCCGGTACCCCGAACTCCCCCGCGCCGTCGTGCTGGAGGACCCCGACGCCTGGCGTGGCGAACCCGACATGACCCCCGAGGAGATGGCCGAGTTCGTCCGCGAGCGCGTCGCGGGGCTCGCAGAGCAGTCGGTCGCGGAGATCGCCGCGGAGCACGAGGAACTGGCCGACGAACGGGCACGACGGGTCGCCGTCGCAAACAAAGAGTTGAGTCCCAACGTCGCCGGCGTGTACGGGACGGAGTTGGAGATGACGCCCGACGCCTTCCCCGACATCGCGGCCCCGACGCTGGTCCTGAAGCGGGACACCGAGCCCGAGGAGCGAGCCGAGGACCTGGCGATCGCCGACGCGCTCCCCGACGGCCGGCTCGTCCATATCCCCGACGCCGGCCACCACGTCTTCTGGGACGAGTACGACGCGGCGTGGGCCGAGCTCAGGGCGTTCCTGTACGGGGTGGCGAACTGACCGCAGCGGCGTTCTGCAGCTGCCGCACCCCCGGCACGGCACTCGGACGACGGGTCCCCCGTCGCCGGTTCGGCAGCGTCAGTTCGCCTCGGTAGCGGGGACGGTCATCTCGACGACCGTCCCCTGTGGCTCGTTCCGCTCGAACGAGAGGTCGCCGTTCGACATGGTGACGGTCCAGTACATCAGCCACAGGCCGAGCCCGGAGGCGTGGACGAGGGAGTCCTCGCTTCCCTCACGGATGGCGTCGAGTTCGTCCTCGGGGATGCCATCGCCGGTGTCGGAGACGGACACGGTGACGGTGTCCGGCGGATCCCGGTCGATCGATACCCGGACATCGGTCCCGGGGTCGTTGTGTCGGACGGCGTTCTCGACGGCTTCTGTCACCGCGAAGTCGAACCGGTGATGCACGTCGGCGGGGGCGGACGGCGGCAGGTCGGTGGTGACGGTTGCGTCATCGTATTCTGCCAGTACGTCTTCCACGCTACCCTCGACCACCTCGGTGAGGTCGAGTTCGTCGGTGAACTCGTTCTCCCAGACCTGGTTGAGCCGCTTCGCCTGGTTCCCGAGCCGCTCGACGTTCTTCGTGTGCTTGCGGATGGTCCGCAACGTGGCTCTCGAATCGTCCCTCGGTTCGGTGTCGAGCAGCGACTCGGTGTACCCTCGGATGACGGTGGTCTCGTTCCGGAGGTTGTGGCGGAGGGCGCGGTTGAGGACGGACAGTCGGCGGTGCAGTCTGGTGGTGTAGTCCGTCTGTTCGCGGAGGGTCTTCCGTTCGTTCCACAGGCGCTCCCGGTACTCCGCGACGCCGAGTCCGACGATGGCGGTTGCCCCCGACGCCGTCACCAGCAGGACCGGGATGTTCTGGAGCTCGACGCCATCGAGCTGCTGCATCTTGATGAGGAGTGTGGCGACGACGAGGCCGACGAGGCCCGAACCCAGGACCCAGAAGAACACCCGGAGGCCGTCGTGCGTGTCGAGATCGAGCCGGGAGAGTCGCACGCCCCCGTAGAGCAGGGCCGTCCCGAGGAGTCCGAGGAGCACCGCCTCGACCGCTGTCGCGACGCCGTCGTTGCCTCCACCGACGAGGTGGACCGCTGCGGCCACCAGGTACCCGACACCGAGTCCCACGACCGGCAGGGAGGGATGTCGGTCGAAGACCCCGGTCATACCCGATTCATGTCACCACCTGTTAATGTAGCTATGGGGGAAACAGCCCCTCTCACGACCTCCCGACGCCGGGTGAGCCGGACACGCTGGCCGGAACCGGCCTACGCCTCCTGCAGCTGGCGCACCGTCAGCACGGGGCTCTCGCAGGTGCGGACGACGCGCTCGGCGACGCTCCCGATGAGGAACCGGTTCTCGCCGTGACGGCCCCTGGTGCCGGTCGCCACGACGTCGGCGTCCACCTCGCGAGCGTACGCACAGATCTCGGCGGCCGGCCGGCCCTCGCGGACGGCCGTCTGCACCGGCAGGTCGGTGTCCGCGGTGACCTCCGTCAGCGCGTCCTCCGCGCTCTCCTCCAGCGCCTCGCGGAACTGGTCCCGGACCGACTCGGGCGAGGACTCCACCTCGCTCGCGTCGATCACGTACAGCGCGTGGACCGTCGCGTCGAAGCGCTCTGCCAGGTTGAGAGCGACCGCGACCGCTCGTTTGACGCTCTCGGAGCCGTCGGTGGCGATGACGACGGTGTCGAACATGGTCTGGGGTTTTCCGGCTGACGGCATAAATCTGCGGACATTTCCGTCAGCAGTCTGTGGCTGGCGTTGGAGCGAGAGGGCTGGCTCGGCTGTCGTGGGACTCGCTGGTATCAACAACAGCCAGAAAGCCCCCGACTGCTCGACGTTCGAGGCGAAGTAAGCACCGCAGGTACGAGGAGCGCAACGAGCCGCAGTAGTCGAGCAGTCGGTCCCTTTCAGTCCCACCCACCGCACCGCGCCTCACACCTCCCCAGCCGGTTCGCTCGGTCGCAAGCTCTCACTGGCCGTCGGAATCGCTTGCGATTCCGAGACAGCCGCGCGCCACCCGGAAAAACGGGTGCTGTCGCCGCCGTTCACTCCCGCTGCAATCGCTCCTGCCACTCCTGCACGCGCTGCATCAGCTCGACGGGCGAGGTGCGGTCCACGTCGATGTCGTCCAGTTCGTCCAGAATCGCCGCCGTCTCGGGGTCGATGGCCGGTTCCGGCTCGCGGCCGCCGTCCGCGGTCGTCATCGTCCCGCTGTCGAGGTCGAAGACGACCTGCCTGGTGCCGTCGCCGTCGCCGCCCCCGCTGCCGCGGGCCTCGATGGCCTTCTCCTGTCTGAGCCGGTCGAGCACGTCGCGCGCCCGGTCGACGACCGGCCCGGGGACGCCGGCGAGGTCGGCGACGTGGATGCCGTAGGAGCGGTCGGTCGGGCCCTCCCGCACCGTCCGGAGGAACGTCACGTCGCCGTCGCGCTCGTCGGCCGCGACGTGGACGTTCTGGACGCGGTCGAGGTGCTCGGCGAGGCCGGTCAGCTCGTGGTAGTGCGTCGCGAACAGGGTCTTCGCGCGGATCTCGTTGTGGAGGTACTCGACGGCGGCCCAGGCGATGGAGATGCCGTCGTAGGTGGCGGTGCCGCGGCCGACCTCGTCCAGGATGACCAGCGAGTCCTCGGTGGCGGAGTGGAGGATGTTCGAGAGCTCCTGCATCTCGACCATGAACGTCGAGCGGCCCTGGGCGAGCTCGTCCAGCGCGCCGACCCGGGTGTAGATACCGTCGACCAGCCCGACGGTGGCCTCCCGGGCGGGCACGAAGCTGCCGACCTGCGCGAGCAGGACGATGAGCGCGGTCTGTCGCATGTAGGTGGACTTCCCGCTCATGTTCGGGCCGGTGACGACGGTGAACGTGCGCTCGTCGTCCATGTGGCAGTCGTTCGGGACGAACTCGACGGTCTGCTCGACGACGGGGTGGCGGCCGGCGGTGACGTCCAGCCCGCGGCCCTCGGTCAGCTCGGGGCGGGTCCAGTCGTTCGAGACGGCGTGGGTCGCGAGGCTCGCGAGCACGTCGACCTCGGCGACGGTCCGGCCCACGTCCTGCAGGAGTTCGGCCCGGGCCGCGACCCGTTCTCGGAGCTCGTCGAAGAGCCGGGCCTCCAGCTCGCCGCGCTGCTCCTCCAGCCGGAACAGCTCGCGCTCCTTCTCGGCGAGCTCCTCGGTCCGGAACCGCTTCGAGTTCTTCAGCGTCTTCACGTGCTCGAAGTGCTCCGGAACCCCGTCCGCAGCCGACTTGCCGACCTGCACGTAGTAGCCGTCGGTCTTGTTCCGGTCGACGGTGACGTGGCTGAGGCCGTGCTCGCGTTTCACCCGGTCGGCGAGTTCGTCGAAGTACGCCTGTGCGGCCTCGTGGCGTTCGCGCAGTTCGTCGAGCTCGTCGTCGTAGCCCCGTTGGAACAGCCCGCCCTGCGTCGTCGTCTTCGGCGGGTCCTCGACCAGTGCGTCGGCGAGCTCCTCCCGCAGGTTCGCGGCGGCCGCCCGGTCCGGCCGCGAGAGGATGTCGGGAAGGGGGGAGTCCGCGAGCTGCGACGAGGCCTCGACGGCCTCGACGAGCTCGGGGAGCACCCCCAGCGTGTCCCGCACCCGGAGCAGGTCCGTCGCGTCCGCGCTCTCACCGACCGCCTTCGCCGCCAGCCGTTCCAGGTCGTAGGCAGAATCCAGCACCTCGCGAATCTCCTCGCGGCCGAGCGCGCCGGCGGCGAAGGCGGCGACGCTCGCCTGCCGTTCTTCGAGCGTGCCCCGGTCGCGTCGGGGTCGCTGGAGCCACTCCTTCAGCAGCCGACCGCCCGGGCTCGTGACGGTGTGGTCGACCGTCGCGAAGAGGCTGCCCGCGCGGTCGCCGTGCATCGTCTCGGTGAGTTCGAGGTTGCGCTGGGTCGTCGCGTCGAGTTCGACGTGCTCGCCGCCGTGGTAGGGCTGGACCCGGGTCATCGACGCCAGCACGCCCGTTCCGGTCTCGTCGACGTACGCGAGGACTGCGCCCGCGGCGCGGACGCCGAGGTCGCCCACACCGAGCGTCGCGAACGTGTCGTCGCCGAACTGGTCGCGGGCGACGTGGCTCGCCTTCCCGGGGGCGAAGGAGTCCGCGTCGGGCAGCGAGAGCCGCGCGCCGGTGCGCTCCTCGATCCGGTCGCAGAGGTCGCCGTCGTTCCGCACGTCGGGGCCGGGGAGCACCTCGACGGGGCTGAACCGGTAGAGCTCGGTGAGCGCGGCGTCGGTCCCGTCGACCGTCGTCACGTGGAACCGGCCGGTCGTCACGTCGGCGAACGCGAGTCCGTAGGTGGCGTCGTCTCCCTCGTCCGCCCGCACGACCGCGGCGAGGTACTGCGCGTCCACACCGGCCACGTCGAGGAGGGTACCGGGCGTCACCATGCGCTCGATCTCGCGATGGATGTCGCCGCCGTCCTCGTGCTGCTCCGCGACGGCGACCGTGTAGCCGCGCTCGACCAGCGCCTTCAGGTACGGCGTCAGGTCGTCGACCGGCACGCCCGCCATCGGGTACGACGAGCCGTGGCTGGACTTCTGGCTCACCTTCAGGTCCAGCTCGTCGGCGACCAGCTCGGCGTCGTCCGCGAAGAACTCGTAGAAGTCACCGCACTGCATCGCGAGCACGTCGGCTGCAGTCTCCTCTTTCAGCCCCAGGAACTCCCCGACGATGCCCGTCGCCTCTGTCATGGCAGGTAGTGGTCGGGAGACGGAGTAAAACCCTGCGGGTTCCGCGTCGGTCGCTGGTGGTCCGTGTCGCGTTCGGCCTGCCGAAGCCCTTTAGCCACCTCCGCGAGGTGGTTGTCGTATGGCCGGCGACCCGAACCGACTCGTCCGCGCGCTCGCCAACGCCGTCGTCGCCTTCGGCGTCACCGCCGGGATGGGGATGCTGCTGCGCGTTCCGACCGACGTGGCGTTCCTGCAGGGTGGGGCCGTCGCCGTCGCGCTCGTCGTCGGGACGTTCGCCGTCGCGTCGATGGGCTACTGACTGTCTCTGTCTTCGATGCCTCAGCAGAAACGCTGGTTTTCGTGGGACTATCTGGTCACGACAACAGCCAGAAAGCCCCGACCGGTTCGATGGCTGCAACTCGCTGTCGTTCGAAAGACGCCTCCGGCGTCTTTCGTGATGACGAGAGAGCTTCGCTCTCTCGAACCACGCTCCTCGTACCTGCGGTGCTTGCGTCGTTTCGCCTATCGAACCGGTCGCCCATTTCAGTCCCACCCGACCGCACAGCACCGCACCTCGGGCCTCCCCAGCCTCCTGCCTCTCCGGAAATCTCTGATTTCCGGCGGGCTCACGAAATGCACGTGTTTCGTGACCGGTGCTCGCTCCGCTGCGCTTCTCGTCCCTCGCGCGAGCGTGTGCTGTGCGCCTCGCAGGCTCGGCACGCAGCACACGTCCGCGCGCCACCCATCTGATTCGGTATCGTCGCAAGCTAGAGTTTACAATATTCGTAAACCTGGGGCGCTCATACCGGCTGGGTGAATCCCATGGTTTTCGGTGGTCGACACCGTCGCCGCCGACCAAAGCTAGTTCACGGTTCCTCGCGAATCCAGAGCCAACATGCCGACGCCGGAACTCCCCGCAGACCCGCCGACGGACCGCGCCTTCGCCGAGGAACTGGACGAGCAGGACCCGCTCGCGTCGCTCCGGGAGCGGTTCTACATCCCCGAGGGCGACCGTTACATGGACGGGAACTCGCTGGGGCTCATGTCGAAAGACGCCGAGGCGGCGCTCTCCCGGGTCGTCGACGAGTGGCGCGACCTCGCCATCCGCGGCTGGGGCGAGGCCGACCCGGACTGGTTCCACTACCCGGAACGGCTCGGGGACCGGCTCGCACCGCTCGTCGGCGCGAAGGAGTCCGAGGTCGTCGTCGGCAACTCGACGACGGTCAACATCCACACCCTGATCGGGACGATGCTGGACGCCTACGGCGCGGAGACGATACTGGTCGACGACCTCGACTTCCCGACGGACCACTACGCAATCCGGGCCCAGCTCCGCCAGCGCGGGCTCGACCCGGACGACCACCTCGTCGTCGCCGAGAGCAGCGACGGGCGCACCGTGACGGTCGAGGACCTCGAGGCCGCACTGGAGGGGAACGACGTGGACATCGTCTTCCTCCCGACGGTACTCTACCGCTCCGGCCAGCTGCTCGAGGTGGGAGCCATCGCCGAGCTGGCCCGCGAGCACGGCGCGCTGTTCGGCGTCGACGCGGCCCACAGCGTCGGCGCGGTCCCCCACGAGTTCGACGCGAACGGCGTCGACTTCGCGGTCTGGTGCTCGTACAAGTACCTCAACGGCGGTCCCGGCGCGCTCGCGGGACTGTACGTCAGCGAGGAGCACTTCGGTTCGCCGCCCGCGCTGGCGGGCTGGTGGGGCAACGACAAGGCGACGATGTTCGAGATGCGGACGACGTACGACCAGGCCGGGGACGCCGGCGCGTGGCAGATCGGCACGCCACCGTTGCTCGCCGCGGCACCGCTCGACGGCGCGCTGGACGTGGTCGAGGATGCAGGGATCGACGCACTGCGCGAGAAGTCCGTCGCGCTGACGGAGTACCTCGTCGCGCTGACCGACGCACGGCTCGCCGAGCACGGCTTCTCCGTCGGGACGCCGCGGGACCCCGACCGTCGGGGTGGCCACGTCGCGCTCGAACACCCCGAGGGCTACCGCATCAGCGAGGCGCTGCGCGACCGCGGCATCGTCGTGGACTACCGGCCGCCGGACGTGGTCCGGGTCGCGCCGTCGCCGTACTACGTCACGTTCGCGGAGGTGTGGTCGGTGGTGGACGACCTCGTCGAGATCGTCGAGGACGAGGTGTACGTGCAGTACGAGCGCGAGTCGGGCGGGGTGACGTGAATCGACGGACTACGATTCGACGGCAAAGGAGAGCGTCAGTTCGACCAGCGGGTCGGTGCCTTCGCCTTCTTCCGGTGCGAACGACGTCGAGTATTCGCCTGCTGGAAGGCACTGCTCGTCGGGTCCGACCCACACCGTGAACTCAGTGGCGAGTGTGCCACCGTTGTCGAGTTCGGTGTAGTCGCTGCGCAGTTCGAAGCCGGGGGCGGTGTTGAGTCGCCAGCAGTGCTCGGTCGGTTCGTCGGGGAACATCGTGGTAGTGTTCCCGACCACTATCTCCCTGTTCGCCGGAATCAACGAAGCGATGACCCCGTCGTCGTTGGTCGCACCGTGGGTCGAGAACGGTGGTGTCGAGCCGAAGCTGCCGCCCGTCGGCGCACCTCTGTTTTCGAGGACGACGCGGATTCGTGGCGGTTCATCGGTGCTTCCAGCGGTGAGTATCTCACCGTCGAACGGGAGGTCGGACGAACTAGACTCGGTTTCGAGGTCCACGATTCGAGAAATCGCGGTACTGTCCTCCTGTGCGCCGAACGTCGTACAGCCGGCAAACACCGCCGAGCCGACGGCTCCGAGCAGTGTCCGACGGCACGTCGTCGGGGAGGGCATGGGAACAGCGAAAGGCGATAGTCTGAAAAAGCTGTGCCCTGTCGGTGCAGGGCGGTGTGGTGCTCAGACCGTTTCCTCACCCTCGCCGCGTGCGCCCTCGGTGATCTTCATGGCGAGCCACACGAACAGGACGATGGGCGCGAGCGGGAGCAGGATGAGCGCCAGCAGCGCCGCGATGATGTAGCCGATGGCGCTCATCGACGCATCCGGATGCATCCCGACGCTTTTGCCGACGGTTGACATGGTAGTATAGGTACGCGTCAAAACGGGAAAAGTGGCCCGTTCGGCGGCTGAAACTGGTGTACAGCTGGTAACCGGCTACTCGTCGATATCGACCATCACGGGGCCGTCGTCCTCGTCGTCGGCCTCGCGATCCCCGGCTTCGGCGTCCTCGACGGCGGCAGCGGCGGCAGCCTTGTCGTCGGCGCGGTCGGCGAGGATGTAGCCGAACAGGCCGCCGACGAGCATCCCGAGGCCGGAGGCACGGGTGGAGTCGACGTACCAGTCGCGGGGTTCGAGCTCGCCGGTGTTCTCGTGGCTCGCGCCGAGCAGGAGGCGGGAGCCGAGTTTGGCCATGCGCTTCGGGAAGAGGAGGCTGAGAAGTCCCTGTGCGGCGGTCGCGGCGGCGATAGCTTTCCGGAGTTTCGGGGAGCCGAGCATACCGGGAGTTGTACCTCCAGCGAGAAAAACCCCGACCAAACCGGGTGGGGCCGCCGGCTCGGTCGCGGCTCAGTCGAGGTCGAACTCCTCGGGGCTGTCCGTCCACGCGGAGCCGCCGTCGCCGCCGGCGGTCTTGAACACGCCGCGGGCGGTCGCGACGCGGGTGCCGGTCACGTCGGTCACGTCGCAGTCGACGGTGGCGATGTCGCCGCCGTTGCGGACGACCTCGGCCTCGGCGACGAGGTCCGCCGTCGCCGGGGCGAGGTGGTCGATGCGGATGTCGATGGTCGGCGTCGGCGTGAAGTTCAGCGAGATGACGGCCGCGCCGGCGACGTGGTCGGCGAAGGAGTGGACGACGCCGCCGTGGGCGACGATCTTCCCGGGGACCGAGGAGTGCTCTTCCGCGAGTTCGAGGCGACCCCGGGCGAAGCCGTCCTCGGCTTCCTCCATCTCGATGCCGAGGTGCTTCGCGTACGGCATCGCGTCGAAGATCGCGTTGACGGTCATGGAGTCCCGTTGCGCGGCCTCGACCATACCGTTTTGCCAACGACGAGGAACGTGTCTTCAGTGTGTCGGGGTCGTGCGGTCACCACACACGAACTTGTGGTATGCTAACAGTTATCGTGTTCGGGGACCAACGTGGTGACGAGGTACACAATGGCTGCTGCACCGAACCCGGACCGGGGACACGACAGGGTCGGAGTCGACGCCGTCGACTTCGGCCCGTACGTCGCCATCGACGTCGGCGACGGCGAGGTCCTGCTGTTCGACGAGGGGCGCTCCACGGCGTGGATCCAGTCCACCGTGGCCGTCCCGGTCGAGGAGGCAGTGTGATGTCGAAACGGCTTCGCCCGCTTCCCACACGACGTCCGGTACCGTCCACGCCGTCCGTCGACAGCCCGTCGTAGCGGCTGCTTCTGCTGCTCCCGCTTCTGCTCGCCGTTCCGGACCCGAATCCGTTCCCTCAGGACAGCAACGGCTCCCCGTTGGCGACTAGCTCTCAGCCGATGCGTGTCGGCCTCGCTCGGGGTGCTCGTCTACATCCTGTCCCGGTTCGCCGTCGGCGTGTACGACTGACCCCGGCCGCGACCGACAATCACAACCCCTACGGTGTCTCCCCGAGCACCTTCGGCCATGCAACTGGGCGTACTCGGCCTCGGGCGGATGGGCCGCATCGTGGTCGACCGAACACTCGCCGCCGGACACGACGTGGTCGCGTTCGACCTCGACGACGAGGCCGTCGCCGCGGCGGCCGACGCGGGCGCAACACCCGTCGACTCCGTCGACGAACTCGCCGCGGAACTCGGCGACGAGAAGCGTCTCTGGCTGATGGTCCCCGCGGGCGAACCGGTCGACGCCGCGCTCGCGGACCTGGAGCCCCGACTCGACGGCAACGACATCGTCGTCGACGGCGGCAACTCCCACTTCGAGGACTCCGTGCGCCGCGCCGAGGAGACCGACGCCGCCTACCTCGACTGCGGCACCTCCGGCGGCCCCGCCGGGGCAGACCTTGGCTTCTCGCTGATGGTCGGCGGCCCGCAGTGGGCGTACGACGAGCTCTCGCCCGTCTTCGACGCGGTCGCGACCGGCCCCGGGGGCCACGACCGAATGGGTCCCGCCGGCTCCGGGCACTACGTGAAGATGGTCCACAACGGCGTGGAGTACGCGCTCATGCAGGCCTACGGCGAGGGGTTCGAGCTGCTCGCGAACGGCCGGTACGACCTCGACCTCGAAGCCGTCGCCCACACCTGGAACAACGGCGCTGTCATCCGGTCGTGGCTCCTCGAACTCTGCGAGGAGGCGTTCCGCGAGGAGGCCACCGACGAGGACGAACTCGGCGACGTCGCGGACCACGTCGCCGGGGGCTCGACGGGCACCTGGACCGTGCAGGAGGCGCTGGAGCAGGAGGTCCCCGTCCCGCTCATCTACCAGTCGCTCGCCGAGCGGTTCGGCTCCCGTGCGCCCGAGTCGGGGCGGTTCTCCCGGCGACTCGCCAACCGGCTCCGGTACGGCTTCGGGCGGCACGAGGTCGCGCGGCAGGAGTGAGCCCATCGCGTCGTCGTGCTGTCGCGGTGCAGTGGACGTACGGCGGCCGCAGGCCGGCGTTTCACCGCGGCGAACGAAGTGAGCCGCGGCCTTTTTCATCCATATTTTTGGCGCGAGCGGTTCGAGCGCAGCGAGAACCCGAGCGGAAAAAAGATGGTAGAGGTACACTTTTCACGGGTCCCTGCGCTCCGTGTAGTATGACAGCAACTCCCGTGACGGGTGTTCGACGGTGACCGCGGCAGAGGACCTGGTGGCGACGCTCGAGGAGAGCGGCGTCTCGACCGTCTTCGGCTTCCCGTGCGAGCAGATGGAGCCGTACTACGCGGCGCTCGCCGGCTCGGACATCCGGCACGTCCACCCCCGTAGCGAGGCCAGCGCGGCGATGATGGCCGACGGCTACGCCCGCGTGACGGGTTCGCTCGGCGTCTGTGACGGCGTCGGCGGCCCCGGCGCGGCGTACACCGGCGTGGGGCTGACCGAGGCCGACGGCGCGTCGAGCCCGGTGCTCGCGCTGACCGGCGACAACGACCGTGCGTTCCGGGGCCGGGAGGCCATCCAGGACGCCGACAACGAGGCCATCCTGGAGCCGCACGTCGCGGCGAGCTACGACCCCGAGTCGCCCGAGCGGGTCGTCGAGGCGGTCCGGGCAGCCGCACGCGAAGCCGTCACCGGTGTCCCCGGGCCGACGCACGTGAACCTGCCCGAGGACGTGCTCGCCGCGGAGAGCGAGTCGGGGTCGGGCGCAGGCGTCGACATCCGGTTCGACGACGGCGGACCTGCGCCGTCACCCGCGGACGTGACGGCCATCGCCGACGTGCTGGCCGACGCCGAGCGGCCCGTCGTCGTCGCGGGCGAGGGGGCGCTCCGGGCGGGCGCGGCGGGCGCGGTGGGCGACCTCGCCGACGCGACGAACACGCCCGTCGTCACGTCGATGAACGGGAAGGGAGTCGTCGCGGAGGACGAACCCTACGCCGCGGGCGTCGTCGGTCGCTGGGGCTTCTGCGAGGTGGCGAACGACCTCGTCGAGGACGCCGACGCCATCGTCGGACTGGGCTGTCGCTTCGGCGAGCTGTCGACGGTCGGTTGGTCGCTCGTCCCCGAGGACGCGACGATGGCCCACGTCGACCTCGACCCGCACTGGCTCGGGCGGAACTACGACGCCGACGTGGCGGTGCAGGCCGACATCCGGGCGACCGTCGAGGCCCTCTGCGAGGCCGTCGACCCGGCGGAGTTCGCGGACCGCCGCGACCGAATCGAGCAGGTCGCCGCCGACCGCGAGACCTGGCGCGGGGAGTACGCCGGCCGGCTGGAGAGCGACCGGACGCCCATCGACCCCGCCCGCATCGTCAGCGAGCTGCAGGACGCCATCCCGGACGACGGCCTGCTCGTCTCGGCCACGTCGTTCCCCGGCTTCTTCACCGGCGCGTTCTACGAGGTGCGCGAGCCCGGCGTCGGCTACATCCAGGCGCGGGGCAGCGACGGCATCAACTGCGCGCTCCCGCAGGCCATCGGTGCGAAAGCGGCCGACCCCGAGCGACCCGTCGTCGCGGTGTCGGGTGACGGCGGCATCGGCTACCACATCTCCGATCTCGAGACCGCGGTCCGGGACGACCTGCCGGTCGTCGTGGTCGTCTGGAACAACCAGTCGCTCGCGTCCTCGAAGGCGAGCCAGCTGACGAACTACGGCGTCGACATCTCGACCGACTTCGAGCCCGAGACCGACTACGCCGCCGTGGCGCGTGGCTTCGGCTGTGCTGGTTCGGTGGTGACTGACCCCGAAGAACTGGCCGGCGAACTGACCGACGCGCTGGCGCGCGACCGCCCGACGCTGCTCGACGTGCAGGTCGATCCCGGTGCGGTGCCACCCGTCATCGCGGACTAGGCAACTCCGGACGGTGGTCTCGCGATTCAGCGCTGTGGCCGGCTGACCCGGTAGTCACGTCACCTGCAGCGGCTGCGTCTATCAGAAGGGAACGGGAGCGCGTCGTCGGTCAGGTGTGAGCGACGGCGGTCCGGGATGGCCGACTCGCCATGTCCGAGGAGTCTTCCCGGTGGAGGGTGCGGGCGACGATGTACAGACCGGCTGCCAGTGCCATGAACCAGAGTGCGAACTCGGGATGCATGGCCAGCGAGAGCGTACACGCCGTACTCGCCATGATGATGCCGACCGTCAGGATCCAGTGCAGCCAGTACTTCATATCGTGGCGTTATTCTAAGGAGTAATAAATGTTCGCTTCCGTAGCACATTTCCCGCCGCTGTGATGCTGGTCGTCGTCAGGCACGCCACGTGACGGACTGCTCTCCCGGCAGACCCTACCCCAGCGACTCAGCGGGCTCGAACACGCCCGCCCCCGTCTCCGCGTACCGCGCTTCGAGCACGGCACGGAGCACGTCGCCGCCGACCATCCCCTCGATGTCGAACGGGCCGATGGCCCCGCCGCTCCCGCGCTTGAGGATCTCGTTCAGCGTCTCGCGGTCGGCCACACCGTCCCCCACCATCCGGTGGGCCTCGTTCACCAGCGCGGCGACGATGGGCTGGACGTCGTGGGGCGACTCGACGTCGGGGAGTACGGCCTCGCCGTCCTGCCAGATGAAAAAGCCCTCGCCGTCCTTCGCCCCGGCGCGGCCGTCGGCGACCATCGTCTCCATGCGCTCGCGGACCGGTTCGGGTGGGTCGAAGCGACCGCCGTACTCGACGGCGAGGTTGTCGACCGTCGCGAGGTGGATGTCGATGCCGATGAGGTCGACGAACGCCAGCGGGCCGCGCGGGAAGCCCATGTTCCGCGCGCCGACCTCGATGGCGGCCGCGTCGGCGTCGAGCAGTTCCCACGTGCCGGCGCACTTGATGGCGGCAGAGAGCCGGCTGAGGCCGTTCGCGCGGCGCTCGGTCCCGAGGCGGAACGGCGTCTTGCCCATGTCGCGTGCGACGGACTCGGCGAGTGCGAGCGCGTCCTCGCTGGCGGACTCGCCGTTGATCTCCACCACGTCGCGCGGGATGGCGGGGTTGGCGAAGTGGAAGAGGACGACCCGTTCCGGGTGGTCGGCCTCGGCGGCCACCGCGCTCGCGGTGAGCGAGGAGGTGTTCGTCCCGACGACGGCGTCGGGGGAGAGGACGGCCTCGAGTTCGGCGAGGACCCCCCGTTTCGCGTCGAGCGACTCGCTGATGGCCTCGACGACGAAGCCGCAGTCGGCGAGTACGTCGAGGTCGGTGGCATAGTCGATGCGGTCCGCGAGGGTGTCGGGGTCGCTGGCGTCGCCGTCGACCAGCCCGGCGTCGGTGAGTGCCGCGCCCGCCTCGGTTTCGAGGTACGATTCGGCGGCCGACAGCGCGTCGGGGTCCACGTCGACGAGGGTGACCGCGTGGCCGCCGTTGGCGAGGAGTGCGGCGATGTCGCGGCCCATCACGCCCGCGCCGACGACGCCGGTCCGCAGGCCGTCGCCAGTGGGGCCGTCGCCCGCGTGGTCCGTGGTGTCGTTCGTCATGTCACCTCGCACGAGGGCGGGGGTTAAAACTCCCCGTCGAACCCCGACAGCAGGGTGGTGCCCCGGTCGGCGAGGTAGCGCCGTCGAGCGAGCAGGTACGCGCCGCCGCCGAGGAGGGTGAGGCCCGCCCACGAAGCGAACAGCAGCGGGCTCTGACTGGCGAGCAGGACGAGGAGGACGGCGTTCGCACAGACCGCGGCGACGGCGAGGCCGACGGTCATCCGCGCCGGGACGGGAATCGGCGTCGCCGCGTAGCGCTCGGGATGCCGGCGGACGAACCGGACCGCGGCGACCATCATCGGGACGATGAGGACGATGCCACCGAAGCCCAGCAGCGAGCCGAGGTCCGCGACGGGGAGCGGACTGACCAGCGACGCGAGCGAGAGGGCGAACACGAGCGTCAGTCCCCAGTGCGGCGTGCCGAAGCGGTCGTTCGTCCGGGCCAGCGCGCTCGGGAAGAAGCCGTCGTCGGCGAGCACGACCATGTACTTCGGGGCGATGATGAACACCGCGTTGATGCTCGTCGCGATGGCGAACAGCGCGCCCCCGACGACGAAGAACGCGGAGAGGGCGGGCGGGAGCGCGACCTCGGCGGGAACCGAGAGCGTCGCACCGGCCATCGACCCCGGACCGGCCGCGCCGACGCTGCCGACGGCGACGAGCGCGGTGCCGACGTAGAGCACGAACACGAGGGGGATGCTCACTGCGAGCGACCGCGGGATGGTGACCGTCGCCGACTGCACGTCCTCGCCGAGGTCGACGATGAAGTTCGCGCCGAGGCAGACGAAGTAGAGGACGCCGGCACCCGTCAACATCCCGCCGACGCCGGTCGAGAGGAACGGCTCGAAGTTCGTGGTATCGACGGCGGGCGCGCCCACGACGACGAACACGACGAGGCTCGCGACGAGCGAGACGAACAGGAGCGCCTGCACGCCGGCGGCCACGTCGATGCCGGCGAGGTTCACGAGGTAGAAGGCGGTCAGGACGACGACGCCGATGGCGACCGGATTCACGGGTGTCAGCGAGTCGACGTAGCGCCCGAAGCTCAGCGCGTACACCGGTAGCCCGCCGCCGAACATGCTGATGGAGAGCCCCCACGCGGTGAAGAAGGCGACGACGGGCGACCAGAGCCGGCTCGGGTACCAGTAGTTCCCGCCCGTCACGGGCCGGGCGGCGGCCAGTGCGGCGGTCGGGACGAGGCTCATCGCGACGACGGTGAACGTGAACACGTACGACAGCGGGACCGCCGTCCCGGCGAGCGTGGTCGCCACGCCGGTCAGCGAGAACAGCCCCGCACCGACGATGAGCCCGACCTCGATGGCGACGGCCTGGAAGAGCCCGACGGTCGTGTCGTCGTCTGTCATCGCACCCCGCCGTCCGCGTGTCGTGGCTGTCGCAGTCTCGGTGCCGCCCCCGCGTGCATGTCCTTCTCTATCAGAGCACCGCCACAAATAGTCTCGGTGGCCGTCCGGGCTGTGACGGTTGTCTGACGCACGTCCGACGCCGCTCCCGGAGATCGGTGCAGCACGGCCACAGCGGGTGGAGAACGGTGCTGGACGGTCGGTCGATTTATTACCCCTTCGCTAACATGAGTGGGTATGGTAAAGAGCACGGTCCGATTCTCGGAGTCGACCGTCGAGGAGATCGAGTCCCTCGTCGATGAGGGCGTCTTCGAGAGCAAGTCCGAGTTCTACCGCTTCGCCTCGGAGTACATCCTGGAGCAGCTCTCGGACAGCTACGAGCCCTCGACCGTCGACTTCGAGGACATCAAGGCGGACGTGTTCCCGCAGGACCAGATCATCGAGTCCGCCGAGGACCACGAGTCCGGCCTCCCCTTCTTCGAGTCGGTCGCGACCGTGCGGCGGTTCGTCGTCCGCGGCAATCCGAGTGACGCCGAGGACTTCATCGACCACCACTACGCGACGAGTTCGCGCGATGCACTCCTGCTGGAGGAGCTGCTCGAACTGTACTGCCACCAGTACGGCGTCGACCGTCCCGGTCGGGAGTGAGAGCGGACGGCGACGCCACACGGGCGCGAGCAATCACAACTGAATTAAACCCGTACTTCCAACCGTCTCGCATATGGCTAACGAACTGGGAATCGCTATCGGGCTCTCCCTGACGGTCATCGCCGTCACGCTCCATCTCGTGCGTGGTACGTCCTGGAAGCCCAACGAGGACATCTCGCAGGACGTCCTCGAACATCGGGCGAGCACCGTCCCGGAGACCGACTTCCCCGAGCCGATGAACCGCTCCATCGGTGGCGGCGGCGCGGTCGGTGCCGTCGGCGCGGGCGACGCCGGCGCGGAGCTCGAGGAGGGCGCGGAGGAGGAGGAGTCGACGAGCCCCGCCGACATCCCGGAGGACGAGATCGAGCACTTCGACATCGAGTACACGAAGGAGGGCGAGACCATCTCCGTCGCCAACAACGAGACGCTGCTCGAGGCCGGCGAGGACGAGGGCTGGGACCTGCCCTACGCCTGCCGCGAGGGCCAGTGTGTCTCCTGTGGTGGTCACATCGCCGACGGTGACTCCCGAGATTTCGTCGAGCACGACAACCAGCAGATGCTCGACGAGCCCGAACTCGAGGACGGCTACGTGCTCACCTGCGTCGCCTACCCGCGTGGCGAGTTCACGCTCGAGACCAACGAGACGCCGTAGTCGGTCGACGCACGTTCTTCTCCGTTCGTCGCGGTGCAAACCAGTTCCGACAGTCACGGCGTAGGCGGTCACTGACCGAGTAACGCCGGACTTCTCCCTCGTATACGCTTCACTACAAAGGGCGCATTCGGCGTGTCTCCCCACGTCGATGCGTGAACCCCGCCGTCGGGTCGGACGGGTCGGAGAGGTGCCTGTAGCCCGATGAACCGCCGGGTCGTCCTTGTCGTTCTCCTCCTCGTGCTCGCTGCGCCGGCGTCGGCCGTCACGGTGGCCGACAACCCGGCTCCCGACATCGGCGACCGCTTCGAGCTGGTCGGCGTCGAGGGCTCGGTCACGGAGGCCGATGGCGGGCAGCTCACGGTCACCGTCGAGAACACCGGTGGGGCCGTCGCGGACGTGACGGCGGCGCTCTCTTCGGCCGAGGCCGACACCGGCGACCACGAGCCCCACGTCGGAACGTGGGCGGGCGGCACGGAGCACAGTTTCTCGTTCGACGTGGCGAGCGTCCCGCCCGGTGCCGGCACGTCCATCTCGCTGACGCTCACGCTGACGTACACTGCGGGCGGGACGGCGTACACGAAGACGCTCCAGCTGACCGTTGCGGTCGGTGGTGGCGGTGATGACGGTGATGGAGACGGTGGAGGAGATGGTGGCGCTGACGGCGGAGGAGACGGTGGCGGTGGTGGTGACGGCGGAGGAGACGGTGGTGATAGTGACGGCGGAGGAGACGGTGGCGACGGCGGCGCGGGCGTCGTCGACGCCACCGAGGTGTTCGAGGTCACGGACATCGAGACCGACGTGCAGGTCGGCTCGACCGGGACGCTCGCGGTGACCATCGAGAACGTCGGCGACGAGGACCTCACGGAGGCCGTCGTCTCGGCGTCGTCGCTGAACCGAGAGTTCCTGTTCGGGCGGAGCCCGAACGCCAGCCGGTTCGTCGGCGACTGGGACGAGGGCGAGGAGCGTACCGTCGAGTTCTCGGTGACGCTCGGCAACGAGTCGGTCACCGAGCCGTACCCGGTCGCGCTCTCGGTCGACTACCGGAACGAGGACGACGAACCCCGGGCCGTCCGGGGGCTCCGGATCGGCGTCCAGCCACGCAGCGAGCAGCGCTTCCGCGTGAGCGGCGTCGAGGGAGATCTCCGGGTCGGGGCCGAGGGCACGGTCGAGGGCGAGGTCGAGAACCGCGGCCCCGACGACGCCGAGGAGGCGGTCATCCGAATCCGGAGCAGCGAGGCGGCGATCCAGCCCCGTCGGACGGAGTTCGTCCTCGGCGACCTCGACGACGGCGAGGCGGAGGGCTTCGAGTTCCCCGTCGCCGTCGCGCCCGACGCCGAGCCCGGCGAGTACCAGCTCGGTTTCGTCGTGGTGTACCGCGACGAGGTGGGGAACCGGGTCGCCAGCCGCGGGCTCACGGGGACCGTCGAGGTCGACGACGAGGCGGCCGTCTTCGAGGTGACCGACGTGGAGACGAGCGTGCAGGTCGGCGAGCGCGGGACGCTCGCGGTGACCCTCGAGAACACCGGCGACGAGGACCTGACCGACGCCGTCGTCTCGGCGTCGTCGCTGAACCGCGACCTCCTGTTCGGCCGGAGCGCGAACGCCACCCGGTTCGTCGGCGAGTGGGAGTCCGGCGAGGAGCGCACCGTCGAGTTCTCGGTGGTGACGACGAACGACAGCATCACCGAGCCCTATCCGGTGGACCTCGCGGTCCGCTACGAGGACGAGGATGGACGGGCGAAGGTCGCCGACGACCTCCGCATCGGCGTCCGGCCGCGGAGCGAGCAGCGCTTCCGGCTCGACGACACCTCCGGGACCCTCCGGGTCGGCGCGGACGGCACGGTCGAGGGCGAGGTGACAAACCGCGGCCCCCAGACCGCCGAGCGGGCAGTCGTCCGGCTCGTGAACCCGCCACCGGGGATCGAACCACAGCAGGCGTCGGTCGTCCTCGGCGATCTCGGGTCGGGCGAGTCGGTCGGGTTCGAGCTGCCGGTCTCGGTCGCGCGGTCGGTGGAGCCCGGCGACCGACAGCTCCGGTTCGTCGTGGAGTTCCGCAATCGGGACGACGACCCTCGGCGAAGCACGCCGCTGCTTGGCACGTACGAGGTACGTGAGTTCCGCGACGACTTCGAGCTGGTCGACGTCGACTCGGACCTCCAGGTCGGCGAGGCGGGGACGGTGACGCTCGAACTGCGGAACCGTCAGAACCGCACCCTCGACGACGCGACGGTGACCCTGCAGTCCGCCAGCGGCGAGGTCCTCGTCGGTCGCGCCCCGAACGGGAGCCGCTTCGTCGGCGCGTGGGAGCCGAACGAGACCCGCGAGGTCGAGTTCACCGTCACCCCGACGAACGCGACCGACGAACAGCCGTACCCGTTCGTTGCGACGGTCTCGTCCGACGACGCGGACGGCGACAGACGGCGGAGCGACCCGTTCCGCTTCGGTGTGGAGCCGGACGAGGCACAGGCCTTCGAGCTCACCGACGCCGACGCGAACCTCCAGGTCGGCGACGACGGGACCGTCACCGCGACGGTGACCAACGAGGGGCCACGCGACGTCGAGAACGCGGTCGTCCGGCTGACCAGCGACGACCCGGGCGTCGTCCCGCAGGTGAGCCAGTACCCCGTCGGCGACCTCGACGAGGACGAGTCGGCGACCGTCGAGCTTCCGGTACGGGTCGCCCGCGACGCGAAGGCGGTGCCGCGACAGCTCTCGTTCGTCGTCTCCTACCAGACCGACGAGAACGAGCCACGGCGGAGCGACACGCTCGCCGAGCAGTTCGCCGTCGACGAGCGCGTCCCGGCGTTCGAGGTCGTCGACGTGGACTCGTCGGTGCAGGTCGGCGATGAGGGCACGCTCGAACTCACGCTGACGAACGCCGACGCCGAGGCCGCCAGCGACGCCGTCGTCACCCTCGCCACGAGAAGCGGCGAGCTGCTCGTCGGCCGTGCCGCGAACGGGAGCCGGTTCGTCGGCGACTGGGCTCCGAACGAGGAGCGCACCGTCGCGTTCACCGTCACGTCGACGAACGCGACCGACGTCCAGCAGTACCCGCTCTCGGTCTCGGTGAACTACGAGGACGAGGACGGCGACGAGCGCCGCTCGGAGGCCCGGACGCTCGGCGTCGAACCGCTCGACGAGCAGCGGTTCGCGCTGGCGGACGTGCGGAGCACGCTCCGCGTCGGCGAGGACGGCAACGTGACCGGGCTCGTGCGCAACGTCGGCCCGGGGACGGCCTTCGAGGCCGCCGTGCAGGTGTCGACGCGGAGCGAGACCGTCGTCCTCGACGAGGCCGAGATTTCGGTGGGGACGCTCGAGGCCGGCGAGAACGCGTCGTTCCGGGTTCCTGCGTCGGTCGTCTCCGACGCCGAGAGCACGCCGCGCCGGCTCACCGTCCGGGTGGTGTACCAGAACGCCGACGACGAGGCGAGACGGAGCGACCCGCTCGTCGCGGCCGTCCCCGTCGCCGGGCAGCGCGACGCGTTCCTCGTCAGACCGGGTAACGCGACCGTCCCGACCGGCGGCACCCGGGCGGTGACGCTGCTCGTGACGAACAACCGCGACCAGGTCGTCCGGAACGTGAACGCGAAGCTGTTCGCCAACGAGCCGCTGTCGGTACCCGACGACCAGGCGTTTGTCGACCGGCTCGCGCCGAACGAGACGGTCGAACTGCAGTTCCGCGTGTCCGCGGCGGGCGACGCCGTCACGAAGGACTACCCGCTCTCCATCGACTTCCAGTACGAGCAGCCCGACGGCGAGACGGAGCTCTCGCGGAGCCTCACCGTGCCCGTCACCGTCGCACAGCCGCCGGGGGACGGCTTCCCGTGGTGGGCCGTCGTGCTGGTGGTCGTGCTCGTGCTGTTCCTCGTCGGGCTGTTCCTGTGGGGTCGCCGCGCCGCGGAGGAGTCCGACGGCGAGGACGACGAGGCGGAGACGAACGGTGGACGCGACGCCGCCGCCGATGACGATACGGACGGCGCAGGGCTCGGAGACGCGAGCGGGGAGGACGGAGCAGCCGACAGGGCAGACGGCACGGGCGACGGGGACGACGAGCCCGACGGGGACGACGTACCCGACGGGGGCGACTGACGGTGTCGCGGGTCGACGCCGCCACGGACCGGGTCGCCGACCTCGTGGTCGACCGGCCTGGGGCCGTCGTCGCGGTCTTCCTGCTCGTGACCCTGCTGTTCGCGGCGGGGCTCGGGAACGTCTCGACGGAGGCCGGCACCGAGCAGTTCACCGAGGACAGCCCGGCGCAGGTCGCCCTCGACCGGGTGAACCGCGACTTCCAGCCGGTGTTCGAGCCCGACGAGGGGACGACCCAGCTCATCCACCGGTCGGGGAACGTGCTGGCCCGCGAGGAGCTGTTGCGGATGCTCCGAACGCTCGAACGCATCGAGGACCGCGAGTCGCTCCGCGTGTCGTCCATCGCCAGCCCCGCCCGGACCGTCGCACGGACGCTCGACCCCGAGGCGAGCGGACTCGAGGCCGAGGTCCGCGCAGTCGAGGGGGCGACCGAGCGCGAGATCGACAGGGCGGTCCGGCGGGCGGCCGCGTCGCCGGGCTTTACGGCGTCGCTGAGCGAGGACTTCAACGCGCAGTCCGCCAGCGCGTCGGCGTCCATCACGGTCGTGCGCCACCGCATCCCGGCGGGGCTGGAGTCGACGGCGGGGGCCGGTGGCACCAGCCCGCTGACCGACATCCAGCTCCGCACCGAGCGCGTCGTCGAGGCGGGCGGCGGCGACATCGTCGTCTTCGGGGCCGGCATCCTCTCCGAGGAGTTCTCGACCATCATCGGCGACTCGCTGCTCATCGTCGTCCCGGCGGCGGTTCTGCTCATCCTCGTCTTCCTCGTCGTCGCCTACCGCGACCTGGTCGACCTGCTGCTCGGGCTGGTGTCGCTGGCGATGGCGCTCGTCTGGACCATCGGTTTTCTGGGATTGGCCGACATCGCCTTCTCGCAGCTCCTCATCGCCGTCCCGCCGCTGCTGCTCGCGGTCGGCATCGACTTCGGCATCCACACCATCAACCGCTACCGCGAGGAGCGCGTCACCGGCACGGGCATCGAGGCGTCGATGCGGGTCGCGGCGCGCCAGCTGCTCGTCGCCTTCGGCATCGTCACCGCGACGACGGTCATCGGCTTCTCGTCGAACGTGACGAGCGGACTCGCACCCATCCGCGAGTTCGGCATCGTCGCCGCCGTCGGCATCACGTTCACGTTCTGCATCTTCGGCGTGTTCCTCCCGGCCGCGAAGGTGTTCGCGGACCGAATCGTCGCCCGGACGCCCATCCCGCAGTTCAGCCAGCGCCCGCTCGCACAGGAGGGCTCCGCGCTCGGAGCGATCCTTCCGGTCGGCATCGAGGTCGCCCGACGCGCCCCCGTCGTCTTCCTCCTGCTCGTCGCCGCGCTGACGGCGGGCACCGGCTACTACGGCACCGGCGTCGACACCTCGTTCTCCGACGAGGACTTCCTCCCGCCCGAGGAGACGGCGGCGTTCCTCGACGACCTGCCGGAGCCGTTCGCACCCGGCGAGTACACCGTGACGGGGACGACGAACTTCCTCGAGGCGAACTTCGCCGCCGCCGAGGACGACACCGTCGTCGTCTACGTCGAGGGGCCGATGCGCCGGAACGACGCGCTGGAGGCCATCCAGCGCGCGAACCGCGACCCGCCCGACTCCTTCGTCACCGAGAACCGGGAGGCCCGCTCGGAGAGCATCCTCGGGGTCATTCGGACGCACCAGAACCGCTCGGAGTCGTTCCGCCGGCTCGTCGACCGGAACGACCCCGACGACGACGGCATCCCGGAGCGCAACCTCGAACGGGTGTACGAGGTGCTGCTCGACTCCGAGTCGGGCGACCAGGCGCGACGCTTCCTCACCGAGGACTTCCGGAGCACCCGCATCGTCTACACCGTCGAGGCCGACGCCGAGCAGGCCGAGATCACGGCCGACGCCCGCGAGCAGGCCGACCGCTTCCGGTTCGAGGCGACCGCGACGGGCGCGACGGTCGTCTTCCAGGACATCGCCGACACCATCCTCGCGTCCGCCCTCCGGAGCCTCGTCATCGCCTTCGCGCTGACCGCCGTCTTCCTCGTCGTCGTCTACCAGCTGCTCGCCGGGCGGCCCTCCCTCGGGGTCGTCAACCTCGTCCCCATCGCGGTGACGCTCGGGCTCATCGCCGGGTCGATGCGCTTCTTCGGCGTGCCGTTCAACGCGCTCACCGCGACCATCCTCTCCATCACGCTCGGGCTCGGCATCGACTACTCCGCCCACATCGTCCACCGGTTCGTCGACGAGTTCGAGGCACGCGCGGCGGTGCTGCCCGCCATCGACGCCACCGTCCGGGGCACCGGCGGCGCGCTCACCGGGAGCATGCTCACGACGACCGCCGGGACCGGCGTGCTCGTGCTCGCCATCACGCCCGTCCTCGGTCAGTTCGGCCTGCTCACCGCACTCAGCGTGTTCTACTCCTACCTCACCGCCATCGTCGTCACGCCCTCCGCACTGGTCGTCTGGGGTCGGCTCACCGGGGCCGACCTCCACGCCAGCCGGACGGGTTTCGTTCACACCGCTCGCCCCGATTCAACAGATTGAAATCGATCTGTTTCGTTTCGAAGGACAGTGAGCACTCAGCCGTCCGACAGCATCACGGAGGGCGGACTGGTGCGACCGATGTTCCGGCTCGCCTGGCCCATCGTCGCCCTCCAGCTCCTCCAGGTCACGTACAACATCGCCGACACGTTCTGGCTCGGCCAGTTCGACACCGACGCGCTGGCCGCCATCAGCCTCGCCTTCCCCCTCATCTTCCTGCTCATCTCGCTCGCCGGCGGGTTCACCGCAGCAGGGAGCATCCTCGTCGCGCAGTACACGGGGGCCGACAGCGACCACTCCGCCGGCCGCGTCGCGGGGCAGACCCTCTCGTTCGTCTCCGTGCTCGCCATCGGGCTCGGCATCGTCGGCTACCTCCTCACCGAGGACATGCTCGCCGCCCTGCCCAGCCAGCAGGAGACCAAGGAGGCCGTCATCCCGCTCGCAGCCGACTACATGGAGGTGTTCTTCCTCGGCATCGTCTTCATGTTCGGCTTCTTCGTCTTCTCGTCGGTCATGCGCGGCTACGGCGACACCAAGACCCCGATGCGGGTCATGCTCGCCAGCGTCGCGGTCAACGTCGTCATCGACCCCATCCTCATCTTCGGCGTCGGTCCCGTCCCCCAGCTCGGCATCCAGGGCGCGGCCATCGCCACCGTCGCCTCCCGCGGGCTCGGCTCCATCCTCGGCATCTACATCCTCTTCTTCACCGACGCCGGCCCCGACGTCGACGTCTCCCACCTCAGACCCGACCTCGACGTCGTCCGCGACATCGTCCGCCTCGGCGTCCCCACCGCGCTCGAACAGTCCGCCAGCGCCTTCGCCATGGTCACGCTGACCGCGATGATCGTCCTGTTCGCGCCGCCCGTCGTCGCCGCCTACGGCCTCGGCAACCGCATCGCCTCGCTCATCTTCCTCCCCGCGATGGGACTCGGCCGCGCCACCAACACCATGGTCGGCCAGAACCTCGGGGCCGGCAACGCCGCCCGCGCCGAGCGCGCCGTCCACCTCGCCGCCACGGTCGCGGCCGGCATCCTCCTCGTCGTCGCCGTCGTCGTCTACCTCTTCCCCGAACCGCTCGTGAACGCCTTCGTCAACGAGAACATCGACAACGCCACCGCCACCATCGACTACAGCGCCGACTACATCCGCGTCCGCGCCTTCGAGTTCGCCTTCATCGGCGTCCTCCAGGTCGTCCTCGGGGCCTACCGCGGCGCGGGTAACACCAAGACCGCGCTCGCGTTCTCACTCGTCGCGCTCTGGATCGGCCGCGTCGCCACCGTCGGCGTCCTCGCGTTCGACCCCATCCCACTCATCGGGACCGTCCCGTTCACCGACTTCACCGGCTACGGCCTCGGCCCCGACGGCTTCTGGACCGGCATGGCCCTCGGCAACATCGTCGGGGGGATCGCCGCCGCACTCTGGTTCACCCGGGGCACCTGGAAGGAGGCGTACATCGAGAAGGGCGTCGGCGAGTCGCCGTCGCCCGCCGCCGGCGAGGAGTGAGCGGTTCCGATACCCTCTGCTGAGCCCGTTCGAAGCGCTCCGAACCTGGGGGATTGCTCAGTTCATAACGGTTATCACAGCGGATGGGCTATGCGTAGGTGAGGGCCCGTAGCTCAGTGGACAGAGTGCTTGGTTCCGGACCAAGATGTCGCGGGTTCAAATTCTGTCAGAGCAAGCTCTGACAACCTCCCGTGAGCGAGCGCCAGCGAGCGAACGGGAGTCCCGTCGGGTCCGTTCCCTTGTTTCACTTCGGTCGGTCCCCCGACGACCCCCGCGAACGCTCCGCGTTCCCTCGGTCCCGTCGGGTTTATGTTGCTGTCTTATATCCCCGATACCGGCAGAATGTCCAGTTCACAACGGTTATCACAGCGGGTGGGCTATGCGTAGGTGAGGGCCCGTAGCTCAGTGGACAGAGTGCTTGGTTCCGGACCAAGATGTCGCGGGTTCAAATCCCGTCGGGTCCGTTCCCTCGTTTCACTTCGGTCGCTCTCCCGACGGGACTCCCACTCACTCGCTAACGCTCACTCGCGGGAGTCCCGTCGGGTCCGTTTTCCTGCATACCTACCGCCAGCCAAACACCCTTCACACCTCTCTCCGAACGCCCGGCATGGAACGCCTCCAGCGATTCGACCGACTGAAGGACCAGTTCAGGAGCGGCGAGCAGGTAACTGGCGGCTGGGTCTCCATCCCGCACGGCGAGGTCGCCGAGCTCACGGCCAGGCACGACTACGACTTCGTCTGCGTGGACATGGAGCACGCCCCCACCGACGTCTCCGACCTGGGCGACCTCGTCAGGGGCATCGACGCCGCGCCGGGCGAGACCGTCCCGCTGGTCCGGGTGCCGGGCAACGACGAGGTGGTGATCAAGCGGGCACTCGACGCCGGCGTCGGCGGGCTGATGGTGCCCAGAATCGACACCGCCGCGGACGCCGAGGCGGTGGTCGCGGCGTCGACGTACCCGCCCGAGGGCATCCGCGGTACCGCGGGAACTAGGGCCTCCGGGTTCGGCGCGGACCTGCCCGCGTACCTCGACGGGGCGGACGACGCGCTCACGAGGATCGTCCAGATAGAGACCCTGCCGGCGCTCGAGAACGCCGCGGAGATCGCCGCCGTCGAGGGCATCGACGCGCTGTTCGTCGGGCCGGCGGACCTCTCGGTGGCGCTCGACGTACCGCTCGAGTACGGGGCCGACGCGTTCGAGGACGCCGTCGAGACGGTCGTCGAGGCCGCCGAGGAGGCTGGGATTCCGGTCGGCGTGTTCGCGACGGACCCGGGCCGGTTCGGGACGTGGGCCGAGCTGGGCTTCGACTTCGGCGTCATGGGCTACGACGCCGGCTTCCTGCGGGCGGGGAACGAGCGGCTGCTGTCGGCGTACGACGAGGAGTGGGGCTGAGGAGGTCAGTCGTCGGCGACGGGCTGGTCGGGGCGGTACTCGCGGCTGATGGCCTTCCACTTGCCCGTGGAGAACCGCCAGTAGTTGATGGCGGCGGGGACGATCGTCTCCGCGAGGAAGGAGAGGTAGAGTCCCCAGATGCCGAGCGGCGTCACCGCCCCGAGGTACGCGAGCGGGATGGCGACGCCGAACATCCCGATCGCCTGGCTGTAGAACGGCCAGCGGGTGTCGCCGCTGGCGTCGAGCGGGCCGGCGGTCGCGGCCTTGACGCCGCCGGCGATGACGGCGACGCAGGCGGCGTAGACGAGCCCCCGTGCGACGGGGATGGCGGTGTCGCTCGGGCTGTCGACGAACAGCCCGACGATGGGCTCGGCGAAGACGGCGACGATGACGGCCGCGACGGCGTAGGTGGCGACGGAGAACGCGACGATGTCGCGGGCGTAGGACTCCGCGGCGGCCTCGTCGCCCGCGCCGAGTTCCTGCCCGACGAGGCTGCTGGCGGCGAGCCCGAAGCCCCAGCCCGGCGTGTTCATCAGGCCCCAGATGCGCCGGCTGATGACGTACGCGGCCACGACCGTCGAGCCGAACAGCCCGACGATGGCGAGCATGGGGAACTTGGCGACGGTCCAGACGAGGTTGCGCCCGACGACGGGCAGGCCGATGCGGACGAGGTCGCGGAGGTCCCCGAGGACGGCGTAGGAGCCGGTGGGCGAGACCTGCACCGGAAGGTCGCCGAGCAGGGGGAGCCGGCCGGCGGCCAGCGCGACGGCGAAGACGCCGGTGATGAGTGCGTTCGAGAGCACGGTGCCCCACGCCGCGCCCTCGACCCCGAGACCGAGCCCGAAGATGAGCACGGCGTTGAGGGCGATGTTGGTGACGGCTCCACCGGCCCGGAGCACCATCGGCGTCCAGGCGTCGTCGAGGCCGATGTAGATGCGGCTCCCGACGAGGTTCAGCCCGGCGAAGGGGACCCCGAGGGCGAGGATCTTGAGGTACGCTCCGCCGAGCTCGGTCGGTCGGGCCTCGCTCGACAGCAGGTCGACGAGTTCGAACGGGATCGACCAGAACAGCACGGTGACGGGGAGGGTGACGGCGACGACGAGGAGCGCACTCGCCCGGATTGCGTCGCCGAGTTCGTCGTAGGCCTCGCCGCCGAAGCGCTGTGAGACGAGGGCGATGGTCCCCGCGGCGAAGCCGCCGCCGAGCGAGAAGGCGACACCCCAGTACGGGGAGGCGAAGCCGACGCCGGCGATGGCGGTGCGGCCGACGGCGACGCCGACCATCGCCACGTCGACGGCGCTCTTCGACATCCGCGCGAGACCCGTGACGATGCGCGGCCACGCGAGGTCCGTCGTCCGGCGCACGTGCTCACGGGAGACGAGGCCGAGGCGGGCCAGCGCGAGCCCGATCCAGAGGATGCAAAGGCGCACGGGGTTCGGCGGACGGTACACACGGTACCTATTTCGAACCGAAACAAATGAGTTGCGTCTCACCGGCAATCGGGTTCTGTGTTCTATCCAAGGACACGCCTCGAAAGTTCAACTATTGGTGTTTTGATACACTGCCCCGGGTTCAGCACTCCCGGCGGAAACCAACGAAAAACCTGTATATTCAGGCACCATTGATATATGGGTATGACCTCCAGCGAGTAGTAGTGGTCACACCTACGTCATGTCCTTCCGACTACGGAACCGTGGTCCGACTGCAGCGCGCATCCACTGCTGACTCCCGCCGGTAGCCACGCTAATGTTCGTCCAATTCACTCTCGACTCCCCACTCCTCGACCGGGCCCTCTCTGCCGTCCCCGACCTCAGTCTCGACATCGAGAAGCTCGACTCCTCGCCGACCGTCCCGCTGCGCGTCGTCTTCTGGGCGCGCGGCGAGTCGCTCGACGAGTTCGAAGACGCGCTGGCGCTCGACCCGACCGTCGAGACGTTCACCGTCCTCGCGAACGAGCGCTCGCAGCGACTCTACTGCGTCGTCGTCCCCGAGAACGTCCCCTGTGTCGACCTGTACGCCCGCTTGATAGACCTCCACGGCGTCCTCGTCGACGCGACCTGTGACGACTCCGGCTGGACGATGGAGATGCTGTTCCCCGACCGCGACGCGTTCGGCTCGTTCCGTCGCGCCTGCGAGGCGGCGGAGCTGTCGGTGACCGTCGAATCCATCCACAGCGGGCAGGTCGGCCGGACGACGGCGGACGCCGACCTCACGCCCGCCCAGCGCGAGATCCTCTCCCGGGCCGTCGATGTCGGCTACTTCGACATCCCCCGGGAGACCACGCTCCGGGGCCTCGGCGACGAGGTCGGCGTCTCCGGACAGGCCGCCTCCGAACGTCTGCGGCGCGGCATGGAGACGCTTGTCCGCGAGACGCTCTCCGACCACATCGAGGAGTAGCAGCTCGTTCGTCGGCGGGTCCGTTATCGGTCCCCGCCGCACTCGACCGAGTGTCGGGCTGCTCGTCTGGAACGCCCCGATTCGCGCCGTCACGGAGACGCCACGAACCGCAAGAGAGGTGTCGTCGCCGCCCCACGTTCTCCCCGTGCGACGAATCGCCGAGCACCACGTCTTCGGCGTCTCGGTCGACGCCGAGACGCGCTGTGTACACTACGACGAGGAGTACGACGTGCTGGCGCTGCGCTTTGGCTGTTGCGGACGCTTCTTCCCCTGTTTCGAGTGCCACGACGCCGTCACCGACCACGCCCGCGAGCCGTGGCCACGCGACCGGTTCGACGAGGTCGCGGCGCTCTGTGGCCGCTGCGGTGCGACTCTCACCGCGAACGAGTACCTCGCCGCGCCCGGAACGTGTGCGGACTGCGGTGGCGCGTTCAACCCGGGCTGTGCGGCCCACCACCACCTGTACTTCGAGGGGCAGTAGTCCCCCATCCGCCGGTGATCGCCCCGACGGCGAGGTCGGACCAAAAAGGTTGTAGCGACGTGGCCGCAACCCTCGCCGCAACGACCGACCCGCAATGTCCACACGAACCCACGTCCTCGTCCCGCTCGCGCTCGCCCTCCTCGTCGCGCTCGCCGGCTGCACCGCCATCGGCGGCGGTCCCGGCGACCAGGACGGCGACGGCCCCGGCGAGGGACAGGAGATCCGGAGCGAGGTCGCCAACGAGATGGCGTCCATCGACTCGTACAACTACTCGATGGTGACGGCCGTCGAGTTCCAGGACAACGAGCAGGTGACCGAGTCCAGCGGGACCGTCGACGTCGCCGCCCAGCGGATGGTCTCCGAGAGCGTGACGACCGTCCGGACGAACTCCTCGCGGACCAGACAGGGCTCGACCGCCTACGTCTTCGGCGAACAGCAGTGCCTCGAACTCGGCGGTAGCTGGGAGCAGTCCACCGTCGACCGTAGCCCGTGGCGCTCGGGGACGAACGTCAGCGTGCTCACCGAGCTCCTCAACAGCTCGAGCGCGCGTCTCTCCAACGACACGTACCGCGGACAGGACGTCCACGTCATCGTCGTCGAGCCGAGCGACGATGCCGTACAGACGCTGCTCGGGGACACCGGGTCCGACGTCGAGTTCACCGGCGTGACCTACACGCAGTACGTCGACACGGAGTCCAAACGGCTCCTCCGGTCTGACATGAACGCGACCTACTTCGCCAGCGGGCGGGAGGTCGATCTCACCGTCTCGATGCGCTTCTCCGACTTCAACACGAGCCACCCCATCGAGCTACCACGGGCCGCCGTCGGCAGCAACGGTAACGGGCCGTGTGCGGGGATGGCGGGCAACGGCTCCGACGCGAACCTCGCGCTGTAACCGCAGCGGTCGCGCTCCGCCGCGCTACAGGTTCTCGCCCTGGTAACTGCCGTCGTACTCCTCGACGTGTTCGGCCTCGGCGAGCACCAGCTGGGCGATGCGCGCCCCCTCGGCGATCTCGACGTCGTGGTGGACCTGTAGCAGGCCCTCGCCGCGTCCCTCGTAGCCGGCGTCCCAGACCGCCGTGTTCAGCATGCAGGAGTTGCGCATCAGCGACGAGCGCGGGTAGACGAAGCCGACGTGGCCGGACGGGATGGCGATCTGCTCGCCGTAGCGGGCGACGTAGGTGCCGGCCTCGAGGTAGTACGTCGGCGTCCCCTCGTCGGTGTACTGCTCGGACTCGATCTCCTGCCGTTCGCCGATCTCCTTGCCCTCGTGCCGGATGCGCCCCGGCTCGCGCTGCTCGAACACGGTCTCGACGGTGAGGTCGACGCCGTTGGGCTGGACCTGGTCGTCGGTCGTCGGCGACACGTGCTCCGCGACGAACTGCCCGGAACGGTACATACTCCGACGCCCGTCCGATACCGGCAAAGGTGTTGCCGTTTCTCCGCGCCGGCAAGGATTGCGCGAATCGACAGCCACGGCCCCGAAAACCGCACGGTCGTCCATCCAAAACACGCGGGATTTATGGTCGCGGGCGGCCGAACTTCACCTTGCTATGGGACAGACGCTTACAGAGAAGATTCTCGATGACCACCTCGTCGAGGGGGAACTCGAAACCGGCGAGGAGATTGGTATCGAGATCGATCAGGTCCTCACACAGGACACGACGGGAACGATGGTCTGGCTGCAGTTCGAGGCGATGGGGCTGGACGAGGTCCAGACCGAGATCGCCGCGCAGTACTGCGACCACCAGACATACCAGTTCGACTTCAAGAACACGGACGACCACCGCTTCCTCCGGTCGGCCGCCGGCACCTACGGGGCACACTTCTCTCGCCCCGGCAACGGTATCTGCCACAACGTCCACAAGGAGAACTTCGCCGCGCCCGGCAAGACGATGCTCGGGTCGGACTCGCACACGCCGACCCCGGGCGGACTCGGTGAGCTCGCTATCGGCGCGGGCGGTATCGACGTCACCGTCGCGATGGGCGGTGCGCCGTACTACATCGAGATGCCCGAGGTCGTCAACGTCCGACTCGAGGGCGAGCTCCCCGCGTGGGCGACCGCGAAGGACGTCATCCTCGAGATGCTGCGTCGCCTCTCCGTAAAAGGCGGCGTCGGCAAGGTGCTCGAGTACACCGGGCCGGGCGTCGAGACGCTCTCCGTGCCCGAGCGGACCACCATCACCAACATGGGCACCGAGCTCGGCGCGACCTCCTCCATCTTCCCGACCGACGAGAAGACGAAGGACTACCTCGCCCGCCAGGACCGCGAGGGCGACTTCGTCGAGATCGGTCCCGACGAGGACGCCGAGTACGACGACGAGATCGTCGTCGACCTCTCCGACCTCGAACCGCTCATCGCCGAGCCGTCCATGCCCGACAACGTCGTCCCCGTCCGCGAGGTCGAGGGCGTCGAGGTCAGCCAGGTCATGATCGGCTCCTGTACGAACGGCGGCTACGAGGACATCCTCCCGGCCGCGAAGATGGTCGAGGGCCGCGAGATCAACAAGAAGACCGAGATGATCGTCGCGCCCGGCAGCAAGCAGGCAAGCGAGATGCTCGCCCGCGACGGCTGGGTCGCCGAGATGATGGCCGCCGGCGTCAACTTCTCCGAGGCGACGTGTGGTGCCTGTATCGGCATCGGCCACGTCCCCGCCAGCGACTCCGTCTCGCTGCGCACCTTCAACCGCAACTTCGAGGGCCGCTCCGGCATCGACGACGACTCCGTCTACCTCTGCTCCCCGGAGGTCGCCGCCGCCGCCGCGCTCAAGGGCGAGATCATCGACCCGCGCGACCTCGCCGACGAGCTCGGCGACCTCGAGGACCCCGGCTTCGAGCTCCCCGACGAGTACGACGGCTCCAAGGCCGACCTCATCACGCCCGACGAGGCCGTCGACGACGAGCTCGTCAAGGGCCCGAACATCAAGGACGTCCCGCTGAAGGACGCACTCGACGCCGAGCTCTCCGGTGAGAACCTCCTCAAGATGGAGGACAACATCACGACCGACCACATCACGCCCGCGAACGCGGACGCCCTGATGTACCGGTCGAACATCCCGGAGTACGCGAAGTTCACCCTGACCCGCATCGACGAGACGTTCCCCGAGCGCGCCGAGGCCGCCGACGGTGGCGTCCTCGTCGCCGGCGAGAACTACGGCCAGGGCTCCTCGCGCGAGCACGCCGCGATGTGTCCGATGTACCTCGGCATCGACGCCGTCTTCGCACAGAGCTTCGCCCGCATCCACAAGGCGAACCTGTTCAACTTCGGCATCGTCCCGTTCATCATCGACGAGGACGCCTACGCGAAGATCGACCAGGGCGACGAGCTCACCGTCGTCGACGACATCCGCGAGGGCGTCGAGTCCGGCCAGGAGGAGTTCACGGTCAGCGTGAACGACGACTGGGAGTTCACCGCGACGCTCGACGCCTCCGAGCGCGAGCGCGACATGCTCGCGGTCGGCGGCAAGCTCCCGTGGACGAAGCAGCGCGCCCAGGGCGGCGACGGCGCGGCCCCCGCGGACGACTGAGCTCGCACTCGCGACTGCAGCACCGACCTCGTTCTTTCGACGCGCTCAACACGGGCGAGTGACAACACCGGTTCGATGGACTCCCCGAAGCACGCACTGGCCGGGCTGTTGCTCGCGATCCCGGCCGCCGTCGCCTGGGCTTCGGGTGCGGCGTTCGTCTTCCCGAGTCTCGGACCGACGGCGTTCGTGCTCACGAACGGGCAGGACCCCGGCCCCCGGCGCGTCGTCGGTGGCCACGTCGTCGGCGCGCTCGCGGGGCTGCTCGCCCACCGTGCCGTCGCCGTCGGTCTCGTCGTCCAGACCGAGGCCGCGGCGTTCGCCCCCGCGCAGGGTCGTGTCGCACTCGCGGGCGTGCTCGCCCTCGCGGCCACCGCGGTCGGAATGCGTGCGACCGGGACGGTCCACCCGCCGGCGTGTGCGACCACGCTCATCGTCGCGCTGGGGCTGCTCGCGACCGTCGTCGACGTGGCCGTCATCGTCCTCGGCGTCTGTCTCCTCTACGCCGCCTTCCGGGCGGGCACCCACGTGATTGATAATCGCGCCGGCCGTACCGTCGGGTCGTGACGACCGTCACACGGGACGCCGAGGACGACGACCTCCACATCCGGCGGGCCGAGCACGCGGACCTGCTCGCCGTCTTCCGCATCGAGAAGGCCGTCTTCCCGCAGCCGTGGCCGTTCGACGCCTTCCAGCGGTTCCTCGACGAGCCTGGGTTCCTCGTCGCGACGGAAGGGGGGAAGGTCACCGGCTACGTCGTCGCCGACACCATCCCGAACCACGGGCGTTCGCTCGGCCACGTCAAGGACCTCGCGGTCCACGAGTCGCGCCGCGGCGAGGGCATCGGTCGCCGGCTGCTCGCGCGGGCACTCGCGACGCTCGCGACCCTGAACGCCACCTCGGTCAAGCTGGAGGTCCGCGTCGGCAACAAGCCCGCCCGCTCGCTGTACGAGGACTTCGGGTTCGAGGCGCTCCGGCGCGTCCCCCGGTACTACGACGACGGCGAGGACGCGCTCGTGATGGTCAGAGACCTGTGAGAAGCGCAAAGGGCTTTCCTCCCGAACACTTGCCCACGCACATGGGATACGAGTGTCCGGTCTGTTCGGTGCCACACGCTGACGCCGAGCATCTGGCGAACCACCTCGCGTTCACCGCGATGCTCCACGGGGACGCACACGAGGACTGGCTCGCGGAGCACGCACCGGAGTGGGAGTCCTCGAGCCCCGAGGCGCTCGGGCCGGTCGTCGCCGAGGCGGTGCCGGAGACCGAGTTCGAGCAGGTGTTCGAGGACACGACCGACGGCCACGACCACCAGCACGGCAGCTTCGAGGACGCGGTCGCCGAGGGCGTCCGTGACAGCCACCCTGGGCCGGCCACGGCGGACCACGAGGAGGTTCTGCAGGAGGCCAGAGAGCTGACCCGGCAGATGCACGAGGACGGCGAGGACGCCACAACCGAACGCGAGGACGCGGCGGGCGAGACCGACACCGAAAGCGAGTAACCGTTCCCGGTCCCCTGTTCAGGTATGCACACCGTCGGAGAGCTGCGCCCCGAGACCGAGGAGACCGCTCGCGAGGTGTACGAGGGGGTCGGGCCGACCGCACAGCTCGTCGTCAAGGAGGTCGCGAAGTCGATGCGCTTCGACCGCGAGGAGTACCGCGAGCGCGTCGACGCGGACGTGGTGGAGACGGCCCGCGACGTGCTCTTTGCGGCCGAGCTCGCCGTCCACGTCGGCACCCGCGAGGAGTACGAGGACTGGGCCGACGAGTTCGACGGCGAGGTCCACGAGACGGGAAGCGAACACGTCGGGAACGTCGCCTGGCACGTGGCACCCTTTGCCGACGAGGCGGTCGCCGCGACGTTCGCCGCGGAGGAGGACGCCGCGGTGGACACGCTCCGCCGGCAGGCGCTCGGGCGGATCTACCACGAGCGGCTGTGACGAAACCCCCTTACTCGTCCCGTCCCAACCGCCGCGTATGCGACAGCGCTACCTGCTGCTCCTGGTCGGGCTGGTCCTCGCGCTGCTGGCGCTCGGTGCGCTGCCCTCCCTCCTCGCGAGCGGCGACCCGTACTACGTGACGGCGACCGAGGTCGACAGCGACCACGCCACGGTCGACGTGACGAACTTCTCCGAGCGACAGTACCCGTACCTGTCCGCCGCGCTCGAGGACGGCCGGTCGGGGAGCTACTACGAGGGTCCGGTCGGCATCAAGGGGGCGTTCACCCACTCGCCGTTCGACGAGTTCGGCGCGCTCCGGACGCGCTCGCCCGACGCCGTCGACGACGACGTGGCCTTCGTCCAGCACAACGGCACGGTTTACCGCCTGGAACTCACACGGGAGACCGATGAGTGATCCCGACGAGTGGACGCTGCAGGAGTCGGTCGCCGAGTACGAGACCGGCTGGTACACCGGCGGCTACGACCTCCTGACACAGCCCGACGGTAGCGAGAAGCGGTACTACTGGGCGGAGCTGCCGGACGCGGTCGTCGTCGTCGCCGTGGTCGACGACCAGGTGCTGTTCGTCGAGCAGTACCGCCCGGCCATCCGCGAGACACAGCTGGAGCTACCGGCGGGCATCGTGGAGGACGGCGAGTCGTACACGACCGCGGGAGCGCGCGAGCTGCGGGAGGAGACGGGCTTCGACCCCGCGGGGGTGTCGCTGCTCCAGGAGTTCTGGTGCTCGACCGGCGTGCTCCGGCACCGTCGCGGCATCGTCTTCGCGGAGGGGCTGGAGCCGGCCGAGCGCGAGCTCGACAGCAACGAGTTCCTGACGGTGCGGACCGTGCCGGTCGACGAGGCACTCGACCGGGCGCGTGCACCGCCGACGAACGACGCGACCGTCGAGGGCGTGCTGCTCGCGAAGGAGGAGGGCCTGCTGTAGGGCACTCCTGGCGCTGGTCTGGGGGGCGGACAGGCGGCGCTCGCTACTCCCGCGCCGGTGCGCTGCACACCCGCCGTGGCCGACGCGGGCCGTCGTCACTGCATCGCCGCGTCTGGCCGCCCCTTCTGTCTTGAACCCTCGCAGTCCAGCAGGCTTACCTCCGTCCGGGCGTACACTCGTGACGATGGACGGCGAGATCCGACCCGACGAGGTAAAGGAGCGACTGGACGACGGCGACGACCCGCTCGTCGTCGACATCCGGAACGAGCTGGCGTTCAAGCGCGGGCACATCCCCGGCTCGACGAACCTGCCGTTCCAGCGGCTCCCGACCGAGGTCGAGCTCGTCGCGGGCCACGACCACGTCGTGACGGTGTGCCCGCACGGCAAGTCGAGCGTGCAGGCCGCCCGGCTCATCGCCTCCTACGAGGGGTTCGACGGCACCGTCGAGAGCATGGCCGGCGGGCTCACCGCCTGGGAGTGGGAGCTGGAGCGCGCCGAGGAGGCGGGCGACACGCCGTTCTAGCGCGGCCGCTCGACGCCGAGAGAGCCGGAAAAGCGAAGCCGTTGGGTCAGGCGACGTTGAACCCGCGCTCGCGGAGGAAGTCCTCGATGCGGCCCGAGTGATTCCCCTGGAGTTCGATGTGGTTGTCCTCGACGGTGCCCCCACAGGCGAACTTCGACTTGAGGTCCGACGAGAGGCTGTCGAGGTCGACGTCCTTCGCGTCGAACCCTTCTATCACCGTTACTTCTTTACCGTATCTTCGCTCGTCAATGCGGATGGTTATCTCAGTGTCGCCCTTGGCAACGTCTTCGCAGACGCAGAGTTCCTCGGGCAGTCCGCACGTCGAGCAGACTTCCGACATTACAGGTTGGACCTACGAATTCGCCATATTAAACACTATCGGGTGGGTGCGCAACAAATCGGGCGTCGCGGCGGTGGTGCCGGTCACCCGGCGAACCGACGGAGGATGGGTGTGTTCGAGCGGACCATCTCGTCGACGAGTTCGATGGCCTCGTTCGCCTCCTCCCGGCTCACGCCGGGGCCGTACACCGCTTTCTCGTGGAGTTCGACCACGCGGTCGGCACGTCTGTCGACGCCGGCGACGGACAGCCGCTCGACGTACTGCGACGGCGACTCGCTCGGTTTCCGCGGGCTGTAGCGACGTTCGAGCATCAGCTCGAGCCGTTCGACGGCACGCTCGATGTCGGTCTCGGGCTCGCGCCTCGTCCCCTGCCAGCGCAGCTTCGCGGCGCGGTGGACCGCCCGGGTCGCGCCCGCACGGTGGGCACCGGCGGCGAGGCCGACCATCGCGACGAGCCCGAAGGCGGCGTAGCGCTGCTGTTCGGGGGTGAAGCCGTCCGGACCGTCGCCGCCCTCCGTCTCACCGACGGTCGCGCCCGGCGTCGCGCCGGTGCCGTTGACGGGGCCACCGAGGTTGTCGGAGCCGACGCCCGGCAGGTCGGGGTCGCGGAACGTCTCGTTCCCGTCGGTACCGTTGTCGGTCGGCCGGTTGGTCGGGATGGCGGTCGTCGTCGTCAGCGGGGCGTCCTCGCTCCCGCCGACGTCTATCTGGCCGTCGCCACCGTCTCTGGCCTCCTCGATGGTCGCGACCTCGGCGTCACTCCGGGGGCCGCCGGGGGTGGGGTCGAACCTGACCCAGCCCACGTCGGGGAAGTACGCCTCGACCCAGGCGTGCGAGTCGAGCCCGCGGACGACCCACTGGTTCTCGTCGACCTGCTGGCCTGGCGTGTAGCCGACGACGTACCGGGCCGGGATGTCCTGTGCGCGGAGCATCATCGTCATCGTGGTCGCGTAGTAGACGCAGTAGCCCTGCTCCATCTCGAACAGGAACGACTCGGCGACGTTGCCGCTCGGCCGGTTCACGTCGAGCGAGTACTCCTTGTTCTCCTCCAGCCAGTCCTCGATGGCGACGGCGGTCTCGTAGGGGTTCTCCGCGCCGGCCTCGTCGACGATATCCTGGGTGCGCGACTCGAACTCGTTCGAGAAGTCCGGCTGTTTGTCGTCGGTGAGGTACACCTGCCGCACCGCAGCAGGGTAGTCGGTGCCGGCGTTCCGGAGCGTCGACTCCTCGGCGTCGGGTACCTCGCTGACGACGCGGTAGGTGTCGTTGGGCTGGAACGTGACGGTGGACTGGAGGCTGCCGTGGCCGGTCACCTGGGTGTACTCGCGGACCTGTCCCTCGACCCGGACGGGCTGGTTCGCCGCGGGCATCACGTTCGTCCGGGAGTGCATCCGGACGAGCTGTGAGACCGTCTCCGTCTCACCCGGTGGTGATTCCAGCTGTCCGCTGTACGCCTGGGACTGTCCGGTTCTGAGCCACGAACCGCCGGTGAAGCGGTCGTAGACACCGACGCGCCAGTACTCGGGGTCGTCCGCGGTGACGGTGAACCGGACCTCGGGGGAGAGCTCGATGTCGCCCTGGATGACCGTCTCGCCGGGCGAGCTCGTCAGGCTGCCTTCGACGGTCGTCGGTCCGCCGTCGACGAGCCGGAGTGCCGTGCCGGTGAACGGGAGCTGGATGGCGGACCCGATGAGCATGAGCGTGAAGAGGATGACGAGCACGTCCGCCTGCAGGACCGAGCCGCCGTGGCGTTCGAGCTCGCCGAAGCCGACCATCGCGATGCCGCCGAGCGTCGCGCCGAACAGCATCCCGCGCTGGAGCCAGCCGCCGTTGAACGCGGTGGCGGCGTCGCCGGTCAGCACCAGCACGAGGAACGCCAGCCCGCCGACGACGGCCGAGAGGACGTACCGCCGCCGGAACGCCAGGTACCACGAGAAAAAGGCCGGGGCGGGCGCGAACCCGAGCACCCAGAGCTGTGCCTCGCGCAGGCGAAGGATGGTCAGCCCGGTCAGCAGCGAGATGGAGTCGGCGATGATCTTGTCCCACGCCTGGACGAGCAGCTCCAGGCCGTTCGGCGTCGAGAGGATGTACGAGCCGTAGGAGACGACGAGCAGACCTACCGTGAGGAGGGCGGCGACCCGTTCGCCGATGAGCCGCGAGAGCACCGCGGCGAGCGCGATGGAGCCGGTCACCAGCAGCAGCAGCGGTATCGAGCCGCCGAGCGTGATGGTGAGGTCGTACAGCACCGCGACCCAGGTCGCGGTCATCACGGCGAGGCCACCGAGGGCACAGAGCCGGAACCAGTCGACCGAGTCGTCGATCTCGCTCTCGTTCCGGGCGCGGTAGGCGGTCGGTGCGCTCATGCCGCCACCTCGCGGCTCGAGGGCACGTCGTCGCTCACGAACTGCTCGAACGGCACCTCGCTGTCCTGCATCCGGACGCTGACGGCGGTGCCCTCGCTCGCGGTGATGCGGATGTCGGCCTCCTCGCGGTAGTGCTCGGGAACCTGTCCGGGGCCGACGGTCGCGAGCAGGCTGAGCAGGCGTTCGCGCTGGTCCGCGCCGGCGGCGACCTCGAGCTCGCCGTTCGGGGTCGCGATGCCGACGGCGATGCCGTTGTCCAGCAGGTAGAGCGCGATGCTCGCGGCCGCCTCTGCCATGTCGTCGTCCCAGCCGTCGGCGGCCTCCGCGGCGATGCGAACGTCACCGAGGTCGGTCTCGGCCAGGAACTCCTTGACGACGAGGTCGTCGGTGGGGCGCTTCGCGCTCGACTTCCAGTGCACGTCGCGCAGCGAGTCGCCGCGGTCGTACTCCCGGAGCCGGTCGAACTCCTCGCGGTTGTGGTCGAAGCCGCCTTCGGGCAGGAGGTTCAGGTCGTGTCTGGTCGACCCGGTGAGGGTGTACACGCGGGGGTAGACGAGGACGGAGTCGTACATGCTGTAGCTGTAGGTGCGTTTCGCGAGCGCGAGCACGTCGGTCACCGTGACGGTGAGCGGGCCGAGCTCGTGCTCGCCGCGGGCGAGGTACTCGACGTCGTACTCGAGGACGGTGTCGCCGACGGTCGTATCGAACACGTTCCCAGTCGCGCCGAGGGCGGACGGGGTCTCGTCGACGACGCGTGCGGCGACCGGCGATGAGACGTCGAAGCGGAGCCGGACGGGTCTGGTCTCGCCGATGTGGCCGGCGTCGGGGACGACGCGCTCGACCTCTGGACGGCCGGTGAGGGCGATCTGGATGACCGCGCCGAGACAGGCGACGACGACCGGGATGACGATGGCACCGAGCTGACGCGACCCGAACTGCACCGCCATCGCTACGGTGACGACGAGGAGGACGACCGCGCCGATGCCGCGTCTGGTGAGTCTCATTCGACGGGGACGGTCTCGATGGCCTCCTCGACGACCTGGACGCCCTGGTCACGGGGGCCGCTCGCGGCGAGCCTGATGCGGTGGGAGAGCACGCGCGGTGCCTCGGCCTGGATGTCGTCGGGGATGACGTAGCCACGACCGCGCAGGACCGCACGTGCCTGTGCCGCACGCAGGAGCGCGATGGTCCCACGCGGGGAGACACCGAGCTTCGCGTGCTCTCTGGTGAACTCGGAGATGCGTGTCGCGTAGTTCCGCACGGGCTCCTTCACCGTCACCTCGGCGACGGTCCGACGGGCGCGCCTGACGGTCTCGATGTCGGTGACGGGGGCGAGCGAGTCGATGGGGTGGTCGCCGACGACGCGGGCGAGCATCTCGGACTCCTCGGCCTGCGAGGGGTAGCCGAGGTTGAGCTTCTTCATGAAGCGGTCGACCTCGGCGAGCGGGAGCTCGTAGGTGCGGTTCGGCTCGACCGCGTTCTGGGTCGCGATGACGGTGAAGGGCTGTGGGAGCTTCCGGGTCGTCCCGTCGACGGTGACCTGCTCCTCCTCCATCGCCTCGAGGAGTGCGGACTGGGTCTTCGGCGGCGCACGGTTGATCTCGTCACCGAGGACGATGTTCGCGAACACCGGTCCCTTCTGGAACTCGAACTCCCGGGTCTTCTGGTTGAACACGTTGACCCCGGTGATGTCCGAGGGGAGCAGGTCCGGCGTGAACTGGACGCGCTTGAACGAACAGTCGATGGACGCCGCGATGGCGCGAGCGAGCATCGTCTTCCCGACGCCGGGGACGTCCTCGAGGAGGACGTGGCCACGGGCGAGGATCGCGGTGAAGACGTGCTCGATCTCCTCCGGGTGGCCGACGATGACGTCCTCGACGTTGGCGAGGACGTCGCGACTGACCTGTGCGGCCTCGTCCACGGGGAGTGCGTCCGTGGTGGTCTCTGGTCGACTCGGCTGGTGTGAAGCGTCTGGAGTGTTGGCGTCCGTCATGGTGGTGCTTCCGACCGCTCGTGTCCGTCTGGAGGGCTGCTACCTCGGTCTGGGTGGGGTAACGGGATAGTTTTTTTGTTGCCCATAGTCGCGGTTTTAGTGTCCGGTCGCTGGTGACCTCGCCGGGTATGTGTGTGCACGTGTAGCATTCCCGGACTTGTAACGTTGCCGTGCTACTCTCTGCCAAAGGTTACCGGCTGGTTACCAGTCCTTGCAGTCGCTACAGAGCAGCCGGCCGTCCTCGGTCCACGCACGCTGGATTTGGGAGCCACAGTCGGTACACGGCCGGGGGTCGACGCTCCAGCGCGATGTCGGCCGGACCGGATCCGGAGCGTCGCGACCGCCGATGGTTCCGGACTCCGCTGTCGCTTCGCCGTCGGGGCTCTCCGAACCTGTGGTGCCGTCCGCTGGCTCCTCGTCGTCCCCGCCGACCCCGAACTCCGTCAGCGAGGCGTCTCGTGTCATGGTCTCTCGTACGGGTGGAACACCCTTGAGGGCAACGGACAGAACCAAGTACTCCCGCTCGAACCGTCGCGTATGCTCAGTATCGAGACGGTCGCACTCCAGACCGACCCGGTCGCGAACGTCGAGCAGCTCGTCGAAGGCTTCGGGCAGGTCGCCGCCAACGGCGACCCGCTCTCCATCGCGCTGATGGCCGTCGGTGCCGTGCTGACCGGCCTTGCAGCCGGTGCGTTCGGCCTGCTGGCCGCCGGTGGCCTCCTCAGCGGTCTCGCCCGCTCGCTCTCCCGAGAGCCCCCGCGAGGAGCGTAGGCGCGACCGACCGGTCGGGCCCCAGCGGGCTCCCGGCAACGAAGCTGTCCGCGTAGGTCGACACTTCCGCTATCCGCGCGCCGACCTGCTCCGGCGTCCCCGCGATACAGAACGCATCGAGCATCCGCTCTGTCACTGCAGCGAACGCGTCGTCGAACGAGCCCGCCGAGAGGTGCTCGCCGACCCTGGCGGCGACCTCGTGGTCGACGTCGTGGCGGTCCAGCACCGGCTCCGCGGCACCCGCCGCGATGAACGCGACCGGCGGTCGAGCCGCTGCACGTGCCGCCGCCTCGTCCTCGGCGACGCTGACGCTCGCGAAGGCCGCGAAGTCGAACTCGCCGCGGGAGTCGGGGCGCTCGTCCAGCCCCTCCGCGACACGATCGGCCGCCCACTCGAAGTCCCGCGGATGCGAGGCGTTGAGCAGGACTCCGTCGGCGTGCTTCGCCGCCATCCGGATCATGTGCGGCCCCTGCGCGCCGACGTACACCGGCACCTCGCCCACGTCGAAGTTCAGCTCGGCGCTCCGGGCGGTGAACGTGCCGTCGTGGTCGACCTGCTCGCCGTTCCAGAGCCGCTGTGCCACCTTGAACGTCTCCAGCACGCGCCGGAGCGGCCGGTCGTGCTCGTAGCCGAGGTTCGACAGCGCCGAGCGGTCGCCCGCACCGATACCGAACACGGCCCGCCCGTCCGTCGTCTCGTCGAGCGTCCCCATCCGGGTCGCCAGCGAGACCGGATGCGTCTCGTACGGGTTCGCCACCCCCGGCCCGACGTCGAGGTCGGTCGCCCGCCCGACCCGGTCGGCGACGACGAACGGGTCGCGGTTGAAGTGATGCGAGGAGACGAACGCCGTGTCGAAGCCCGCGTCCTCGGCGGCCTTGGCCGTCTCGACGATCTCCGCGGTCGGGTGCTCGGGCGTGAGTTCGATGCCGAGTCTACGCATCGTCGAACTCCCACCCCCGCAGCGCCTGCCTGACGAAGTCGCTGTCCACGTCCCGGAACACCGAGTCGTGCCCGTCGTGGTCGCCGAACGCCCAGTCACGGACGACGACGATAGGCTTGCCGCCGTCGCCCTCGCCCGCGACGAGGTTCGCCGCGCCGGCGAGCTCGTCGACGACGCACTGGACGGTGACTCCCAGCTCGCGGCCGTCGCGGTCGTGCTCGCCGCGCCAGTCCCGGTTGCCCGGCATCCCGTCCCAGCCGACGGCGACGGCGGCCTGTCCGTGCCGGAACGGCCGCCCCGACGTGTCAGTAACCACGACCGGGTTCCCGTGCGGGAGCCCCTCCCGGATGCGGGCGGCGCTCTCGCTCGGCCGCTCCGGCAGCAACAGCAGGTCGTGGCCCGGCACGTTCGACCGGTCGATGCCCGCGTTGACGCCGACGTGGCCGAACTTCGTCTCCGTGAGCAGGAACGGGGCCTCCATCAGCAGCTCCGTCGACTCCTCCAGGACGGCCTGTGCGAACCGCGGGTCCTTCTCGTCGCCCGTGATGTCCTCCAGCCGTCCGGCAATCTCGCGGGCCCGGGGGCCGTCGGGGAAGTCCGCGAGCTCTGCGAACCGTCCTTCCGCCTTCGAGACGACCGTCGACGCGACCACCACCACGTCGTCCGGACGCAGGTCGAACCGCTCCGGTATCACGGCCGCGAGGTCGTCGCCCTCGCGTATCTCCGGCACGTCCGGGACCGCCAGTAGCTCCATACCAGTCCGTTCCGGAGGCCCGGACAAAAGCGCCCCGGTGGTGGAAAGCCCCGCCCGTGTCGGCTGTCACCGCCCTCCCCGAATCGAACGCGATGACAACACTCACACCGTTGGCTTGCGTTCATCGACGCATGAGCGAGGAGACGCACGTCGTGACGGCGTTCCTGCGGCACGACGGCGAGGTGCTGTTGCTGCGGCGGAGCGACGCCGTCGGGACGTACCGGGGACGCTGGGGCGGCGTCTCCGGCTACGCCGAGGGCGACCCGGAGACACAGGTCGAGACCGAGATCGACGAGGAGACGGGCATCGACGGGACGGAGCGGACGCTCGCCAGGGCCGGGAACCCCGTCCGGGTCGACGACGACGACCTCGACCGCACGTGGGTGGTCCACCCGTTCCTCTTCGACGTGACGACGCGCGAGGTGACGACGAGCGAGGAGCACGACGCCTTCGAGTGGGTCCCGCCGACGGCGATGTTCGAGCGCGACGTGGTGCCCGAACTGTGGCCCACCTACGAACGCGTCGCCCCCTCCGTCCGGAGCGTCACCGCCGACGACGAGCACGGCGCGTCGTATCTCTCCATCCGGGCGCTCGAGGTGCTGCGCGACCGGGCCGCGACGCTCGTCGCCGAGGACGGGTCCGACGCCGACGCGTGGGACGAGCTCGCCGACCTCGGCCGGCGGCTCTCCCGCTCGCGACCGAGCATGGCGGTCCTGCACAACAGGGTGAACCGCGCCCTCGCCGAATCGGACCGGACCGTCGCGTCAGTGCGTGAGGCGGCGACCGACGGCATCCACCGCGCCGTCACCGCCGACACCGACGCGGCCGTGCGGGCCGGGGCGCTCGTCAGCGACCGCACCGTCCTCACGCTGTCGCGGTCGGGGACCGTCCGCCGTGCCTTCGCGGAGGGCGATCCCGAAGAGGTCCTCGTCGCGACGTCCGAGCCCGGCGGCGAAGGCGTCGGCGTCGCGGAAGAACTCGTCGGCGACTGCCCCGTCACGCTGCTGCCCGACGCCGCCGTCGCGCAGGCCATCGTCGACGGCGAGGTGGACGCGGTGCTCGTCGGTGCCGACACCATCCTCCCCGATGGCGTCGTCGTCAACAAGGTCGGTACGCGCACGACCGCCGTCGCGGCCGCTCACGAGGAGGTGCCCTGCTACGTCGTCGCGTCGACCGACAAGATCCACACCGAGCCGTCGGTCAACGTCGAGAGTGGCCGTCGCTCGGCGGTGTACGACGGTGACGCCCCCGTCTCGGTGTTCAACCCGGTCTTCGACGAGACCCCTGCTCACCTCGTCGACGCGTTCGTCACCGAGCGCGGCGAACTCTCTCCCGGTGACGTCGACGCCGTAGCCGACGAACTGTCGGCACTCTCCGAGTGGCGTGATTGACAGGCGACTCGGCTACACACGACGGCTCGTCGCACACCCGCCTCGACCGTCGTGGGCTGTTCGTCAGGTGATGCCGGTGCTGGTCGCGTTCTCGTACTTCAACCGTCGGCCGGAGTCGCAAGTGAGAAACCGTCGGTCCGACTAGTTCCGGGCGGGCGGCGGTGACGAGGGTTACCCCCACCGAGCCCCGTGTGACGAGGCACTCAATCCGAGCCGCCCCATTCTGCGAGACGCTACCAGCCCAGTGACTGCCGTCGCTCCTCGGCGAGGGAGACGAACGCGGCGGTCCACTCCGGGCAGTCGGGGTGGCTCTCGACGGCTCCGGGCGCGAGCCAGTGGACGGCGGCGACCTCCTCGGGGGCGGCGACGACCGGCTCGTCCTCGTCGTGTCGTGCGAGGAAGACGACGTTCAGGCACTCCGCGCCGGTGTCGGCGACGAACGCGTTGCTCTGGACGTAGGTGAGGTCGGTGACGCCCACGTCGACCTCCTCGCGGACCTCGCGGTGGATGGTGCTCTCGAAGGTGCCGGTCTCGTGTGCGGTCCCCTCGACCTTGCCCCCGACGAGGGCGAGCTGGCCGCTCGCGTGGTCTTCGTCGGCAGCGCGCTCGACGAGGAGGTAGTCGCCGTCGCGGTAAATCGCAGCTTCGACGTTGACGACGTAGTGTGGCACGTCTGTCATCACTGCCTCGTTTCCGACGGGGGTAGTTAGCCCCGTCGGCTCAGAAGTACTGGAAGAGCTCGTCGTGGTTCTGTGCGTGGAGGTGGTCGCGGAGGGCCTCGTTGAGGGCGTTGATGCGGCCCTGTTTCGCCGTGATGGGGGCGACGATGTCCTGCCACTGCTGCCACGGGGGGTGGAGGCCGAGGCGGTCACAGAGGTCGTCGAGGCGTTCGTCGCGGTCGTCGACCTTGTCCATCTTGTTGACGGCGACGACCGTGGGGACGCCGAGTTCGCGGAGGAAGTGGAACATCTCGACGTCGTAGGGGACCTCGTCCTCGGTGGTGTGACGGTCGATGATGTCGACCGCGCTCTTGCCGTCGACGACGAGGACGGCGGCGAGGAAGTTGTCGGCGTACTCCTCGAGGTAGGCGACGATGTCGTCCTTGATGGCCTCGCGGCGGTCGGCCTCGACGCCGGACATGAAGCCGAAGCCGGGCAGGTCCGTGACGACGAAGTCGTGGGCCGACCAGTCGTAGTGGTTGGGCTCGCGGGTGACGCCGGGTTTCCCGCCGGTGTCGAAGGAGTGGCCGGTGATCTCGCGCATGAGCGTCGACTTGCCGACGTTTGACCGCCCGACGAAGACGACCTCGTGGGCACAGTTCGGACGGTTCTCGAACATGGACGTCCGTATCCGCCCGAGGGGCAAAAGGGTGTCTCGTCGGCCGCGTCGGTCCCACAGAGTGACGTGTCCCGCGTTCGACAGCGCGAGCATGGCCTCCGCAGCGGACCACGTCGCCGCACTCGCGTTCGGGTTCCTCGATGGTCTCTCCTTCGGCATCGCGTTCGGTGTTCTCTCGTTGCTCTCCCTCGGCGTCGTCCCGTGGTCCGTCCGCGTGGCGCTGCTCGGCTTCGGTGTCGGTGCCGTCGTCGGTCTCCTCGTCACGGCGTACAGCACGTACCGGTTCCACCGCGACGGACAGGCGTTCGCCGCGGTTCGCGTGCTGTTCCGGTTCTGGAAGCGGTACGTCGCGTCGTGGGCCTGATGGGCGAGGGTTTATCCGGGAACGCGGGGCCAAAAGCGGCGTGCTCTGACCTGCCGCCACCGGACGCCGAGCGGGTGTGCGACGCGTCGTCCGGTGGGCGGTCGTGCGTCGCCTGCTCGCCATCCACATCACGTGACGTAGCTCCGACTCCCCTGACCCACGGGATTTTTCTGCTCGTTCTGCGTCGAAGGTGACGTGCGACTCGTCCAGGTCATGATTCCGGCGGGCAAGCGCCGGGCCGTCCTCGACGCGCTCGACGACGCGGGCGTCGAGTACGCGCTCACGGACGAGGTGAGCGGTCGGGAGTACACCGCGGTCGTCTCGTTCCCGCTCCCGACGGAGGCGGTCGAACCCATCCTCGAACGGCTCAGGGAGGCGGGTATCGAGCGGGAGTCCTACACGGTCGTCCTCGACGCCGAGACGGTCGTCTCGCAGAAGTTCGAGCGGCTCAGCGATGAGTACGCCGAGGACGAGGAGACGAGCGGCCGCATCTCGCGCGAGGAGCTGAAGGCCCAGGCGCAGCAGATGGCACCGGATATCTCGACGTACGTCCTGCTGACCGTCGTGAGCGCCGTCATCGCCACCGCCGGGATATTGCTGGACTCGGCGGCCGTCGTCGTCGGTTCGATGGTCATCGCGCCGCTCATCGGCCCGGCGATGGCGGCCAGCGTCGGCACCGTTCTCGACGACCGTGACCTGTTCACGCGGGGGGCACGGCTCCAGCTCCTCGGGGTCGTCGTGGCCATCCTCGCCGCCGCCGTCTTCGCGGTGGTGCTCAAGGAGGTACACCTCATCCCGCCGATGGACGTGACCGGAATCGGGCAGGTCCGCGAGCGACTGCTCCCGGATTTCCTCTCGCTCGCGGTCGCCATCGGGGCCGGTGTCGCGGGGGCGACCTCGCTCCGGTCCGGCGTCTCGGCGTCGCTCGTCGGCGTCATGATCGCGGTGGCGCTCATCCCGCCGACGGCCGTCATCGGCATCGGAATCGCCTACGGCCTCCCACTTGTGGTGCTCGGCGCGAGCGTCCTGGTGCTCGTCAACGTCCTCTCTATCAACCTCGCCGGCACCGCGACGCTCTGGTACGCGGGCTACCGCCCCGACCAGTGGTTCCGGACGGACGAGGCCCGGACCGTGACGCTCCAGCGCATCGCGGTGCTCGTCGCCTCCATCGCGGTGCTCTCGGTGTTCCTCGGCGGCGTGACCTACATGTCCTACACGACGGCGGCCATCGAGGACGACATGAGAGCCGGCATCGAGGAGACCGTCGACGAGTACCCGGAGGCGACGCTGGTCGACGTCGAACTCGTCCACGAGGAGAACGTCTACGAGCGTGCGTTCGACCCACGGCCGGAACGTATCGTCGTCACGGTCGCGAGGCCGCCCGGACAGGCGTACCCGCAGCTTCCGGACCGGCTTGCGGCGATGCTCCAGAACGGTGACGGGCTCGTCGTCGAAGTGCGGTACATCGACGCGGTGACGGTGTCGGAGCGTGGGCACGGGTCGACGGAGCCGCGCCGTTCGTCGCTCCCTGCGGCCCCGGTGCAGAACCAGATTCTCGCGCGGCTGGCCTAGTTCGACTCCTCGAACGGCAGCTCCAGCTCGTAGTCGACGGCCTCGACGGCGGCGTCGAGGACCCCCTGGACGTTCTCGTCCTCGGTGATGCTCATGTACAGGTCGGCGTCGACGTCGCGCGAGCGGTCGGACTTGTTGCAGACGGTGAGCAGCGGGACGTCCTCGAAGTCGTCGGCGACGGCGTCGCGGAGCGCCAGCTGTGCGTCGAGCGGGTAGCCGCAGTCGCCGCTGGCGTCGACCATGAACAGGAGGCAGTCACCGAGGTGTGTGAGCGCGGAGATGGCCTGCTGTTCGATGTCGTTGCGTTCGTCGGCGGGCCGGTCGAGGAGCCCCGGAGTGTCGACGACCTGGTAGCGGATGCGGTCGCGCTCGAAGTGACCGACGCCGATGCCCTTCGTCGTGAAGGGGTAGGACGCCGTCTCGCCACGTGCCCGGGTGACGGTGTTGACGAACGAGGACTTGCCGACGTTCGGGTAGCCGGCGACGACGATGGTCGGCGCGTCGGGGTCGATGTCGGGAAGGGTCTTCAGGTCGTCGCGTGCCTCGCCGATGCGGAGCAGGTCGTCCTCGACCTCCTCGACGACGTCGGCGAGCCGAGCAAAGGCCTGCTTGCGGAGCTTGCGCGCGGTGTCGACGTCGTTGCGTCGCATCCGGCCCTCGTACTCCGAGCGGATCTCGGCGGTCTTGCGTGCCGCCCAGCTCACCTCGCTGAGCGACTGCCGCAGTTCGTCGACGTCGACGATGGCGTCGGCGAGCTCGTAGTAGAACGGGTCGACCGTGTCGAAGTCGGGCCAGGCCGTGACGACGTTCTCCATGTTGTCGGAGAGGATGTTCGACGCCGTCTGGAGCATCGAGGTCTGGGCCTCGTGCCCGGACTTGGCTCGCCCCGAGCGGGCCGCCCGCGAGAACGCCTTGTCGATGAGCTCCTCCGACCGGGGGGTCGTCGGGAGGTTCTCGAAAATCATGGTCACACGTTGTCTGCGCGGACGTATAAGGCGTTCCTTGTGGGTTCGCTCGCGGAGAGCGTCGGTGGGCGGGTGCGCGCCGCTCCGGGGGCGCGCTCTACACCGCGGCCAGCCACTCCTCGGGGCACCACGCCCAGACGTTGGTCCCGTCGTCGAAGTGGACGCCCCACCAGGTGTAGCCGTCCTCGTCGACCGGCCCGTTGACGATGTTGCCGCCGGTGTACGCGGGCATCACCTGGACCTTCGGCGCGTCGAGTCCGGGCTGCTCGCGGACCCACACGTCGGCGGTCGTCTGGACGTCCTGTTCGTCGTGGAACGTCGCGCCTCCTCCGGCTTCGAGGTAGGTCTCGACGGACCAGCCCCACACGTCGGCGTCGAGCCAGTGCAGCCCCCACCAGGTGTAGCCGTCCGCCTCGACGGGGCCGTTGACGACCTCGGCGGTGGTGTCGGCGGGGAACGTGTCGACGAGCGTCGCGCTCGTGGCGGGCTGTTCCCGGGTGTTCAGGTCGGTCGTGTTGTGGACGATGTCGCCGTCGGCGAAGGTCGGGTCGCCGCCGCCACCGCCACCGCCGCCGCTCCCGTCGGTCACGAGCGACATGAAGTAGTCCCAGTCCCACGTGTCGCCGGGGTCGACCTTCCCGTCGGTGACCTGCGAGCAGTCGTACGGCGAGGGGATCTGCTCGTGGCCGATGACGCCGCCCTGCCCGTCGTACGCGGAGCAGGGCGCGATGTCGTACGTCGGGTGCTGCATCGGCACGTCGTACGTCTCGCAGACGTGCCGGACCACGTCGGCGGTCTGCTGGTAGATGTTGTCGTTGAAGTCGGTCTGGTTGGCGAAGCCCTCCATCTCGATGGAGACGCCGGTGTCGTTGTAGGGCCCGTTGCCCTGCGTCCACGCCACGTCCTCGACGTTCACCATCTTCGTGATCTGGTTCGCCTGGTTGCCGACCACGTAGTGCGAGGAGACGTTCGCGTCGGGGTTCTGGAACCAGCTGATGCAGCCCTCGTAGCTCCCCTCGATGGTGTGCAGTACCACCCAGCGGACGTCCGAGGCGCTCCGACTCGCGTTCGAGTAGTTGCTCGGGTCGGCTGGCTGCCAGTCGTCGGCCGGGTCGGCTGCCGTCGCGGTCGTCGCCGCCATGCCCGAGAGCGCGAGTGCGCCGAGGGACGCAGCCGTCGCCCGCAGGAACTGTCGCCTGTTGCCTGTCATGACACGTCATGCCGTGCCAGGGGAGGGGGCAAGAAACTTTTTGAACACCAGTTCGGTTGACGAAAGTTTCTAGTGGAAATCTCTTATGGTTACCAAACCATCAGCGTCGCTCCGCGAGCTCGGCCCGCAGGTCGTCGACGTCCAGGTCCTTCATCGAGAGCAGGACGAGCAGGTGGTAGACGATGTCCGCGCTCTCGTGGACCAGCTCGTCGTGGTCGTCGTCCTTCGCCGCCAGGACGAGTTCGGTGGCCTCCTCACCGAGCTTCTCCAGCACGGCGTTCTCGCCCTTCTCGTGGGTGAACAGGCTGGTCGTGTACGAGCCCTCGGGGAGGTTCTCCTTGCGGTCCTCGACGACGGCGAACAGCTCGTCGAGCACGTCGTCCATCGAGCCGTCGTCGGGCGTCTCCGTGGCGTCACCGCTCATGCGAACTCCGTCACCTCGCGGATGTCGTCGAGCTCGGCGAACTCGTCGGCGTCGCGGCGGCTGTCCCGGAACACTGGCTCGGAGATCTCGATGGGGGCGTTCGTGCGGGCGGCGAGTGCGAGCGAGTCGCTCGGGCGGGCGTCGACGACAACGTCGTCCCGCGGGGTGGCGACGTGGAGGTCCGCGATGTAGGTGCCGTCCTCGACCGCGCTGACGACGACCTGGGTGACCCGGCCACCCAGCTCCTCGACGACGTCGAGCAGGAGGTCGTGGGTCAGCGGGCGGCCGATGTCCTCGGCGTCGAGGCCGCGCGCGATGGCGATGGCCTCCTCGAAGCCGATGAAGATGGGGACCACGTCCTCGGCGTCCTCGACGCTCAGGACGACCACGGGGACGGGCCCGTCGCGGGTTCCGGCGACGCGGACCGCGTCGATGGCTGCGTTCATGGCGGGACGGAGGGGACCGAGGTAGAAAAGTCCCCGCTCTCAGCGGGTGATGGGCTCGGCCTCGGCGTCGGCGAAGAACGCGAGCCGGTGGACACGGACGTCGGGGGTCAGCTCGGGGTGGAACGAGGTCGCCACGACGGGGCCGTCGCGCACCGCGACCGGGCGGTCGTCCCACGTCGCCAGCACCTCGACATCGTCGCCCACCTCGTCGATGACCGGCGCGCGGATGAAGACGGCCGGGAACGGTTCGTCGAGGCCCTCGACGTCGAGCGGAGCCTCGAAGCTGTCCTTCTGCCGGCCGAACGCGTTCCGGTCGACGCTCACGTCGACGAGGTCGAGCGTCTCGACGCGGTCGTCCTTGGCGTCGCGCGAGGCGACGATGAGTCCGGCACACGTCGCCAGCATCGGCTTGCCGGCCCCGACGTGGGCGACGATTTCCGGGGCGATTCCCTCCTCGTGGAGCAGCCGCGAGATGGTGGTGGATTCGCCGCCCGGGACGAGCAGCAGGTCGCAGTCCGGGACGATACCCGACTCGCGTATCTCGCGCACCGTGACGTCCTCACCGTGGGCCTCCCCGGCCCGGCGGATGGCGTCGGCGTGCTCCGAGACGTCGCCCTGGACGGCGACGACGCCAGCGACGAGTGTCATATCCCGCTCTAGCGGGTGCCGAAGGAAAAGCCTCGCGAGTCAGGGTCACGCTGCCGGCGTTCGAGACGGCGGTGTCCGACCTACAGCGCGACGCGCAGGACCATCACGAGCGCGCCGAAGAAGACGCCGAACGCGACGACCGTCTTGGGGTCGATCTGGATGGCGTTGCGGTCCTCGGCGTCGAAGTAGCGGACGAGCCCGGCGCTGGACATCAGCCCACCGGTGTTCTCTCCCTTGCTCATACGAGCCGTTCGTCGCCGTGCCCGTCTAAACCTTTCGACACCGTCCTCGCATCGCCACCGCGGTCGTGTACGCACCTCGCCGAACCAAACCCTTATGCGCGCAGCGAGGGAACACTCGTGCGATTATGGCAGTCACGCTCAAGGACTTCTACGCCGACTGGTGTGGCCCCTGCAAGACGCAGGACCCCATCCTCGACGAGCTCGAGGAGGACTGGGCCGATCGGTTCGAGGTCGAGAAGATCAACGTCGACGAGGAGCAGGACGTCGCGAACGAGTACCAGGTCCGCTCGCTTCCCACGCTCATCGTCGAGAACGACGACGGCGTCGTCGAGCGCTTCGTCGGCGTCACCCAGCGCGAAGATCTCGAGGACGCCCTCGAGAAGGCCGGCGCATAACCGCGCCGACGGTGGTGGTCGGGGCACCGTGCCCCTTTTCGACGTCTCGATTCCCGCGAGCAACAGCAGCCCCCGCTACTCGAACTTCACGCCGACGTCGTGCATGCCGTCGTTGTAGCGCGCGATGTTGATGACCAGCGGCGTGACGCTCTCGACCTCCGCCGCGTTGGCGAGCGGGCCGGCGTCGAGCGAGCGCAGCCCCTCTAACTCGTCGGCGAGCTGGCGCACGATGTCCTTCGCGTCCGGGTCGTCCCCGACGACCAGCGTGTCGAGGTCCAGCTCCACGTCGAGGTTGGCCAGCCGGTCCGCCGACAGGTTGTGGAACGCGCCGACCACGGAGATCTCGTCCGGCGCTGCCTCCGCCGCGATGGCGGTGACACTGCCCGCACCGGGACGGTGGTAGTGCATCCCGTCCTCGTCGCCCTTCATCCCCACCGCTGGCGAGACGAGGATGGTGTCCTCGTCCAGCTTCTCCGCGACCGAATCGACGGTGTCACCGACGTGGTACGGCGGAACGGCCAGTACCACGACGTCCGCACGGTCGGCCGCCATCTCGTTCGCGAAGCCCTTCACCGTCCGGTCGACACCCCGGCTGTCGAGCTCCGTCTCGTACGACTCCGCGGCGGTGCGTGCCTTCTCGGCGTCGCGCGAGCCGATCAGTACCTCGTGGTCCGTATCGTAGGCCCAGCGGAGCGCGAGCCCCTGGCCGATATCGCCCGTGCCACCGAGCAGTGCGATTCGCATACCCGTGTCGTGGACCCGGACCGTGAATAAGGGTTCGGAGTCGGCAGGTGAACGTGTGAAACGGGGAGGTGGTCGCCGGTGACGGGGCGTCCGCGAGAAACACTGGCGAGAACAGTTCGAAAAACTTCGTCTCGCCGCCTACTCCCCGTCCCGCGCGGGCGTCTCGTTGTACTCGCTGGCACGCCAGAGGAAGGTGAAGAACGCGGCGAAGTAGCCGAGTCCGGCACCGGCCCAGCCCGCGACGCTCGGGATCACGCCTTCGAGGGCGGTGGCGGTGGCGAGCGCGCCGATGACGGCGGCGAGTTCGACGAAGACGAGGTCGCCGAACTTGCCGGCCCAGGAGCGCTCCGCGAGGTAGCCGTCGGTGTCGAACGTGCTCGCGACGAGTGCGAAGACGGCGATGCCGACGGGGGTCGAGAACGCGATGCCGAGGGCGGTGCGCTGTGCCTCGGACATGCCGGCGATGGTGGTCGACTGGAGCGTGCCGGCGATGACGCTCCCGATGACGAGGAAGACGATGACGACGGCGATGCGCTTGACGTTCATGGGCAGGCTACCGTCCCCGAGCACGAAAGGCGGTTCGACTCCGGCCGGTGGCCGGGCCGGGACGACGGCCGGTCACGGCGGCAGCCCCGTTCACGCTGCGGTGACGGTGGCGTTCGCGAGCGGGACCTCCTGCCCGTCCTCGACGTAGTACACGGTGACGGTCTGGCTGGACTCGACGCCGACGAGGGTGACAGAGTCGCCCGCCGTGACGCGGTCGTCGGGGCCGGTGTCGAACCGCAGGTCGGCCCACGTCGCCCGGTCGCCGTCGACCGCCACGACGAGGCTCCCCGCGCGGGGCGAGCCACCGCCGGCGTGCGCGAGCGTCGCCGAGCCGTCGGCCTGGACCGAGAGATCGAACGCCACGTCGGGTGCCTCGACCGGCCCGTCCGGGCTCTGCGTGAGTGCCCAGGCGACGCCGCCGATGCTCGCCGCGAGCATGAGGACGACGACGCCGACGACCACCAGCCGGCGTCGTGGGTTCGCCAGCTCCGGTGCCCGGGGGTCCGTCGCCGGCGACCGGGCGTCCCCGACTGGCTCCTCGTCTCCGTGCTCGGCTGGCCCGCCGACGTGCCCGTCCTCGCCCGACGGCGGTCCACCGTCACCATCGCTCATAGCCGGACCGTCGCTCGCCTCCGATAAAGTCGGTGTGGCCGGACGGCGACGCGACGGCCGACGCTGGCGGCGGCGCTGGAACTGACGGGTCGGTGCTTCGAGAACGAGCGTCGAAGAACGTTACTCCGCGCAGCAGGGCTCGGCTTCGTTGCAGTCGGCCTCGCCGCCGTCGGCCGCCACCTTCTCCTCCTCGATCTCGTAGAGGCTCTGTCGAGCGTCGGCGAAGTAGACGTCCTGGTTGACGAGGTCGATCTCCTGTAGCCGTTCCAGTGCGTACCGGACCGTCCGGGCCGAGAGCATCGACTCCTGGACGATCTGCTTCTGGGTGAGCGGCCCGTCGTATTCGAGCACCTTGTACACGAGCTTGGCGCTGGGCGGTAGCTCCTCGAGTTCCTCCCCGGTTGTGCTCATCATTACGAATCGAAAACCGCCACGACCTTAAAGTTCACCCCAACGACTCCGCCGGACACCTGCCAGGACGGGAGACAAGCGAACGCCTTTTTACCGGCGCTCACACACCCACGAACATGGCTACCGATACGGCTGGCTCCGATACGGCAGACTCGGAGGACCAGCACTTTCATACGGTCACGCGGACCGCCCTGTCGGCGGGGGCGGGGGTCGCCGGTGCCTTCGTCTCGGCCTCGCTCACCGCGGGGGCCGAGACGGCGGCGATCGCGGCCCAGAACCAGACGGCACAGCTCGTCGTCATCCTCGCCATCGCGGTCCAGCCGCTCCTCCAGCGGCTGCTCGGCGTCTACAAGGACGACTTCGGGGCGAAGGACTTCCTGTTCATCGCGTTCATGACCTTCTCCTTCTGGTTCGTGACGTGGGGAATCATGCTCAGCGCGCAGCAGCCGGGGTGAACCATGGCCGACGACAGCATCGCGGTGGTCGACCTGGAGCGCTGCCAGCCCGACCGCTGCAACTACGAGTGCAAGAACTTCTGTCCGCCGAACCGCACCGGCAAGGAGTGCATCACCCTCCGCGGCGAGGACGCCATGGAGGGGAAACCCGACCAGGTGCGGATCTCCGAGGAGATCTGTCTGGGCGAGACCTGCGGTATCTGCGTCGAGAAGTGCCCGTTCGACGCCATCGAGATCATCAACCTCCCCCAGGAGCTCGACGACGAGCCGGCACACCGCTACGGCGAGAACGCCTTCTCGCTGTACGGGCTCCCGGCCCCACAGGAGGGACAGGTCACCGGTATCCTCGGCCCGAACGGCATCGGGAAGACCACCGCGGTGCGCATCCTCGCGGGCGAGATGCGGGCGAACCTCGGCAACTACGGCACCGAGCCGGCGTGGGACGACGTGCTCGACCGCTACCGCGGCACCGAGCTGCAGGCGTACCTGCGCGAGCTCCGCGACGGCGACGTCAGCGTCGCCCGCAAGCCCCAGTACGTCGACCAGATCCCGAACCAGTTCGACGGCACCACCCGCGAGCTGCTCGCCTCGACCGACGAACGGGGCGACCTCGACGCCATCATCGACCGGCTGAGCATCCGGCCCGTGATGGACCAGCACATCGGCGACCTCTCCGGCGGGGAGCTCCAGCGCGTCGCGCTGGCCGCGACGCTCGCCCGGGACGCCGACTTCTACTTCCTCGACGAGATCACGCCGTACCTCGACATCGGCCAGCGGGTCACCGCCGCGCGGCTCATCCGCGACCTCGCGGCCGACGGCGACCGGTCGATGCTCGTCGTCGAGCACGACCTGGCCATCCTCGACCTGCTCGCGGACAACCTCCACGTCGCCTACGGTGAGCCCGGCGCGTACGGTGTCGTCACGGACCCGAAATCCGTCAGGAACGGCATCAACGAGTACCTGAAGGGCTACCTCGACAACGAGAACATGCGCATCCGGCCGAACGCCATCCAGTTCGAGGAGCACGCCCCGCGCACCGTCGCGAAGGGCGAGGTGCTCGTCGAGTACCCCGACCTCGAGATGAGCTACGGCGAGGGCGAGTTCTCGCTGACCGTCGACGGCGGCACCGTCCACGAGAACGAGGTGCTCGGCATCGTCGGCCCGAACGGCATCGGGAAGTCCACGCTCGCGAAGCTGCTCAACGGCAGCCTCGAACCGGACGAGGGCGAGCTCGACTTCCGGCTCGACATCTCCTACAAGCCGCAGTACGTCGAGATCGACCAGCCGATGCGCGTCGACACGTTCCTCATGTCCATCACGGACCAGTTCGGTTCCTCGTACTGGAACACCGAGATCGCCCAGCCGCTCCAGCTCGAACGCATCATGGAGCAGAACCTGGAGGACCTCTCCGGCGGCGAGCGCCAGCGCGTCGCCATCGCGGCGTGTCTCTCCGAGGAGGCCGACCTCTACCTGCTCGACGAGCCATCCGCGCACCTCGACGTCGAACAGCGCGTCCAGGCGACCAGCGCCATCCGGCGCTACGCCGAGAGCCAGGACGCGACCGTCATGGTCATCGACCACGACATCTACATGATCGACCTGCTCGCCGACCGGCTGATGGTGTTCGACGGCGAGCCCGCCGAGCACGGTCACGCCGGCACGCCCCAGCCGATGCGCTCGGGGATGAACGAGTTCCTCGCGAACCTCGACGTGACGTTTCGTCGGGACGAGCGCACGAAACGACCACGCGTCAACAAGCCCGACTCGCAGCTCGACAAGCAGCAGAAGGAGGAGGGCGAGTACTACTACTCGGCCTGAGCCGGGACCGGTCCGCTGCGTCGTCGGTCTCCGTTCAGTCGTCGGCCGCCTCGACGGGCGTCTCGAGGCTCACCTCGACGTCCTGTGCGAGGGAGACGAGCGTGTAGACGGGGGCCCGCCGGGCCCACTCGTCGACCATGTCCGGGTCGAGGTCCGGCCCCTCGATCTCGACCTCCGCCGTCAGGTTCTGGAACACCGAGTCGGCCTCGGCGAGCTCCGCGAGACTGAACAGGACCGCGGGGTCGAAGTCGGTCCGGACGTCCGTCCGGAGGTGGTCGATCTCGACGCCGTTGGCGGCGGCGTTGATGGTGATACCGACGTTGATGCAGGCTGCCAGCGCCGACAGTGCCGCCTCGACCGGTTCGATCCGGTCGGTCGCCCCGACCCACCCGCCTGCGTCGAGCACCTCCTTCCAGCCGCCGTACGGGACGGTGTACTCGCGGGTCTCGCGGGCGATGGTGTCGCCGCCGAGCTCGTACGAATCTATCTTCGCCAGGCTGTGGGCCGCCGTCCCCTCGTAGGTCGCCGACGCGCCGAGTCCGAGCTGGACCGCCTCGGGCTCGGTGGCCGCGTGCTCGGCGAACTCGCCGAGTGTCTCCAGGTCGATTCCGTGCATGAGCTGCTGGTCGTCGGTCATGTGTTGTCGCCTCCCGGCAAGCGGAGCTACGGCCCTCGAGCGGTTGTAGTTAGCTCGCGCGATCTCGGCGGGGGGTCCCGGCCCTGCGGTCACTGCGAACGTGCTACGGACTGCCGGCGAGTCGGGGACTGCCGGGACGGCACGCCCTATCGTTCCGGCATCAGCCGGCGAGCGGTGCGGGTTCGAACGGTCTGGCCTCGCTGCTGTGGCGCTCGTAGACCTCCCGTGCCCATTTCCGGACGGTCGGGTTCGCGGTGTCGACGAGCGCCTGGACCGTCCCGCTCTCCCGTTCGTAACAGCTGATGGCGATGCGGTCGTCGAGCAGCGCGGTTCCGTACGGTGGGAGGCCGTCGTGTTCGAGGACGGTGAAGTTCTCCCGCTCCAACAGCTCGGTACAGCGCTCGGGATACGTCGAGCAGAAGTACGTGTGGCAGTTCAGTCGGTCGACGATGGTCGTGTCCAGCCCGTCGTCGACCCGTCGGCAGAGCACGTCGAAACAGGGCTCCATCAGGGCGACCTCGGGGCGGATACAGCGCAGCGTCTCCGTCCCCCGGAGGAGCGACTCGAACCGGTTCACCGGTCGGTACGGGAAGTCGGGGGTCGCGACCGTCACGGTCAGCTCGGCCCAGCTCTCGACCGGGAGCCCGGCGACAACGTCGGGGAGCCAGTGCCAGACGTCCCGCAGCTTCCGTTCCGTCTCTAGCCGTTCGAGCAGTTCCGCGACGCCGTCGGCGACGGCCTCGCCCAGCCGCGTCGCCACGTACCGGTAGCCGTCCTTGCGGACCCAGAGCCGGTCCTCGAACTCGCCCAGCGTCCGTCGCATGGTGGACGAGGACACGTTCGCCAGCTCGCAGAGCTCGGAGCGGCTGCGCGGTCGGTCGGTCAGCACGATGAGTGTGGGGATGCGGTGCGCCGACCGTGCGAGGTAGGCGACGTCCGCGATCGACCTATCGCCAATGCCATGTGGGTTGGTACCTATCTCCATACTCTGGCTACGCCCAGCGCGTCAAAAACTGTTGGGTAACCGTCTGTGGAGCTGGGTGCGGGCGTGTGTGGCTGACCGGTCACCCCGAACGGGGCGCGGTTGCACCCCTCCCCTCAAGACACTTACCGGGCGAGACTGACGGTTCGACCATGCGACGCCGCGCCCTCCTCGCAGCGACCGCGACCGCGCTCGGAAGCGCCACCCTCACCGGCTGTCTCGGCGACGGCGAATCGGGCGGTGACGGGACGAACAGCCCGGACCCGGCGACGAACCGGACCGCGACGCCGACCGACACGGCCACTGCGACCAGCGCGGATTCGTTCACCGAGAACTGCCCGACGGAACCGGACATCGACGGGCTCCCGGCCCGACCGGCGGCCCTCACCGAGTCGTCCGTCGTCGACTACCTCCGCGAGTTCGAGGAGGTGTACGTGGTGGCGACGGACGACAGCTACGCGGCCATCGCCTCCATCAGTGTCACCGAGACCACGGCGGCGGACGACGGCTACGAGGTCGACATGGCCGTCGAGGGCGTCGAGCCCACGCGGACCGGAACCGCGACCGAGCAGCCCGCCGACGCGACCGCCCACCGCGTCACCTACCGGCTTCGGGGGGACACGCTGGTCCGCGAACTGCGTGGCTACCCCGCTGGCCGAGCGCTCTCGGAGGACTGCTGGACGGTCTCGACGGCGTGAGTACCGCGACCGGCTTTCGAAGCCCTTAACCCCCTCAGTGGAGAATTTCGGGTAACTCGCTGGCGGACGGGCTCCAGCGGGCACCTGCGCACAACAGGTCATCGGAATGTGGTTCGCCGACGCGAACTGAACCGGACAACGCCCGTGGTGATACACACATGGCACGAAGCTTCTACTCCCACATCAAGGAAGCCTGGCGGGACCCGGACGACGGGAAGCTCGCCGAGCTGCAGTGGCAACGAAAACAGGACTGGCGACAGGAGGGCGCGATCGAACGCGTCGACCGCCCGACCCGGCTGGACAAGGCCCGCGAGCTGGGCTACAAGGCCAAGCAGGGCGTCGTCGTCGCCCGCGTCTCGGTCCGCAAGGGGAACGCCCGCAAGCAGCGCCACAAGGCCGGCCGCCGGTCCAAGCGCCAGGGCGTCAACCGCATCGGCCGCCGGAAGAACATCCAGCGCATCGCCGAGGAGCGCTGCGCCCGCAAGTACCCGAACCTGCGCGTGCTCAACTCCTACTGGGTCGGTGAGGACGGCTCCCAGAAGTGGCACGAAGTGATCATGGTCGACCCCGAGCACCCGGCCATCGAGAACGACGACGACCTCGGCTGGATCTGCGACGACAGCCACACGGGTCGCGCCTTCCGCGGCCTCACCAGCGCCGGCAAGCAGAACCGTGGCCTGACGTTCAAGGGCAAGGGTACCGAGCACACCCGTCCCTCGAACACCTCCGGTCGCGGCCGCGGCAAGTAACCACGCCACCTTCTTTCGGTTTCGCGGACCGACCAGCGACGCGTGCGCCGGTCGCCGTGGCAGCACGTCCGTGCCCGCAGCCACCCACGACCGACTGCCGGAACCGGTCGGTTCATCCCGGCCCGGGCGAGAGGCCTGAGCGTGAACGGTATCGCCCTCGCGCTGTTCGCGGCGGTCCTCTTGGGTGCCTACATGTTCGGCGTGAAGCGCTACTTCGCCGCGTACCCGGCGTCGGTGTACATGTTCGGCGTGTACGCCGCCGCCGTGGTCTGGTACCTCCCGGTCGCCGTGGCGACGACGGACGGCCCGCCCGTGCCGACGACCGTGCCCGGGTTCGTGGCGTCGCTGGCGGTTTCGGTCGGCGTCGTGGTCGCGCTGCTCGCGTTCTTCCGGGCGCTCTCGACCGGTGACGTGAGCTACGTCGCGCCGATCAGCAAGGTCGTCCCCGCGTTCGTCCTGCCCATCGAGGTGCTGGTCCTGCACGAACGCCTCTCGACGGTGCAGATCACGGGTATCGTCGTCGTCACGCTCGGGCTCTACCTCGTGAACTACGAGCCCGGCACGCTGCTGGAGCCGCTCGAGCGGGCCGTGCGAGCCCGTCCCGCCCAGCTCGCGCTGCTCAGCGCGGCGACGTTCGGGGTCGTCGACGTGGGGAAACGCGTCGTGCTGCAGGAGCTTGGCGTCGACCCCGCCGCGTTCGTCGTCGTCATGCTCGTCACCACGTTCGTCGGGGTCGTCCCGCTCGCGCTCCCGAAGCTCGACCGGGCGGCGATGGCCGCCGACTGGTGGAAGTTCGTCGCCTTCGGGGCCGTCGTCGCGGTCGGCCAGCACGTCATCTCGCTCTCCTTCACGACGCTGCCCGCGAGCGTCGCCTCGCCCATCGTCAACGCGCAGGCGGTCGTCGCGGTGCTCCTCGGCGGGGTCGTGCTGGAGGAGCCGAACTTCCGGCTCCGGCTGGCCGCCGCCAGCGTCGCCATCGCGGGCGTCGCGCTCATCACGCTCGGGTGAGCCAGCGGCGCGCCACTCCCGGCACAGAACCAGTCCGTGGGTCACCACTCACGACGGGCCGTCGGCCGACTCGCCGTGTTCGTCGATGGTCGGGAGGTCGACGCGGTCGGCGTACACGCGGACGTACGCGGTGGCGAGGCCAAACAGCCACGCGAGCAGGAACGGCTCGCGGCTCCCGGCCGGTGCCTCGACGCCGAGGAGCGACATCATCGTGCCGACGCCGAGGAGCCAGAACGGCATGCTGACGACGGTGAGACCGATGAACCGGGCGAAGCTGCGGTGTGACCACCCGCGGTCGACGAACAGGGCGGCACCGAGGACGCCGACCGCGGCCGTGAGGGCGAGCACGCCTGGGCCGAGCGGGTCCCCGAGTATCCCGTCCGCGAGCGCGGCGGTCGGGAACGCGACGACGACGATGCCGAGGAACGCGAGCGTAAGGTCCGTGGCCGTGTCGAGTGTACCGCGAACGTCGTGTTCGGTTCGTTCCATGGTGGACCGAACGCCGCTCGCGCTCATTCAACGTGCAGCCAAGCATCTTACCGTGGGGTGGCCCTATCCAGCTTGGCTAGGGATTTAACCGAAGGTCCGCTCGTGGCAGCGTCGCTGCTGGGGTCGGGCGACTCGAAGAAGACGCGGGACGGCTCGTCGACTTACAGCTCGTCTTCGTCCGGGAAGCCGTCGTACTCGGTGATGTCGACGCCGTCCGCCGTGACCTCACAGAGGACGAGCCCGTTGCCGGAGCCGGTGTCGCGCTCCGCGGCGCTGTGGACGGCGCGGGCGGCGAGGCGGCGGGCCTCGTCCATCTCGATGTCCTCGTGCCACTCGCCCTCGAGCAGGCCGTAGGCGACCATCATCCCGGAGCCGGTGACGGTGTAGTCGTCCTTCATGACGCCGCCGGCGGGGTCGATGGAGTAGACGTGGCTGCCCTCGTCGTCGACGCCACCGAGGATGGGGTTGATGGCGAAGAACGGACCGCCGCGGGCGAAGTTGCCCGCGAGCGTGGCGAGCGCCTCGATGCTCATGTCGTCGCCGCGGCGGGTCTCGTAGAGGTTGACCTCGGCGCGGAGGGACTTGATGAACGACTGTGCGCCGCCGACGCTGCCGACGAGCGTCATCGCCGCGGTCGGGTGGATCTCCTCGACCTTCACGACCTGCTTGTTCGAGACGAAGCGGCCGCCGAGGCTGGCCCGGCGGTCGGTCGCGATGAGGACGCCCCCGTCGGTCGCGATACCGATGGTGGTCGTCCCGGTCTTGTTGACGTTCTGTTCGTCGCCGGCCTGTTCTCGCCACTCGGACGCGCCGAGTTCGGGTTCGTAGGGGTCGGTGTTGTCGAGCTTCATTCGTCGTCACCCTCCGTGAGGAGGTCGAGTTCCGCGAGACGGTTCTCTATCTCGTCCAGTTCGAGGGTCCGGTACTCACCGCTTTCGGTCGCTATCGTGGAGATGGCCAGTCCCTCCGGCGGGAAGCCGTCCTCCTCGCCGACGGCCATGGCCTCGATGGCGAGGTCGATACCCTCCTGGAGCGTGAGGTCGTCGTCGTACTCCTTCTCGAGGTAGCCCTGGATCTCCTCGCGGTTGCCGCCGATGGCGATGGCCTTCCACTCGTACGGGGTGCCGGACGGGTCCGTCTCGAAGAGGCGGGGTTCGCCGTCGTCGATGCCGCCGACGAGCAGCGCGACGCCGAACGGTCGCGCGCCGCCGGTCTGGGTGTACTGCTGGATGTGGTCCGTGACGGTCTTCGTCAGCGTCTCGACCCCGATGGTCTCGCCGTAGCGGAGCTGGTTGACCTGCGCCTGCCGGCGGGCCACGTCGATGAGCTGGCGGGCGTCGGCGACGTGCCCGGCGCTCGCGATGCCGACGTGGTCGTCTATCTTGTGGAGCTTCTCGACGGAGTCGCGCTCCATCAGCGGCGAGCGACTGCGACGCTCGGCCACGAGGACGACGCCCTCCGGCGTTCGAATCCCGACGCTCGCGCTGCCGCGCTTGACGGCCTCGCGTGCGTACTCGACCTGGTAGAGACGTCCGTCCGGCGAGAAGATAGTGATCCCTCGGTCGTACGCCTGCTGCTGGTTCTGACCTTGCATTGTCTGCGTTAACCTGAAGTTAGCGACGTGTTTTTAAGTACTTTTTTGTACTCCCCGGCGGCGGGGTGGGGACAACTGCGTATCTCCACCCAGGTCTCCCAGCCCCATAACGACGTTGCACTCGGCAAGGGCGAGTGCGTCGCGACACCGGGAGGTCGACACCGACCCGAACACTCATATGAACAGCTGTTCATCTGTGAATATGGCAACGACGGAGCGGCTGGAACGACTCATCACCGACGAACGCGGGAGCTGCTGCGACGGCGACGTCGACGCCCGGATCCGGGAACTGGACGCGGTCCGCGAGCGGGCGACCCTCGACCGGACACCGACCGACACCGCCGTCTTCGACGCGCTCTCGACGGAGACGCGGCTCGACATCGTGCGGCTGCTCGACGCCGCCGAGGACGAACTCTGCGTCTGCGAGCTCGAACCGCTCGTCGACGTCAGCGACAGCGCGGTGAGCCACGCGCTATCGACGCTGACCGACGCCGGGCTCGTCGCCCGCCGGAAGGAGGGGCGCTGGCGCTACTACCGGACGACCGACCGCGCCGAGGCGCTGCTCGCGGCGGTCGTTCCCGGGTCCGACGACACAACCACCGGGGCTGGGGGTGGCTCCGAATGACGACCCTCGGCTTCGTCTGCGTGCAGAACGCCGGCCGCAGCCAGATGGCGACCGCGTTCGCAGAGCGCGAGCGGGACCGTCGCGGCCTCGACTGGGAGATCGTCACCGGCGGCACGCTCCCCGCCGACCACGTCCACGACGAGGTCGTCGACGCGATGGCCGACGTGGGCATCGACCTCTCGGACCGCACGCCCCGCGAGGTGGACGACGACGAGCTCGAATCCTGCGACGTGGTCGCGACGATGGGCTGTTCGACGCTCTCGCTCGACACCACGGTCGACGTGCGCGACTGGGACCTCACCGACCCCGACGGGAGGTCCCCCGACGAGGTCGCCGACATCCGGGACGAGGTCGAGCGACGGGTCGTGGCGCTGTTCGACGAACTCGAGGGGAGCTGACGGCGGCCGAACGGTACGCCTTTCCACCCCCGCCCGGTAGTTCCGGGCGATGACAGACCGCGGGAAGATAGACCGCTCGTTCTTCGACGAGGTGATCTACCCGAACCTCGGGGCCGACCGGGAGGACGTGGCGCTCGGCCCCCGACACGGCGTCGACTTCGGCGTCCTCGACGTGGGCGGGCAGGCCGTCGTCGCGGCGACCGACCCCGTCTCCCTTCTGCCGGGTCTCGGCTGGGAACGCGCCGCGGAGTTCGCGCTCGGCGTCGTCCTCGCCGACGTGGCCGTCTCCGGGGTTCCACCGAGCCACCTCGCCGTCTCGTTCTCGCTCCCGCCCGAGCTGCGCGACGACGAGTTCGCGACCGTCTGGGGGACGATGGCGGACGAACTCGACGACCTCGGGACCACGGTGCTGACGGGACACACCGCCAGGTACGCCGGCTGCTCGTTCCCCTGGGTCGGCGGCGCGACGGTCCTCGGCGTCGGCGACCACGACGACGTGATCCGCCCGGACGGCGCACGACCCGGCGACCACCTGCTCGTCACCCACGGGCCCGCGGTGGAGGCGACGGCGCTGTTCGCCGCGCTGTTCCCCGAGGCGATCGACCTCCCGGACGACCTGCTCGCCCGGCAGGCCGAGCGCCTGCCCTCGACCGAGCACGTCCGCGACGCGCTCCTGGCGGCGGCGAGCGGCCCCGTCACCGCGATGCACGACGCGACCGAGTGCGGGCTGGCCGGCGCGCTCGTCGAACTCGCCGGGGGCGCGGGCGTCCGCATCGACGTGGAGTCGGCGGCGACGCCCGTCACGGACGAGGCCGCTGCCATCTGCGAGTACTTCGACATGGAGCCGTGGGCGGCGACGACCAGCGGGAGCCTGCTCGTCGCGGTCCGGCCCGAGGGTGTCGACGCCGTCGTCGAGGCGCTCGGATCACGCGGCACGCCCGTCGCCGACGCCGGCCGCATCAGCGCGGGCGAGGGCGTCTACGTCGACGGCGAGCGGATCGAACATCCAGCGGAGGACCCCGCCTGGCGCGTCTGGGCCGAGCTGTCCGGCCCGGAGTGACCCGAGCGCGCCGCCGCGGCGCGCCGTTCACCGCACACCGTCGTCGAGGGGGAGCAGTATCCGGACGACGTTCCCGCGCGGCTCGTTCCCCTCGAAGACCAGCTCGCCGCCGAGCGAGTCGATGCACCACTGCATCACCCAGAGCCCCAGTCCCGAGCCGTGGTACGTGTCCGTCTTCGTCTCCGAGGCGTCGAGGACCTCGATCTCGATCTCGGGGATGGGCGGCCCGTCGTCGATGACCCGTATCTCCCCACGGTCGCTCTCGGGGTCCTTCCGCACGGTCACCTCGACCGACGGGTGCTCGTGGTCGTTGTGCACGATGGCGTTCTCGATGGCGTGGTCGACGGCGTAGTCGATGCCGTCGTCCGCCAGCACCCAGACGGCGTCGCGTTCGTCGAGCCGGACGTCGGCGGCCGGGTGCTCCTCCTGCTTCGCGACGACGTGCTCGCGGACGACCTCGTTCATCGACGTGCGCGAGCGGGTCGTCCCGTTGGGGTCGGCGATCTCCTCGAACTCCTGGATGGAGCTACTCAGCGAGCCGATCTCCTCCGCGATATCGAGGACGGTCTGTATCTCCTCCTCGAGTCGCTCCGACTCGATGGCGTCCTTGAGCCGGTCGGCGTAGCCCATGAGGACCGTCGTCTCGTTCCGGAGGTTGTGCCGGACGACGCGGTTGAGCAGCCGGAGCCGCCGCTCCCGTGTCTTGTACTCGGTGATGTCGCGGATCTCGGCGAGGACGCACTGGACGCCGTCGATCTCGATGTCGGTGAGCTCGACTGCCACCCAGATGATCGTGTTGTTCGCCCGTTCGACCTGCCAGTCGAACGACTGCGGGTCGCCGCCGGCCGCTGCACGGATCCGTCGGAGCGCCTCGGACTGGGTGAACTTCGTCGACGGGGCCGTGTAGTCCGAGATCTCCATCTCCCGGAGCTCGGACACGGAGTACCCGTACAGCCGCTCCAGTGCGTCGTTGCCGTCGAGGACCGTTCCCGTCTCGGCGTCGTGGAGGGTCACGCCGGTCGTCAGTGCACTGAACTCCTCGGGAAGACGAACTGCCCCGCTCATCGAACGGGTGCCGGTCCTCTCGCCCGTTCCCCATCTCTACCGGTCACTCCACACATACCAGTTCGAAGGCGGTTCGACTACGAATAACTATCGGCAGCGTCAGCGCCCTCCGGCGATTCGACGTCGATACGCCCCAGCAGCTCCCGCTTCGACGGCGGCGCGATGGTGATGTCCGCCCCGTCGAGTTGCTGTTTCACCCGCCGGGCGTAGTTCGACCGGATGCGAAAGAGGGTCCGCCGCTCCGGTGTGGTCACCCAGAACTCGCTCCGCAGGACGACCGCGTCGCCCGAGAACTCGTCGACGTACGCCGTCGGGCTCGGCCCCTCGACCACCCCGTCGACGTTGCGCGCGGCCTCCTCCAGCAGTGCCAGCGCGTCGTCCACGTCGTCCTCGTAGGCGATGCCGACGTGTTCGACGATCCGGATCCGGTTGTAGCCGTACGGCCGGGTGACCGGCTGGCTCGTCAGCTTCGTGTTCGGCAGCGTCACCAGCCCGCCGTCGGGCGTCTGCACCCGCGTCACCCGGAGCGTGATCGAGCGCACCGTCCCCTCGCCACCCTCCCACTCGATGTAGTCGCCGACGTTGAACTCGGGGTCCAGCACGAGCACCATCCCGCTGACCAGCGAGCCGATGACCGTCTGGCCCGCCACGCCGAGCGCCAGCGTCGCGGCGGCGACGATGAGCGCCGACGACTGCAGGAACGCGCCGTAGCCCGTGATGAGTGCGCCGACGAGGAAGCCGACGACGACGACCGACAGCCGGAGGTACCGCGACACGGCCTCCTCGAGCGTCGGGTTGTTGCGGTTCCGTGCCGTGACGATGCGGCTCACCGCCGGGTCGAGGAGGTACCAGCCGAAGAGAGTCACGAGCGCAAAGGCCAGCACGCCCCAGCCGAGCCGCACCACGAACGCCCAGTCGTTCGCGAGCTGCGACGGCCAGAACTCCGGCGGTGCGCCCTGGAGCAGTAGCGATATCGCGTCCGGAAGCATGGCCGGGACAACGCGGGTCAGGCACTAAAGTCCGGGCTAGCATCCGCCCCGGCCTCCGCCCGGTTCTCGTGTTCGCGGGAACCGCTGCTCGCCTGCTGTGCGCCGCTGGTGACCGTTTCGACGGCTCCGTCGGTAGCGGGACGGGCACAACTTAACACGGCGGGGGTCGAACCGGGGTCCATGCCAGTGGTGCTGCCGAGCGAGATCGTCGTCGAGCGGTTCCTGCCGACGGCGCGGGCGATGCTCGTCGACGACCTCGCCGACAGGGGGCTGACACAGCGGGAGATCGCCGACCACCTGGGGGTCACGCAGGCAGCGGTGAGCAAGTACCGGAGCGGCGAGGTGGCCGTCGAGGAGCGGTTCAGCGGGGACGCCCGCATGGTCGCGACCGTCGAGCGCATCGGCGCGGGACTCGCTGCGGGGGAGATGGACCACTACGAGGCGCTCTCCGAACTCCTGGCGCTCGTCGAGGAGTTCGAGGACCGGGGGCCGATCTGTGCGGTCCACGAGGACGTGATGCCGGCACTCCGCGGGATGGGCTGTGACCTCTGCGTGCGGGGGCCGGACAGCGACGTGCTCGACGAGCGGGCGGTGCTCGACAACGTGCGCGAGGCGGTCCGGCGACTGGGGGGTGCGCCGGCCGTCGTCGACCACGTACCGAACGTCGGGACGAACGTCGCGATGGCGCTGCCCGACGCCGACGAGGTGGGTGACGTGGCCGCGATACCGGGGCGACTCCACGCCATCCAGGGCCGGCTCAACGTCCCCGGGAACCCGGAGTTCGGGGCGTCCCAGCACGTCGCCGGGCTGGTGCTCGCGGCGACCGCGGTCGACAGCGAACTGCGCGGTGCGGTGAACCTGCGGACCTCCGAGGAACTGCTCGCGGCGGCGCGAGCGGCGGGCTACGAGCCACTCGAGTTCGACGCGGGGTACGAGGACCGCGGCGAACGGCTCCGCGAGCGGTTCGCCGAGGACGGTGTTCCGAGGGTCGCCTACCACGACGGCGACTACGGCGTCGAACCCATCCTGTACGTGCTCGGTGCGGACGCGGCCGATGCCGTCTCGCTCGCCGTCTCGCTCTGCGAGGCTGCCGGCGAGTAGTCAGCGTCCGGGGCGAGTAGTCAGCGTCCGAGCCGGTGACGCCCGTCGGCCCACGCCGCCAGCGCGTCGAGTGCCGCGCGTTCGTTCTTCGACACCTCGTCGTCGGTCCCGAGCTCGTCGCTCTCGAAGGCGTTGCAGACGGCGAGTTCGGCCCCCGAGCAGGCCGCCAGCAGCGGCGTCGGGTCGCCGTCGGCCTGCGCCGGGATGGTCGCGTCGTTGACGAAGACGGCCCGCGGCGACGGCGCGGCGTCGAGCAGCCGGCGAGCGCGCTCGGCGTTCGACCGGGCGAGTTCGAGGGCGTCCTCGTCGTCCCTGCCGTCGCTCCGCGGTGCGTGCGCGTCGAGGACTCCGTACCAGCAGCCGTCGGGTGGACGGTAGAAGCGGTCGATGCGACCGCCGAGCAGGTCACCGTCACGCTCGACCTCGGGCGCGAAGTCGAGGACGACGACGCCGTCGGTGCCGCGGGATTCGACCCACCGCGCGAGCGTCGCGGCGGTCGTCCGGGTCTTGCCGACGTTGGACGGCCCGACGACGAGGTGCCGCCCGGCGTCGACGGGGAGGGCGTCCGTGGCGGCGAAGGGGTCGGGCGGCATCACGCGTCGCTCGCCGGCGTCCGGTCGGTCGCGCGCTCGTGGACGAACCGGCCCCCGAGCGCGAGCGTCGCCACGGCCAGCACCGACGCGAAGACGGCGGCGAGCAGCGTCCCGGGGTCGCCGAGCAGCCCGACCGGGTCGCTCGCGTACGGCGAGAGCTCCGAGCGCAGCCACGAGCCGGCGGTGACGCTCGTCACCGCGAGGAGGACGAGACCGCCGAGGCTCGCCAGGACCGGCGGTCGCTCCGGGACGGTGCCGGGGTCGTGCAGCAGGTAGAGCACGAGCGCGATGGCGAACGGCGTGCCGACGAGGCCGAACGCGAGCACGAGCACGAGCAGTTCGAGGACGTTCCCGCCCAGTACCGGACCGAGCGCGGCCGCCAGCGCGGTGACGGCGAGTGCGGCCCGGTAGCGGTCGTCGTCGCGGTCCCAGCCCAGCCTGTCGGCGAGGGCGTACGGTGGAACCGTGGTGTTCCCGCCGAGGGTCGACACGGCCGCCCCGAGCAGGCCGGCGAGGAACAGCGATTCGGCGAGCCCGCCGACGGCCGGGCCGAGCGCGGTCGCGGCCCGGGTCGTCGTCAGCTCTGCGAGCGGGACCGGCCCCTCGTGGAAGACACTGGCTGCGACGAGGAAGATTGCCAGCGAGTAGCCGCCGAAGGCGACGCCCATCGAGGCGACCACGTCGAAGCGGGCGAGCCCCCAGTCCTCGCGGGTCCAGTCCCGCTCGCGCATCGTGTAGCTCTGCATCGTGACGAGCGTGACGTGGACCGCGCCGCCGAGGATGCCCGCGGCGACGAGGGCGGCGTCGGCGGTCGGCAACGAGGGGACCGTGCCAGCCGCCGCCGCGCCGAGGTCGACCGGCACGACGGCCAGGGAGCCGAGGAAGGCGAGCACGACCAGCGAGACGACGAGCTTCGCGCCGAACTCGGCGACGCGGTAGCCCCCACCGACGAGGCCGACCGCGAGGACGACCGCCCAGACGACGCCCCAGACCGCCGCGTCGATGCCGGTCGCCAGCTCGGTCACGTCGGCGACGGTCTTCATGATGACCAGCTGTGCCAGTCCCGCCGCGGCGACCACGTCGACGACGAGCAGCCACGCCCACCAGCTCCCGAGGTTCGCCTCGACCGTCGAGACGAGGCCGTCGCCGGTCAGTACGCCCAGTCGCGCAGCGAGGTACTGCGCGGTCGCGCCGAGCACCGCCGAGAGCACGACCACCCACAGCAGCTCGTAGCCGTAGCCCGCGCCCGCCCCGAGCAGGCTCGCCATCGTGGCCGGCCCGGCGGCGATCGCCCCGGCCAGCCACGTCGGTCCCATCGAACGAATCCGCGCCCCGAGTTCCATGTGCTCGAAGTCGCTACCGCACGGGCAAGAGTGTTTCTACCCGGTGGTACCACTCGGATATAGCCGCCACGGCCCGGGAAAAACCTATAACAGAACGTATCGAACCGGCGCGCATGAACGAGCGTCGCATCGTCGTCGCGAGCCTCGCGGCCGCTGTCGCCATCGCCGCCGGCACGACGCTCGCGACGGGCCAGCCGACGGTGTTCGCCCGGACACCGCTCGGCGTCGCCATCTACGCCTTCGTCGGCGTCGCGGTCCCCCAGCACGTCGTCGCGATGCAGACCGGGTCGGAGGTCCGACTCGGCTTCGCCGGACTCGCCGGCATGGGTGCACTGACCGCCATCATGGCTGGCTACGCCCGCGGCGGCATCAACGACCCCTGGTCGGTCGGCTTCGCGAGCCTGCTCATGGCCATCGTCTTCGGGAGCATCATCGGCAGCGTCGTCCGCGAGTTCCGTGCGGGCTACCGCGCCGGAACCGCCGAAGGGTCGCGCTGAGACCGTTCTCGCGTCCTCGTCCGTCGGGTGACGAGCGACAGCGGCGTCCCGCGGCCGTCCATCACCGATTTGTACTACCGGATAATACTTCCCGGTATGGACCACGACACGACACACGAGCGACGACCGGCACCCGACACGCGACCCGTCGCGCTGACCGTCGCCGGCAGCGACTCGGGCGGCGGTGCGGGCATCCAGGCCGACCTGGCGACGATGGGCGCACACGGAGCCTGGGGCACCAGCGCGGTGACGAGCGTCACGGCCCAGCACACCCGCGGCGTCGAATCCACGCACGTCCTCCCACCGGACGAGGTCGCCGCACAGGTCGACGCGGTCTTCGACGACTTCGACGTGCGGGCGGTCAAGACCGGGATGCTCGCCACCGCCCCGGTCGTCGAGACCGTCCACGAGCGACTCGCCGCGCGGGACGTCCCGGTCGTCGTCGACCCCGTGATGGTCGCCACCTCCGGCGACCGATTGCTCGACCGCGAGGCCGAATCGGCCTACGAGGACCTCGTCGCCGACGCGACGCTGGTCACGCCGAACGCCGACGAGGCGGCCGTCCTCACCGGGGTCGAACCGACCGACGTCGAGAGCGCCCGGGACGCCGCCGCCGGCCTGCTCGCGCGGGGTGCCGACGCCGCACTCGTGACGGGCGGCCACCTCGACACCGACGGCGTCGTCGACGTGCTCGCGACAGCGGACGGCGTGACCGTCTTCGAACGGCCCCGTGTCGGCGACGCCGCGACCCACGGCTCCGGCTGTACGCTCTCGGCCGCCATCGCCGCGAACCTCGCCCGCGGTGACGAACTCACCGAGGCCGTCGAGTCGGCCGTCGACTTCGTCACGCGGGCCATCCGCTACCACGCCGACGTGGGCGAGAACGGCGCGGTGAACCACCACGTCGCGGTCCGGAACGAGGCCGCCGCCCGGGAGACCATCGCCGGCGTCGAATCGGTCGTCGACGACCTCGTCGCCGCCGACGCCAGCCCCCTGATTCCGGAGGTCGGCACGAACGTCGTCGGCGCGCTCCCCGCCGCCGAATCCGTCGCCGAGACCGTCGCCGTGGACGGCCGCCTCGCCAGCGTCCACGACGGCGTCCGCGCGACCGGCGGCGTGCGCTTCGGCGCGTCCAGCCACGTCGCCCGGTTCCTGCTCTCCGCCCGCGAGTACGACCCGACCCTCCGCTTCGCCTGCAACTGCCGGTTCGACGAGTCTGTCGCCGATGCGGTGGCGGACCTCGGCTGGCCCAGCGCCACCTACGACCGCGCGGAGGAACCAGCCGACGCGAGCACGATGGACTGGGCCGGCCGGTCGACGTTCGGCGCGGCCGACGAGACCCCCGTCGCCGTCCTCGACCACGGGGCCCACGGGAAGGAGCCGATGTGCAAGCTGGTGGCGCCGGATGCCGGGGCGCTCTCGGAGCGCGTGCTCGAACTGCTGGACGCCGTCGAGGGGTGAGTTTCGGGTCGAACCGACGACTGGATTTTTAGCTGGCGCGCGTCTCGCCGCACTCGAGCGAATCGGCTGGGGAGGCGTGAGGTGCTGTGCGGGGCGGGACTGAAAGGGGCGTTCACGGGCGCTCCGCGCCCGCCGGGGCTTTCTGGCTGTTCCAGTCACCGGCGGATCACGAGCCAACAGCGATAAAAACGACCGATCTCAGGCCGTGTGAACGGTGATGGTCCGCTTCCGGTCGATGGCCTGCTCCAACTCCTCGGCGATAGCAGACCCACGCGAGACCTGCACCTCGCCGCCACGGCCGACGGTCGCGGTGAACAGGTACTCGCCGCCGGCACGCACTTCCACGGTCTCGCCGGTATGTCCGTCGACCGGCACGATGACGTGCCGCGACGTGATTTCCGGCGTGACGAGCTGGCCCTTCTCATCTGTACCGGACGCACCGGCTCCACCCGACCCACCGGACCCACTCGAACCGGTCCGGTAGTTCGGGTTCTCGTCGTGGGTGCGCACGTCGATGTCGATGCCGAGGCGGTCCTCGACGTCGGTGATGCGGCCGCCGCCCTTGCCGATGACGGCGGAGATGTCGTCGTCCTCGACGTAGACGACGGCGGTGTTCTGTCCCTTCAGCTCGACCGAGACGTGGCCGCGGGCGATGGAGCGGATCTCCCGTTCGATCTCCTGTTTGGCGATGCGGTCGACGCCGGAGTCGCTGCCGCCCTCGTCGTCGGTGAGGGGGACGGTGACGACCTGCCGGTTGAACGTGTAGATCTCGTACTCCGGCTTGCCCGTCTCGAAGTCGGTGATCTGGATGACCGGGCGGGCGAGGTCCTCGGCGGTGAGGCCGGAGGGCACCTTCACCTCGGTCCGGACGTCGTACACCTTCGCGATCTGGCCGGCCTCGATGTAGACGACGGTGTCGACGACCTGCGGGATCATGCCGAGCTCGACACGGCCGACGAGGCGCTGGAGTGCGTCGATGGCGCGGGTGGCGTGGACGACGCCGATCATGCCGACGCCGGCGAGGCGCATGTCCGCGAACACCTCGAAGTCGTTCGTCTTCCGGACCTCGTCGTAGATGGTGTAGTCGGGCCGGACCATCAGCAGGGCGTCGGCGGTGTTGGCCATCTCGCCGTCGAGCTCGGTGTACTGTGTGATCTCCGGGCCGACCTGGAGGTCGCGCGGTTTCTCCATCGTCTTGACGGAGTAGTCGTGGTCGGCGATGAACCGGGCGACGGCCTGCGCGAACGTGGACTTCCCCGCGCCGGGTGCGCCGGAGATGAGGACGCCGCGCTGGCGTTCGAGCAGTCGCTCCTTGAGCTCGTCGGCGTGCTCGTAGTCCTCCATGTCCGTCTGGGCGATGGGTCGGACGGCGGTGATCTCGATGCCGTCGGAAAAGGGCGGGCGGGCGACCGCGATGCGGTAGTCGCGGAACTGGACGATGTCCATGCCGTTCCGGGAGAGCTCGAGGAAGCCGTCGCGGGACTCCTTGGCGGCGTTGACGACCTCGGTGGCGTACTCGTCCATCGTCTCGTCGGAGAGCGGCTCGTCGGCGACCTCCACGTAGTGCATCTCGCCGAGCGCGCCGCGTTTCGCCATCGGGACCGCGCCCGCCTTCAGGTGGACGCTCATCGTCTCGTCGTCGAAGTAGTTCTGCACCTGCAGGCGGTCGATCTCCGTCTTCCCGCGCACCTCCGCGGAGACGAACGCCACGTCGAGGCCCTTCGCCTTCGCGACCTCGGCCTGGACGACGTCGCTGGTGAGGAACGTGGCCCCCAGTTCGGCGGCGAGGTCGCGGATGAGCGCGTCGATCTCGCCCTCGGCGGCGTGGCCGCGCTCGACCGCGTCCGGGCGCTCGCCGACGTATTCGAGTTCGATGCGCCCCTCGTCGGCGAGGTCGGCGAGGCGCTGGAGCTCCTCGAGCCCGTCCCAGCCCGTGTCGAACCCCTCGTTGGCCTGCGATTCCAGCTCCGCGACGACGGCTTCGGGGACCTGAATGGTGGCCCCCTCGTACTCGCCGTCGTCGACCTTGGCGGACACGCGGCCGTCGATGACCACGCTCGTGTCCGGTACGACGTTCATACGTGCAGTAGGGCCGTCGCGGTTGATAAGGGGCCGGGTCCGTGGCTGCACGACGACGGTCACCGCCGGCGACCCGGCCCGCACGAGGGGGCCGATTCCAGCGCGCTGGGAACGACCCCCTCCTGATTCTTCCCCCGAACCCGTTCGGCCACGACATGGACCCCTCGAAGGAGTTCGGGTTGGGTGGACTGAACCGGTTCGTGGAGGCGGCCTCGCTCACCGGCGAGATCGGACTCGACGACGACGAGATCGCGTGGCGGAAGGAGTTCGTCGGCTTCGACGCCGAGGACGAACGCCGCCTCGACGACCTCGAACCGTTGCTCCGGGCGAACCAGGACGCCATCGCCGACGCGTTCTACGACAACCTCACGCAGTACGAGCAGACGACCCGGGTCATCGAGCGCTCGCCGAAGGGTGTCGACCAGCTCAAGCGCACGCAGAAGGCGTACCTCGTCTCGCTCGCGACCGGCGACTACGACGAGGACTACTTCACGAACCGGGCACGCATCGGGAAGCTGCACGAGATACTCGACATGCCGCTGAAGCAGTACGTGGGTCAGTACGGGCTCTACTACGACCTCATCCTCTCGCGGGTCGACGAGCGAGTCCAGACCCAGGTGGTCGACGCCATCGAGGACTGGGTCGAGGAACGCGAGGCGACCGACGGCGGCCTCGACCGCGTCGTCGGCGCGCTCCGGGGGCTCGGGGGCGACGACGGGGACGACGGGCTGGACGAGTCGCTGGAGGCCACCGTCCGGGACGCCATCCACGACGGGATGCAGGACGTGCTCGCGGTACTGCGCATCCTCAACCTCGACCTGCAGGTCGCCAGCGACACGTACGTCGACTCCTACAGCCAGCGCCTGGAGCGCGCCATCGACGCCCAGCGCGAGCTCGCGACGGAGGTCGAACGGGACGTCCAACCCCCCGTCGTCCAGCTGAAGCAGTCCTCCGCCGCCGTCGCCGAGAGCGCGACGACGATTCGGGACCACGCCGAGGGGCAGGCCGAGGGTGCGGCTGCAGCGGCCGCCGACGTCGAGGAGGTCAGCGCGGCCGCCCAGGAGGTCGCCTCGGTCGCCGACGACGTCCGGGAGACGAGCGAGCGCGCGGCCGCCGAGGCGAGCGAGGGGGTCGACGCGGGCGAACGCGCCCTCGACGCGCTCGAATCCGTCGAGGGGACGACCGAGGACCTGCTCGCCGCCGCCGAGACGGTCGAGGCCCGCGCCGACGACATCGAGGACGTCGTCGACCGCGTCGAGAACCTGGTCGACCGGACCGCCGTGCTGGCGACGAACGCGAAGGTCGAGGCGAAGCGGGGCGGCGGCGGTGGCCCGGCCGAGACCATCGCGTCCGAGCTGGAGACGTTCGTGCGCCGGACCCGCGACGACATCGAGGAGGTCGCGGCGGCCGCCGACGCCCTCCAGCACGAGGCGGCGACGACCCGCGAGGCGGTCGCCGACGCGAACGACAGCGTCCGGGCGGGCCGGGCCGAGGTCGCCGCGGCGGTCGACACCCTCGACGACCTGGAGGGCGTCGTCGACGACGCGGCGCACGGGATGGAGGAGGTGGCGGCCGCCGCCGACCAGCAGGCCCGGAGCGTCGTCGAGATCTCGGAGACCGTGGAGTCGCTCGCGAACGCGGCCGAGTCGGTGGCCTCGGAGGCGCAGTCGGTCGCGAGCGCGAGCGAGGAGCAGGCCGCCAGCGCGAGACACGTCGCCGAGTCGGTCGAGCGGCTCTCGACCGACCCCATCGAGGAACAGGTGCCCGTGTACGAGCGGGTCTGAGTCGTCGTCCGGTCGGGTCCGTCGGCGCGTCGTCCCGCCGCGACAACGCTCTTGTCCCGGGCGACCACAGGTGAGCCATGGACGAACTCACCGCACTCACCCGCGACCTCGTCGCCATCCCGAGCCACGACGGCGAGGCCGCGGCGGGCGACTTCGTCGAGGAGTGGCTCCGGACGGAGACCGACGCCGAGGTGACCCGCGACGACGCCGGCGACGCGGACCGCGGCGGGAACGTGCTCGCCCGGCGCGGCGCGACCGACGACCCCGACGCACCCACGCTCGCGCTCGTCGGCCACCACGACGTGGTGCCGCCGGACGAGACCCAGGTCGACACCGACGGCAGCTACGTCGTCAGGGAGCGCGACGGCCGGCTCTACGGACGCGGCACCGCCGACATGAAGGGGGCCGACGCGGCGATGCTGCTCGCGTTCCGCGACGCCGAGCTGGGGCCGGAGCCCGACCACGAGCTCGTCTTCGCCTCCTTCGTCGGCGAGGAGGTCGGCGGCATCGGTGCCCGACACGCCATCGACGCCGGATTCGCCCCCGACTGGGCGCTCGTCGCCGAGGGCTCGACGGGCTACTCCGACCCCGGCGTCCTCGACGTGGCGGTCGCGCACAAGGGTCGGCGGGGGAGCACCGTGACGGCGCGGGGGGAGGCCGCCCACGCCAGCGTCCCCGAGTCGGGCGAGAACGCGGTGTACCGGGCCTGCGACGCGGTGGACGTCGTCCGCGAGCTCGACTGGCCGACGGTCACCGTCGCCGGCGAGGAGCTCTCGGGTAGCGTCGTCGTCACCGGCATCGACGGGGGATCGGCGTGGAACGTCGTCCCCGAGTCCTGCGAGGTGACCGTCGACGAGCGCACCGTGCCCGGCGAGCGTGCCGACCTCGGCCGGGTCGAGGAGCTGGCGGGCGTCGAGTGGACCGTCGACCAGGACCTCCCGCCGATGCGCTGCTCGGACGACGCCTTCGCCGACGCCGTGCTCGATTCGGTCCGAGAGGTGCAGGACGGCGCGGGCGAACTCGTCACGAAACCGCACGCGACCGACGCCGGCTGGCTCGCCCAGGAAGGGACCGCCTGCGTCGTCTGTGGCCCCGCCGAACCCGGCGAGGCCCACACCGCCGAGGAGAGCGTCTCCCTCGACATGCTCGAACGCTGCTACGAGAGCTACCGGCGGCTCGCGGCTGACTGGACCGGGTAGGCGACGAGGTCGGTCGTCGACTCAGTCGTCGGTCGCGGCGGCCTCCTCGACCGGCACCGCCGCCGAGTCGGTGCCCGCCGGGAGTTCGTCGACGAGCACGACCGACTCGCCCTCGACTGCGGCCTCGCCGTCCTCGTCGTACACCGCCACGTCCAGCCGGTACTTCGCGCCCGCCATGTCCTCGGTCACCCGGCCGACCGCCGTCGCCACGTCGCCGACGCCGATGGGGCCCATGAACCGGAGGTCCTGCGAGAGGTAGATGACCAGCCCCGGCAGTCGCGCCAGCGCCGCCGAGACGACTCCGGTCGTGAGTACCCCGTGGACGATGCGCTCGCCGAAGCGCGTCTGCGCCGCGAACTCGCCGTCGAGATGGAGCCGGTTCGTGTCGCCGCTGGCCGCCGCGAACGACTGCACGTCCTCGTCCGTCAGCCGCTTGCGGAACCGCACCACGTCGCCGACGTCCAGCCCGTCCGCGGTGCCCTCGCCCGCGAACTCCCAGTCCGGGTGGTCGTACGCCATCTCCGGGCTGTCGGCGGGCAGATGCGGGTGTGGGTCGAACTCGAACGCCGCGTCCACCCGCCGTCGCCGCTCGGTCAGGTGCGGCAGGTAGTCCGCGAGATCGCTCACCGCGACGATCCCGACCAGCTCGCCGTCGTCGACGACCGGGAACCGCTCCACGTCGTGCTGCTCGAACAGCGCCGCCGCCCGTTCGAGCGTCGCATCGGGGTGGATGGTGATCAGGTCGGCAGCCATGACGGTGCCCACCGTCACCTCGTCCGGGTCCAGCGCGTCCGCGAGCACGTCGACCAGATCCGTCTCCGTGACGATCCCGACGGGTTCGTCGGCTTCGATAACGACGAGCGAGCCCACGTCCGCGGCCGACAGCTCGCGGGCGGCCGCCCGGACCGTCGTCTCGGGTCTCGTCGTCAAGACCTCGCGGGTCATGCAGTCCGCGACCGAGAGTGGAACGAGCATGGTTGGACGTATCGTGGCGTCGTTGTATGTACCCACCGCCGCGGAATGAGGAAGTTCATAGGTTCCGAATCGAAACAGCCACCCATGGCAACGGAAGCCGCCCAGCACTCCGATACCTACGAGGAGTTCATCACGCTCGTCCAGCGGATCTCGAACGTCGGTGGCGCACAGTCGGTGCTCAACTGGGACCAGGAGGTCATGATGCCCGAGGAGGGCACACCGGCCCGGTCGAAGCAGCTCTCGGCGCTCTCGGCGGTGAGCCACGAGCTGCTCACCGGCGCGGAGATGGCGGGCTACCTCGACGAACTGGCGGAGGCAGATCTCGACGCCGAACAGCAGGCCGTCGTCCGCGAAGTGCGCCGGAAGTACGAGCGCGCCGCCCGCGTGCCGACGGACCTCGTCGAGACGATCTCCCAGACCGCCGCCGAGGCCCACCCGCTCTGGAAGGAGGCCAAGGAGGAGGACGACTTCTCCATCTTCGCGCCGAAGCTGGAGGAGCTGGTCGAGCTGAAACGGGAGTACGCCGCACACATCGACCCCGACCGCGACCCGTACGCGGTGCTGTTCGAGGACTACGAGCCGTACCTCGGCCTCGACACCGCCGAGGAGACGCTGACCGAGCTCCGCGACGAGCTCGTCCCGCTCGTCGAGGACATCCGCGCGTCCGACGCCGACCTCGCGACGCCGTTCGAGGGCGAGTTCGACGCCGACACGCAGGAAGAGCTGGCCCGCGACGTACTCGACACGCTCGGCTACGACTGGGACCGCGGCCGCCTCGACGTCGCGCCGCACCCGTTCTCGACGGGCAACCAGTTCGACGCCCGCGTGACGACCCGGTTCGACGAGTCGGACCCGCTCGGCGCGCTCACCTCGACCATCCACGAGTTCGGCCACGCGACGTACACCCTCGGCCTGCCCGACGAACACTACGGCACGCCGCTGGGCGAGTCCCGCGACCTGACCGTCCACGAGAGCCAGAGCCGCCTCTGGGAGAACCACGTCGGCCGCTCCGAGCCGTTCTGGGACCGGTTCCTCCCCGCCATGCAGGAGCGCTTCCCGGGGGTCGACGACGCCACGCCGCGTGACGTGTACGAGGCCGCCAACACCGTCAAGGAGGACAACCTCGTCCGCGTCGAGGCCGACGAGCTGACCTACCACATGCACATCGTCGTCCGCTTCGAGATCGAGCGCGAGCTCATCTCGGGCGAACTCGACGTCGAGGACGTCCCCGAGGTCTGGAACGACAAGTACGAGCAGTACCTCGGCATCCGGCCCGACACCGACGCCGAGGGCTGCCTGCAGGACATCCACTGGAGCCACGGCTCCTTCGGCTACTTCCCGACGTACTCCCTCGGCTCGGTGCTCGCCGCACAGCTCTACGAGGCCGCCGAGGACGACCTCGGCAATCTGGACGAGCGCACCCGCGACGGCGAGTTCGAGGACCTCCACGGGTGGCTCACCGAACAGGTCCACCAGCACGGCTGCCTGTACACCACTGACGACCTCGTCCGCGAGGCGACGGGTGAGGGATTCACCGCCGACTACTTCCTCGACTACGTCACGGAGAAGTACGGCGCGCTCTACGACCTGAACTGACACCGAACCGAAGCGCTAACGTCCCCTGCCTCCCACCCCGCGAGCGTGCAACGACTCCGTTCCGCGGCCGCCGAGCTCAGGACGCCCGGCGGACGCGCTCGTCTGTTCGCCGTGCTGTCGCTCGTCTTTCTCGCGGTCGCCGTCGCCGGCTACGTGACGACGCCGACACAGCCAGTGCTGACCGTCGACGAGGAGCCGCCCGAGAACAACACGCTCGTCGCCGTCCAGGGCTACCAGGACGGCGGGAAGGCCCTGGAGGTCACGCCCGACGGCGAGGTGGCGTGGGAGTACACCGAGCCCGACGACGTGTTCGACCTCGAGCTGGTGAACGAGTCGACGGTGCAGGTGTCGACGGCGTCCACGGTCCCCGACTCGGAATGTCCCGAGCCGTACGCCAGTGACGGCTACGACGGCTGCGTGCGGAACGCGCTCCAGCACGTCGACCGCGGCACGAACGACGTGGTCTGGGAGTACGCCTGGTACGACGTGGAGAAGCACGAGCACGAGCTGCACGACGCCGACCGGTACGTCGTCGATGGCGAGGCGCGCTACGTGATGGCCGACATGGGCAACGACCGCGTGTTCGCCGTCGACCACGACGGGAACGTGCTCTGGGAGTGGTACGCCACGGACGACTACGAGATGCCCGACGGGATGGGCCCGGAGGGCGACTGGACGCACGTGAACGACGTGGACCGGGTCGAGCCGGGCGTGTTCCAGATCAGCCTGCGGAACTTCGACACGGTCGCCAACCTGCACGTCGACGACAACGGCTCCGTCTCTGTCGAGCCCGTGGTCGGCCCGAACGACTTCCACGCCGACGACGAGGGGCCGCTGTACGAGCAGCACAACCCCGACCGGCTCGCGGACGGCTCGCTCATCGTCGCCGACAGCGAGCACGACCGCATCGTCGAGTTCGGCCCCGACGGCGAGATCGTCTGGGAGGTCGGCGGCAGCGCCAAGTTCGACTGGCCGCGCGACGGCGACCGGCTCCCGGACGGCGACACGCTCGTCACCGACTCCTACAACGACCGCGTCGTGGAGGTGACCCCCGACGGTGAGGTCGTCTGGGCGGTGCACGTCGGCAACCTGGTCTACGAGGCCGACCGCGTCACCACGCCGGCGACCGCGAGCGACGGGAGCAACCCGCGGCCGTCGGCCACCCAGGGCGACTTCGAGTCCTCGATGAACGACGCGAACGTCGTCTCGGAGTACCTCGCGTTCGGCATCGCCGTCTCGAAGTACGTCCTGCCCTACGCCGTCGCCGAACAGCTGTACTGGCTGCTCGGCGCTGTCTTCTCGCTGCTGCTCGCGGGCGTCGAGCGCTACCGGGCGTCGTCGCGCTCGCTGTCGCTGCCGTCGCGCTGACCGTCCCCGTCGCGCTCCCGACGGACGAGCAGCGCCTCGAGGTCGTCCAGCAGGTCCGGCAGCACCAGCCGTGCGTCGGGGTCGAACGCGAACAGCGTCCCGTCCGCCGGGTCACCACCGGGGGCGACGTAGACGAGCGTCTCGTCGTCGGTCGCGACGACCACGCTCGCCGGCTCCGTGCCGTCCACGTCGAGCGCACGGCCGAGCCGCCGACACCGGGCTCGTGCGTCGCCCGCCGACGGCTCGTCCGACCCGTCCCGCTCGTAGACCACGGTCACCGCGTCGTCCACGCGGTGGGCGACGGTCCGGAGGCCGAACTCGCTCCGGGTGCGGACGAGCCGGACGAGCAGGTCGTCCGTGTACGGGGCGACGCCCGCGATAGCGGCAAGCTCCTCGGTGCGGGTACCGCCCTGGCGGTGGAGGCGCTGCATGTACGCCAGCGCGAGGTCCTTGGCCTCCGCGAGGGTCTCCGTGCGGCCCAGCGTCAGCGGCGTCCAGTAGTCGTCGCCGAACAGCCGGTGGACGCGGACGAGGTAGCCACTCGCGGTCATCTCGCTGGCGCGGCCGCTGTGGGAGTCGTACCGCGGGAGGATGCTCAGTGCCAGCTCGCGTGGCTCGTGGAAGTACTCGGCACCGTTCCGCCCCTCGTACTCGCGGACCCAGCCCGGCGGCAGGTCCGCGTCCATCTACAGGACCTTCCGCTGGCAGGTCCCACAGAGGTTCTCCTCCTTCACGTCGACCTCGCGGACCGTCGGGGAGAAGTTCATCACACAGCGCTTGTTGTCGCAGTGTTCGAGGCCCATCGTGTGGCCGATCTCGTGGACGATCTCCTTGCGGATACGGTCCTCGAAGATGTCCTCGGAGCTGCGGTTCGAGAAGCCGCCGTCGCTGGAGGTCTGGAGCCGGTACGTCGAGACGACGCTCCCGCTCCCGTCGAGGTAGGCGAGGCCGAACACGTAGTTCCGCCGGCGATAGAACAGGTCCTTCGGCGTGATGCCGATGTTCTTCTCGCCCGTCCCGACCTGCTCCGCGAGCTGGATGAACTCCTCGGCGGAGTACTGCTTCCTGTTCTGGTCGTACGCGTCGCTCGGGAGCGGCTGTGGCTCGTGGATCGTCACGTCACAGTCGTACACCGACCTGAGTCCCTCCGAAGCCGCACGCTTGACGGCGGCGGAGACGTCCCCGACGGGGACGATGTCGACGAGCATGGAAAACCGTAAGACTGCCCGGGCTATAAATATCCCGCCGTGGTCCCCGACTCGACCCCCGCGCTGGTCGATCGACTCGCCCGCTTCGAGCGGGTCGTCGAGGTGGGTGTGGGCAACCGGGCCGACGTGGCCAGCGGACTCGCCGAACGGGGTGTCTCCGTCACCGCGACGGACGTCCACGACCGACCGGTTCCCCCCGGCGTACGCTTCGTCCGCGACGACGTCACCGACCCCGACCCGTCGGTGTACGCCGACGCCGAGGCCGTCTACGCGCTGAACTGCCCGCCCGAGCTGCAGCGCGCTGTCGCCGCGGTCGCCCGCGAGGCCGGGGCCGCCTGCTTTCTCACCACGCTCGGCGGCGACCCCACGGCGGTTCCGGCGACGCCCGAGATGCTTCCGGGCGACACCCTGTTCGTCGTCGACGACGGACCCGGACGACGGTGATGACCGCCCGTGACGGGCGTCCGGTAGGTCCATTACCCGGGGGCACAGATGGCGAGGCATGCAGGTGGACACGGTCGTCCTCGACGTCGACGGCGTGCTCGTCGATGTCTCCGACTCCTACCGGCGTGCCATCGTGGACGCCGTCGAGCACGTCTACGGCGAGACAATCGACCGTGCGGACGTGCAGGCGTTCAAGGACGCCGAGGGGTTCAACAACGACTGGGAGCTGACGTACGCGGCCGCGCTGTTCGTCCTCGCGAAACGGGAGGGACTCGAACTCACCCTCGAGGAGTTCACCGGCGAGATACGCGAACACGGCGGCGGGCTCGAGGCGGCCGAGCTCGTCGTCGGCAGCGAGGTCGGCGCGAAGGCGCTCGACGCCGTCCACGGGGCGTGGGACACCGAGCGCCTGCGGGACGTGTTCCAGCAGCTCTACCTCGGCAGCGACCGCTACCGCGAGCTCGAGGGCGGCGAGCCGGACATGGACCACGCGGGCTACATCGAGGACGAGCCCATCATCGCCACTCCCGAGACAGTCGAGACGCTGACGGCGAACTGGAACGTCGGTATCGTCACCGGCCGCCCCGCCGCCGAGGCCGACATCGCGCTGGAGCGTGTGGGCCTCGACGTCCCCGACGAGCACCGCTTCACGATGGACGACTGGGAGGCCGGCAAGCCCGACCCCCACGCGCTCGTCACGCTCGCCGAGCGCTTCGAGTCGGACTCGCTCGTCTTCGTCGGCGACACCATCGACGACGTCCAGACCGCACGCAACGCCGCCGCCGAGGACGGCAGCCGCGAGTACCACGCCGTCGGCGTGCTCAGCGGCGGCCTCTCCGGCGTCTCCGGCAAGGAGAAGTTCGTCGCCTACGGTGCGGAGGCCATCCTCGACGACGTGACGCTCCTGCCCGACCTGCTGGAGACGTAATCGCCCGCCGACGGCTAGCCAGCCTTTTGTATCACCGTCGCCCAGCCCCACCTGATGGGTACCCGACTTCGACGACTCGGATGGGCGCTCCCGATCGGCATCGCTCCCGCCGCGGTCGGCGGGGCGACGCTCAGTCCCCCCGACCCGTTCACGAACATCGCCTACGTCGCTGCGGCCTTCGCCGTCACGCTCCTGCTCGGCTACCACGTCGCGACCATCGAGACCCCCGCCGACGAGGCGTCGCCGGACCCCGACCGCCTCTGGCTGTTCGCCGGCACGCTCCTCGTGTTCCTCATCGTCGCCGGTGCGGTCTTCACCCGCGTCGAGGCCGGCCTGCTCTGGGACCTGCCGCAGGGCCAGCAGCTCGCCGCCGTCGCCGGTATCGTCGGCGGCCTGTTCCTGCTCGCCGAACTGTTCATCTACTACGGCCCGTACGACCGGCTGTACGACGTGTTCCGGTGACTGACTGTTTCAGAGAGCCTCCCGACTGGTTCGAGGACGCTACGAATCCCGAGCAGCATCTTTTTTCTCCGCTGGCGACGTACGTCCCGTCAGTATGGGCCAGACCATCTTCGGGCAGTTCTCGCTGCTGGTGACGCTCGCGTTCGCGCTGCCGGCGATGGCGGCGGGCGTCGACCTCTTCTTCGTCCAGGGGAACACCACCTGGGGCGGGGCGCTCATCGGCATCGGTATCCTGATGATCCTGATGGAGAGGTACGTCGACAACCCGTTCGACGCGGGCAGCATCGTCGGCGAGACGGTCGTCGAGGCGGCGGTGAAGGAGCCCGACGAGGGCGAGGACGCGGAGTAGACGGCGCGGGCGGTCGACTCAGGGCGAGAGCGAGCGGGGGAACGCACCCAGCAACTCCCCGCCATCTTCGGTGACGGCGACGAGGTCGGCGAGACGGACGGTGCCTTCTGCGGGGTCGGAGACACGCACGTCGAGCGCGAGCACCGCGCCGACGGGGAGCTCGTCGGTCGCGTCGAGCGTGGGCCGTTCGTGGCGTTCGAGGCCGACGCCGTACCCACCCGAGTCGGGCGACGGTTCGAAGCCGTAGGCGGTCACCTCGGCGTCGAGCTCGGTCACCACGGAATCGCCCCCGTCGGGTGAGAGCTGGGGGATGGCGGCGTCGAGTGCACCCTCGGCGGCGAGCTGTGCGCGGCGGGTCCAGCCGCCGTCGCCGTCGACGACGAACGTGCGGACGAGCCGGCCGTGGTAGCCGTCGGGGCCCTGCGGTGCGAGGTCGACGACGACCGTCTGTCCGGGTTCGATGGTGGTCTCGGAGCGGGGCGTCGCGGGCTCGCCGTCGACGCCGATGGCGGTGTAGCCGGACAGCATCCCCTCGGCGGCGACGGCGGCGTCGACCTCGCGGCGGAGTCGGAGCGCGGTCAGGGGGGCGTCCTCCCAGTCGAGGCGACCCTCGTGGACGTGGGTCGCATCGAGCACGGCGGCGGCCCGGCGCATCCCGGCGCAGGCCGCGGACTGCACCGTCGACTGGCGGAGGCGCTCGGCGTCGGTCTTTGCGACCCGTGCGTCCTCGACGACGGCCGTGGACGCGACCTCGTACCCCGATTGCTCGAGGTAGAGCGCGGCGTCGTGCGGGACGGTTCTCGGGGTGAGCACGGTGCCCGACAGCCCGAGGTCGTCGAGCACGGCGGCGACGCGCTCGCCCGTCGGGATCTCCCCGCCGGCGGGGAGCACGCTGTCGCCGGGGAACGACTCGCGGGCGGCGGCCGGAGCGTCGGCGGCGAGCAGCATCGCGGACTCGGCGGTGACGACGACGGCGAGTTCGCCGTCGACGCGGCCGGCGCGGCCGAGGTACCGGAGCGTCGGGTCGTCCTCGCGGCCGACGTGGACGAACGCGGCGGCGTCGCGGTCGCGGAGCTCCTCGCGGACGTGCTCGAACGGAACGGGAAGCGTCATGTGTCAGTCGGCGGCCTCGAGGGGCTCGCTCGCCAGCTCGGCGAGTTCGTCCGTGGTGGCCCCGGTGAGCTCGTTGTTCAACAGCACGTCGATGGGGAGCGTGGGGGCACCGCTGACGAGGTTCTCGAGCAGTACGAGCCGTTCGCGGGCGCGGGACATCCCGACGTAGAACACCCGGCGCTCGTTGTCGGTCAGCACCGGCACGGGCGAGGTGGTCTTCGTGAACTCGATGTCGTCGGAGAGGGCGTCCTCGTCGACGGTGGCGACCATCTGTTCGACGACCTTCTCGGTGAGGTCGGTGCCGACGAACACGTGGTCGGCCTCGCGACCCTTCGCGGAGTGGATGGTGCCGACGCGGACGGCGTCGCGCTCCATGCCGCGGTACTCCTGGGTCGCGAAGTACGCCTTCATCGACTTGCGCTGGAAGGACGTGACCTTCCGGACCATGTCCGACGCGGAGGCGGGACCGGGCATGAACGGGACGAAGTCGGTGACGAGGCTCGGGTCGACGTCGAGTTCGGTGAGGTCCTCGACGCCCGCGTCCTCCTGTTCGGCGTCGATGGCGTCGAACAGGTCGTCGCGCTCGTTCGTGCCGAACGCGGAGTCGGCGAGCATGTCGGCGAGGCGGCGGGCCTGCAGGCCGTTGATGTCGTCGTCCTCGTCGAGCGCCTCGACCGCGGTGACGTAGTCGTCGAGCCGGTCGGTCCACATGCGCTGGTCGGTCAGGGACTTGAACGGGATGCCCTCGCTGATGAACTCGTCGATGAACTGGAACATCTGGTAGCGCGCCCGGAACAGCACCATCACGGTGCCGTCGTCGTTCTGGACGGTGCGGCGGACGTTCCGGACCAGGTCGAGCATCGAGGGGTTCTCGATGGCCTCGACGGTGCCGCCCTCCTTGCGCGGCTTGAGGTCCTTGTCCTGACGCTTGTCGATGTGGCGGATCTCGCGGTTGACGACGTTCAGGATGCGCGAGGGCAGCCGGTAGGAGTTCGGGAGGATGACGTCCTCGTCGGGGTCGGCCTCGAGCAGGAGGTCGGGGTCCGCGCCCTGCCAGGCGTAGACGACCTGGTCGTCGTCACCGGCGATGAGCACGCTGTCCATGTGGGGTTTCCACTCCTCGTACACCTCGTGCTGGAGGGTCGTGATGTCCTGGAACTCGTCGATGACGAGGTGGTCGACGCTGGGCAGCAGCGAACGCTGCTTCACGCGTTCGAGCATGTCCGCGAAGCCGGTGAGGTCGTGCTCGCCCTTGTAGTTCCGCCAGGCGCGGATGACCTCGGGGACGTCGATGCGGTCGTCGTCCGAGGGCCACGTCGGCGTGTACTTGTTGCCGTCCTGTGCGTTCGGGTCGATATCCGGCGGGAGGCGGACCTCCTCGACGTTCCACTGGAAGGGCACGTCGTACCAGTCGGCGACGTCGCGCTCGGTCCGCTGGAGCCACTGCGAGGTGGCGATAATCTTGTTCCCGATGGTGGTCGAGCGGGCGGTCCGGCGGCCCGCGCCGCCGTACTCGTCCTCGTACTCGATGCCGTACTCCTCGCAGAACTCCTCCTTGTCGGACTCGCTGACGACGTCGCCGCGGGAGAGGTTCAGCAGCTCGTACGCCTTCGCGTGCATCGTACAGACGTTGCCCTGCAGAGAGCGGGGGTTGATATCGAGTCGCTCGGCGAGTCGCTCGCGGACCTCGGCGGCGGCGGCGCGGGTGTAGGAGACGACGAGGATGTCGCGGTGGGTGACGTCCTCTCGTTCGAGCAGTTCCTCGACGCGGTCGAGGAGGGCTGTCGTCTTCCCACTCCCCGGCCCACCGAACAGGCGGGTGAGTTTCGTGTCGGCGTCGCTCATTGCAGATATACTGGAGGCCGATACGTATAAGAGCCGTGGGTTCGTCCGACGGCCAGAACCGTACGCCAGCGACCCTGTGTGGCGGCGCTGTGGGGAGTCGAGCTATCGCGAGGAAACCTAGTTGTTCCGGGGGGACCGCGCCTCTCGAACGTCGCTGCCGTCGCGGATCTTGTCCTTGCAGTTGGGGCAGACGCGCGGATCGTCGATGCCGCGTGGTGTGAACACTCGCGCGTACGCCTCGGTGACGAAGGACCCGCAGTTCTGACATTCCGGCATTTGAATCTCCAAGACTGTCTGATGGAATTATGTTTAATAACGTTACCGCCAAACCGCCCGTGTTGCCGCGTCTCACGTATCTGACAACACACCGCACGCCAGCGGTCCACTCGCACGTCGCTCGCTCACAAGAGGAGGGGCGCTAACCGACGGTCACGCCGGGGTCGGCTCCCAGCCACAGACCGTGCAGTCGTCGGCGGACTCGTCGTGCAGCGCCATGCAGTCGGGACACTGTAGCTTGTTGTAGTTCCGTTCCCACCCTACTCGCTCTGTTTCGTGACCGCGGTCCGAGAGGAATTCGTCGAACACGTCGTCACCGGAGTCGGGTGCGGACGCCATGTGCTATGGTACAGCACACCACGTTAAATTCGTTGTGGTGAGACACTCGTTGCCAAACATAGCCGTTGCGTTCCACTGGCTCCCAGCCCGGCCATCCGAGCGTGAGAGTTTTTCACTCGGGGCACGAACCCGACCCCATGACCGACCTCTCGCTCTCGCCGACCCAGCTGGACCGCTACTCCCGGCACGTCATCATGGACGAGGTCGGTCCCGACGGCCAGGCGAACCTGCTCGACGCCTCGGTCTGCTGTGTCGGTGCCGGCGGGCTCGGCTCGCCCGTCCTCGCCTACCTCGCCGCCGCCGGCGTCGGCCGCATCGGCATCGTCGACGACGACACCGTCGAGCGCTCGAACCTCCAGCGGCAGGTCGTCCACGGCGACGACGACGTCGGCCGCCCGAAGGTCGACAGCGCGGCCGAGTTCGTCGAGAACCTGAACCCCGACATCACCGTCGACCGCCACGAGCTCCGGGTCGACGCGGACACCGTCGGGGACCTCGTCGCCGACTACGACCTCGTCGTCGACGGCTCGGACAACTTCCCGACCCGGTACGTGATCAACGACGCCTGCGTCCTCGCTGGAAAACCGTTCGTCCACGGCGCAATCTACCGGTTCGAGGGGCAGGCGACGACGTACCTGCCGGACGGCCCCTGCTACCGCTGCGTCTTCCCCGAGGCCCCCGAACCCGGCACGGTCCCGGACTGCGCGACGACCGGCGTCCTCGGTGTGCTCCCGGGCGTCGTCGGCGGCATCATGGCCACCGAGGTCGTCAAGCACTTCGTGCCGGTCGGCGACCCGCTGGACGACCGGATGCTCGTCTACGACGCCGCCGACATGACCACCGACGAGGTGCCCGTCGCGAAGAACCCCGACTGCCCGGTGTGTGGCGACGAACCGACCGTGCGGTCGCTGGGTGACGTGAGCTACTCGGGGACGTGTGCGGTGGAGTGAGGGGGCGGCTCAGGCTCGGAGTGCCCGCACCTCTCCGTCGGTCGCGACGTACAGCGTCTCGCCAGCGACGGCGAGTTCGGGCCGCTCGTTGACGGGCCGTCGCCAGAGCTCCTCACCTGTCTCGGCGTCGAGCGCGACGAGTGAGTTCGCCAGATTCCGGTACGGTCCCGTGTAGACGGTGCCGTCTGCGACGACCGGCGACCGTGGGTCGGCATCGGGCTGGAACCGCCATTGCACCTCGCCGTCGTGTGTCACCGCGGCGACGACGCCGTCCTGTCTCAGCGTGCCCGTCCGCACGTCGGCCGTGGCGACGTATGCGGTCCCGTCGGCGACGGCGGGTGTCCGGAGTCCCTGATCGAACGGGACCGTCACCGTCTGGACACCGTGTTCGGGGTTCGTGTCGTACACGGTCAGTCGACTCTGGGGCAGGTCATCGTCCTCGAAAACCCGATATTCGCCGCGGTAGACGAGACCGTCGTCGACGACCGGACTGTCAGTCGTCTCGTAGCCCAGGTAGTCGTTCTCCCACCGTCGTTCGAGACGGCGGTCGTCGACGGCCAGGGCAGAGAAGACTCGGTCCCCACCGTACAGCACGCTGCCGTCGGTCGCGACACGGTGTAGCCCCTCACGCTCCAGTCGGTCGACCACCTCCCCGGTGTCGGCGTGGAGGCACCGCACCTCGTCCGGGCCGAACAGGAACACCCAGCCCTCGCGCTCCACGAGGTCGTAGTCCCACACGTCGAAGTTACCGAGTCTGGTCGACCAGACCAGTTCCCCGTCGAAGGAGTCTAGCGCGACGATCCCGTCCCCGTTCCCGGCGTAGACCCTTCCCATGACGTACTCCAGGTTTCCCCCGTTCCCCCGGGTGGACCATCGCCAGCCCTGCTCGCCGGTCTCGGGGTCCAAGGCGACGACCGTCCCCGAGAGGTCCGCCAGCACCCACCCGCCTGCCACGATCAGGTTGTCGAAGTTGCCGCCGAGGGTGCTCACGTCCTCGGTCCAGACGGCCGACGGCTCCTCCCGGGGCGGCGACGCGAACGGGTTGTGACCGGTCCGTGCGAAGCCGTACTGTTCGGTCGGCCAGTCGTCCGGATTCGGCGTCCAGTTGGCGGGCACCTGACGCTCCGGCGGCTCGACCCCGTCGCCGAGCAGCGTGTCGACGGTCGAACAGCCCGCGAGGGCACCGATACCGACGGTCGAGGCCGAGGCGAGGAACGTGCGACGGAGGGAACTCGGAGTGGAGGGTGTGTCGGACGGCACACGATGGAAAACCATTGGTAACGGCAAGTGTCTTTCCCCGGACCACAGCACGTATTGCGTTCGCACCCGACCCGACGCACATGCCCGACACGGACATCCGGAAGCTCGACCAGGCGACGGTCGAGCGCATCGCCGCCGGCGAGGTCGTCGAGCGCCCGGCGTCGGTGGTGAAGGAGCTCGTCGAGAACAGCCTCGACGCCGACGCGACCCGGGTCGACGTCGCCGTGGAGAACGGCGGGGTCGACGGCGTGACGGTCGCGGACGACGGCGTGGGGATGACGGAGGCCGACGTGCGCGCCGCGGTCCGCGAACACACGACGAGCAAGATACGCGACATCGACGACCTCGAAGGTGGGGTGGGTACGCTCGGCTTCCGGGGGGAGGCGCTGCACACCATCGGGGCGGTCTCCAGAACGACGATCCGAACGAAGCCGCGGGACACCGACGACGGCCCGGCGGAGGGAACCGAACTCGTCTACGAGGGCGGCGAGGTGCAGTCCGTCGGACCGGTCGGCAGACCGGCCGGGACGACCATCGAGGTCGCGGAGCTGTTCTTCAACACGCCGGCACGGAAGAAGTACCTGAAGACCCGCGCGACGGAGTTCAGCCACGTCAACCGCGTCGTGACGCGCTACGCGCTGGCGAACCCCGACGTGGCCGTCTCGCTAGAGCACGACGGCCGGGAGGTGTTCGGGACGACCGGGCAGGGCGACCTGCGCTCGGCGGTCCTCGCCGTCTACGGCAAGGAGGTCGCGCAGGCGATGGAGTCCGTCGACGCCCCGGACCTCGACGACGGCCCGCTCGACGCCGTCTCGGGACTGGTCTCGCACCCGGAGACGACCCGGAGCACCCGCGAGTACGTCTCGACGTTCGTCAACGGCCGGTTCGTCACCTCGAAGCCCGTCCGGGACGCGGTGCTCTCGGCGTACGACGGTCAGCTCGCCGGCGACCGCTACCCGTTCGTCGTGCTCGACCTCTCGGTCGACCCCGGCGAGGTCGACGTGAACGTCCACCCGCGCAAGATGGAGGTGCGGTTCTCCGATGAGGCGGGCGTGCGCCGGCAGGTCCACGCCGCCGTCGAGGACGCGCTGCTCGACGCCGGCCTCCTCCGGTCGTCGGCCCCGCGCGGGAAGTCGAAGGCTCCGGAGGCGGACGTGCGGCCCGAGGCGGCGACCGACGTGACGGAAACCGCCGATACCGCGGAACCGACCACCGGGACGGACGAGACGGCGGCCAGCGCCGGGGATACCGCGTCTCGGGACACCCGGAACCGCGTGTCGTCGACGGAGCACCCGGCCCAGTCGCGGCCGGCCGGCGAGTCCTCGTCGCCATCGACGCCCGCAGCCGATGCCGGGTCGTCGACGCCGGCCGCCGACACGGAGCCCGCATCGACGGCGGAGCCGACCACGTCGACCGAGCCCACCGAATCGACCGACGAAACGACCGACGCGCCGGACTGGGGGACCACCGAGACGCGCGAGCGGCCGACCGACCTCGGCGAGTTCGGTCCCGGTGACTCCCAGTCGTCGGGCGGCTGGCCGGACCCGCCGTCGTCGAGCGAGCACGCGGGACCGGCCACACCGGAATCGGCGGACGACCGCAAGTTCGGCGGCGAGCGCACCCAGACGACGTTGACCGGCGAGGACGCCACCGAACGGACCGACTACGACGCGCTCCCCCGGCTGGAGGTGCTCGGACAGTACCGCGACACGTACTTCGTCGCCACCTCGCCCGACGGCCTCGTCCTCGTCGACCAGCACGCCGCCGACGAGCGGGTCAACTACGAGCGGCTCCGGGCGCAGTTCGAGGAGGGCGCGACCGCCCAGACCCTGGCCGAGCCGGTCGAACTCGAGCTCACCGCCGGGGAGGCCGCGGCGTTCCCGGACTACCGCGAGGCGCTCTCCGCACTCGGCTTCCGCGCCGAGCGGACGGGCGACCGGACGGTGGCCGTGACCGCGGTCCCCGCCGTCTTCCGGAAGACGCTCGACCCCGAGGACCTGCGGGACGTGCTCGCCGGCTTCGTCGCCGAGGGGGCCGACGGCGAGGCGACCGTGGACGAGCTGGCCGACGAGTTCGTCGCCGACCTCGCCTGCTACCCCTCGATCACGGGCAACACGTCGCTGACCGAGGGCTCCGTGGTCGGCCTGCTCGCGGCGCTCGACGACTGCGAGAACCCGTGGGCCTGCCCGCACGGCCGCCCGACGCTCGTCTCGTTCCCCGACGACGAGATCGAGGCGCGCTTCGAGCGCGACTACCCGGGCCACGGTGGGTAGCGATGCGGACCATCGACGGCGGCGACGGCGGGGGGCAGGTCCTCCGGTCGGCCCTCTCGCTCGCGGCCGTCCGTGGCGAGCCGGTCCGGGTCGAGAACGTTCGCGGGGACCGTCCGAACCCCGGACTCAAACACCAGCATCTCGCCGGACTCTCCGCCATCGCGACGGTCTGTGACGCCACGGTCGAGGGCGACGACCTCGGCAGCGAGACGGTCGTCTTCGACCCCGGCGAGCCCGAGCCCGGGTGCTACGCCGTCGACGTGGGCACTGCGGGGGCCGTCACGCTCGTCTTCGAGACCCTGCTCCCGCTCTCGGCGACCCTCGACGGCCCGCTGTCGGTGACCGCGACCGGCGGGACCGACGTGGCGTGGTCGCCGGCGCTCGACTACTACGAGCGGGTCCGGCTGCCGCTCGCGCGTCGGGCCGGCCTCCACGCCGCCCTCGAAACCGACCGACGGGGGTTCTACCCGGAGGGCGGCGGCGAGGCGACGCTGCACGTCGCGCCGGGCGACCCGCGACCGCTCTCGCTCACGGGTCGCGGCGAACTCCGCTGTGTCCGCGTGCGCTCGGTCGCCTCCGCCGACCTCGCCGACGCCGACGTGGCGGCGCGACAGGCGACCGCGGCGACAGATGCGCTGCGGGGAGCCGTCGCCGCACCGGTCCGGGAGCGCACCGTCACGACCGTCGACGCCCGGTCGACGGGCTCGGCCGTCCTGGTCGTGTTGGACTACGAGGACACCGTCGCCGGGTTCGATGCGCTCGGGGAGCCCGGTCGCCCGGCCGAGGACGTGGCGGAGGCGGCCGTCGACGACGCCGTGGCGTTCCACCGTGGACGGGGGACCGTCGACGCCCACGCCGGGGACCAGCTCGTCCTCCCCCTCGCACTCGGTGGTGGGAGGGGCCGGCTCCCGCGAGTTACCGACCACGTCGAGACGAACGTCGCCGTCGCGCAGGGGTTCGGCTACGACGTCTCCCTCGACGAGCGCGACGGTGGCGTGCGTCTGTCGGGCTGACACCTCCACCCCGGCTTTCGATCCGATACGCCGACGACGGCGGCTGGAGGGGACACTTATACCGGTGCCGTCCGTTCGGCCGCACATGAGTGCTGTGAGCCAGTCGGCGGCGACGCCGGGAGGGTACCGATGAGCGACGACCTCGTCACGTTCGGCGAGTCCATGCTGCGGCTCTCGCCGCCGGGGAACGAGCGGGTGGAGACGACCGGGCAGCTGGACGTCCACGCCGCCGGTGCCGAGTCGAACACGGCCATCGCGGCCGAGCGACTCGGCGCGAAGGCGGCCTGGATGTCGAAGCTCCCCGACACGCCGCCGGGTCGTCGCATCGCGAACGGCATCCGCAAGCACGACATCACGACGGACGTGGTCTGGTCCGAGGACGGCCGCCCGGGGGCGTACTACCTCGAACACGCGGGCAAGCCCCGCGGGACGAACGTCGTCTACGACCGCGCCGACTCCGAGTTCTCGACGGCCGCCGCCGAGGAGTTCAACCTCGACCGGGTGCGCGACGCGACCGCCTTCTACACGACCGGCATCACGCCCGCGCTCTCCGAGCAGATGCGCGAGACGACCGTCAACATGCTGAGCGTCGCCCGCAACGCCGGCACGATGGTCGCCTTCGACGTGAACTACCGGCGCAAGCTCTGGTCGCCCGAGGCGGCCCGGAACACCATCACGCGGCTGTTCCCGGCCATCGACGTGCTCGTCATCGCGGCGAAGGACGCCGAGGCGGTGCTCGACTACGACGGCGAGCCGACCCAGCTCGCCCACCACCTCGCCTCGGAGTACGAGTTCCGCACCGTCGTCGTCACCCGTGGCGAACACGGCGCGGTCGCCATCCACGACAACGTCGTCCACGAGCAGGACGCCTTCGAGACCGACACGCACGACCCCATCGGCTCCGGTGACGCCTTCACGGGTGCGTTCCTCGCCCGCCGGCTCTCGGGCGACGACGTCGCTCGCTCGCTGAAGTACGCCACCGCGACCGCCGCGCTCAAGCGGACCATCCCCGGCGACGTGGCCACCGTCACCAAGTCCGAGGTCGAGGCCATCGTCGGCGACCGCACCGAGGACATCTCGCGCTGACGCCGGCCCGCGTTCCTCGGAACCTGAGACCGGTGTCGTCTGTTTAATGTGTTCCCGTGCGTAGCATCGCGTATGACCTACGTCGTCCCGTTCGACGACCAGCGCCTCTCTCGTGTCGCGCTCGACCGTGCGCAGTCGTACGCGAGCCTGACCGACGAGCGCGTCGTCGCCGTCTCGGTCGTCCCGAGAAACCCCGGCTACGCCACGGAGCGCGGCTGGCTCGCCCCCGACGAGAGCTTCGACGTGCGGCTGGTGCTCGACCGACTCGCGGAGAAGGTCGACAGCATCGCACCCGAAGCCGAGTTCGAGTACGTCCTCGCGGACCGGTACGCGTCGCCGGGGACCATCTCCTCGAAGATCCGCCGCAGGGCCCGGAACATGGACGCGACCGTCGTCTTCGTCGGGAGCGAGAACGCCGGTCGGATGCTGACCACGCTCCGGAGCGTCGGCCACAGCGTCGCGGCCGACGACACCTACGACGTCCACATCGTCCGACACGACCGGGCGACCGGCGTGCCGGCGCTCGACGAGTACTCGAACCTGTTCGAGGAGTGACCACGTCCGGCCGAACCAGTTGGTAGCAGTCGTACTTCCATCGGGTGGTTCCAACCCCGATTAGGCGACCGTTATTCCCACCGGTCCGGTCTTGTGGCCGGTGCGATGGATCGGATGGCACCGCTGCTGGCCGCGCTGCTGGTCGTCGCCTCCGCCGCAACCCACAGCAGCCGCAGTCACGGCCGATCGACCCGAGACGCACGCAGAAGGCCACGCTGGCGCACACGTCAGCTACGACGTGCAGGGCGACGCGGTCGTCGACTACACCGTCGACAACGAGACGATGGTGGAGTCGATGCACGTCGAGTCCCGGTCGAACTACGAGAGTCGGGCGGGCGTGAGCCGCGGGATCCTCGACGGACTGTTCCGGGACGCCGCAGAACAGGTCGAAGGATAGACACTGTGTTCCCGAGGCCCAGGTTTATAGGCCGTTAATGCGTGTTAGCTCGTGTCCATACGTGTTTATATAGATATAAGTCGTCTATCTGGTATGGCATTCAGAACCTTCGACGACATGGACAGCATGTTCGACCAGATGGACCAGATGTTCGACGACATGCGAGCGAGCTGGATGGGCATGACACCCCAGCTCGAGTCCGGCAACGGCTCCGACCTCGTGACCGCCGACGCGAGCGCGACCAGCCTCACCGAGCGCGACGGCAGCTACGTGTTCGTGATGGACCTGCCCGGCTTCGAACGCGAGGACATCGAGCTCACCTTCCGCGATGGTCTCCTCCACATCGACGCTGTCACCGAGATCGACCACGACTCGGAGTTCGTGTCGATGCACCAGTCGCGCCGCAGCAGCGAGCACGTCCGCATCCCCGGCGAGATCGTCGGCGAGGAGATCGAGGCGACCTACCGCAACGGCGTCCTCGAGGTCCACCTCCCCATGCTCGAGAGCGAGGACGACTACCACATCTCCATCCAGGACTGAGCGCCCCAGTACGGCGTAACCGCCCCGAGCGTGCACGACGGGGCCGTCGCCGCTGATGGACGCCACGGTTCGCTCTTCGGTGATCTCTTTGACGCGGATTTTGGTTTCTGCCCCTTCGTATATTCAAACTATCTTTCTCGGAATGGAATCATTAGTTAACTTTACTCTATTGGCCGATGAGCGAGAGGTATGCGCGCACATCTGAGTACTGCCGTGATGCTCCTCGGGCTCGTCGTGACCGTCGGCTCCGGCTGGTACATCGCCAAGGGGCCCTTCTTCGGCTTCGCGACGCCTTCGCTGCCCGCCGTTCTCGGCGCGACCGGCGTCTTCGTCTTCGGCATCATCGTCTTCGGCTGGGGGCTGAGCAGTCGCATCGACGCCGGACGTGGCACCGAGCGCGTCGTCCCGAGCAACGAGAAGGTCTAGAACAGCGGCGTCAGCTCCTCGTCACCGTCGTCCAGCAGCGCCTCCAGGTTCGCGTCCGACTGCGAGCGGATCTCATCCAAGTTCTCCATCGCCTCGATGGCGACCTGCTGGAGCCCCTTGATGCGGGGCACGTCGGTCACGCCCGACAGCAGCACCACGCAGGCGACCGAGTGCTCGTCCGGCAACGGGTAGTCGCCGCCGCGGATCTCCATCGAGCCGGTCTGCTCCTCCAGCCACCGCCGGCCGTGCTCGATACCCTTCCGGTTGAGGTACGCCGGCGGCCCGGCCATCACGAGCAGCCCGCGCTCCACGCCGTTGAGCTCGCAGGGCAGCGTGAGCCGCCCGAGCGCCGCCTTCCGGACCAGCGACGTGATGCGGTTCGTCGTGTCCGTCTCGTCCAGTTCCTTCTTCGAGAACCGCGAGAACAGCCCGCCCTTCCCGCGCTCTATGTGGTCGACCGCGTAGCCGATGGTGGAGACGCCGCCGCTGCCGAGCGTGTTGATGATCTCGGAGGCGTCGACGACCGATTCGCCGACCGCACCACCCTCGTCGACCTCGCCCGCGCCGAACAGCACCGCGAGCCGACGTACCAGCTCCTCGTTGATGTCGGCGTACCCCTCCCCCAGTGACTCGCCCGTGTGTCGCCAGGACTCGTTGTCGAAGACGATGAGGTTGTCCACCTCGCGGACGAACGTCTGGAACGACCGCGCCGCGTTCAGCGTGTACAGCCCGCCCTCGTCCGAGCCCGGGAGGATACCCAGCCCGTAGACGGGTTCGGCGTACAGTCGCTTCAGGTGCTTCGCCAGCACCGGCGCGCCGCCCGACCCCGTCCCGCCGCCGAGCCCGGCGACGATCATGAACGCGTCGATCTCGTGGACCGGCACGTCGTCGAGCGCCGCCTGTATCTCCTCGATGTCCTCCTCGGCGATCTCCGCGCCGAGCTCGTTGTCCGCGCCGACGCCGTGGCCCTTCACCCTGGTCTGCCCGATGAGCACCTGCCGGTCCTTCGGGACGTGCTTCACCCCGCGAAGGTCGGCCTCGGCGGTGTTCACCGCGATGGCCGCCCGGACGGTCTTCCCACGGGTCTGCCGGTCGAACTCGAGGAAGCGGTCGACGACCTTCCCGCCCGCCTGCCCGAAGCCGATCATCGCGAGCTTCACCGTCGGGCCACCCCCGGGAACCGCCTCGATACTGTACTCATGGTGACCAGTTACGTCCCCCGTGCAGATAAATACAGACGCCGACTGAAGGTACTGATTGAACCGGGTGGTAGCTGCGATGTCACCCTGTCCCACGACAGGTCACGACGCGATCTGACCCCTGGAGAAAATCAGCCCGAATCTACGCCAGCTGGATGTCGTCCACGTCGAAGTGCCGTTTCGCCAGCTCGCGTGCGGTGTCGATGTTCCGGCCGTCCGCGCCGATGGCGACGCCGGTGTCGGCCTCGTCGACCTCGGCGTAGGCGACGGTGTCGCCGTTCTCGCTGATGGTGACGTGGTACACCGCCGCCGGGGCGAGCGCGTTCGCGACGAAGTCCGCCGCGGTGTCGGCGTCCTCGACGAGTTTCACGTCGCGGCCGAGGCGTTCCTCGACCTCGGCGACGTGCTGGCCGCCCGGACCGATGGCGGTACCCATATCGCCGGCGGCGACGAGGACGACGACGCGGTCGTCCTCGACCAGGCAGTCCCGACCGCTCGCGCCGGTGACCTCCTCGAACAGTCCGAGGATACGCAGCGCCTCGTCCGTCAGCGTGACCGCCATCAGTCAGCTTGCGAGGACCGGTTGACCGACCCCATCTTGAGGTTCACGTCGCCGGTGCCGAGCTTGATGGGCTTGCCGACGATGACGTTCTCGGTGACGCCGTTGAGGTCGTCGACCTCGCCGTGGATGGCGGCGTCGAGCAGGTGGTTGACCGTGACCTCGAACGCCGCACGCGCGAGGACGGACTCCTTCGAGCCGGAGATGCCGTGGCGGCCGATGGACTCGATCTCGCCGCGGTTGGTCATGATGTCCGCGACGAGCATCAGGTGTCGGACGTTCACGTCGTCCAGCCCCTGCTCCTCGAGGGTGGTCTTCGTCTCCTCGATGATGGTCTCGCGGGCCGCCTCGATGCCGAGCTCGGAGTGGATCTCGTGGATGTTGTTGCAGGTGGTCCGCGAGGCGTCGACGCCCTCGATGGAGAGCACGTCCCCGAACGCGGAGCCCTCGGTGTAGAGGACGAACTCCTCGCCGTCTTCCTTCTCCTCCTTGCGGATGACGACGCGGGCGATCTCCTCGATGCCCTTGAACGTCACGTCGCGCAGCTCCTCGACGAGCTGGAGCAGGTCGCGGTACGACGGCTCCTCGGGGCCGAACTCGACGCTCGTGCCCTGCTGGACCGTCTTGACACCGAGGGAGTCCTCGATGATGTCGGCGACCTCGCCGGCGATCTCGTCGACGCTGTCGACGGTCGGCCAGCGCTCCTGGAGCGTGTCCGGGTTGAGGTCGATGTGGACGCGCATGTCGGCGACGTTCGTGGAGATGTCGCCGAGCGCGAGTATCTTCGTCGCCTCGATCTTCCAGACGACCTCGTGGGCCTTCTCGCGGTCCGTCGCGTACTCGTCCTCGAGGTGGACCGTCATGGTCGGCGTGTCGGGCGTCTTCCGGGCGTCGACCAGCTCGATGAGCCGGGGCAGGCCCTGGGTGACGTCGATCTCCGCGACGCCCGCGTAGTGGAACGTGTTCATCGTCAGCTGCGTGCCCGGCTCCCCGATGGACTGGGCGCTGACGGTGCCGACGGGGTCGAGCGCGTCGACCCGCGTGTCGAGGTAGCGGTGTTCGACGGCGCGGGCGATCTCGTCCGCCTGCTCGACGGAGGCGTCACGCGCCTCGACCGCCTGGTACACCTCTGCCTTCAGCTCCTCGGGCAGCTCGGTGTCCTCGACGACGGCCTCGACGTCGGCGGAGACGTCGAACTCAGTCATCGGACTCCACCTCCGTGAGGAGGTCGGGGTTGCGACGTGACTCGCCGTGCTCGGAGAGGTTCGTCGGCAGCGCCTTGTCGCCGAGGAACTCCGCCTTGGAGTCCTCGCTCTCGAACTCCGCCTCGAGCACGCGGTCGGCGATCTGCTCGACGTCGATGCCGTGTTCGTCGTCGTAGGCGACCTTCGTCGGCGAGGTGCCGTCCTCGCCGAACTCGAACTGGACGATGTTGTCGCTGGTGTCACGCACGGTGCCGTCGTACTGCGTCTCCAGCTCGGACAGGGCGTTGATGAGCCGGCGCTGGAGGTAGCCGGACTTCGAGGTCCGGACCGCCGTGTCGACCAGGCCCTCGCGGCCGCCCATCGCGTGGAAGAAGAACTCCCGCGGGGTCAGGCCGCCGGTGTAGGAGTGCTCGACGAAGCCGTGTGCCTCCGCGGAGAGGTCGTTCGGCTTGTAGTGGCTCAGCGTGCGGTCCTCGTAGCCGCGGCTGATGCGCGAGCCACGGACTGCCTGCTGACCGACACAGCCGGCCATCTGGGTCAGGTTGAGCATCGACCCACGCGCACCGGAGTTGGCCATGACGACGGCGGGGTTGTCGTCCTCGAAGTGCTCCTCGGCGATGTCGCCGGCGTTGTCACGCGCCTTGCCGAGCGTCTGCATGATCTTCATCTCCAGCGTCTCGTCGACGGTCCGGCCGGGTAGCGACTCCAGCTCGCCGGCGTCGTACGTCTCGATGAGCTCCTGGACGCGGTCGTAGGCGTCCTCGATGGTCTCGTCGATGCGCGCCTGGGCCTCGCCCGGGATGGTCTCGTCGTCGATCCCGATGGAGAACCCGAAGTGCATGATCGAGCGCATCGCCAGCGTGGCGACCTCGTTGATGAACTGTCGGGCGCGGGTGAGGCCGTACACCTTCGCGATGGTGTCGACGACCTCGCCGCCGAACGCGCCGACGCCGTCCTCGTCGATGGTGCCGGAGACCAGCTGGCCGTCCTCGATGACGACCTCGTCGCCGGTGTTCGACTGGAACTCCAGGTTGAGGTCGTCGGGCAGCAGCTCGGAGAACAGCTGGCGACCGGTCCAGTACGGACGGTCGTCATCGTCGACGCCTGCCTCCTCGGGCAGCTCGTCGATGCGGGTCGCACGCAGCAGGTCGAGCGCCTGCGTCTCGTTGAACTGCGGGTTCGTGTGGGTGAGCAGGTACGTCCCGGAGATGTGGTCCTGGATGGCCCCGATGATGTTCTCGCCGAAGCGCGGGCTGAGGATCTGCTCCTGCACGCGCATGAGGACGCGCGCCTCGGCGCGGGCCTCCTCGTTCTGCAGCGCGTGCATGTTCATCTCGTCGCCGTCGAAGTCGGCGTTGTACGGCGGACAGACGACGGTGTTCAGGCGGAACGTCTTGTACGGCATCACCACGACCTCGTGGGCCATGATGGACATCCGGTGCAGCGAGGGCTGCCGGTTGAACACGACGATGTCGCCGTCGATGAGGTGTCGGTTGACCTCCCAGCCGGGCTCTACCTTCTCCGAGAGCTCCTCGCAGTTCTTCTCGGTCACCTTCAGGCGGCGACCGTCCGGCCGTCGGACGTAGTTCGCGCCCGGGTGGCTCTCGGGCCCGTTGCTGACGTAGCGCCGGGCGTCCTCTAAGTTCCGCTCGGTGACGTTCATCGTCTGGGTCATCTCCGTCGCGACCCGGTCCGGCACGCCGACCTCGTTCAGCGAGAGCGTCGGGTCCGGGCTGATGACGGTCCGGGCGGAGAAGTTCACGCGCTTGCCGGACAGGGAGCCACGGAAGCGGCCCTCCTTGCCCTTCAGGCGCTGGGACAGCGTCTTCAGGGGCCGACCGGAGCGATGCCGCGCCGGCGGCGTCCCCGATATCTCGTTGTCCATGAACGTCGTGACGTGGTACTGGAGCAGCTCCCAGAGGTCCTCGATGATGAGCTGGGGCGCACCCGCCTCGCGGTTCTCCATGAACCGCTGGTTGATGCGGATGATGTCGACCAGCTTGTGGGTCAGGTCGTCCTCGGAGCGCTGGCCGTTGTCCAGCGTGATCGAGGGCCGTGCGGTCACCGGCGGCACCGGCAGCACGGTCAGGATCATCCACTCCGGCCGTGACTTCTCGGAGCTGATGCCGAGCACCTCGATGTCCTCGTCCGGGATGTCCTCGAACCAGTCGCGGATGTCCGAGGGCATCAGCTTGTTCATGTCCTCCTCGGTGAGGTCGATGTCGAGCGCCTTCTCCAGCGCCTTCCGGTCCGACTCGCGCGGGCGGAACTCGCCCGAGAGGATCTGGTTGACCCGGGAGAGCTCGATGCCGGTCTCGTTCGCGAGCGCCTCGCGGCCCATCGGCTCGTCGTCGTCCTCGCCGGGCTGCATCGCCGCGGCGATGCGCTGGGAGTACTCCGAGGTCAGCACCTGCTGGACCTCGTAGTACGTCGTCGGCTTCTCGTGCTGGATGTCGAACTGGATCTCGCCGCAGAACGGACAGCGGTCCTTCTTCCGGGCCTGCCGGATGGCCGCCTTCGTCACGTCGTTGAGGTCGCGACCCAGCTTGCGCGTCTGGTCGAGCTGGCCGCGGAACTCATCGCGCTCGTCCTCGGTGAGACAGAGCCGGGCGCACTCGCGGCAGGTGCCACGGAGCAGTCGCCGGATGAGCTTCGTGAAGCCGACGTGGATGACGGGCGCGGCCAGCTCGATGTGGCCGAAGTGCCCGTTGCACGACCCCGAGTGCTGGCCGCAGGTCTTGCACTCCAGCCCGGGGTCGATGACGCCCAGGCGCGGGTCCATCAGCCCCATGTCGATGGGGAAGCCGTCGTCGTCGTACGTGTCCGCCGTGATGATCTTCGTGGCGGACATGTCCCGGTACTCCTCCGGGTCCATCAGCCCGAAGTCGATCTCGCCGATCTCCTTTGGTGTCTGTGAGCTTGCCATGTTAGACTGCGTCCTCCAGTTCGAGTCGCGGGGCGATGCCGAGTGCCTTCATCTCGTCCAGCAGGAGCTTGAAGGCGTAGCTCATCTCTATCTCGTGGATGTCGGTCTCCTCGCCGCAGTTCGGGCAGTACACCCGACGCTGGTCGACGTTCTCGACCGCGCTCATCCCACACTGCCCGCAGACGTGGATGAACTCGCGGTCGGACTCGTCGAGCAGGCGCTCCTTGAGCGCCATCGCCGCGCCATGCCCGATGAGCACGTCGCGCTCCATCTCCCCGACGCGCAGGCCACCCTCGCGGGCACGGCCCTCGGTCGGCTGCCGGGTGAGCACCTGCACCGGCCCGCGCGAACGGGCGTGCAGCTTGTTCGAGACCATGTGGTACAGCTTCTGGTAGAAGATGACCCCGACGAAGATCTCGGCGTCGATCTTCTCGCCGGTGACGCCGGAGTAGAGGGTCTCCTTGCCCGAGGACTTGAAGCCGGCCTCCTCGAGCCCGTCGCGGAGCTCGTGCTCGTCCTCACCGGTGAAGGGGGTCCCGTCGACACGGCGGCCCTCCAGCGCGCCGATCTTGCCGCCCAGCATCTCCAGCACGTGGCCGACCGTCATCCGCGACGGCAGCGCGTGCGGGTTGACGATGAGGTCCGGGACGACGCCCTCCTGCGTGAAGGGCATGTCCTCCTGGGGTGCGATGTGGCCGACGACACCCTTCTGTCCGTGCCGGGACGCGAACTTGTCGCCCATCTCCGGGATGCGCTCGTCGCGCACGGACACCTTCGAGAGCTTCGAGCCGTCCTCGCCCTCCATCAGCGTGACCGTGTCGACGACGCCGGATTCACCGGAACGCATCGTCACGCTCGTCTCACGTCGCTTCTGCGGGGAGAGGCCGCCCATGTCGTCGGGCTCCTCCAGGAACCGCGGCGGCGAGGTCTTCCCGAGCAGCACGTCGTTCTCGCCGACGCGCGTCTCCGGGTTGACCAGGCCGTCCTCGTCGAGGTGCGTGTACGCGTCCTCGCCGCGTGCACCGCGCACGTCCTGGCTCGGGATCTCGAACCGGTCCTCCTGCCCGCCGGGGTAGCGCCGTTCCTCGCCCTCGTAGGTGCGGAAGAAGTGCGACCGGGCGAGTGCGCGGTCGACCGACCCCTGGTTGAGCACGAGCGCGTCCTCGATGTTGAACCCCTCGTAGCTCATCACGGCGACGACGAAGTTCTGTGCCGCGGGTCGCTCGTCGTAGCCGATCTGCTCGGTGGTCTGGGTCTTGACCATCGAGAGCTGCGGGTAGTGCAGCAGGTGCTGGCGCGTGTCCGGCCGGATGCGGTAGTTCGCGCTCGGCAGCCCGAGCGACTGCTTGATCATCCCCGCACCCATCGTGATGCGCGGCGACGCGTTGTGCTCCGGGTACGGGATCATGCCCGCACCGATGCCGAAGATGAGCTGCGGGTCGACCTCGAGGTGCGTGTGGTCCTCGGTGAGGTCCTCGCGGTCGACGGCGACGTAGATGTCCTCCTCCTCCTCGGCGTCGATGAACTCGACGTGGCCGTGCTCGACGAGGTCGTCGAACTGCAGTTCGCCGTTGCGGACCGCCTCGATCTCCTCCTCGGAGATGCGGGTCTCGCCGTTCTCGACGACCAGCAGCGGGCGACGTGCCCGGCCGGCGTCCGCGTTGACGATGACCTCGCGGGTGCGGTCCTTCACGGAGACGTTCACCATCTCGCTCACCTCGCCGAGCCGGCGGGCCTCGCGGATCTGCTCCGCGAGCTCGTGCGGCTCGGGGTGTGTCCCGACCAGACTACCGTTGACGTATACCTTCGCTTCGCGCTGTTGACTTGCCATGTGTTAGTCGTCCGCGGGTGTTTCCTGGCCCTGTCCTTCGAGCCCGGGGATACCCTTGACCCCCATCGACGCCAGTTCTCGTTTGAGTCCCTGTTCGTCCTCGATGTTCTGTGACAGCTCCATCGCCTGGGCGAAGTTCTTCACCAGCCCACAGTTCGGCCCCTCGGGCGTCTCGGAGGGACAGATGCGACCCCACTGGGTCGCGTGCAGGTCACGCGCCTCGAAGTGGGGCTGGCTGCGCGACAGCGGCGAGCGCAGCCGGCGCAGGTGCGACAGCACGCCCATGAAGTCGGTCCGGTCGACCAGCTGGCTCACGCCGGAGCGGCCGCCGACCCAGTTCCCCGTCGCGATGGGGTGCTCCAGGCGCTCGGTGAGCACGTCCGAACGAACGACCGTACTGACCGAGAGCTGCCGGTTGCGCATGTTGGCGCGCTCGAGCTGGTACTTCACGTCGCGTGCCAGCTTGTTCAGCGCCGTCCGGAACAGGTCCTTCATCAGGTCGCCGGAGACCTTCAGACGCTTGTTCGCGTAGTGGTCCTTGTCGTCGGACTCGCGCCGTCCGAGCGCGAGTTCGAAGCAGGCCTCCGCCATCCGGCAGAGGTAGTACGACTTGTTGATGCGGACGTCCTCCTCCTCGACGCCCTCCTCGTGGAGGTGCGGCAGGAGGTACCGGTCGATGACGTAGTTCGCCCGCTTGAGCTGGTAGTTCTTCCCCTGGCCGGAGGCGACGCGCTTGCCCAGCGTCTCGATGGCCTCCTCCTGGCTCTGGACCTCCGCGGCCTCCAGGTTCTCCAGCATGTACTTGACGACCTCCGGGTCGTCGCTGACGCGGTGGACGATCTCCTCGTCCGACTCCAGCCCGAGTGCGCGCACGAGCGTGACGAAGTTGATGCTCCCCGACACGGACGGGAACGACACCTCGAGCAGGCCCTCGCGGTTGCGCTCACAGAGCACCAGTGCGCGGTAGCCCCGGCGCTGCGAGAAGGTCTTCGCGACCTGAATCTCGTCGCCGTACTTCGTGTCGTACTCGGCGAGGATCTTGTTCGGTGCGAGGTCCTCGCTCGTCATCAGCACGCGCTCGGAGCCGTTGACGATGAAGTAGCCACCGGGGTCGGCGGGGTCCTCGCCGATCTCGATGAGCTCCTCGTCCGAGAAGCCCGCGATGTTGCACTTCTCCGAGCCGACCATGATGGGCATCCGGCCGATCTTGGTCTCGGTGGAGTCGACGACCCGCTCCTCGCCCTCCTCGCCCTTCACGATGGACATCTCCATGAAGACGGGCGCGGAGTACGTGATGTTCCGGAGGCGTGCCTCCTGCGGGTAGAGCAGTTCCTCGGAGCCGTCGGCCTCCCGCACGCGTGGGGTCACGACGCGGACGTCGCCCAGCTCGACGTGGACGGGCTCCTCGCCCTCCTTGTCGCCGATGTCCGTGTCGATGGTCTCCTTCTCGTCCACGACGCGTTGCATCCCCCGGTTGAGGAACGCGTTGAACGAGCGGAAGTGGTGTTCTGCGAGTCTGTCCTTCGAGAAGTACTCACGCGAAATCGCGCGTCGGTTTGCTCTGTCCATTCTGTCAGTCCACCACGAGTCGGTACACGACCGCTGTGTCTGTCGTTCGCGATTCTCGGATGATCTTCACCACGTCACCCATCTCCGCCTCGTCTGGGAGCGCCGGGTCGGTGCGCTTGATCTTCGGAAGGTCCGTCCTGTCGATGTCGTACTCGTCGAGCACGTCGCCGAGCTCGTCCTCGTCGAGGACGACGTGCTCCGGCACGAGTTCGTGTTGGCTTACGTCTACCATGGTTGTGTCTGACCGGAGAGAGAAGCTGCTGTCACGAGATACTACAGGGCACTACCGGCGGGAGGCATTTAACGTTTGCCAAGTACGCGCGCGAGCTTCCGCTATCGGTGCCCGCCTCGGCGGCGGGTGCGAACCCGCGGTCGGGACGACGCGAACGATCTCAGTTTCGTCCTGACGATTGCGCTACGACCCTAAAGCGTTTGTGCCGCGGTGGACACACGCACACGTCCGCCGATTGGAAAGCCTTAAGCGTACAACCCGGGTACGATAGGGTGAAGCCCGGGTGGTGTAGTGGCCCATCATACGACCCTGTCACGGTCGTGACGCGGGTTCAAATCCCGCCTCGGGCGTATTCTGCTGGCGCAACCGAACGAGGGGCGCTAGCGACGAGTGAGTCCGCGCCAGCGAATCGCCGCGAAGGGATTTGAACTAGCGAGCACGCAGCGAGGACCGTGCGAGTGAAGTTCAGATCCCGCCTCGGGCGCTTCGCTTTCTCCTCTTCGAGCGAGACGTCGCTCTCATCGACGGCCAACAGTTCAAATCGAATGCCGACCCAACGCCGGCGTGAATCCCTCCCGACGTGGCGACGAGACCGAAGCAGTTCTCCTCGCGCGACTTCTCGACCGTGGTTGTTCCGTCGCTGTCCCGTTCGGCGACAGCGACCGGTACGACCTGCTCGTCGACGACGACGGCGACCTGTTCCGGGTGCAGTGCAAGACCGGGAGCTGGGTGAACGGGACGGTACGGTTCAAATTGTACAGTTCGACAGTGGCTGACGGAGAGCGCGTCGACACCGTTTACACCGCTGACGAGGTGGACGCGTACGCTGTGTACTCCTCGGAGACCGATACGGCGTACTGGGTGCCCCTCTCGGAAACCGGGAGCGGCGAGATGCGATTGCGCGTCGAGGAACCGGAGGCGAAGGCACCGCGGTCACGTCTGAACTGGGCGAGCGAGTACCTGCTGTCCGAACGATTCGATTGACGAGGGGTATCGGTCCGAATCGACACCGATTAATAAGTCCAGCCGGAACGAGGAGATGCGTTCGAAGGCCCGGGTGGTGTAGTGGCCCATCATACGACCCTGTCACGGTCGTGACGCGGGTTCAAATCCCGCCTCGGGCGCTTTCTCAGCGGACAACGTGAGTGAGGAGCGCTAGCGACGAACGAACCGTCTGCTGAGAAACGCCACGAAGGGATTTGAACTAGCGAGCACGCAGCGATGACCGTGCGAGTGAAGTTCAGATCCCGCCTCGGGCGGCTTCTGCTGGCGCGACTGAACGTGGAGCGCCAGCGAGGTGTGTCTGCGCCAGCAAATCACAGGAATCTGAAACAGCGAGCGGGCGCTGGTCGGGGCACGTACGGAGGGAGTTCGCGTCGGGCGCGCGAACGCGTCAGGGAATCACTGCTGGTCGGCGCTTCGCTCCGCCCAGATACGCCAGTCGCCACCGTCGGTGCGGAGCTCGTAGACGAGGGAGTACGAATCCGACCGCTCGCCGTCCGGTCCGGTGACGGTGAGGTCGACGCGGACCTCGGCCACGTCGTCGTCCGAGGTGAGCACCTCGGTGTCGTCGATACTGATGTCGACCTCGGCACTCTCGGAGGTGGACCCCTCGGTCACCTCCTGGCCGGGTGTCTCGGGATGGAGGAGTTCGTTCGCGCGTTCGTGGTTGCCGGCGTCGAGTGCCTCGATGAAGGCGACCGTTGTCGCCTCGGGGTCGTCGCCGGCCCCGTCACCGCCGCCGAGGAGTCCGGTACAGCCGGCGAGTGCGGTCAGTGAGAGTGTACTCGCGGTCAGGTAGGTCCGTCGTCGCATGTGGATTCGGTCGGCAGGGAGTGACAAAAGTGTACGTATTCTATCCTGTTCGCCGGTCACCGATACCGAGCGCCAGTGCCCGCCGGCCGGGTTGACTCTAATCCTTTAGTACCCCTGCGACGTAACGGGGGGCATGGCAATGGACGGGTTCGGCGAGACGGTGACGGGGTCGCCGACCGTCGAGGAGGTGTCGGTGCTGTTCGTGGACAACGACGCCGACTTCGCTGCGGTCTCGAAGACGATGCTGGAGCGGTCGGACGAGAGCATCTCGGTGACGGTCGTCCCGAACGGGGCGGCGGCCATCGAGGTGGTCGAGGACCCGGGTCGGCAGGTCGACTGCATCGTCAGCGACTACGACATGCCGGAGATGGACGGGCTGGCGCTGCTGGAGGCGGTCCGCGAGCGGGACGACCGGCTGCCGTTCGTGCTGTTCACCGGGAAGGGGAGCGAGGAGATCGCGAGCGACGCCATCGCGGCGGGCGTGACCCAGTACCTGCAGAAGAAGCCGGGTCGCGAGCGGTACGCGCTGCTGGGCAACCAGATCCGGAACGCGGTGTCGCAGTACCGGACCCAGAGCGCCCTCCAGGACCGGGTCCGCCAGCAGGAGGCGGTGGCGACCATCGGCCAGCAGGCGCTGAACGAGCCACAGTTGGACGTGCTGTTCGAGACGACGGTCCGCCGGGTCGCACGGGCGCTCGACGTGAGCCACGTCCGCATCCTCTCGCTCCCGGAGTCGGACGAGGACCTCCGAACGGAGGCGGCGGTCGGATGGCGGCCGGACGCGCCGCCGTCGGGGCAGGCCCGGTACGCGGTCACCGACGGGAACCCGGTCGTCGTCGTCGACGACCTGTCGTCCGAGGAGCGGTTCGACACGAGCGACGCGGCCGGGGTGGAGGAGCTCCGGAGCGGAGCGTGCGCGACGGTCGGCCTGCGCGGCTTCGACTGGGGCGTGCTCGAGGCGCACGCCCGGAGCCATCGGCGGTTCACGCAGGACGACGTGACGTTCCTCCAGAACGTGGCGACGGTGCTCGCGAGCGCCATCGAGCGCAACGTCATCGAGGGGGAGCGTCGGGAGAGCAGCGAACGGTACCGGACGCTGGTCGAGGTGTCGCCGAGCGCGGTCGTCGTGCACAGAGACGGCGACCTCGTCTACACGAACCCGGCGTTCGTCTCGCTCGTCGGGGCCGACGACGAGACGGAGCTGCTGGGCTCCGAGCTGGCGTCGCTGGTGCATCCGGAGGACGAGGATACCGTCACGACCGCGATGTCGCGGACCATGGCGGGCGAGGCCGAGCCGACGCGCCGGGAGCGACGGATCGTCGGCCACGACGGGTCGGTCGTCCACGTCGAGATGACCTCCCGGGCCATCGAGTACGAGGGCGAGCGGGCGGTGCTGACGGTGGCGACCGACGTGACCGAGCGCAAGCGCTACGAGCAGACGCTCGATACGCTGCACGAGACCTCGCGGGACCTGATGCGGGCGGAGACGCAGGCGGACATCTGCGAGACGGCGGCGGAGACCGCGGCGGACCTGCTGGGGCTGAGCGCGCTCGTCGTCTACACGTTCGAGAGCGACACCGGCACCCTCGAACCCGCGGCGACGACCCCGAGCACGAGCGACCTGCTGGGGTCGCCGCCGACGGTCGAGCGCGGGGCGGGCTACGTCTGGGAGACGTTCAGCACGGGGGAGTCGCGGTACTTCCCGGACGTCGCGGACGAGCCGGGGGCGCTCGACGACGTGGTCGAGAGCCAGCTGGTGATCCCGCTCGGTACCCACGGGGCGCTGGTGGCGGTCTCGGACGCCGTCGAGGGGTTCGAGGAGTCGACCATCGAGCTGTTGCACATCCTGGCGGCGAACACCGAGGCGGCGATGGACCGGGCCGAGCGCGAGCAGCTGCTGCGGGACCACGACAGCCGGCTGACCCGGCAGAACGAGGAGCTCCGGAAGCTGAACCACACGAACAAGATCGTCCGCGACGTGAACCGCGCGGTCGCGCAGGCGTCGACGAGACGCGAGATCGAGCAGGCGGTGTGTGAACGGCTGGCCGAGGCGGAGCCGTACGTCGCCGTCTGGGTGGCCGAGGCGGAGGGGCCGAACGGGGCGATGACACCGCTCGCGTGGGCGGACACCGACACGGACTACGTCGACCGGATCGCAGACGACCTGGACGGACCGACACCCGAGGGGAACCTCGTCCGGCAGGCTGCCGACGAACAGGAGGTCGTCGTCGTCGAGGACGTGCTGACGGACGAGTGGAGCGAGCGCCGGACGGAGGCGCTCACGTACGGCTTCCAGACGGTGGTGGCCGTGCCGCTGGTGGACAACGAGCGCGTCTACAGCGTTCTCGTGTTGCACGTCGCGACGCCCGAGACGGTGACCGAACAGGAGCTGGCGGTGCTCGGCGAGCTGGGCGAGACCATCGGCTACGCCATCCACGCCGTCGAGCGGACCCGTGCACTCGTCACCGACAGTGTGGTCGAACTGGAGTTCGAGGTGGCCGACGAGCGGTTCACGTTCTCGCGGCTGTCGGCGGCTGTCGGCGGGTCGATCCGCCTCGACGGCGCGGTCGCCCGCCCCGACGGGACGCACCTCTGTTTCGTCCGGACGGAGGGTATCGATGCGGAGCTCGTCGAGACGACGCTCGCGGACTGGTCGTCGGTGCCCTCGGTGACCTGCATCAACGAGGACGGCGACACGGCGCTGTTCGAGATCCGGCTGACCGAGCCGCGGCTGTTCGAGCTGCTCCGGGAGTACGACGGCACCATCCGGTCGCTGTCGGCCACGGACGGTGTGGTGACGCTCGTGGTCGAGCTCCCACAGGGAGGTGACACGCGCGGGCTGTGGAACGACCTGAGCGAATCCTACCCGACGACGGAGCTCGCGGCCCGGCGGGAGACGAGCCAGAGCAACCGCCAGCACCGCGACCAGCGGTCGTGGGTCGAGAGCGAGCTGACCGAGCGGCAGTTCGAGGCGCTCCAGACCGCGTACTACGCCGGTTTCTACGCCTGGCCACGGGAGGTGACGGGGGAGGTGCTCGCCGACGCGCTCGACGTCACGCCACCGACGTACCACTACCATCTGCGTGCGGCCGAGCGGAAGCTCGTGAGTGGGGTGTTCGAGTCCGGCTCTAACTGATTAGTGTCGGCCAGCACTGAGCACTAACAGGATAGAATAAAGTGTTAATCCGATACCATCCCTACTATCAGTCGGCGAAACAGCAGCGAACCGCTGTCGCCACCCCCATACTCCCCCCAACCCCCCCTTCCTGAAGCACTACCCGACGAGAGGCGTCACTGTGGCGATGCTCGAGCCGGGCGCGTGGACTGTCGCAGAAAGAGCGACCAAACCGCCGTCACCGGTGTGACCGGCGGTGGCGGTGTCGAGGTCGGCGGGCGTCAGCTCCGTTCGGTGCGGGTGGTCAGCTCCGCTCGCCGATGGTGGCCTGGGTGTACTTCTGACGGCTGCCACCGCTGGCCCCGTACGGGTCGATGTCGACCCAGTCGTACACGAAGCGCTCGTCCGTACGATGGTAGCACGGCAGGAGCACCATATCTTCCCAGTTCGCCTCCTCCATCTGGACGTAGGCGTCGCCACGGGTCGAGGCGGCCTGCTCGTTCGGTGCCTGGTTGTTCTGGACGGTCTCCCAGGCGCTGTTCATCTGGTCGACCGCGCCGCCCTCCACGTCGTCCCAGTCGACGTACGCCCCGCGGGCACCGCCCTCGCGGTCGGTGTCGGTGAGGTCGGGGACGAGCTGGCCCCAGAAGTTGTCCGGGGCGGGCCAGTCCATCGACCAGCCCAGCGAGTAGGCGGCGAGGTTCCCGTTGCGACCGCGGTTGAGCAGCGTCGCGAACGGGGCCTCCTCGAGGTTCATGTTGATGTGGGCGTTCACCAGCTTGTCGCGGAGGAGGGTACCAAGACCCTGCCACGTCGGCGACTCGTAGGTCGTGAACGTGATCTCGTACTGGTTGTTCGAGCCGTAGCCGGCATCCTCCATCACCTGCCGGGCGTCCTCGAGACGCGTCTCGCCGTAGCCGTAGGGGTAGTTCTGCTCGGCGTGTTCGTCGTACGCGCTGGTGCCGCCGGGGTAGATGCGCGGCGGGCTGAAGTGGTACGCGGGCTCGCCCCGGCCCTTGAACACCTGGTCGACGCCCTCGTGCTGGTCCATCGCGTACGCGATGGCCTGCCGCACGGGCTTGGGGACGTTCTTGGCGTTCAGACCGATGTAGAACGTGTTGATGGTTGGTACGGCGGCGTACTCGACCGTCTCGCCGTTCTGCATGGGGCCGTAGGTACCGAGCTGTCGTCCGGCCTCGTCCTCGTCCTCGATGGAGACGAGGCTGGGGTCGTACTTCGAGGTCGGCATCGGTGGAAGGTCCGCGTTCTTGTTCTGGCCGTAGTTGTACAGCGCGTCGGTGTCGGTGATGATCTGCCAGTGGACGCCACCGATGAGCGGCCCGTCACCGTGGTAGTCGTCGAACCGGCTGACCTCGGCCATGGTGTTCGTCTCCCAGTTCTCGAACGTGAACGGGCCGGCGCTGATGGGGTTGTTCCGCGCGAACTCGTCGTAGCCAATCTCGCCGTCGTAGCCGGGGGTGTCGTCGACGAGCCCCTCGGGAATCGCACCGAAGGCGGTGTACGCGAGCATCTCGAGCGTCGAGTGGAACGGCGCGGCGAGCTGGATCTCGAGCGTCGTCTCGTCGACGGCCGTGACGCCGAGGCTGCCGGGCGCGTACTGCTCGACCTCCTCGCCCTCGTCGTTCGTGACGGTCTCCATCTCGTGCTCGATACCCATCGCGGACGTGACGAAGTACGCCCGGCGCGAGTTCGGCGAGGCGGTGAGTCGCTCGAACGAGTAGACGAAGTCCGAGGCCGTGACGGTGTCGCCGTTGTGGAACGTCGCGTCCTCCTTGAGGGTGAACGTGTACGTGGTGTAGTCCTCGGATACCTCGTAGTCCGTCGACAGGAGCGGCTCGACCTCGATCTCGCCGTTCGGATAGTTCATCAGCCCGTCGAACACCTGCTGGATGACCCGCCCGTTCGCGGTGTCGGTCGAGGCGATGGGGTCCAGCGTACTCATCGTCGCGTTTGTGAGCTGGAGGGTCCGGTCGCTCTCCTCGAAGCCGTCGTCCTCCTCGGTCCCGGTTCCGGTCCCGGGGTCGTCGGTGCCCTGGGTCTCGGTTCCGCCCGGGTCTTCGTTGTTGTCGCCCGTACAGCCCGCGAGGGCCAGGGCCGTCGCTGCGCCGCCGGTCGCCTTCAGGAACTTCCGGCGCTGGAGGGACTGGTCGTCTGACATACACCCACCGGTTCGGTCTTTCGTGTCAAAAAGCGACCGTAAGCACTAGTGGGTTCTAGTCCAAAAGAAAATCTTATAAGTGGAAATAGAAGCAGGAAATAGACAAAAGTTAAAATATCATTTTACCTTCTCCGGAAAAGACGAAGCGGCAGCTGTCGACAGGAGCGAGCTGGTCTGAAGCGCAGTCGCGGAGGCCGAATCGAGGTGGGGATGACAGCAGGCGGCGTTCCTGTCGACAGTAGAATCATAGACGGGACGGGTATTAAGGCCGGTGAAGGGTCAAAACATCACTTGAGACTTCGACCCGTCGCGCTGGCCGTCGGGCTCCCGCCGTCGTGGGGTGTGCGTCGTTCGCGGACCTGCACGGCGTGGAGCCGCTCGGTAGCGTCGTCGACCACCCTGACCTCGCCCGGTTCGGTCGGCATCCGCTCGGTCAGGTCCGCGTCGACGTACGAGGGGCGCGCCCGTGCCAGTGCCTCCCGGTCCCGTCGGTCGGTGAGTCGGTGGGCGACGAGGATATCGGCCTGCGACGCGGCCACAGCTGGCAGCGCGCTCGGTCGCTGGGTCGCCGCGACGAGGCTCACGCCGGGCTGTCGACCGCGCGTGAGCAGCGTCCGCAGCGCCGGTGCTGCGACGCCGTCGAAGAACGCGTGTGCCTCGTCGACCAGCAGCCACGGGAGCCGGGCGACCGTCCCCTGCACCCGTGCCCGGTAGAGCGCCGTCGCCGTCGCCCGGACCACCGCGTTCGCCGCCGCCGTCGGCAGTCCCGACACGTCGAGCACCGTCGCGGTCCCCGACGAGAGCGCGCTCGCGTCGAGCCCGTCCGGGTCGAACACGTCCCACGACGCCGCGAGGTCGAGGTGGTTCCGGGCCGCGCGCCGGGCCGCCCTGTCGCAGTCGAGGTCGGTCAGCGTCGCCCCGATCTCGTCGATGGTCGTTCCCGTCGCCGCCGCCCGCCAGAGTACGGCCCCGCCGGGCGATTCGGTGCCGAGTCCGACGAGTTCGCACCACGCCGTCGGCGGGAGTGCGTCCGGGTCGACCCGTGGCTCGGCCACGACTGTTGCGGACCCGTCGGCCGCCAGCGTCCCGAACACACCCATCGGATCGACGACGACCGGCGCGACGCCCCGGGCCGCCGCCAGCCCCTCTGCCAGCACCCCGAGCGTGTAGGACTTGCCGTAACCCCGCTTGCCGACGACGAGCGCGGCGTGCGGGGACTCGCAGTCGAGTCCCACCGACGCGCCCGCGCTCCCGTCCGGCGCGCGGTAGCGTCCGAACTCGACCGTCGCACCCGACCCGCCGTCGCGTCCGATGACCACCATGCCCCCTCTGGCCCCGGGATGGTACTTGAACGGTCGGACCGGGGCCGGCGAGCGTTCAAATACCATCGCGGGCCCAACCACGGCGTGCGACTCACACCACTCCGGCGCGACGACCGCGCCATCGAAGGACTGCCCATCCGACTCGTCATCGCCCTCGTCGTCGGCGTCGCCAGCCTCTCCGTGATGATGAACATGATCTCCGGCATCGGCGGCCTCGCGGTCACCGAGGTCGACGCCCAGCCGACGCCCGACGTCATCACGCCGGGCGAGCAGACCGTCGACATCCGTGTCGTCGACAGCGACGGCACCCCCGTCGAGGGCGCGACCGTCGTCGTGAAGGGCGCGAGTGCCCGGCTCGACGGTATCGAGACCGCGAGCACCGGCGAGAACGGCACCGCCGAGATCGAGATCGACCCGTCGCTCGGGCCGAACCAGGCGGAGGGGACGCTCGAGATAGACATCAAACCGCCCGCAGGCAGCGAGTACGCCGACCAGCGCGCGAACACGGTCATCCTCGTGGTCGAGGAGTAGTCACTCCACGGTGAACGCGACCGACTCCATCTCGAAGAACGCAGTCTCGTACCCCTCGTGTCTGGCGACCTGTGGCGGTGTCAGCACCGGGACGGCGAGCCTGTCGCCGGATTCGAGGGTCGGTATCGGCGTCCCGTAGTGGGGACCGAGCACCGGGTCGACCGTCCGCGACAGCGTGCGCTCGACGGCCGGCCCGCCACGCCGGTCGGGCTCGACACGCGCCCGGAGCCCCATCCCCGGGAGCACGAGCTCGTTGTGGGGCGTCCGTGCGAGCACCGCGAGGTAGGCGTCACCGTCGCTGGCGTCGTCTCCACGGTCCTCGCGACCGATCTCCAGCCGCGCCACTGCGTCACCGGTGAGCTGGAGAACGTCGAGGACCGCGCCGTCGGTCGTCGCCCGGCCGAGGTGCTGGCCCGGGAGCGCGTCGATGGTCGGCGCGACGGCCGCGGGGACGCCCGGAGCGTCGGCCGTCGGCAGCGCCCCGTCGTTCCCGGCGTCGCCGAGCCGTCGGCGGTCGATCGCGTCCCGTTCGTCGCGGGCGTACGCCAGTTCGAAGTCGGTGCTCGCCGACCCCTCGAAGCGCCCGGTGAACGCGCCGGTCCGGCGGATGGCGAGGCCGCCCACGCGCACGCGAACGGTGTAGTTCCCATCGCCGGGGAGCGAGACGTTGTCCCCGTAGTGGAAGCCGAGTCGCTGGGAGAGCATCGCGTACACCGCCTCCTGGACGACCGGCTCGCCGTCCCGGAGCACCTCGACGGTCAGCCCCACGTCGGGGAGGACGACACCCGTCTCTCTGTCCCAGACGAGCGTCATGAGGTGGACCGAGTCCGCGGACGCCACCGAGCGGCGGTACCGCTCCCGGCCGACGACCTCCCAGAACCGGCTCGGGTAGCTGTAGAGCAGACCGAAGCGATAGTCGCCGGCGTCGCGGGTGCCGACGACCCGGACACCGCCCGAACTCGTCGGGCGGTAGACACCGCTCGGCGGGTCGTCGAGCACCGGCGGCGGCCACGCGTCGTCGTCCCCCAGCACCGCACAGCCGGCGACCCCCACCGTCGTCGTGCCGGCCATCGCGGCGAGGAACGTCCTGCGACGCATCGTCCCGGCTTCGACGCGCGACGGGATAGCAGTTGTGCCACGCTACCGCGCACCAAGCTATTTGTACGGGTTGACCGTCGGACCGAGCATGCAGCGACGACGCGTCCTCGCGGGACTGGCGGCGGTGACGGGCTCGCTGGCCGGCTGTCTCGGCGGCGGTCGTGCGGGCGGGACTGGCGGCCCCAACGACTCCTACGGCGACTGGTTCGACGGCGTGGACAACTACGACGGCGAGGTCGACCGGACCGGCGAGTCCGAGACGACCGTACTGGTCGGTGCCGACGACGGGCTCGCGTTCGAGCCGGCGGCCGTGCGTCTCTCGCCCGGGACGACGGTGGTCTGGGAGTGGACCGGCGACGGCGGCGCGCACAACGTGCAGGCCGAAGCCGGCGGGTTCGAGAGCGACCTCGTCGACGACGAGGGCCACACGTTCGAGCACACCTTCTCGGAGCCGTCGCTCGTCCGGTACGTCTGCGACCCGCACCGCGACCTCGGGATGCGCGGTGGGGTGCGTGTCGTCGAGGAGTGAGGCCGCGGGCGACCGGGGTGTCTGGGTCGGTCACCGCGGGCGTGGTGTCTGGTAACAATTATGTCGGAATGCGTCGTTGTCTGCTAGGACACGGATGATCGAACGCATCACATCAGGGGGGAGGCGATGGCGCTGAGCCGCCGTCGGCTGCTGCGACTCGCCGGCACGGTCGGCGTCGCGGGGAGCATCGGGGGAGCTGCACTGGCACAGGGGGGCGACGGCGGACGCTATCCGGCGGACCAGCCACGACGCGAGCCGCCACGCGAGTACGACGACTACACCGTCCACCGCGTCCCCGGGGCGTACGACAGCATCCAGGCCGCCGTCGAGGCCGCCGAACCGCGCGACCTCGTGCTCGTCGGGCCGGGCATCTATCGGGAGGCGGTTCGCGTGACGGACACGCCGCGGCTCACCATCCGCGGCACGGACCGCAACGAGGTCATCCTCGACGGCGAGTTCCGCCGGGAGGACGGGATTCTGTCGACGGTCGACGACGTGGTCGTCGAGAACATGACCGCCCGCAACTACCAGCGCAACGGCTTCTTCTGGTCGAGCGTGACCGGCTGGCGGGGGTCGTACCTCACCGCGTACAACAACCGCGTCTACGGCATCTACAACATCGACTCGACCCACGGTCGCTACGACAACTGCTACGCGTCGGGCCACACCGACTCGGGGTTCTACATCGGCCAGTGCAAGCCCTGCTACGCCCGCATCGAGGACGTCCGCTCGGAGCACAACGCCATCGGCTACTCCGGCACCAACGCGGGCGGCTACCTCACGGTCGCGAACTCGGTCTGGCGGCACAACAAGGCCGGCGTCGTCCCGAACACGCTCGACTCGGAGGCCGACCCGCCGCAGGACGCCGCCCGTATCGAGGGCAACCTCGTCGAGCACAACAGCAACGACGATGCACCCGACGCCGCGTTCGGCTACGCGACCAGCGGCGTCGGCATCTCCGTCGCCGGCGGCATCAACAACGAGGTGTTCGACAACGAGGTACGCGGGCACGCCAACTACGGCATCGCGGTGCTCCCGATGATCGACGAGAACCTCTACCAGCCACGGAACAACCTCGTCCGCGGGAACACCGTCTCCGAGTCGGGCCGGGTCGACCTCGCCCTCGGCGCGCCACAGGCCGGCGGCAACCGCTTCGTCGACAACGAGGCGAACAGCAGCCGTCCGGGACACCTCACCGGCGGCCTCCGCCTGCTCGGTGGCGACCCCGCCGTCACGGCGGCGCTGGTCGAACAGTACCTCCAGCTGGAGAACGGCGACGCGCCGATGGGCGACTGGCAGGACGCGCCGGAGCCGCCGTTCGACGAGCTGGAGTCGATGCCGGACCCGGAACGAGCGCCGAGGGAGGCGGTGCGTCGCTGATGTCGACCGTCGACTCCCTCAGAGAGCGCGTCCGCTCGCCCTTCGAGCAGCGCCACGATGCGGCGACCACGGCGCTCGTCGCCGGCTGGGCGCTCGTGCTCGGCCTCGTCGCGGGCTGGGTCGTCGCGGACTTCGAGGTTCGGCAGCTCACGACCGTCGTCGTCGCGCTGGCGGCCGGAATCCTCCTGTACGGGCGGGAGACGCCCCGGGATATCGTCGCGGGCGGGCTGTACATGCTCGCCGCGCTGGTCGCGCTGTTCCCGGTCGCGTACGAGCTCCACGTCTTCACCGTCACCGGGATGGCCGGCGTCGACAGCCCGTGGACGCACGTGCTCACGGTCAGCGACCTGCTGCTGTTCGTGCTGTTCCTCGCGGTCGCGGCGGTGCCGGCGCTGCTGGGCTTCCTGGTGGGGAACTGGACGGCGGTCCGGGGTCGGCTCGCGGGGATTCGGTCCTAGTCCCAGTCGATCCACTCGTGCTCCCAGCCGTTCCCGAGTGCGGTCTGGGCGCGCTCCCTATCCTCGCGGTCGGTCCGGTTGCGTTCGAGCGCACCCGCCTGCTCGCCCTCGACGAGCAGCGGCGCGAACGCGACGGGGCCGTGCTCGTCGACGACCTCGCCGTCTGCGTCGACGGAGACGAGCGTCTGTCCGGCCGCGCCGCGGGGCATGACGAGCCGCCCGTCGTCGGCCAGCTGGGAGACGAGCGCACGCGGGGGTTCGACGGCCGCGGCCTCCACGAGCACCCGGTCGAACGGTGCGTACTCGGCGAGGCCGTGGGTGCCGTCGCGGCAGTCGACGAGTACCTCGCCGTAGCCGGCGTCCGCGAGGTTCGAGCGGGCGTCGTAGACGACGCGGCGGGTGATGTCCACCGCGTGGACGTTGCGCGCCCCGGCGAGTTCGGCGGCGACCGCGCTCGTGTAGCCGACGCCCGCGCCGACGACGAGCACCGCGTCGCCGTCCTCGACGCGGAGCGCCTCGAACAGCCGTGCGACCGAGCTCGGCGAGAGGATGCGGGTGCCGGCGTGCTCGTGCGACTGGTCGCTGTACGCGCGTTTCTCCTCGGGGACGAACTCGTGGCGGGGGACCTCCCGCAGTGCGAGGCCGACCGCGTCGCTCTCCACGACGGCCTTCGCGTCGTGTTCGAGGCTGTCGACCATGTCGTCCCGCAGCGCCGCCTGCTCCATGCTCGAAGCTCCGTGATGCGCCGTTAAGAATCTCGCGCCTGCCCCAGCACCGCCTGCCGGTCCGTCCCCGGCACGTCGCGCACCTGTACCGCCCGCAGTCCCGCGGCTTCGAACCAGTCGCGGTAGTTCGCGGGCTCGTGTGCCTCGCCGGAGCCGAGCGCGAGCCGGTGGACTGTCCTCGCACGCGCGGCGGGCGAGCGCCCGCGAAGGTAATCCACGACCACGAGCCAGCCGCCCGGCGCGAGCGCGTCGGCCGCCGCCGCGACGAGCCGCCGGTTCGCCGCCGCCGAGCGGTCGCTGGTCCGGAGCGGGACGAACGCGCAGTCGACGCCGTCGACGGGGAGTGCGGTGGAACCCCCTTCGTCGCTCGTCTCGGTGTTGCTCCCCTCGTCGTCGGGGAGCTCCCACGTCACCGACTCGACGGGCTCCCGGGCGAGCAGCGACGCCGACGCGTCGAGCCGGTCGGTGCTGTCGAGCAGCGTCACGTCGTAGCCCCGGCGGGCGAACTCGACGGCGTAGGTGCCCGGTGCGCCGCCGATATCGACGACCCGGCCGTCGGGCGCGACGTGCTGGGCGGCGGTGACGCACGCCCGGACGGTGGCCTCGTCGGTTGCCTGCACGCGGCCGAGGCGGTTTCGGGTCCACGCGGTCGTGGTGCCGTCGGGTGCCTGCTCGGTGGCGTCGTCGTCGCCGACCGGTGGGCCCCCGCCGCGCATCGTCTCGGGAAGTTGACCGAGCGCGTCGAGGTCGTCGAGTTCGGCCGGGAAGCGCCCCACCGAGCGGAGGTCCGCCGCCGCGAGGAAGCCCAGCGCGCGGTTCGTCGGCTCGTAGACGCCGCCCACGTCGCGGAAGAAGCCGGCGTCGGCGAGCCCCTCGACGGCGAGGCGGGCCGCGCGCTCGGTCACGTCCGTCCGTTCGGCGACCTCGCTCGGCGTGTCGGCGTCGGAGAGCAGCGCGTCGAGTACGCCCGTCTCGCGGGCGGCCCACAGCAGGAACAGCGTCTCCCGGTCGTCGGTCATGGTCGGGGCGACGCCCCGGAGGGGAATAACTCCGGCTACTGCCCGCGGTCGGTCACTGCATCCGGACGAACCGCACGCCGCCCCGGTCCTCGCGGTCGAGCGAGCCGTCTGCCCGCCGGGTCGCGTGGACGAGCGTCTGGCGGTCGGTGCCGATGGGGGCGAGGACGACCCCGCCCGGCCGTACCTGCTCGACGACGGATTCGGGGAGCTCCGGTGCAGCGCAGGTCAGGTACGCGGCGTCGTAGGGCGCGTGCTCGGCCCAGCCCTCGCGACCGTCGCCCGCTCTGATTCCGATGTCGTCGTAGCCCAGCCGGTCCAGCCGCTCGCGGGCCTCGCTGGCGAGTCGGTCGCTGTACTCGACGGAGAAGACGTTCTCCGGGCCGACGACCTCCGCGGTGACGGCGGCGTGGTAGCCACAGCCGGTGCCGACCTCGAGCACCCGCTCGCCGGGCGAGAGGCCGAGCGCATCGACCATGATGGCGACCATGTGCGGTGCGCTGATGGTCGCGCCGTCGCCGATGGGCAACGGGCGGTCGGCGTACGCCTCGCTCCGGCGTGATTCGGGGACGAACTCGTGTCTCGGGACCGCCCGCATCGCGTCGAGCGTGGACTCCCGCTCGATGTCGCTCCGGCGGGCGAGCCGGTCGACCAGCGACTCCCGGGCGGCCTCGAAGCTCATCTCACCAGGCGGACCAGGCGGTGGTCTCCTCGTCCCACGCGTAGACGCGCTTCGTGTCCTTCGCGATGACCGTGTCGCCGTCGTGGTCGAGCTTGTCGTGATAGTAGCCCTCCGCGTCGGCGCGCACCGCGATCCCGCTGATGGTGAACTCGTCGTTGTCGAACGTCTCCGTCTCGCCGACGACGAACTCGTAGTCGCCGGGGACGTACACGCGCTCCGAGCGCGTCTCGTTGTTGCGGCCGTCGCGCGGGTGGATGGTCACGTTGACCCCGACGTTCCCGACTGCACGGGTCCAGAACGTCTCCACGTCGCCCGCCTCCGCCTCCTCGACCCGGCGCTCGCCGTCGAGCTCGAGGCTCGTGATGCGGACCGTCATGATGGCCTCGTCGGTGTCGAGGATGAACTCCTCGCCCGTCGCGACCGTCTCGTCGACCGGGGCCTCCACCGTCGCGGTGAAGGAGTCCCCGTCCTGACTGACGACGACGTCGACCTCGACCGTCTCGTCCGGTTCGACCCGCTCCTTGTGGACGTGCCCGCACTCCGTACAGCGGACCGTGTACATCTGCCCGCGCTCCTTCAGCACCTCGTGCGCCCGTTCGAACTCGGGCGAACACGAGGGACAGGGGAGCGCGAGCCTGTCGGCGACTTCGCTCATACCCGTTTCTACAGGGCGACGCGGTAAAAGCCGTCGGACCTCTCGTGTGCGTGCTGGTGATTGTCTCGGACGGGCGTCTGTTCGGCTGAGTCTGCCGCAGTTTTCGAGGGGTACACCGGAACTGGGAACAGCCAGAAAGCCCCGAGGCTGTCGGCTTGGGGGCTTCGCTGCGCTCCTCACTCCGTTGCGGTGCTTGCGTCAGCCGCCTTCGCCGACAGCCTCGCCCCTTTCAGTCCCACCCCGCAACCGGTTGATTCCCGGAGCGGCGCACCTGTCAGGCGGGTGCGTCTGAGCCCGGTCGGCCGGGTGGCGGGCGGCTTGCGAGCGTGCCGGAGGCCGCGAGCCGCCACCCGTGCGAGGGATGAGAAGCGCAGCGAACCGAGCATCGCAATCGGCTGCGGAGGCGGGAGGTGCGGTGCGGAGCCGTGGCGGGATTGAAAGGGGCCGGGCGCTCGCCAACCGAGACAACGCAAGCACCGCAGCGGAGCGAGGAGCACAGCGAGTCGCAGGAGGCGAGCGGCCGGGGGCTTTCTGGCTGTTCTTGACACAAGCGAGTCCCACGACCGAGGGGGCGTTCAGAGTTCTCGAATCACCAGTGCAGCCACCAACAGAGTACCGACCACATCACGAGAATACAGACAGCACACCAACCAGCACACCCGAACACACCAAAACGCCAAACGAACGGGTCTGCGAACAGCTTTCGAGATAAGGAGCGCGCAGAGCGCGTAACTCGAACCCCCGAAACGGCCTCAGATTCCTCCTTCGACCCCTCTCGCGCTCGCTGGGGCCGTAACTCGCGGGTGCAAAAGGGTGCGCTTAAGTGCCTCCGTAAGATACCGACTGGTACTATGGCGAACGGCAAATACGCCGCGCGCAAGCTCAAGAAGGACCGCCAGAACCACCGGTGGTCCGACTCCGAGTACGCTCGACGCGAGCGCGGACTCCGCAAGAAGTCCGACCCGCTCGAGGGCGCGCCCCAGGGTCGAGGTATCGTGCTGGAGAAGGTCGGCATCGAGGCGAAGCAGCCGAACTCCGCGATTCGGAAGTGCGTCCGTGTCCAGCTGATCAAGAACGGCAAGCAGGTCACGGCGTTCTGCCCGGGCGACGGTGCCATCTCGTTCATCGACGAGCACGACGAGGTCACCATCGCCGGCATCGGTGGGGCGAAGGGTCGCGCGATGGGCGACCTCTCCGGCGTGAACTACAAGGTCGAGAAGGTCAACGGCGTCGCGATGCTCGAACTCGTCCGCGGGAACGCGGAGAAGCCGGTGCGCTAACCATGTCTGCCGAAGACACACCCGAGCCGGACAAGCCGGCGGGCACGGACGACGAGGGCGCACGCGCCCAGCTGTTCGGCACGTGGGACGTGACCGATATCGAGTACAACGACCCCTCCACCGAGCGCTACATCTCGGTGACGCCGGTCGCGCACACGATGGGTCGGCACTCCTCGAAGCAGTTCAAGAAGTCCGAGATCTCCATCGTCGAGCGGCTCATCAACCGCCTGATGCAGACCGAGGAGAACACGGGCAAGAAGCAGAAGGCGATCCAGATCGTCCGCGAGGGCTTCGAACAGATCCACGAGCGCACCGACGAGAACCCCATCCAGGTGCTCGTCACCGCCGTCGAGAACGCGGCCCCGCGCGAGGAGACCGTCCGCCTGAAGTACGGTGGCATCTCGGTCCCGAAGGCCGTCGACGTCGCGCCGCAGCGTCGCGTCGACCAGGCCCTGCTGTTCCTGGCCGACGGCACCTACAAGGACTCGTTCAAGACGCCGACGTCCGCCGCCGAGGCGCTGGCCAACCAGCTCGTCGGCGCGGCGAACTACGACGTCCAGACGTACGCCATCAGCCAGAAGGAAGAGAAGGAACGCGTCGCGGCCGCGGCACGCTAACGTTCTCTCTATCTCCCGTTCTCAACCTGTCCGGAGCCGTCGGCTCGCCGGTCGGATAGCACGAAGTATTTACCTGTCCTGTCGATAGCACGTGGTATGGCATCGAACCCTCCATCCCGCCGCCAGTTCCTCGCGGCGGCCGCGGCGGCCGGGCTGGCCGGCTGTCTCTCGGACGTCACCGGCACCGACGGTACACCCACCGACCCACCCACGTCGGCGTACGACCCGACGGTCGACGACGCCGAGTGGCCCCGGTACGACGAGGACTGGGACGCGCCGACGGACTCGCCGCTCGACTACGAGTACGAGACGGAGGTACTGGTCGAGAACCTCGAGATCCCGTGGGACATCTCCTTCACGGGCGAGGACGAGCTGTTCCTGACCGAACGCACCGGCACCATCCGGCGGTTCGAGTCGGGCGACGTGGTCGACGTGGTCGAGCCCGAGGAGGCCATCGACGCGGGGGCCATCGACGACCCGAGCGAGCAGACCTGGTGGGTCGAGGGCGGGGAGGGTGGCCTGCTCGGCGTCGCGGCGCACCCGGACTACCCGGAGCCGCCGCTGGTGTACGCGTACTACACGTATCAGGAGGACGGCACCGCCAAGAACAAGGTTTCGTCGTTCGACGCCTCGGCCGAGGACCCGCAGTCGACGGTGACGCCCATCGTCGAGGGCATCCCGGGTGAGACGTACCACGACGGCGGCCGCATCGCGTTCGGACCGGAGGGGAACCTCTGGATCACGACCGGTGACGCGGGGACGGCCTCGCGCAGCCAGAACATGGACTCGCTCGGCGGGAAGGTGCTCCGCGTCACGGCCTCGGGCGACCCGGTCGACGGCAACGCCGAGGGCGGCGACGCGCGGATCTTCTCGCTGGGCCACCGCAACCCCCAGACGATCACGTGGCTGCCGGACGCGACGCCGGTCGCGGCCGAGCACGGCCAGACCGCCCAGGACGAGGTGAACCTGCTCTCGCCCGGCTGGAACGGCGGCTGGCCCGAGGCCCGGACCGCCGACGAGTACCCCGGCAGCGACTACAACCGGCCTGTCGCCCATACGGGGACGTCCACGTGGGCCCCGAGCGGCGGCGTCTTCTACACCGGCGACAGCGTCCCCGGTCTGCAGAACCGCCTGCTCCTCGGCGGGCTCCACAGCCAGCGCATCAACGTCGTCACGCTCTCGCCGCCGGACGCCGACCTGCCGCCCGCGGCGAACGGACGGCGGCACGATGCGGACTGGATGGACAACGGCTACGTGGCCACCTCGCACCACCTGTTCGAGGACGAGTTCGGCCGCATCCGTCACGTCGAGCAGGGGCCGGACGGCGACCTCTACTTCATCACCTGCAACCGCGACGGCCGCGCCGAGGGGGACTTCCCCAAGGAGAACGGCGACCGACTCGTTCGCGTGCGGCAGGTCTGAGCTGTCGGTTCGCTGGTTCTCCACCGTTCGTAAACCGGTACGCTATTACCGGTTGACGGGCATTCGAGGCGTATGTCCGACTCGCACGAATCGGTCGACCTCGTCGCCGACGAGACCGTCGAGCGGCTCGCACTGGCGGCGGTCGTCGCGGCGCTGACCGCCGCGCTCGCACAGGTGTCGATCCCCGTGCCGGGGCTGCCCGCGCCGGTGTCCTTCCAGCCGTTCGGGGTGTACGCCGCCGGGCTGTTGCTCGGCGCGCGCTGGGGCGGGTTCTCGATGCTGCTGTACCTGCTCACCGGCGCGGCCGGCGTGCCGGTGTTCTCGGACGGCGGTGCGGGGCTCGGCTACGCCCTCGGCCCGACGGGCGGCTACCTCGTCGGCTACGTCGTCGCGGCAGTGGTCATCGGGCTGGTCGCCCACGGTGGGCTCGACGCGGAGCGGCCGTCGGCGGTGCCGACGTGGCGGCAGTCCCTCGCGCTGTTCGTCGGCATCGCCGTCATCTACGCGCTGGGGGTGCCCTGGCTCGCGGAGACGACGGAGTACTCGCTGTCGGCGTCGATGGCGGTCCCGCTCGACGTGCCGTTCGTCGGGCTGTCGGGGCCGACGGTGACGATGCCGGAGGCGGTCGTCGTCGGGGCGGCCGTCTTCCTGCCCGGTGACGTGCTGAAGATCGCGGCGACGCTGGGCGTCGTCCGGTCCGGCCAACTCGACGCGCTCGCCGAATGATCCGCGTCGAGAACCTCTCGCACAGCTACGGCGACACGCAGGTGCTCGACGGCGTGTCGACGACCGTCGACGACGGCGCGTTCGTCCTCCTCGTCGGCGCGAACGGCAGCGGGAAGACGACGCTCGTCCGGCAGTGCAACGGCCTGCTCGAACCCGACGCCGGCCGGGTGCTCGTCGACGGCACGCCCGTCCACGAGGACCTCGTGCGCGCCCGGACCCGCGTCGGGATGGTGTTCCAGCACCCCCGCGACCAGCTCGTCGCCGCGACCGTCGGCGCGGACGTGGCGTTCGGGCCGGAGAACCTCGGTCTGGACCGCGAGACGGTCGACGCCCGGGTCGCGGACGCCCTCGACGCCGTCGGGATGGCCGGCCGCGAGGACGAACGCGTCGACGAGCTCTCCGGCGGCGAGGAGGCCCGGGTCGCAATCGCCGGCGCGCTGGCCATGGAGCCTGCGCACCTGATACTCGACGAACCGCTCGCCGGGCTGGACGCGACCGGCCGCGAGTCCGTCCGATCCCGGCTCGAGGCCCTGCACGCCGACGGGGCGAGTGTCGTCGTCGTCACGCACGACCTGCGCGAGTGGTTCACCATCGCGGACCGCGTCGTCGCACTCGACGACGGGCGCATCGTCGCGGACGGCCCACCCGAGACCGTGCGCGATGCGCTGGCGGACGTGGCCGTGGACGTCCCGGAATGATCCGCTACACGCCCGGCGGGACGCTCGCCCACCGCCTCGACGCGCGCTCGAAGCTCCTGTTCCAGTTCGGCTTCGCCCTCGCCGCGTTCGCGAGCCCGACGCCGCGCTGGCTCGCCGCGACGGCGGTCGTCGCGGGGCTCACGCTCGTCGCGTCGCGCACCTCGCCCGTCACCGTCGTCCGCACCTACTGGTTCGTGTTCGTGCTCCTGTTCAGCGGTCCGGCGCTCGACCTCGTCGCGCTCTCGCCACCCCGACTCACCCCCGGGCGGGCGGTCGCCCCGACGCTCGACGTTGGTCGGGTCGCCCTCGTGCTGTTCGTCGGCGCGGCGTACGTCCGCACGACGCCAATCCGCGAGACGCGGGCGACCATCCAGCGGTACGTCCCCGGGAAGCCCGGTCGCCTGCTCGGCGTCGGCGTCGCGCTCACCGCCCGGTTCCTGCCGGTGCTCCGCCGGGACCTGCTCGCGACCCGGACCGCGATGCGTGCCCGCCTCGGCGGCCAGCGCCCGGTGACCGACCGGCTGGGACGCCTCGGCCGCGTCGGGCTCGCGCGGGCGTTCGAGCGCGCCGACCACCTGACGCTGGCGCTCCGTGCACGCTGTTTCTCGTGGCAGCCGACGCCACCGACGTTCCGGTTCACCCCTGCCGACGCGGTCGTCTCGCTCGCCGGCGTCGGGCTGGCGGCGGCGGGGCTGGCGGTCACGCTCGGCCTGTGGCCCTGAGAAGCGAGTCAGCTCGTCCGCGACGGCAGCTGGAGCTCCTCCAGCCCCGGCAGGTCCTTCACGTTGTAGACCACCTGCAGGTCGTCGCTCACCGGCGTCCCGATGCAGGAGAGCTGGATGCCCTGCGCGACGAGCTCGTCGGAGAGGACGTTGTCGACGGTCATCTCCAGCTCGCCGCCGACGACCAGCACCGCGCAGTTCGCACACGCCCCGCCGCGACAGGAGAACGGCCAGTCGAACCCCGCGCCCTCGGCGGCCTCGAGCAGGTAGTCGCCGGGCTCGACCGTCAGTTCCCCGTACGCGTCGTCGTCGAGGCCCGCCCGCCGCGCCTTCCGGAACAGCTCGTCGTCGCCGAGCTCCCAGCCGTTCGCCACGACGGCCTCGTAGTCGAGGTACTCGACGTGCACGTTCGGGTCCGGCTCCGGGGCGGACTCCGCCGCGGTCGCCGGCTCGTCGGTCCCGTTCGTCTCGTACCAGCTCTCCGCGGTCCCCTCGACGATGGTCTCGTAGGCCGACTGCACCAGCTGGAACTCGCGCGCGGACCCACCCTGGTCCGGGTGGACCTCCTTCACCCGACGCCGGTACGCCTGATGCACCGTCTCCTCGTCGGCGTCGCGGTCGACCTGCAACACGTCGAAGGGCGAGGGCACGCGTACCGCTAGCGATATCAGCGTAATAAGTCTCTCCCACTCAGCAAGGTCTGCTGACTGGTCGGTGGGTCTGCGACTCGGTGAATCGGACGGTCTGGAAGCACCGTCAGCCGTGGGAACCGCTTCTGTCACGGGTAGCCAGGAAGCCCCGATGGTAGTGAGACACTCTGGGACCACACACAGCCAGGACGCCCCCGTCGGCTCGACTCCCGCGGGTCGCTGCGGTCCTCAGTCCGCGGCCTGCTGTCCGCCCAGCGCGAACGCGCGGGTGACGTCGACGAGCGCCTTGCGGTACTCGCTCTCGGTCGGGTCGTCGACGAGCGAGACGAACCGCTCCTTGAACTGGTCGAGGCCCACGTCGGGGGCATCACTGGCGGCGGCGGCGGCGAGGTCGTACAGCCGGTGGTCGGGGCCGGCGAGGTCGTGCCGCTCGACGAGCGCGAGCGCGAAGGCGGCGTTGACCGCGGTGATGTCCGGGTCGGAACCGGGGTTCGCGGGGACGAGACCGCCGCGGAAGGGCCTGGGCTGGTCGGCGACCGCGGCGGCGAGCCCGGACTCGAGGAAGGACACCAGCTTGTCGGCCGAGGCGACGCGCATCGTGATGTCGTCGGCGTAGATGTCCTTCATGTGGTTGGCGATCTGGTAGCACTGCGCGACCTTGTGGCGCTCGACGCTGTTGCCGGCGAGTCCGAGGAACAGCGCCTCCTCGGTCGACTGGGTGTGCGACGGGTGGGATTCCTCGTAGCGGACCATGTGGGCGAACTCGTGGAGCGCGAGCTCGCGGGCCATCGCGCTCGTGGCCGCCCGCTTCGAGATGTTGAGGACGTGGTGGTCGTCGTAGTGACCCGTCCACGTTCGCTCGTCGGGGTTCTCCCTGACGTGGACCCGGACCGGCAGGTCGAGGTCGCACTCGGTCTCGAAGACGTCCCTGGCGCTGAGAAACGGGGCGGTCGGTCCGCCGTCCTGCACGCGAACCTCCATGTACACCAGTATCACGTTTCTCAGGGGCATGAGCGTTGCGGCTGTGTTACGAGTTGCCGTGACCGTCCCGTTCCGGTGCCCGTTCGTTTCACCGTCGTGGACCGTGTGTACAGTTGTCGCACGAACGTCCGAATCGTGGGCCAACGACCGGCTATTCGTGGGGTTCCGCCCCGACGGAAAACACTACCCTTTTGAACCTTGTGCCGGTATCAGGCATCAATGGGTAGACGCAAGAAGATCGTCGACGAGTGCGAGCGACTGATGGACGAGCCGGAGCAGATCCGGAACATCGCCATCGCCGCACACGTCGACCACGGCAAGACAACGCTCACAGACAACCTCCTCGCGGGCACGGGCATGATCGCCGACGAAGGCGAGGCGACCAAGCTCATGATGGACACCGAGGAGGACGAGCAGGAGCGTGGGATCACCATCGACGCGGCGAACGTCTCGATGACCCACGAGTACGACGACCAGAACCACCTCATCAACCTCATCGACACCCCCGGCCACGTCGACTTCGGTGGCGACGTCACCCGCGCGATGCGTGCGGTCGACGGTGCGCTCGTCGTCGTCGACGCCGTCGAGGGCGCGATGCCCCAGACGGAGACCGTCGTCCGGCAGGCCCTCCGCGAGGGCGTGAAGCCGGCGCTGTTCATCAACAAGGTCGACCGCCTCATCAGCGAGCTTCAGGAGGGGCCCCAGGAGATGCAGGAGCGCCTCCAGAAGGTCATCGCCGACGTGAACGAGCTCATCCGCGGGATGACCGAGGACATGGACGACGTCGACGACTGGACCGTCTCCGTCGAGGACGGCACCGTCGCGTTCGGCTCCGCCCTCTACATGTGGGGCGTCTCCGTCACCTCGATGCAGCGCACCGGGCTCGACTTCGGCGACATCATCGACATGGAGCGCAACGACCAGCGCCAGGAGCTCCACGAGAAGACGCCGCTCTCGAACGTCGTCCTCGACATGGTCGTCGAGCACTTCCCGAACCCCGTCGACGCCCAGCCCCGGCGTGTCCCGCGCATCTGGCGCGGCGACGACGACCTCGACATCGCAGAGCAGATGCGCCTCGTCGACGACGAGGGTGAGGTCGTCCTGATGGTCACCGACATCGGGATGGACCCCCACGCCGGCGAGATCGCGACCGGCCGCGTCTTCTCCGGGACCGTCGAGAAGGGCCAGGAGCTCTACGTCTCCGGGACCGCGGGCAAGAACCGCGTCCAGTCCGTCGGTATCTACATGGGCGGCGAGCGCGAGGAGGTCGAACACGTCCCGGCAGGCAACATCGCGGCCGTCACCGGTCTGCGCGACGCCATCGCCGGCTCCACCGTCTCCTCCGTGGAGATGACCCCGTTCGAGTCCATCGAGCACATCTCCGAGCCGGTCATCACGAAGTCCGTCGAGGCGAAGAGCATGGACGACCTGCCGAAGCTCATCGAGACGCTGCGTCAGGTCTCCAAGGAGGACCCGACGATCCAGATCGAGATCAACGAGGACACCGGCGAGCACCTCATCTCCGGGCAGGGCGAGCTCCACCTGGAGGTCATCACCCAGCGCATCGAGCGTAACCAGGGCATCCCGGTCACGACCGGTGAGCCCATCGTCGTCTACCGCGAGGCACCGCGCCAGGCGACCGAGGAGGTCGAGGGCATCTCGCCGAACCGCCACAACCGGTTCTACCTCACCCTCGAGCCGATGAGCGAGGATATCGTCGAGAAGATCCGCCTCGGCGAGGTCTCGATGGACATGCCCGAGCAGGAGCGCCGCGAGGCCCTCCAGGAGGCCGGCATGGACAAGGACTCCTCCCAGAACGTCGAGCACATCTACGGCACCAACATCCTGCTCGACGACACGAAGGGTATCCAGCACCTCAACGAGACGATGGAGCTCGTCATCGAGGGGCTCGAGGAGGCCCTCGAGGACGGCCCGCTCGCCGCGGAGCCCGTCCAGGGCGCACTCCTGCGCCTGAAGGACGCCCGCCTGCACGAGGACACCATCCACCGCGGTCCGGCACAGGTCATCCCGGCGGTCCGGAACGCCGTCCACCGTGCCCTCATCCACTCCGGCGTCGCGCTGCTGGAGCCGATGCAGGACGTCCGCATCGACGTGCCCAACGAGCACATGGGTGCGGCCTCCGGCGAGATCCAGGGCCGCCGTGGCCGCGTCGACGACATGTACCAGGAGGGCGACCTCATGGTCGTCGAGGGCATCGCGCCCGTCGACGAGATGATCGGCTTCTCCTCGGACATCCGCTCCGCGACCGAGGGCCGCGCCTCGTGGAACACCGAGAACGCCGGCTTCGAGTTCATGTCCGACTCGCTCCAGAAGGACAAGATCATGGAGATCCGCGAGCGCAAGGGCATGAAGCTGGAGCTGCCCGAGGGCGCGGACTACCTGAACTGAGGCTTCGCGTTCTTTCAGTTTCTTCTGCGGTTCTTTCGACCCGTTCGGGAGTGGCGAGACTGGGTGTCGGTTTCTGGGGTACTGGTGTCGCTGGAGACCGCAACAGCCAGAAAGTGCATTTTGCCACGGGAACTGGTTGAACCACGAACAGCCAGAAAGCCCCGAGCGTCTCGACTCCTGCGGCTCGTTGCGGTCCTCGTTCCTGCGGTCCTTACTTCGCCGAAGTTCGTCGAGACGCTCGCCCCTTTCAGTCCCGCCCGCCGCGACCGTACCGCACCTCACGCCTCCCCAGCCTCTTCGCTCGGTCGCAGGCTCCCTCGCTCATCCCTCGCGCGGATGGCTCGTGGCCTCGCTGGCGCTCGGCACACCCGCCAGCCGCGCGCCACCCGGCTGGTTCGGAAACCAACGGCCAGAACGACCCCGGCAGGCTCACTCAGGCCGGATGCTTATCAGGCACGACCCGGTGCTGTCACCAATGGAACGTCTGCCCTCCAGGCGACGACTGCTCGGGTCGGTCCCGGCCAGCGTCGTGCTGCTCGGCGGCTGTCTCGGCGGTTCGGACGAGGACGACAGTCCTCCGAACCTCGGCGCGGTCGAGCTCCGCAACAGCCACGACCGCGCCCACGATGTGCGGGTGACGGTGCTCGACGACGGCGAGACGGTGTACGAACGCACGGTTTCGCTCGATGCCGCGTCGGACGGCGAGGTGACGGGACGAGTGCTGACGGGCGGGTTCGACGCGGTCGCGGGCGGGCTCACCGTCGAGTACGCGGTCGACGGCGGCGAGAGGGAACGGGTTCGGACGGCCGAACTCGGCGAGGAGTCGTGTTACGTGCTGCTGATTCGAATCGGGGACGCCGGCGACGTCTCGACGTTCGCCACGACCGGGTACGAGTGCGCGACGACTCAGAACGGCAGGATGCGGTCGTAGAGGGCGTCGATGCGGTCGTTGATGGGGTCGGGCTGGCGCGAGCCCCACGGGTACCGGGAGAAGTAGTAGCCACAGGCGATGATGATACCGACGGTCTGGGCCAACGAGGCGGACGCGACGGGCGCGATTAGCAGGATGCCGGCGATGGCGAGCACGCTCGCGACCACGACCTCGACCATCTGGCGAGCGACGGACATACGCGAGGGTTCGGGCGACGGGTCAAGAAGCCACCGGACCCGGCCGTCGCGGGGTGTGACCGTGTCACGACGGCGGGACAGTGGTGAGACTTGCACGTGGCTGAAGGCTTATGTCCGCCCCGGCGAACAGCGTAGACATGAAGCGACGACGCCCGGTGTCGGGTGAGAGCGATGGCTGATGTCGCCGAGACGCGGCGCGCGTACACGGTCCGTCTGGAGCTCGTCGACGAGCCCGGCGAGCTGATGCGTGCCCTCCGGCCCATCGCGGAGAACGGCGGCAACCTCCTGTCGGTGTTCCACGAGCGCGGCAACCTGACACCGCGGGGGAACATCCCGGTCGAGGTGGACCTGGAGTGTTCGCCGGGCCGGTTCGACGACGTCGTGGCGGGGCTGCGCGACGCGGGCGTGACGGTGATACAGGCGGGCGAGGACGGCTACGCCGAGGAGGTGACGCTGCTGCTCGTCGGCCACCTCGTCGAGACCGACCTCTCGGACACGCTGGAGACGGTCGAGGGCTGCAGCGGCGCGTCGGTGACGGACTTCTCGCTCGACGCGCCGGCCGGCACGGACGAGCAGTCGAGCGCGCGTCTCCGGCTCGCGGTCGACCCGCCACAGGTCGACGAGGTGCTGTCGGTCGTCCGCGACGTGGCCGACCGGAAGGGGCTGCAGGTCGTGGAGCCGCTCGTGGAGGGTGGGCGATGAGACTGGCCGTCGTCGGTGCCGGCGCTGTCGGGCGCTCGGTCGTCGACCTGGCTGGCGAGTACGGTCACACGGTCACCGCGGTCGCCGATTCCACGGGTGCAGCTATCGACCCCGACGGACTCGACCCGGAGGCGGTGCTCTCGCGGAAGTCGACCCGGGGGAGCGTCGGCGGCGCGGACCCCGAGGACGCGCTCGCGGCCGAGTACGACGCACTCGTCGAGGCGACGCCGACGACGCTCGACGACGCGGAGCCGGGGTTCTCGCACGTCAGGGGGGCACTCGACCGGGACCGACACGTCGTGCTCGCGAACAAGGGACCGGTCGCGGAGCGCTACGGCGAGGTGCGCCGGCTCGAAGCCGAGAGCGAGGGCGAGGTGCTGTTCGAGGCGACCGTCGCCGGCGCGATCCCGGTGCTCGGCACCATCGCGGACTACGGCTCCGACCAGGTGACGGCGGCCCGGGGCGTGCTCAACGGGACGGCGAACTTCATCCTCTCGCGGATGGCCGCCGAGGGACTCGACTACGAGCACGTGCTCGCGGAGGCACAGGACCTCGGCGTCGCCGAGGCGGACCCGGCGTTCGACGTCGAGGGGACCGACGCCGCCCTCAAGTGCGTCATCCTCGCGAACGTCCTCGGCGACGAGGAGTACACGCTCGCCGACGCCGAGGTGTCCGGTATCGTCGACATCCCGCCGAGTGCGCTCTCGCTCGCACAGGCGGACGGCCGGACGGTCCGGCTCGTCGGCGAGGCGACGCCCGACGGCATCCGCGTCGGGCCACGCCTCGTCCCAATGGAGAGCCCACTCGCCGTGGGTGGCACCGAGAACATCGTCCAACTGGAGACGAACCACGCGGGCACGCTCGCGTTGCGCGGGCGCGGCGCTGGCGGCGACGAGACCGCGAGTGCGGTACTCGCGGACGTCGCGCGGCTGGACCGTTGAATCGCCGTCGGTGAGCGGGGGACCGTGTGTCGGTGTGACACAAACCGCAAGACGGCGACGCGGTCGGCAGGAGTCCGTATCGAAATGGTTTTAACCGTTTCTGCCGAAAGATTCCCACACAGCGCCTCTGCGCGTGAGATAAAACAATGAGCGACAAACCACACCAGAACCTGGCCATCATCGGCCACGTCGACCACGGCAAGAGCACACTTGTCGGACGCCTCCTCTTCGAGACGGGGAGCGTCCCGGAGCACGTAATCGAGCAGTACCGAGAGGAAGCAGAAGAGAAGGGCAAGGGCGGCTTCGAGTTCGCCTACGTCATGGACAACCTCGCCGAGGAGCGAGAGCGTGGTGTCACCATCGACATCGCCCATCAGGAGTTCGACACCGACGAGTACTACTTCACCATCGTCGACTGTCCGGGCCACCGTGACTTCGTCAAGAACATGATCACGGGTGCCTCGCAGGCCGACAACGCGGTGCTCGTCGTCGCCGCAGACGACGGTGTCGCGCCCCAGACCCGAGAGCACGTCTTCCTGGCACGCACGCTGGGTATCGGCGAGCTCATCATCGGCGTCAACAAGATGGACCTCGTCGACTACGACGAGGACAAGTACAAGGGTGTCAAGGAGGAGGTCAACAAGCTCCTCAAGCAGGTCCAGTTCCGGTCCGACGACGCCACGTACATCCCGATCTCCGCCTTCGAGGGCGACAACATCGCCGAGCGGTCCGAGAACACGGACTGGTACGACGGCGAGATCCTCCTCGAGGCACTCAACAGCCTGCCGGAGCCGGAGCCGCCGACGGACGCGCCGCTCCGCCTGCCGATCCAGGACGTCTACACCATCTCCGGTATCGGTACCGTCCCCGTCGGACGTATCGAGACCGGCGTGATGAACACGGGCGACATGGTCTCCTTCCAGCCCAGCGACGTGGGCGGCGAGGTCAAGACCATCGAGATGCACCACGAGGAGGTCCCCAAGGCCGAGCCCGGCGACAACGTCGGGTTCAACGTCCGCGGCATCGGCAAGGACGACATCCGCCGTGGCGACGTCTGTGGCCCCGCCGACGACCCGCCGACGGTCGCCGAGACGTTCAAGGCACAGATCGTCGTGATGCAGCACCCGAGCGTCATCACGGCCGGTTACACGCCGGTCTTCCACGCCCACACCGCACAGGTCGCGTGTACCATCGAGAGCCTCGACGCCAAGATCGACCCGGCATCGGGCGAGGTCGCGGAGGAGAACCCCGACTTCATCCAGTCCGGCGACGCGGCGAAGGTCACCGTCCGCCCGCAGAAGCCCCTCAGCATCGAGCCGGCCGGCGAGATCTCCGAGCTCGGCAGCTTCGCGGTGCGTGACATGGGCCAGACCATCGCCGCCGGTCAGGTCCTGAGCGTCAACGAGAAGTAAACAGATGCAACAGGCACGCGTCCGTCTCGCGGGCACCAGCCCCGACGACCTCGACAACATCTGCGACGACGTTCGCGAGATCGCGAACAAGACCGGCGTCTCGCTGTCGGGACCGATTCCGCTCCCGACCAAGACGCTGGAGATCCCGACTCGCAAGTCCCCCGACGGCGAGGGGACCGCGACCTGGGAGCACTGGGAGATGCGCGTCCACAAGCGCCTGATCGACCTCGACGCCGACGAACGTGCGCTTCGTCAGCTGATGCGGATTCAGGTGCCGAACGACGTCAGCATCGAGATCGTCCTCGAGGACTGAGGACGCTGCCGACGGCTTCTCTCTCTCGCGCAGCGCCGTCGGTCGACGCGCGGTCGACCCCCTCAGTTTAGTGGCTACAGGACTCCACTGAATTTATGTCCCGCGGGAGCCCGACCCTCGACACGCTCGTCGTCTTCGCGGTGGTCTTCGCCTTCCAGCAGCTCGTGGTGGGTCTCTTCGGGATTTTCGGCGCGTGGCGACCCGTCTACGCCTTCCTGTTCGTCCTCGACTCACCCGTCTCGCAGCCGTGGACGTTCGTCACGAGCGTCTACGCGCATGCCGGCCTCGGTCACCTCCTGTCGAACGCCGTCGCGCTCGTGCTCGTCGGGTTCATCCTCGAACGGTACACGACCCGGTTGCGGTTCCACCTCTTTTTCGTCTGTACCGGCGCGTTCGCCGGCTTCGTTCAGGTTCTCCTGACCGACGCCCCCGGCGTCCTCGGCGCGAGCGGTGCCGTGTTCGCACTGTACGGCTACGTCCTCGGCGGGAACCGACTGACCGACGGTCTGCTCCGGAACCTCGACATCCCGACGTGGGCCGAGTACGGCGTCTTCCTCGTCGTCGCGCTCGTGGTCACCGTCGCGACCGGCGCTCCCGGCGTCGCGCTGCTCGCGCACTTCACCGGCTTCCTCGTCGGCGTCGCCGCCGGCCGCGTCAACCTGCTCGCCGTGTCACGCTCTGCCCCGTCCGGCACCCGAAAGGAAAGGTACTAATACGCACCACGGGCAAGCATTGGATGCGTTCGCGGGCTTGTAGATCAGCGGTAGATCGCTTCCTTCGCAAGGAAGAGGCCCTGGGTTCAAATCCCAGCAAGTCCACTGCGATTCTCGACGGACTACACAGCGAGCCACGCAGCTCCGCGAGTTCACCCCGTGAGAACGCTGTCGCTCGTGGGTCCAGGTCCCTGTAGAATGCCTCACTACGAGCCCTTGTCGCGAGAAGCACTTAAAGCGAGGCTGGGACGTGTGGATGCTGGTGTCCCCGACGAAGCCCGTTCAGTCCCCCACAGGTCGGTGTCGCCGCACGGGTGGATGCCGGCGGGCCCGTCCAGCGGCAGTTCGACGACGGCGTCGTCGCCGGAGAGGCGTGCTCGTCTCTTTAAGTACTTCTCGCGACAAGGGCTCGTAGTGAAGCATTCTCGGGGACGCTGCACACCCGTCGAGCCGTGCGTCTGCCGGTTCAGACACCCTAGGCGATGCGGTCCCAGAGGCGCTCGTACCCGTAGTACGTCCCGGTCTTGACGACGTTGGTCACCAGTCCGATGTTCACCGAGGCCAGCACGTCGTCGGTGACGGCGAAGGCGACGACGACGGTGATGGCGACCATGAGCACGCGGTACAGCAGCGTCTTGACGATGGCCCGCGAGCGGAGCTGGTTCGGCGTCCGGGCGAACAGCGAGGAGAACGCACCCATACCGGACAGCTACGGTAGTCGTTCGCATGATGGTTGTGGTGGGTTCGTTCCCGCCCGCCGGGAAGCAGAATACGGGTATATCGCCCGAGAGCGCGTATCTATGGGTATGAGAACACTCTCGAAGACTCTCGTCGGTCTCGCCGTCGGACTGCTCGCCTTCCTCGTCGCCGGGGTCGCGGTCACCGCTGTCCTCGACCCGCACATCTGGCCGTCGTTGATCGTCGGCGTCCCCGTCGCCATCACCGTCGGCCTGACCGCCTTCCTCGCGACGGTGGCGATGCTACGCTACCGTGACCACCGTCGGGCGGGCGACCTCGACATCGGCGTCGTGGCGGCGTACCGGGCGGCGGTCGTGGCCGTCGCTACCTCCGGTGCCGTCGTGCTGCTCGGGACCGCAGCCGTCGTGTTCGGTGTGGGCGAGCTCGGGATCGCGGTGCTCGTGTTCGGGCTGCCGGCGTGTGTTCTCGTCGCGGCCGGGGTCGCGTACGTCACGGTCCGGCGGACGGTGCTCGCCGGTCAGCCACCGACCGCCTGAGGAGCGTGCCGGCTACCAGACGGAGCGCTCGTCCTGGTCGACGATATCCTCGTCGACGAGCGCGTAGCAGTTCTCGTAGGGGACGAACGCGGCGAACGTGCCGTCGATGTAGCACTCGATACCGTGGTCGACGTGCTCGTAGTCGTCGCACTCGATGACACCTTCGGGGAGTACGATGCGGTACATACGGGCAGGTACGACGGCAGCGAGGATAGAAATGACGCCGATGCTGTCACCACGTTGTCCCGTCGGTGCTGGGGGCGGTGTTCACTCCTCGTCGTCGGGGTCGTCGACGACCTCGATGCCGCGGTTGTTGACGGCGTCGGGGTCGAGGCCGACCTCCTGGAGGAACCCCTTGTACTCGCGCTCGCACTGCTCGGCGGCCTTCTGCTTGTCCGAGGCGCGCGAACAGAGCGCCGCGAGGTCCTCCGGCACGTCGTTCGTGTAGACGATCCAGTGGTTGATGAGGTCGGAGAGCCGCCGGATGGGGCTCGTGAAGTGGCCGTAGATGTCGAAGTTGAGGGCGTGGTGACCGCCGAAGGGGTCGGACATGTACTTCGCACGGGGCATCACCTTCATCACGGCCCACTGGATCTTGCCGAGCTGGCGGCCGGGTGCCTGTTCGAGCGTCGCGTTGACGGCCTTCCGGGGGTCGTCCCAGGAGTCGCCCGGGATCGAGACGCCGTCCAACTCCTGGATCTCGACGAGGGCCTTGTCCCACTCGTCCGGGGTCGGCTGCGGGTGGACGCGGTACATCGCCTCGACGCCGCGGTTCCACATCAGCTCGTGGGTCACCGCCTTGTTCGCCTTCAGCATGCACTCCTCGATGATGGTGTGGGCGCGGTCGCGGCGCGGGTTGAGCACGAGCGAGCCGTCCTCCTTGCGCTGCTCGTGCATCCGGTCGGCCACCTCGAACACAAGCGAGATCTCGTCGTGCAGATCGGCGTCCTCGTCGTCGAGTCGGTCCTCGGTCTGGGTGTAGGTGAGGCGTTCGTTCGAGTGGATGACGGACTTGTAGATGTCGATGGACTCGTAGCTCAGGTGCTCCTTGTCGAGCTCCATCTCGACGGTGTGGGCCAGCCGGTCCTCCTCGGGGACGAGCGAGCAGACGGTCTCCGCGAGCGTCGGCGGCAGCATGTGGATGGTGTACGCCGGGAGGTAGACGGTGTTGCCGCGCTCGACGGCCTCCGCCCACATCGCGCTCTCGGGGTGGACGTAGTGGGTCACGTCGGCGATGTGGACCCATAGCGTGAACGTCTCCTCGTTCTCCCGGATGGAGATGGCGTCGTCGAAGTCCTGTGCGTCGACCGGGTCGGTGGTCCACGTCGTCAGGTCACGGAGGTCCTCGCGTTCGTCCAGTTCGTCCTGTATCTCCTGCTGGACGCCTTCGGTGCGTTCTTCTGCTTCCTCCAGCACCTCGGGCGGGAACGCGTCGGCGATCTCGAACTTCTCGAACAGCTCCTCTCGTTTGTTCTCCAGATGGCGCGCGAGCTCCTCGTCGATCTCGACGGGGCCCTGGCCTTCGGCGGTGCCCGCGGCGGCCTGCGCGCTGGCGTCGTCGGTCATGGGCCGGGCTACGAGGGGGGGACGGGAAAACGTATCGGGGCGTCCGCGTCGCGGGCCGGTCTCTCAGTCCGAGTGCTCCCGTGCCTCGACGGTGGCGTCGTGGAAGCGGGCGAGGAACTCCTCCCGTGGGACCTCGCCGGCACCGAGGTCGACGAGCATGGACTCCAGCCCCTTCCGTGGCTGGTGACAGCACGTCCGGTCGCAGGGCTTGCAGAGGTACTCGAACTCCTTGTCCGTGCGCTCCCACCTGTTTCCGTGTTTGTCGTACTCGCGGGCGTCGTCGCGAGGGACCTCGTCGCCGCACGCGATGCACGTCACGGGGCCATCGTCGCCGTCTCGCCGGGCACCCCACATGGTTTGGCCAACGGTGGGCCCGTATAAAGACGTTGCCGCGAGTTTCTCACCCAGTTTAAGTGCGGGCGGCTGTCGGGACGGCTCCGGGAGAACGACCGGTTTATGCGGTTCCCCGTGGACGGTTCGGGTATGCAGGTGAAGTCCCGACACCATCTCCGCAGCGACGACGTCAGGGACGTCGAGACCGCCGTGGCGGACGCACTGGGCGTCGACCTCGATGGCGACACGTACGAACTGGTCGAGTTCGAGGACAGCGAGTTCGACGTCGTCCTCGTCGACGGCGAGCCCCACGTCTTCTACGTCGACGACGAACCGTTCCTCACCGTCGTGGGTGCGAACGCGACCGAGCCGACCCGCCGCGTCGTCACCGTCGACGCCGGCGCTATCTCGTTCGTCTCCGACGGCGCGGACGTGATGCGCCCCGGTATCGTCGAGGCAGACCCCGACATCGCGCCGGGCGACCTCGTCGTCATCGCCGAGGAGACCCACGGCAAGGTGCTCGCGGTCGGCCGCGCGAGGGCCGACGGCGACGACATGGTCGGCGACTCCGGCAAGGTCGTCGAGTCCATCCACCACGTCGGCGACGACCTCTTCGAGTTCTCAGGCTGACTCGTCGTCCCCGTCCACCGGGTCCATCCCGTCCTCGTCGTAGGCGTCCTCGTACAGCTCCATCGCCATCTCGTAGCCCTCGACGGCGTGCTCGTACGTCTCGCGTAGGTCCGCGATGGGCGTCTCCGTCGCGTCCACACGCAGGTCCTCGTAGTACGGGTCGACGACGCGCTCCTCGGTCGACTCGACGAGGAGCGCCGCGCTCTGGACGTGCAGCTCCTCCCGTTTGTCGCCGCCCTGCTCGTGGCCCGCCGCGAGCGCGTCGACGAGCCGCTCGGCGAGCGGGCGGTCCTCGTCCCGGCTCGACTCGTACTCCTCGGCGACCGACTCGACGACCGCCTCGCCGGTCAGCAGGTTGCCCGCGACGGTGTAGTTCTCGCCCTCGACGTGGCCGTACCAGTCCTTGCACTCCCCGCCGGAGAAGACGAACGTCCCCTCGGCGTCGACGCCGTGGAGCTGGCGGCTCTCTGCCCCCTCGTCGGCGTTCAGGAGCGACTGCAGGGCGTCTTCGACCGCCAGTCCGTCGTCGAGGTACTCGATGCCCTTCCGGCCGAGTTCGACGTTGACGAGGCTCTGTGTCGCGACCGCGCCGGACTCGCTGGCGAACGGACAGAGCGTCCCGACGCCCGGGAGTCGAGTCGTCACGGCGACGCCGAAGCGGTCCTGCTGGTCCCCCTCGTCGTCGGTGTACGTCTCGTGGACGCAGATGCTGAACGTCATAGCAGGGTGCAGGGTCGAGCCGAGCAAAAAAGCCGGTGTGCCGGAAGTCGATGCGCGGTCGCGTCCGTGACCGCACCCGTTACGGAGCCGTCAGGCCGTGACGGTCTTCGTCTGGCTCGTCGTGTTGCCGGCCGCGTCGGTCACGGTCAGCGTGATGTCGTAGTCGCCCGAGCCCTTCTTGTCCTCCAGACGGGCCGAACCGGAGGCACTGGAGCCGCTCACGCCGATGCTCGCCGAGTCGGCGGTGCCGTTCTGGTCGAGGGTGAGGTCGACCGACGCGAGGTCGCCGTCGGCGTCGGAGACCGCCCAGTCCACGTCGAAGCGCGCCCAGCCGCCGTTGCTGTTGTTCGCGACGGAGAACCCGTCGATGGCGGGTGCGGTGTCGCCGCCGTCGCCGCCGTTGTCCGTGGTAACCGTGATGCTCGACGTGCTCGTGTTGCCCGCCGAGTCGGTCGCCGACGCCGCCAGCGTGTTGTCGCCGTCGGAGACGCCGGTGGTGTCCCACGAGTCCTCGTAGTAGCCGGTATCGGCGTTGTAGGCGGCGCTCCGTGCCGTGCCGCCGTCGACGGTGTAGGTCACGTTCAGCGAGTCGTCGGCGTCCTCGCTATCGGACGCGCTGATCTGGACCGTCACCGTGTCGCTGACCGTGTCGCCGTCCGTCGGGGTCGCCCAGGAGACGCTGGGTGCGGTGTCGTCGCCCCCGCCCCCACCGCCGGCGGCAGCGACGGCGTTCTCGGCGTCGAGAAGCCCGTAGCCCTGCTCGTTGTCGCCGAGCCCGATGTCCTCGGCGCTGTCCTGGAGAATCGTGCGGGCCTCGGAGGCGGTCGCGCCCGTCGCCATCACCTGTGCGGCCGCGCCGGAGACGTGCGGACACGCCATCGAGGTGCCCGAGAACGTCGCGTAGCCGCTCGGGACCGACGAGTATATGTCGGTGCCCGGTGCGGCGAGCTCGACCTCCGGACCGGTCGACGAGAAGTCCGAGAGGCTGTCGTCGTCGGCCGTCGAGGAGACCGCGACGACCTCGGGGTACGCCGCGGGGTAGCCAACGCAGTCCGAACAGGGGCCGTCGTTGCCCGCCGCGGCGACCATAAGCAGACCCTGGTTCGCGGCGTACTGTACCGCGTCCTGGAGCGTCTGGTCGCCCGAGGACGCCCCGAGCGACATCGAAGCCACGTCGAAGCCCTGGTCGGCGGCCCACTCGATGCCGGCCGCGATGGCCGAGAGCGACCCCGAGCCACAGCCGTCGAGCACCTTCCCGGCCCAGAGGTTCGCCTGTGTCGAGACGCCGATGACGCCCTCGGTGTTGTTCACCGCGTCGGCGATGCCGGCGCAGTGTGTCCCGTGGTCGTTGTCGTCGTCCCAGGCGTTGGGACAGTCGTTGCTGTTCGTGTCACAGCCGAACGGGCCACCGCCACCGCCGGCCTCGCCACAGCAGTTGTCGGTGAAGCACTTCCCGCCCTGGACGTTGTCGGCCAGGTCTGGATGGTCGCTGTCGATGCCCGTGTCGAGGATGGCGACGTCGACTCCGTCGCCGGTGTCACCGTTGCTGTGTAGTGCGTCGGCGTCGACCCGGTCGACGCCCCACGGAAGCGTCTGAGCGAGCGCGTGGTACTCGCCGTCGTCCTCGACGTACCGGACGTGCGGGTTGTTCCGGAGCCCCTCGATGGCTTCGGCGGGGAACCGTCCCGCGACGGCCTGCCCGATGTCGTCGAAGTCGAACTCGTGTCTGACCGACGACGCCTGCTCTTTCGCCGTCTGGAGCCCGTGATCGTCCGACACGCCCACGATCACGTCCTGTGCACCCTCGCCGGCGACGACCTCGCCCGCCATCGTCGTCGCCGCCAGTCCTGCACCTGCTCCTTTCAGCAATCGCCGTCGGGAAACTCCATTGGTGTCTCTGACCATGCGGACAGATGTCATGCATCATGGGTTATATAATTAACTGTTCCTGGACACAATTTTAGATATCTTTGGTGATTCGTCCACGATGCCGGGGTGCTCGCAAGTGAACTCGGCTCAGCGTCCGAACGTCTCGGAACCGTCGCCGCGGCTCGTCACCCCGTCTGACGTAAGAACTAAACGCTCGCCACCGTAGGTAGACACCCATGGGCCTCATGAGCAAGATCCTCGGCGGGAACAACTCTCACAGCACCGAGGACTATCTCGAACTCGACCTCGACGACTTCGATACGGTCTCGGGCGACGCGGCGATGGAGGTACACATCGCCGAGGTCGCTGGACAGGCCGACGCTATCGACATCAAAGACGCCGTCTACGACGGCGACCTCGTCATCGCCGACATCACCCGCCTGCGAACGGAGGACAGGACGGTCGAGCACATCGTCGACGAGCTCAGACAGGTCGCCCAGGAGGTCGACGGCGACATCGTCCAGAAGGGCGACGACCAGCTCATCGTCACGCCGACCGGCGTGAAGATCAGCCGCGAGAAGCTCGGCCGCGACTGAGCGGAACCAGCGTTTATCTCCGAAGCCGCGCCCAGAGCCAGCGTCAGCCACGACTCGGCCGCGCGGTGGTCTGGGCGGGTGTGCGGTGCGCCCCCGCGCGGGAGCCGACGCACCGCCTGTCCGCCTGAACCGCCAGCGATGCCCTCGTTCAGAGGTGGTCCTTCCCGGGGTTCGAGGAGCCCCAGTCGCCGCGGCCGCCCTCGGTCCGGTCGACCCCCATGATGGACTCCGCCTGCTCGACGCCGAGTGACTCGCCGCTCTCGGGCACCCGAACGGTCACGTCCTCGATCTCGGGCCACTTCAGCAGCTCCGCCTCGATGTTGCCCGTGGTGATGTCGGCGACGCCACAGCCCGAACAGCCGCCGCCGAGTTCGACGACGACCTCGCCGGTCTCCGGGTCTGCCCGCCGGACGGAACTGGTCCCGCCGTGCATCTGGATGATCGGCATCTCGCGCGCCAGCCACTGCTCTACCCGTTCGGCGAGCGCGTCGTCCGTCTCGGCGGCGTCGGTACTCATCACTCGGGAGTAGGCACTCCGACGGTGAGAAAGCTTTGGGTCCGTGTCGCACGGTTCGACAGGAACGACCGTGAGGAACCGCGCTGCTGCTCGCTCGGAACGTCCCTACTCGTCGTCCCGGTCGCGGAGGAACCGAGCCGCGCCGAGGCCGAGGCCGGCGAGGGCGGTGAGCGCACCGAAGCCGGGCGAGCCGCCGTCGCCAGCGCTCTCGGTCGCCGTCGGGGTGTCGGTCGGCTCCGACGTTGGTGTGGGTGTCGACGTCGCCGTCGGAGTCGGCTCCGGTGTGGCCGTCGGCGTCGCCGTGCCGTCGTCGCTCCCGCCGAACGCGCTCGGCAGGTCGACGTAGTGCTCGTTCTCCGCGCGGACCAGCGGGTCCGCGTCGACGAGACTCGACGGGGCTGCGGACTGCTGCCCGGCCTCGTCCGGGAACAGCACCAGTGCGTCGTTCTCCGCGCCGGGGACGCTGCTGTAGCTCGTCGCGGCGTAGAAGTCGAGGTCGGGGGTCGTCACCGCCGTCCAGAAGGCGTACGACGGGTCACGCCACCACGAGAGCTGTTCCGGGTTCGAGGGGTCGGCGACGTCGAACACCTTCACGCCGCCCTGGTACCAGGAGGTGTAGAGGCGGTCGCCGACGAACTGGAAGTTGTGCGAGGTGGTCCACGTCCCCTGGCGAGTGGTATCGCCGTCCGCGGGCATCGGCGGCTCGATCGTCGACAGGTGCGTCGGGCTGGTCGGGTCGGAGATGTCGTACAGGGAGATGCCGGCCGGTCCACCCTGGCCGTCACCGGTCTGCGTGTCCCACGTCTCGCGCCCGACGCCGAGGACGCTCGCGTCGTCGTCGACCGCGACGTAGTGCGCGTTCCCCCGTGGTTCCGTGTAGTCGGTGCTGGCACGGGCGTCGCTCCACTCGCGCAGGTCCTCGAACGCGTAGTCGCCGATGCGGACCACGAACTCGGGTTCCGTCGGGTCGGAGACGTCGACCAGGAAGGTGCCGGCGTCCCAGTACGCACAGTAGGCGATCCCGTCCTGCACGTAGATGTCGTGGAGGACCTTCCCGAGCACGTCGCCCCAGCCTGCGTCGAGGTCCTGGCTCGGTGACCAGCGACCGAGCTGCTCGAACTCCCCGCCGGAGACGTCGATCATGTTGAGGTACGTCGAGCGACCCGCGTTGCCGGTCAGGTACACCACGTCGTCGAGGATGAACGAGTTGTGGTTGCCGTGGGGCGTGTCGTAGAAGTCGCCGATCCGGGTCGGGTTTGCGGGGTCGGAGACGTCGTAGAGGAAAAAGCCCAGCGGGCCGCCGCCCTGTGCAGCGGTCGGGACGAGGAGCGTGTCCCCGTCGACCTTGATGTCGAGGATCTGTCGGGCGGAACTCCCACCGCCCGTCTCGATGGCGCGTTCCTCGGCCAACACGGTCGGGTTTGCGGGGTCGGAGACGTCGACGGTCGCGAAGCCGGTGCTCGCGGCGACGTACGCCGTCGCCCCGTCGGCGGCGAGGACGACCTCGGCAGCGCCGTCGATCCGGAGTTCGCTGGTCGGGTCGTACGCTGTCGTCCCGCTGGCGGCGGCGGGCCGGCCGAGTGTGGCGAGTGTGAACGCGCCAGCACCGGCGCGAAGGAGGGTTCTCCGTTGCATACGTTGCTCGAGGGGGAGAATCGAAAAAAGACTGCCGGAATGTTACCCCGGCTACCTATCTGCACTGACACGACCTGCCGCGCTCGCCGACCTGGAGGGTCCCGGTCCGGCTCTCCCTACTCCCCGTCGTCAGCTCGGAGGAACCGAGCCGCGCCGAGACCGAGGCCGGCGAGGGCGGTGAGCGCGCCGAAGCCGGGCGAGCCGCCGTCGTCGCCGCTCTCGGTCGGCGTCGCGGTGGTGCCGTCCACCGTGCTCGTGCCGGTCTCCGTCGGCGTCGCGGTGGGCGTCTCCGTCGCCGTCGGTGTCTCGGTCGGCGTCGCGGTGGGGGTCTGGGTCGGCGTCTGCGTGTTCGGGCTCTCGCTCTCGACGTAGTCCGGCCAGTCGACGCTCGTGATCAGGCTGGTCTCCTCCGGCGGGGTGAACACGCCCGGGGGCTCGGCCATCTCCCCATCGGTATCGGGGAAGACGTAGAGCCCGCCGGTGTTGCTCTGACCGGGACCCATGTTGCCGGCGACGAAGACGCCGACGGCGTCCGGACCGTTGTACCGGGCGTACTTCGCGCCCCAGAACTGCGTGGTGTCGGGGTCGCGCCACCAGGCGATGCGCTCCGGATTGGCGGGGTCCGAGACGTCGTGGATCATCACGCCCCCGTAGTACCAGGAGGTGTAGAGGCGGTCTCGGTTGAGTGAGAAGTTGTGCGAGGTGGTGAACTGGCCCTGGAAGCCCTCGTTCTCCGCGCCGGGCGCGCGGATGGTGGTGAGCTTCTCGGGGCTGGTCTTGTCGGAGATGTCCCAGATGTCGATGCCGCTCGCGCCACGGCGGTCGTCGTCGGGGTTGGTGTCCCACGACTCCGCGCCGACGTACAGCGTCTCCGCGTTCTCGTCGACGGTGACGTAGTGGTCGTTGCCGGGCGGCTGGTAGAAGATGTCGACGAGGTCCTGCTGCTGGACCTGTGCGAGCTTCTGCGGGTCCGCGCCGCCGAGTCGACTGACCATCGACGGGTTCGCCCTGTCGGAGATGTCGACGATGACGGTGCCGGCGTCCCAGTTCGCGAGGTAGGCGTAGTCGCCCTGCACCCACAGGTCGTGGACGTTCCGGAAGTTGGGGTTGACCTCGCTCCAGATGTCGGCGGTCTGGTGGATTCCCCACTCCGAGACCGCACTGAACTCGTCGCCCGACGTGTCCATGATGCGGAACCGGTCGCCCTTGGTCAGGTAGGCGTAGCCGTCCTCGAAGAAGCTGTTGTGGATGGAGTGGTCGACCGTCTGGACAGCCAGCTGCTCTGGGTTCGCGGGGTCGGAGATGTCGTAGAGCAGTGCCGCCTTGATGACCTCGCCGGCCTGGTTGGGGCCGACCACGAGCAGGCGGTCGCCGTCGACCTTCACGTCCGCGACGGCCTGCATCGGGCCGGCGTCGCGGTCGGCGAGCAGGTCGCGGTCTTCGAAGGCGATGCTGGGGTTCGCCTCGTCCGAGATGTCGACCGAGACGAAGCCGTCGCTGGCCGCGACGAACGCGAAGTTCCCGTCCTCGGTCGGGGCGACCTCCATGGTACCCTCGATGTCGACGCTACCGAGTGGCTCGTAGGCTTCCTGTGCTCGTGTTGCGGAGGCTGTCCCTCCAACTGCACCCAGTGCGAGCGCGCCTGCACCCGCACGGAGCACATCTCTTCGTTCCATACTGCGATGGAACGGGCGTCTCCAACTAAAGCTTCAGGTAGCTCAAAGATGTCTTTTTGTTACTGGTTCGCGCGTCGAAACGGCAGACGGGTGTCGGACCGACCGGGGAGATCCCGGCTCGGGTCAGCGACGTGTCCGGGTCCTGTCACCGGTGCCGCCGGTGAGGGCGCTCGCGAGCGCGCCCTTTACCACCACGTCGTCGCCGAGCGTGGTGAGCTGGATGTCGGGGATGTTCGTCATCACCATCTCGTCGATGCGCTCCCGGATCGGGTCGAGCACGAGTTCGGCGTTGTTGAGCGCGACCGCGCCGCCGATGTAGATGACGATGGGGGCGAACGAGTGGACGACGTTGCTCACGCCGATGGTGTTCCAGTGGGCGAGCTGGTCGACGACGTGGTCGGCGAACTCGTCCTCGCCGACGGCGTCGAACACGTCCTTCGCGGTGAACTCGGGGTTCGCGAGCGGGAGGCTGGTCTCGACCTCGGGGTCGTCCTCGGCGAGCAGGCGGGCGTAGTTCGGGATGTTGTTGCCCGAGCAGTACGCCTCCCAGTGCCCGTCCTTCCCGCAGCCGCAGGTGAGCCGGCCCTGCGGGTCGACGACGTAGTGACCGACCTCGCCGGCGTTGCCGTCCCAGCCCGCGATGACGTTGCCATCGACGCAGACGCCGGCCCCGATGCCCGAGGAGATGGTGATGTACGCCATGTCGTCGGGGTTGCGGTCGGCGTGGTAGCGCTCGCCGATGACGCCGGCGGCGGTGTCGTTGTGCAGGTACACCCGGTCGCTGTCGATGAGCTGCCCGATGGGGCCGGTGAGCGGGATGCGCTCGACGGTGTCGGGGAGGTTCGCCGGGTCCTCGACGGCACCTTCGGCGAGGTCGAGGGGGCCGATGGAGCCGATGCCGCAGGCACGGACGGCGGTCGGGTCGACCCCGGCGTCCGCACAGGCGTTCTTGAGCGTGTCGAGCACCGCCTCGGTCACCGAGATGCCGGTCGGACCCTGTGGCGTGCTCGTTCGGTGCGACCCCAGGATGCGGGCGTCGCCGTCGCCGACGACCGCCCGGACGTTCGTCGCACCGAGGTCGACGCCCGCGTAGGTGGCCATGCTACGAGTGACACGGGCGGGCTGGCACTTAAGCGGTTAGATTTACTCGCGTTCGAGTACCGCTGACCCCCCGTCGATGGAGAAGGGGAGACAGTTTCATGTAGCCACCTGCCCATCGTCCGAGTGACTTCCCCCGCATGAGCTCGCGTCCGGTGGTCCTGTCAGTCCGTGGTTCCCACGAGGAGCCGCTCCTGTCGAACCACCCGGACGTCGCCGTCACCGTCGCCGAGGACCACGCCGACGCGGCCGATCACCTCGCGACCACCCCCGTGGACTGTGTCGTCTGCCCGAACGAGCGCGACGGGCTGTCCGGGCTCGAACTCCTCGACCGCCTGCGCGGCGCGTATCCGCACGTCCCGGGCATCCTCGTCACCGACGAGCCCAGCGACGAGGTCGCTGCTGCAGTCGCCGACGGTACCGCGTCGGAGTACCTCCCACTCGCCATCTGGGACGACCCGGCGAGTCGGCTCGCCGAGCGGGTCGCGCTGCTCTCGCGGGCGCAGGATCCCACCCGGCCCGACGAGCGCACGCTCAGCGGCCTGCTGGCGACCGCCCGGCAGCTGCTCACCATCCACTCGCCGGACGAGATCGCCGACGTGGTCGTCGACACAGCCGTCGACACCCTCGACTTCGAGTGGACGACGGTCTGGCTCGTCGACGACCACGAGGAGCGGCTCACGCCCGCGGCGGGCGGTGACGACCCCGCGTACGACGCTGGCGAGCCGCCCGTCGGGCGCGTGTTCGAGACGGGCCAGCCGACCGTGCAGCGCCGGGACGAGGACGCCGCGCTCTACTTCCCGCTCGGCGAGCACGGCGTCCTCGCCGTCGGCACCGACAGCGTCACCGACATCGAGGAGTCGGACGTCCAGCTCGCGGAGATACTCACGGCGAACGCCTCGGCCGCGTTCGAACGCGCCGCCCGCGAGGAGACCCTGGAGCTGTACCGGACCGTGGTCGACAACGTCCGCGAGATGGTGTACGTCCTCGACGAGAGCGGACGCATCGTCCTCGTCAGTCGACAGATCGTCGAGGCGACCGGCTACGACCGCGACGAGCTGGTCGGCGAGCACGTCTCGAAGTTCGTCGACGAGGAGGGGTTCCACCGCGGCGGCGAACTCGTCGCCGAACTGTTCGCGGCCGAGGACGACGGGAGCCGGACCTACCGGACGACGGGTATCCAGGCCGACGGCACGAACGTCCCCATCGAGATCGAGCTCTCGCTGCTGCCGAGCGACGACGGCGAGTTCCGGGGCACCATCGGTGCGGTCCGGGACATCTCCGACCTCGTCGAGACGGAGGAGCGCCTCGCCCACGAGCGGGACCGCTTCCGGTCGCTGTTCGAGCACCTGCCCGACCCCGTCGTGGACACGCGGTTCGAGGGCGACGAGCCAGTGGTCGACACCGTGAACCCGGCGTTCGAGCGCGTCTTCGGCCACGAGACCGGCGAGGTCGTCGGCAAGTCGGTCAACGACGTGCTCGTCCCGGCCGAGGACGAGGATAGCGGGCGTGAACTCGACCGGCGGACGCTCGCCGAGGACGACGACCCCGTCTCGGCCGAGGTTCGCCGCGAGACGGCCGACGGCGACCGCTACTTCCTGTTCCGGGGGATCCCGTACCGCACCGACGACCGGGGCACCCACGCCTTCGGCATCTACACGGACATCTCCGACCAGCGCGACCGGGAGCGCCACCTGCAGGTGCTCCACCGCGTGCTCCGGCACAACCTGCGCACCGACATGGGCGTCGTCATCGGCTACCTCGACCAGCTCGACGACCGACTCGACGACGGGGACGACCACGCGCTCATCGAACGGGTCACGGGCCGGGCCGAGGACGTGGCGCGCCTCGCGGACAAGGTCCACCAGCTCGAGCAGGTCATCCAGCAGGACACCGACCTGACGCCCGGACCGACGGACGTGGTCGAGCGGCTCGAACCGCTCGTCGACGGGCTCCGCGACCGCTACCCGCGGGCGACCATCGACGTCGACGCACCCGGGACCGCGATGGCCCACGCCGACGAGCGCCTCGACCTCGCCGTCGAGAACCTCGTCGAGAACGGCATCCAGCACACCCACGCGCCGGCTCCAGCGGTCGGGGTCCGGGTCGAGACCGACGCCGACGGCGTCCACGTCCACGTCACGGACGACGGGCCGGGTATCCCGGCCCACGAGCGGGCGTTCCTCACGGGTGACCGCGACGTCTCGCAGGTCGAACACGGCGACGGGCTCGGCCTGTGGGTCGTCAACTGGGTGGTGCGGTCGCTGGGCGGCGAAGTCAGCTTCGGCGACCCGGAGGTCGGCACCGAGGTCGTCGTCCACCTGCGACCGGCGTGACGCCGGTGTCGGCGGCGGGCCGGCTCCCCGCGACGGCGCTCAGTTGCCCTGGATGGCGTCGATGACCATTGCGGCCGCGACGATGGGTTCTTTCGGTACGGCGCTCGCGTCGTCGATGACGATGTCGTACTTGTCCTTGAACGAGAACTGGCCGTCGATCCTGCCGACGTGGTTCCCGTTCGCGTCGGTTATCTCGTACTTGTGCGGGATGAGCTCGCCGAACGGGATGAAGTTCCGGGCGAGCGTGACCATCGCGCCGCGCGAGTCGATGCGGGCGAGGACCTCCTCGGTGCGGGCGTCCCGGATGCGCCACGTGTCCTGCAGCAGGGAGAAGTCGTTGTCGAGGACGACGATGTCCTCGCCGGTCCGGGCGTCGGACAGCATGTAGTTGCCCGCCACGTCGATGATGCTCCCGGCCTTGACCGTGAACACGTCCTCGCCGTTCCCGTCGACGAACGGGAACTCCTCTTTCATCTTGAACATCTTCTGTTTCCCCCGCAGGACGACGTTGCCCGCGGCGTCCTCCGCCCTGTACTTGTTCCGGATGAGGCTCTGGACCACGGTGTAGCGGTCGTCCGTGAGCTCGATGCCGGAGATGTCGTACTGCGCTGGCGTGCTCATTACTCTCACTGTGCCCGGTCCCGTATTTAAAACCTCACATCGTCGCCGCCGACTCGACGCGAGTCCACCCGGAACCGACACCCTAAGGGTCGTCCCGCCCCAGGCTATGACCAGATGAGCAAGGACTTCATCGAGGTCAAGGGTGCCGAGGAGCACAACCTGAAAGACCTCGACGTTCGCATCCCACGCGAGCAGTTCAACGTGGTGACGGGGCTGTCCGGGTCGGGCAAGTCCTCGCTCGCGTTCGAGACGGTGTACGCCGAGGGCCAGCGACGCTACATCGAGTCGCTGTCGGCGTACGCCCGGAACTTCCTGGGGCAGATGGACAAGCCGCAGGTCGAGACGGTCGAGGGCCTGTCTCCGGCGATCTCCATCGACCAGAAGAACGCGGCGAACAACCCGCGCTCGACCGTCGGGACGGTCACGGAACTGCACGACTACCTCCGCCTGCTGTACGCCCGCGTCGGCACGCCGCACTGCCCGGAGTGCGGCCGCGAGGTCGGCGAGCAGTCCGCGGACACGATGGTCTCGCGTATCCTCGACCTGCCCGAGGGGACCCGCGCGAAGATCGCCGCGCCGGTCGTCCGCGACCAGAAGGGCGCGTTCGAGGACCGCTTCGACGAGCTCGTGAGCGAGGGGTACGCCCGCGTCGAGGTCGACGGCGAGGAGTACGACCTGACCGTCGACCGCCCCGAACTGGACGAGAACTACGACCACACCATCGACGTGGTCGTCGACCGCGTGAAGCTCTCGTCGGAGGCCCGCCCGCGCATCACGGACTCCGTGGAGACGGCGCTGACGGAGGCCGACGGCGTCATGAAGCTGATCCTCCCGGACCCGCCCGCAGACGTGGACATCGGCGGCAGCGAGGCGCGCTCGACGGGCGACCTCGCGGACGTGGCCGGCGAGGACGACGAGGGGGCAGAATCGGAGGACAGGCTCGTCCTCGAGTTCTCCGAGGAGCTCGCCTGCACCCACTGCGGCATCGACTTCACCGAGATCGAGACGCGCTCGTTCTCGTTCAACTCGCCCCACGGGGCCTGCCCCGAGTGCGAGGGCATCGGCGAGACGAAGGAGGTCAGCGAGAAGCGCGTCGTCGTCGACGAGTCGAAGCCGCTGAAGCACGTGTTCGAGCCCTGGAGCTACAACCGCTCGTACTACCAGACCCGCCTCGACGCGGTCGCCGCGCACTTCGACGTGAGCCTCGACACGCCGTTCGAGGAGGTCGACGAGGATATCCAGCGGCAGTTCCTCTACGGCACGGACGACGAGGTGGTGTTCGAGCGCCAGACGAAGAACGGCACCCGACGCAAGCAGAAGAAGTTCGAGGGCATCATCCCGAACCTCGAGCGCCGCTACGTCGAGACGGACTCGCAGGGCACCCGCGACCACATCGAGGACTACATGTCCGTCACGGAGTGCCCCGCCTGTGAGGGAACTCGCCTCAAGCCCGCCTCGCGCTCGGTCTACGTCGCCGGCACCGCAATCAGCGAGGTCAACCGGATGAGCATCGGCGACGCGCTCGCACACTTCGAGGGCATGGAGGCCGAGCTCGACGAGCGACAGACGACCATCGCCGAGGAGATTCTGAAGGAGATACGCGCCCGCCTCGGCTTCATGACCGAGGTCGGACTGGAGTACCTCACGCTCGACCGCGAGGCCTCCACTCTCTCCGGCGGCGAATCACAGCGCATCCGGCTCGCGACGCAGGTCGGCTCCGGCCTCGTCGGCGTGCTGTACGTGCTGGACGAGCCCTCCATCGGCCTCCACCAGCGCGACAACGACAAGCTGCTCGACACGCTCGAAGGACTCAGGGACCTCGGGAACACCCTCATCGTCGTCGAGCACGACGAGGAGACGATGCGCCGGGCGGACAACGTCATCGACATGGGCCCCGGCCCCGGCAAGCGCGGCGGCGAGGTCGTCGCGCAGGGCGACTTCGACGACATCGTCGCCAGCGACGAGAGCGTCACCGGCGACTTCCTCGCCGGGCGCAGGCAGATCCCGGTGCCGGACACGCGCCGCACCGCGGACGAGTACCTCTCCGTGCTGGGTGCGCGCCAGCACAACCTCAAGGACGTCGACGTCGACCTCCCGCTGGGCTGTTTCACCGCCATCACCGGCGTCTCCGGCTCCGGGAAGTCCACGCTGATGCACGACGTGCTCTACAAGGGACTGGCCCGCCGGATGAACGACAACACCTCCGTCAACCCGGGCGACCACGACGACATCGAGGGCATCGAGGGTATCGAGACGGTGCGGCTCATCGACCAGAGCCCCATCGGCCGCACACCGCGCTCGAACCCCGCCACCTACACCGGCATCTTCGACTACGTCCGCGAGCTGTTCGCCGAGACGAAGCTCTCGAAGCAGCGCGGCTACGAGAAGGGGCGCTTCTCGTTCAACGTCAAGGGCGGCCGCTGCGAGGAGTGCGGCGGGCAGGGCACCGTCAAGATCGAGATGAACTTCCTCTCGGACGTGTACGTCCCCTGTGAGGAGTGCGAGGGCGCGCGCTACAACGACGCCACCCTCGATGTCACCTACAAGGGCAAGACCATCGCGGACGTACTCGACATGAGCGTCGAGGAGGCCCACGACTTCTTCGAGTCCTCCTCGCGCCTGCGCCGTCGGCTGAAGCTCCTGAAGGACGTCGGACTGGACTACATGACACTCGGCCAGCCGTCGACGACGCTCTCGGGCGGCGAGGCCCAGCGCATCAAGCTCGCCGAGGAGCTCGGGAAGCGCGACTCCGGCAACACGCTCTATCTGCTCGACGAGCCCACGACCGGCCTGCATTCCGCGGACGAGAAGAAGCTCATCGACGTGCTGCACCGCCTCGTCGACAACGACAACACCGTCGTCGTCATCGAGCACGAACTCGACCTCGTGAAGAACGCCGACCACGTCCTCGACCTCGGCCCCGAGGGCGGCGAACACGGCGGCGAGGTCGTCGCCACCGGCACGCCCGAGGAGGTCGCGCAGGTCGACGCCTCCCACACCGGCCGCTACCTGCGCGACCTGCTCCCCGGCGTGGACGTCGAGGGCCCGCGCGGCCAGCGGGTCGAACCCGAGACCCGCGAGATGGCGACGCCGGTCGACGACGACTGAGCACGGCCCGACGGTTCAAGTACGAAGCGGGGGCCAGACCCGCCGTGACCTGACCGTCGTCCTCCGACGGGGAGCGAGTGTGCGACACGTCGTCGGGGGCAGCCCCGAGTGTCGCCTGTTCGCCACATCCGAGCCGTGCGGGCGCTACATCGTCCTATATATACCGGGCCCGACAGCTATTTTGCACCCCATCCGCTACAGATAGGCGAATAGCCGGGGTTCCGGCCAGCCACGCATGTCAGGGGACACACGATCCACCGTTCTGATAACCGTCGATTCGCTGCGAGCGGACGCACTCGACCTGACATCCGACTCGTCGCACACCCCGGCACTGCGGGACCTCGCCGGACGGGCGACCGTGTTCGAGAACGCCTTCGCGCAGGGGAACTGGACGCCCTTTTCCTTCCCGAGCATCCTCGGCGGCGCACCGGTGTTCGCCGACGGGCCACGCATCGGCGTCGGGAACGGCCCGACGCTCGCCGAGACCCTCGGCCGGTCCGGCCTCGCAACGGGGGGCTTCAACGCCTCGAACGGCTTCCTCACCGCGTACTGGGGCTACGACCGCGGTTTCGAGGAGTTCGAGACGTACCACGCGGAGGCGTCCAACCCGGCGAGCAAGTTCCTCTCGGCGCACCCGACCTGGCAGGCGTGGGCGCAGTTCGCCACCCAGCCGTTCCGCGCGGCCTACCGCCGACTGCGGGGCCAGGAGAGCTATCCCGCCGAGAACACCTCCCGGATGCGCGACGTGGAGAACGCCGCCATCTCGTTCATCGAGGAGGCCGACGGCGAGTTCTTCTGCTGGATCCACTACATGGACACCCACACGCCGTACGTCCCCGCGCCGGTGAACGTCCGGGCGGTCACCGACGAGGACTACGGCACCCTCCGGATGCTCAGCCCGCACCTCCGGACGGGGCTCGGTCGGGAGGTCGGTCCGGAGACGCTCGCCGACCTGCGGACGCTCTACCGCGCCGCCACCCACCAGGTCGACGGGAGCATCGGCCGGGTGCTCGACGCGCTCGAACGCGAGGGCATCCGCGACGAGACGACGGTCGTCGTCGCGGGCGACCACGGCGAGGAGTTCCTGGAGCACGGCCACCTCTCGCACTACCCGAAGCTCTACCGCGAGCTGACGCACGTGCCGTTCATCGTCGACGCCCCGGAGACGCCGGGCCGCCGGGTCGACGAGCCGGTCGCGCTCGACGCCATCCCGCCGACGCTGTGTGACCTCCACGGCGTCCAGCGTCCCGAGGGGTTCACCGCCGACAGTCTCGTCCCGACCGTTCGGGACGGCGAGGAACCCGGGGCCGCACCGATCGTCTCCGTGACGGTTCGTGGCGACTCGGTCACCCAGCAGCCCATCCCGCGGAACCTCGGCGACGGCGACACCGTCGTGAGTGTCCGCGACGACCGCTGGACGTACATCGAGTGCCCGGCGGCCGACGAGCGCGAGCTGTACGACCGGACCGTCGACCCCGAGGAGCAGGAGAACCGATGGCCCGAGGCGTCCGACGAGGACGGTGTCGCCGCGCTCTGCCGGGCCGCCGAGCGGCGGCTCGACGCGCTGGCGACCGTCGCCGGCGAGCGTGACACCGAGGACGACGAGGCCGTCCCCGAGGAGCTGGAGGACCGCCTCAGCGCGCTGGGGTACCGCTAGTCCCCGGCCGCTGGCACCCGAGGTTTTTGTCCGGGGGCGCGTATCCCGAGCCATGCAGTTCGTCGCACTGGACGATGCGCTCCTGACCGTCGACGACGGGACGGTGACCGCCCGGTACGCCGGCCACGAGTTCGAGTGCGTGGCCGCCGGCCCGGACCGCGTCTTCGCCGGGACGTTCGATGCCGGCCTGTACCGCCACGAGGTGGGGGACAACGAGGCCGGCTGGCATCGCGTCGGCGAGTCACTCCCCGACTCGGTGACGGCGGTCGCCCTCGACCCACACGACCCCGACGGCGTCTGGGTCGGCACGGAGCCGAGCCGGGTGTTCCACTCCGGCGACGGCGGCGATTCCTGGACCGAGCGTCCCGGGCTCACGGACCTGCCGTCCGCCGACGAGTGGTACTTCCCGCCGCGGCCCGACACACACCACGTCCGCTGGCTCGAACCGGACCCGCACCGCGAGAACCGTCTCTACGTCGGCATCGAGGCGGGCGCGCTGGTCGTCACCGACGACGGCGGCGAGACGTGGACCGAACGCCCGGGCGGCAGTCGTCGGGACAACCACCAGCTCGCGACACACCCCGACGCAGCCGGACGGGTGTACAGCGCGGCCGGCGACGGCTACGCCGAGAGCACCGACCACGGCCGGACGTGGACACAGCCCCAGTCCGGCCTCGACCACCGGTACTGCTGGAGCGTCGCGGTCGACCCGGAGCGACCGGACCTCCGGGTGGTCTCGGCGGCCACCGGCGCGTCGCAGGCTCACCGCGCGGGGACCGCCGAGAGCTACGTCTACCGGAAGGAGGGCGACGACCCGTGGGAGGTGGCGATGGACGGACTGCCAGAGCCCGAGGGGTTCCGGCGGCCGGTGCTCGCGCCGGCAGGTCCGGGGACGTTCCTCGCGGCGGCCGACGACGGGCTCTATCGCAGTACGGACGCTGGTCGCTCGTGGAGGCAGGCGGTATCGTGGGACGAGACCGGACCGGTGCGCGGACTCGCGGTCCGGTGAGCACGGCCGCCCAGCGCGGCTGACTCAGACGGTCGTCCGCTCCTCGTCGAGGACGGTCAGTTCGTCGTCCACGGTGAGCGTCAGCGTCTCGTCGTCCAGCGTGACCGAGACCGAGACGCGGAGCGGGTCGCGCCCGGTGACGGTCGAAGCCTCGGCGCTCACCCACTCCAGCTCCCACAGCGGCGTCTCTCGCGTGTCGATGGCGTGGTCGTAGTGGAAGGCGACGACGGCCGGATGCGACATGAGCGCGAGTCCGACGTCGGTGAACCAGCCCGCGCCACAGCGCTCGCAGTCGTACCGGACGAACGCCTCGAACGGCCCGTCGACGAGCCAGTCCGGGGAGTCGTCGCTCTCGCCGTCGATGACCCAGCGGTCCATCCGGCCGTCGCAGCGCGTACAGAAGCCGAGTTCGGCGGTGCTGTGGTTCCGTATCGCCCAGCGGTGGGCGACGTCGACGGCCTCCTCGGGTGTGCAGTCGTAGAGTGCACCCGGCGGGACCTCGACCTGCGCGAAGTCCTCCCCGCAGTCGGGGCAGGTGATGTCGACCCGTGTCTCGTCGAACGTCGCCGTCATCGTCGAGCCGCAGTCGATGCAGGTGGCGTCCATCTCGACCGGGTCGGCGTCGATGCCCTTCGTGTAGCCGCCGGAGAGGATGGCACCGCCGACCCGTGCGCCCTCGCGGGTGAGCGCGTAGCCGTCGTCGCGCTCCGTGACGAACCGGTCGGTGAGCTTGCCGAGGTGGTAGTTGAACTGGCCGGTGTCGCGCATTCCGACGCGGTCGTTGAGTTCGCTGAACGACAGCGGTTCGTCGGCCTCGAGCAGAGCCTCTAGCGTGCGGACCCTGGCCTCGTGGGCCACCAGCCCGAACGCCTCGTCCGGCGGGAGCCGTTCGACGACGATGTCGGAGTCGCTCATGTGTGCCAGTTCACGGACCCGGATAAAGAGAGTTGGTGGCTGTCCGGCCTCAGAGACGGCTACTCGTCGGCGTCGCCGACCGCACTCGCGAGCACGTCCCGTGCGCCCTCGATCTCCTCGGGGATGATGGTGTGGCCCATCCCCTCGAAGATCTGCTCGGTCACGTCCGCGCCGAGGTCGGAGAGCACGTCGCGGGTCTCGTGGACGCGCTCCTTCGGGATGTGCGGGTCGTTCGAGTCACAGCCGAGGTAGACGGGCGTGCCGTCGAGGTCGCCGTCGTAGTCTCGGGGGGTCCCTTCGGGTCCGATGAGGCCGCCGCTGAAGGCGACGAGGCCGCCGAACCGGGTCGCGTTCCGGGCGACGTACTCGCTGGCGAGGCAGGCCCCCTGCGAGAAGCCGAGGAGGACGACCCGCTCGCGCGGGACACCGGCGTCCACGGCGCGCTCGACCGTCTCGTCCACGAGCTCGAGCGCCGAGGAGAGGTGTGGCTCGTTGTTCGCCATGTCGGCCATGAACGAGTACGGGTACCAGGTGTTGCCGGCGGCCTGCGGGCCGAGCCACGCCACGTCGGACACGTCGAGCTCGTCCGCGAGGGTGAGCACGCTCCGGGCCATCGCGCCCCGGCCGTGGAGCGCGACGACGGCGGCGCGGGCATCCTCGAGCGGTGCGCCGGTCGTCAGCACCTGCGGGTCGGCGTGTGGGCCGTCGACCATCGTCACCGCTCACCCGGGGTTCGGTCGCCACCGACACCGCCGTCGGTCAGCTGTGTCGCCGCGTCGAGGTCCAGTGGGGGGAGGCTCGCCTCGATGCGCTCGCGGTCGTCGGCGAGCCACGGCGGGAGCTTCAGCTCGCTGCCGAGGGTCTCGACGTCCTCGTCGGCGGTGAAGCCGGGGCCGTCGGTCGCGATCTCGAACAGGATGCCACCGGGCTCGCGGTAGTAGATGGACTGGAAGTACTGGCGGTCCTTCTGCTCGGTGACGCGCTGGCCGGCGTCCTGCAGCGTCTCCCGCCACGTGAGCTCGGTCTCGGAGTCGGGCGTGCGGAAGGCGACGTGGTGGACGGTGCCCGCACCGGGACGGGCGGCCGGCGCGTCGGGCCGGTCGAGCACGTCCACGACGCCCGCGCGGTCGGGCACCTCGTAGCGGGTGCGGTCGCCGACGGTGTCCGTGGCCTCGTAGCCCATCGTCGCGAGCACGTCGGCGGTCGCCTCGGGGTCGGTCGGGAGCAGCGTCACACCGGCGAAACCGCGCAGGGCGTGCTCGGCGGGGACTGGCCCGTCGCCCCACGGCTCGACCGCGCCGTCGTCGTGCGGGTCCTCGCCGAAGACGAGTTCGAGCGGCTGGCCGTCCGGGTCGCGGAACGGCAGGACGGTCTCGCCGAAGCGTTCGACGGGCTCGGTCACGTCGGCGTCGGTCTCCGCGAGCCGTCCCTGCCAGTACGACAGCGAGCCCTCGGGGGCGCGGAACGCCGTCGCGCTCGTCATGCCCTTCCCGACGCGGCCCTGTCGTGTCTCACCGAAGGGGAAGAACGTCATCGCCGTGCCCGGCGTGCCAGTCTCGTCGCCGTAGTAGAGGTGGTACGTGGTCACGTCGTCGAAGTTGACCGTCTGCTTGACCATGCGGAGGCCGAGGGTGTCGGTGTAGAACGCGACGTTCTCGGCGGGGTCCGCCGCGACGGCCGTCACGTGGTGGATGCCGTGGAGTCTGTCCGTGTCGGTCATACCGAACCGTAGGCGTCCGGCGGGGAAATAGCGTGTGGACAACTGCGTCGGCAGGTTACACCCGTGTCACGTGGGCGCTGGAGCGACGGGACGACCGTAGCGCGTGGGCGGACTCACAGGCTGGTCCGCATCTCGACCACGTCGCCCTCGACGCCGTCGGCGAACTCGTGGCGGTGGGTGGTCACGCGCTCGTAGCCCCGGTGCTCGTAGAAGCCGGCGGCGTTCGCCGAGGCCCAGCACGCCGCCGCAGTCGTGCCAGCCTCGCGGAGGCGCTCGTGGAGTGCGTCGAGCAGGGCGGTTCCGACGCCCTCGCCCGCCCGGTCCGGGTCGACGTACAGCGCGGTCACCTCGCCGTCGACGTCGGCGACGAGGTGGTCGCGGCGCTCCGGGAGGGCGGTGCCGAACCCGACGACGGTGCCGTGGTCGGTCTCCGCGACGAGGAACGTGTCCTCGCCGTCGAACTCGTAGTCGTCGACGCTCCGGCCGGCGTGCCAGGTGTCGACGACCGCGTCGTCGTACGCACGCGGGCCACGCTCGGCGATTGCGGCCCGGTGGACCGAGAGGACGGCCTCGGCGTCGGCCGGCGACGCCGGTCTGACGTGCATGGCTGTCCGTAGAACTGTCCGATGTGATTACCTACCGGTTCCGCAGAAACAGCTGTCCGTCAGCGCGGGCGCAGGTTGCCGTAGTGGCGCATCGCGGCCACGACGAGCACGAGCAGGGCCGTGAACACCAGCGCGACCGGGACGTAGCCGGTCGTGAGCGCGCCGGTGCCGACGGTCGCGAACACGACGGCGGCCGTCAGCAGGAACGCCACGAGGAGCCCGAGTGCGCCGGCGATCCAGAGGATGCGCTCTTCGGTCGGGAGTCCATCGTTCGTCTGCTTCGGGTACTGAGTCATACCAGTAGATACGCGGTCCACGTATAAACCCGGTCCCGAGATTTTCACTCCGTGGGAACGAGCGACCGCGCCGAGTTCAGCACCACGAGGGCGCTGCTGGACCCCATCGCCAGCGCGGCGAACAGCGGGTTCAGGAGTCCGGTCGCGGCCAGCGGGATGGCGACCGCGTTGTAGCCGAAGGCCCAGGTTAGGTTCTCGCGGACGCGTCGTCTGGTCGCGGTGGCCACGTCGAACAGCACGGGGACCGCGTCGAGGCGTCCATCGGTCACGACCGCGTCGGCCGCCTCGGCCGCCAGTCCGCCGCTCCCCGCGATGGCGACGCCGACGTCGGCCGCGGCGAGCGCGGGTGCGTCGTTGTCGCCGTCGCCGACCATCGCGACGGTGCCCCGGGAGCGGAGTCGCTGGACTGCGGCGACCTTCCCGTCCGGCGGGACACCGGCGAACACCTCGTCGACGTCCGGGTGGTCGCGGAACCGTTCGGCGGCGGCACCGTCGTCCCCAGTCAGGACCACCACGGAGCGGCCGTCGGCGGCGAGCGTACGGACCGTCTCGTCCCAGTCGTCGCGCGGCCGGTCGGTGACGGCGAGGACGCCACGGCAGCGACCGTCCCAGCCGACGAGCACCGGGACACCGCCGTCGGCCGCGACCGCGTCGGCGCGCTCGCGGAACCGGTCGGAGACGGTGAGTCCCTCCGTTTCCAGCAGGTCGCGGTTGCCGACGACGGTCCGCTCGCCATCGACCTCGCCGACGACGCCCGTGGGACGCACGTCGACGGCCGTGGCGGGGTCGTCCCAGTCGTCGGTGGCCTCGCCCCGTGCAGGGGGTGCTGGCTCGCCGCCGTCCGCCGCGACGTCGTCGCCCGCGCGCTCCGACCGCACGCCCTCGCCGGCGGCGAACGCGACGACGGCGTCGGCGACGGGGTGGTTCGAGTAGCGCTCCAGCGCGGCGGCGCGGGCGAGGACAGGGTCGTCGTCGGCCTCGACGCCGGTGACGGTCATCTCGCCGCTGGTCAGCGTCCCCGTCTTGTCGAGCGCGACCACGTCGACCTCGGGGAGCACCTCGAAGACGGTCTCCGAGGCGACGACGACGCCCGACTCGGCGGCGCGCTGGATGCCCGCGGCGACGGCCAGCGGCGTCGCGAGCCCGAGCGCACAGGGACAGGCGACGACGAGCACGGTCAGTCCGACGAGCAGGGCTCGCGTGAGGGTGCCGCCGAAGACGAGCGTGCCGGCGGCGACCAGCACCGCGAGGGCCGTCACCGTCGGCACGAACACCGTCGCCAGCCGGTCCGCGAGTCGCTGGACACCCGGGCGGGCGCTCTGGACCTCCCAGAGCAGGCCGACGATGCGGTCGAGCGTGCTCGTCGCGTCCTCGCTCACCGCCACGACGAGCGGCGTGTCCGTGACGACCGAACCGCCGACGACCGCGTCGCCCTCGCGCTTCGTCACCGGGAGCGACTCCCCAGTGACGAGCGCCTCGTCGACGGCGGCGACGCCCTCGACGACGGTGCCGTCGAGCGGGACGCGCTCGCCCGGCCGGACGAGTAGCTCGGAGCCGGGGGCCACGTCCTCGACCGGGAGCGTGCGGCCGTCGCGGAGGCGGGCCTCCTCGACCGACGCCGCGGTGAGGTCAGACAGCAGCGAGACGACCGAGCGCTTCACGCGGTCCTCGTAGTAGTTGCCGGCGCTGACGACGAGCACGATGGCGACGGTCACGTCGAAGTAGACGTCGATGCCGCCGGTGAGCATCACGGCGGTGCTGTAGACGTACGCGCTCGTCGCCGCGAGCGAGACGAGCAGGTCCATGTTCGGCTGGCCCGCCCGCAGGCTCACGTACGCCCCGCGCAGGAGGGTGAAGCCGCTGTAGAACAGCACGACGCTCGTGAACAGCCAGATCTGTGCGAGCAGGTAGAGCCGGCCGAACGAGCCGAAGTCGACGACCGGCGCGAAGCCGAAGTGCTGCGGGTAGATGAACAGCACGTACCACAGCATCGTCATCATGCCGAAGAAGCCGCCGCCGACGAGGAACGTCGCGGTCGGGGAGTCGGGCTCGCGGTCGTCGTCGAGCCCCCGCTCGCGCGCCTCGTAGCCCGCCGTCGAGACAGCGTCGGGCAGGTCGCCCGCGTCGACGGTGGCGGGGTCGTAGACGAGCTTCATCGTGTCCGTCGCGTAGCTCGCAGACGCGCCCTCGACGCCGGGGTGGTCGGTGGCGGTCGCCTCGAGGAACAGCTCGCAGGTCGCACAGTGCATCCCGTCGACCGACAGGTAGCAGACCTCGCCGTCGGCGTCGTCCTCGCCCGCGTCGAGCAGCTCCTCGGGCGAGCGTTCGTCGATATCGTCGACGTCGTCCAGCGAGCGGGCGACGGCGAGACAGCCACGACAGCAGAACTTCCCCTCTACCTCGGAGTCGGTCACCGGGTCGGCGGGCAGGTCCAGGTCACAGAGTGTGCAGCCGGTCATGGCTCCCTCACAGCGGCTGGTAGTACGGCACGGGTGGGTGCGGCAGATGGACCCCGAACAGCATGAGGCCGTGGGCGAACGGCAGGTAGCCCAGGCCGAGGAACGCCACGCCCATCACCCGGTGCAGCAGGGTCCGGTTCCGGACGGACAGCGACCCGATGGCGAGTCCGTACGCGAACAGCGTCGGGATGGTACCGATGCCGAGCAGCGACAGCGCGAGCGCCCCGCGGACCGGGTCGCCGATGACGAACGCGTACAGGTACGCCGGGTAGGTGATGGGGCAGGGCAGCGCGGCGTGGGCCGCGCCGAGGCCGACGATACCCCTCGAGTTCGTCGCGCGGTCGAGGTGGCCGGTCAGCACGCCACTGACGCGTCGAGACACCGCCGAGAGCCCGGGGATCGAGTTCCCGACCGCCGCGCCGCCCGCGGTTCCCCGGAACAGGTAGCCGACGCCCGCGGCGATGATGAACAGCCCGACGACGATGCCGACGCTCCCCCGGACGACCGTCGAGAGCGACGTGACCGTGCTCACGCCCCCGACGACGATGCTCCCGGCGAGTCCGAGCAGCGCGCCGACGACGGCGTAGCCCGCGGTGCGGCCGAGGTTGAAGAGCCCGTGCTGGCGGACGTCGGCCGTCGTGAGCTGGTCGCCCCGGCGGTCGTCGCGGCTGGCGGTGATGCGGTCGGCGTACGTCGACACCAGGGGCCCGCACATCCCGAGGCAGTGCGCGCCGCCGAGCACGCCGATGACGAGGAACAGGAGCAGGTCGGCGTTCGCGCTGACGGTGCCGGTGTGCATCGCCTGCGCGACGGGGTCGACCCACCCGACCACCTATCACACCCCGTTCGCGCTCGCGTCGTCGTGGTGCTCGCCCTCGTGCGGCGAGAGCGCGAGCGCCAGACAGCCGGTGATGATGAGCACGTTGAGGAGCGTGACGGCGGCGATGGTCTCGCCCGAGAGCGCCACGAAGACCACCGCGGGCACCAGCGCGGCCAGCGAGATGAGCCCGATCACACGCGGTGTGATGTCCATGCTATGGGGTGTACTCGCGCGTGAGTATAAAATCTCGTCCGATTCCCGGGGTGTGGTAGCCGACCCGAGAGTTAAGTCGTGGGCCGTTGGAACACGTTCGCATGAGCAGGGGTGTACCAGCAGTCGAGGAGGAGGACGGTGAACCGGAAGGGCCGGAACAGAGCGTCTCGGCCCCGGCGATGCAGGAAGGGCCGGAACGGGAGCTATCTCACGAGGAGTTCGACCCGAAAGGAACACTTGCGCTGATACTGATGTACTTCACAATACTGGTCGTCATGTGGGTGTTCATGTACTTCATCGAGTTCCTCGGCAACGATCTCGTCGTGGTGGGGTGAGCACGGGTGCACATCCACCAGTACGAGAAGCTCTGGCTCGGGATGTCGCTGCTGCTCATCGTGGGCTTCATCGCGACCATCACCTACGGTGCGGTCGGCGTCGGCGTGTCGATGGTCGACGACAGCGGCGGCAACGTGGACCCGAACAGTCTGGACGAACACCCCGAGTTCAGCGACCCCGGTGTCGAACAGGTCGGTGAGGACGAGTACGAGGCGTACGTCGTCGCGCGGCAGTTCATCTTCCAGCCCGACCCCATCGTCGTGCCCGCCAACAGCACGGTGACGTTCTACGTGACCTCCGCCGACGTCATCCACGGCTTCGCCGTCGTGGGGACGAACGCCAACACGATGGTCATCCCGGGAGAGGTGGCCGAGATCACCGTCGAGGTGAACGAGGCCGGCGAGTACGGCATCGTCTGCCACGAGTACTGCGGTGACGGCCACCACACCATGGAGGGGGTCCTCCGTGTCGTGCCGGAGGGCCAGTACAACAGCAGCGACGGGGGTGAGCAATGAGCGTCGAACGCGAGACGTTCGCGGACCGGTACCCCGAGGAGGCCGAGCTCGTCCGGCGGTCGTTCCTGGTCGCGTTCACCGCGCTCGGGCTCGGTGCGCTGTTCGGTATCATCCAGGCGCTCCACCGGACGAACGTCCTGCGGTTCATCCCCTCGACTGACTACTACACGGTGCTGACGGCCCACGGCGTCCTGCTGGTCATCGTCTTCACCATCTTCTACCTGGTGGGGCTGTACCAGTGGGCGGTCACCCGCAGCCTGGACCGGTCGCCGACGAACATCAACTTCACCCGGGCGTGGCTCACCCTGATGACCATCGGCTCGGTCATCACGGGCCTCACCATCCTGCTCGGGTTCGTCGACCAGATCGGCATCAGTGCCGACGTGCTCTTTACGTTCTACGCGCCACTGCAGGCCCACCCGCTGTTCTACACGGGACTCGTCGTGTTCATCATCGGGACGTGGCTCGCGGGCGTCGACTGGTTCCGCACCTGGCTGCACTGGAAGCAGGACAACCCGGACGAGCGCATCCCGCTGCAGACGTTCATGGTGCTGACGACGATGATCATGTGGTACGTCGCGACCATCGGCGTCGCCATCGCGGTGCTCTTCTTCCTGCTGCCGTGGTCGCTCGGGCTCATCGAGACGGTGAACCCGCTGCTGACCCGGACGCTGTTCTGGTTCTTCGGTCACCCGGTCGTCTACTTCTGGCTGCTGCCGGCGTACATGCTCTGGTACACCGTGCTGCCGAAGCTCGCCGGCGGGCGGCTGTTCAGCGATCCCCTCGCACGGGTCGTCTTCGTGCTGTTCGTGCTGCTGTCGACCCCGGTCGGCATCCACCACCAGTACGTCGACCCCGGCATCGCGGAGGGGTTCAAGTTCATCGCGATGACGAACACGATGTTCCTGCTGCTGCCGAGCCTGCTGACCGCGTTCACCGTCGTCGCCAGTATGGAGCACGGGGCGCGCCAGCGTGGCGGCGAGGGGCTGTTCCGGTGGCTCACCGCGCTCCCGTGGCGCGACCCCGCGTTCACCGGGATGGCGCTCGCCGGCCTGATGTTCGCCGCGGGTGGCTTCTCCGGCATGATCAACGCCGGGATGAACATCAACTACCTCGTCCACAACACCATCTGGGTGCCCGGCCACTTCCACCTCACCGTCGGCACGGCCGTCGCGCTGACGATGATGGCGGGGACGTACTGGCTGTGGCCACAGCTCACGAACCGGCGGCTCTACTCGCGTCCCATCGGCCTGCTGCAGGTCGTCATGTGGTTCGGCGGCATGGCGCTGATGTCGAACTCGATGCACGTCGCCGGGCTGTACGGCGTGCCGCGCCGGACCGCCGAACCCCAGTACGCCGGCTTCGACTTCCAGACCGCGTTCGGGAGCATCGCGGAGCTGAACGTCCAGCTCGCCGTCGGCGGCACGCTGCTGTTCGTCTCGACGCTGCTGTTCCTCGGGAACCTCGCGCTCTCGCTGGGGAACCCGAAGGTCGATGGACTCGGTCAGACGCTCCCGGAGCCGCTCTCCGGTCCGGACGACAGCCCGCGCGTGCTCGACAACATGAAGCTCTGGGCGGGCATCGCGCTGGTGCTCGTCCTGCTCGCGTACGCGCTGCCGCTCGGGGCCATCGTCCAGAACGGCGGCCTGTTCGGCACCGGCGGTGACGCCTACCCGGTGTCGGTGCTCGGCCGGTTCGACCCCGGCGTCGGACTCGACGCCGTCCGCGAACTCCTGGGGGTGGGACGATGAGCGACCGCGGTCCCATCGTCCAGACCCGCGGCGGCCTGCTCGTCGCCTGGGCGTTCCTGCTCGTGTTCGGCTTCGAGCTCCGGACGGCGCTCGGGCTGTTCCTGGGTATCGACGTGCCGGCGGTCCCGTACCTCGGCACGCTGGCCGTCGTGTTGACCCTGTTCGCCGTGCTGGCTGACTTCCAGCGTGCGTCGGCACAGCAGGAGGCCTGAGATGTCGGTCGTCGAACGGCGTCCCCGGCTCCCGCTGTCGTGGGTCGGGCTCGCGGTCGTCGCCGGCGTGACGCTGGGCTACTGGCTGGCGGTCGACCCCGTCGTCCGGTCGCCCGCACAGGTCGCCTACCCGCTGCTGTGGCTGGCGGTCAGCGCCGTCGGGGTCGCGGTCGCCGTCGACGCAGGCGCGCGGTCGCTCTCGCCACTCCCCGCTGTCGTCGGCATCGCGTACGTACTCGTGCTGCTGTGGACCGCGGGGCTGCTCGTGCCGGCAGCGTCCGCGCCCGAGCTCTCGGTCCATCTGGCGATTCCGGGCTGGGGCCCGGCGGTGCACTACGTCGGCTCGGTCGTCGCGCTCACGGTCGTCCCGTTCCTCGTCGCCGGCTACGCGACGCTCGGCCTGCTCGCGGCGGTCGCCGTCGACCGGACGTGGGGCGCGTCGATGCCGGGCGCGGTCGGCCTCCTCGCCTGCGTGAGCTGCACCGCGCCGCTCGTCGCGACGGTCGCCGGCTCGCTCGGGGCCGGCTCGCTGGCCGCCACCCTCAGCACCGCACAGTACCCGGTCGCGACGGCGGCGTTCCTGCTGTCGGTCGGGGGATTCGTCTTCGTCCTCCGCCGGAGCGCGGACTGAGCCGGTCCCGCCGCCGAACCTTTTTAGCCGAGAGCGAGGTAGAGCAGGGCATGACCGAGCAGTCGCCGGCGACGGATGGGGACGACGCGGAGCCGCCGGCCAGCGAGACGGGCCGGGAGACCGCCCCGTCGACGGAGACACCGGCGGAGCACGACACGGCCGAATCGCCAGCCGAGGACGACCCGGCGTCGTCGGGAGACGAGCCGACGGACGCCGGCGAGCCCACGCCGGGCGTCCCCGACGAGGAGACGCTCGACGTGCCCGAGGACGTGGCCACCTACGACCGCTTCAAGAAGATGGACGGCGCGCAGTACGAGCGGGTCAACGAGTTCCTGCGCGACCGCACCTACATCACGGCCCGCGAGTGGGCCATCGCCCGGCTCTGTTCGGACTTCCGCACCGAGACCGGCGTCGAGATGACGAAGATCGGCGAGAACCTGCCCGAGCTGGTGCCGTTCATGACGGACACGTACACGCCGCAGGCGGTCAACCAGGCCCGTGCCGCCTTCGAGGACAAGATACGGACCGCGGGCGCGACGTTCCTCTACGGCGCGATGTGCGACTTCTTCACCGCCGAGGAGCTGGACGACGTGATGTACGAGTCGACGGAGGTCGCGAAGTTCCTGCTGGAGGTCGAGGGCGTCGACCTCTCCGTCGAGGAGGAGCTGGAGGCCGAGGAGCGCATCTCCTCGGTCATGCGGGAGGTGCGCGAGGCGAGCGCGGAGCTGCGCGAGGAGGAGGAGACGGAGTAGCTCACTCCGTCGGCGGCAGCAGCAGCTCGGGCTCCGACGGCTCGACCGTCACCACGTCCTCGATGGTGAGCGGGCGGATGTGCACCGGGAAGGTGTCCCGCTCCAGCACGCCCTCGGTCGTCTCCTTGGCGTCCTTGATGCCGTAGTAGACGGGCACGAGGAGCACCTGCTCGCGCGATCCGTCCTCGACGGCGACGACGAGGAAGACGTGGCCGGCGTGGACCGCACGGAACACCTCGAACTCGTCGAACGCGGCTCCCGTGTCGGTGACCATCGCGCTGACGGTCTCGTACTCGTCGCCGGGGACGAGTACATCGAGGCCGAAGCGCTCGTGGTCCGGGGGCAGCGGCGTCACGTCGCCGGGGTGGAGCTCGACGACCTCCCAGCCGTCGTCGCGGTACTCGGCGGCCGTGGCCTCCAGGTCCTCGACGACGCGCTCCCAGGCTTCGACGGCTGCGTCGTTGACACCGGGCAGTTTCATGGGCGTACGTGGGAGCAGGAGCCGTGAAAAGGGTTCCCGTTCGTCCGGTCAGTGCCGGACGTTCTGCCCCGCGTGCTCGCCGAAGCCGTCCCCGTCCCAGACGACCGTTCCCCGGACCGTCGTCCACTCGGGGAAGATGCCCCGCCAGCCCTCGAACGGCGTCCACCCGCAGTTCGAGTGGAGGGCCTCGCCGCGGACCTCGCGGGTGTCGTCGAGGTCGTACAGCGCGAGGTCGGCGTCGTAGCCCGCCGCGACCTGGCCCTTCGCGTCGAGCCCGAAGATGTCGGCGGGGTTCGATGCGACGAGGTCGCGGACGCGCTCGACGCCGAACGCGCCGTCGTCGCGGGCGGCCTCGGCGAGCAGGAGCGGGACCATCGTCTCGACGCCGGGGACGCCCGACGGCGCGTCCCGGATCGTGGCTTCCTTCTCGGCGACGGTGTGGGGCGCGTGGTCGGTCGCGACCACGTCGACGGTGCCGTCGGCGACGCGCTCGAAGACGGCCTCGCGGCGCTCCGCCGAGCGCAGCGGTGGGTTCATCCGCCCGTACGTGCCGAGTTCGTCGGAGTCGAGGCGCGAGAGGAACAGGTGGTGCGGGGTGACCTCGCAGGTCGCGCCCGCCTCGGCGGCGGCGTCGATGCCCTCCGGCGTCGACGTGTGGGCGATGTGGAGGTTGGTCCCGGAGTCGGCGGCGACCTCGCAGGCGCGCTCGACCGCGGCGGCCTCGGCCTCGGGGGTCCGGTAGGCGGACCAGGCGTCGACGTCGGCCTCCCGACCGACGCCGTCGCCCGCGTTCGCGAGGGCGTCCTCGTCGAACAGGCCTGCGTCCTCGGCGTGGACGGTGACGGGCACGTCGTTCGCGGCGGCCAGGTCGACGGCGTCGTCGAACAGGTCGGCCTCGATGCCCATGTCGCCCGTCGAGTCCGCGAGGAACACCTCGCCGAGCGCGAATAGCGACCGGTCGAACAGCGAGTCGGGGTCCCACGACTCCGTGACGCCGCCGTTGATGCCCCAGTCGACGAGCGAGTCGGCGGCGAGGGCGGCCTTCTCGTCGAACGCGTCCCCGGAGACCGTCGGCGGGTCGGTGTTGGGCTGGTCGACGACGGTCGTCACGCCACCCGCGGCGGCGCTCCGCGAGCCGGTCGCCCACGTCTCCTTGTGCGAGAAGCCGGGCTGGCGGAAGTGGACGTGGACGTCGATGGCACCGGGCATGAGCAGCTTCCCGGTCGCGTCCACGTCGGCCTCGCCGCCGAGATCGCCGACGGCGTCGATGGCCTCGCCGTCGACCCGCACGTCGGCGGTCGTCCCGTCCGGCAGCGTCGCGTTGCCGATGAGCATACCTCCCTCTCCCGCGGCGGGCGTCCTAAGTCTCTCGAACTCCGGCGCGCCGAGCGACTCGACCGACACTCAGTCGAGCTGCTCGACGGTCGGCTCCGCCTCGCCGACCAGCTCCGCCTCGATGGTCGCCCGCACCGTCTCGGGATCGCTCGTCCCGTCGGCGCGCCCGATGCTCCCCAGCGAGTCCGGGTCGAACGGCGCGTCGAGCGCGCCGTAGACCGCGGAGAGCACGTCCGCGAGCTCCCCGTGGTTCCGGACGATGCAGACACCGGAGGTGATGGCGGCGTCGGTACGGACGCGCTGGGCGATGCCGACGAGCTTGCCGTCGCGCTGGAGCGAGTGCTGGCCGGGACAGAACGAGTCCGAGGGCTCGCCGCGTTCGGCCGGCACCCCGAGTCGACGGAGGGCGCGCTGGACGTCGACCGTGAGCGCCTCGTACCGTGCGTCGAGCCCACCGCGGATGTCCTCGACGGGCGTGATGCGGGCGAACGCGAGCGTCGTCTCGCCGTCGTAGGCGACCGCCCGGCCGCCGACGCTCCGGGTGACCGGCTCGAAGCCCCGTTCTCCGGCCGCGCTGGCTGCCGTCTCGTACCCAGCCTCGTTGGCGTCGCGCCGACCGAACGCGACGATGCGATGCGGAGCCCACACCCGGACCGCCGGCTCGCCACTGTCGCCGACCTCGTCGAGCAGTCGTGCCGTCACCTTGCCGTCGGCCGTCGGGTCCTCCCCGCGGCCGCGAACCACGCGCATGGCTCCGGGTTGGGGGCGACGCGTCTAAACCCATCGGGTCCGAAGCCGTCCCCGATGGAGGTCACGCTCGGCCCGGCCGTCCTCGAGCAGTACGACCGGCTCTCGCTGTACAACTCGCCGTACCCCGCCCACGATGCGGGCAACGCCGTCGACTGCTACCCCGGCGACGACACCGCCCCGAGCCCCGTCGCCGGGACGGTACGCGGGACGGTCACGGTCAGAGCACCGCCACGTGACTACGCCGACGAGGAGGACCACCTCCTGCTCGTGGACGTGGACGTCGAGGCGACGCCGGCGCTGTCCGTCGGCGGCGGCGAATCCACCGCCCCCGAGCTTGTCGCCCGCATCATGCACGTGGACTCCCCGCTCGACCCAGGGACCCGAATCGCGGTCGGCGACGACCTCGGCGACCTCGTCTTCCCCGGCTTCTTCGGCCCGTGGGTCGATCCGCACCTCCACGTCGGCTTCCGCCGGCCGGAACAGCACCTCCACCGCGCGTCGGGGTCGCTCCCGCTCGTCGCCGACGTGCCCGTCGAGGCGGTCCCCTGGGACGGGGTCGGCGAGGTCGTCGCGACGGGGGACACGTGGGCGATGCTCGACGCACCCGGTCATCCAGCTCCGGGTCGGTTCGTCGGCCTCGAAGCGACCGATAGCGAGGGGGCGCAGGTCGTACTCGACGGTGGGTTCAGACACTACGACTGCGGCGGTCTGTTCGACGAGCGCGGCTCCCGACGCGACGGCGACGGCCCCGTGACGTTCCTCGGCGAACGGGTCGGCGTCGCCGAGGGACGGACCGTCCGCTGGGACGACGTGGCCGTGCGCGCGAACGGGCAACCGGTCCACGGGCTCTCGCTGTTCCTCGCCCGCGACGCGGGTTTCGGCGCGAAGCTCGTCTGCCCGGACCACGAGTTCGCGGTCGGTGAGCCGGTCACGGTCACCGTCGACCCGGCGTAGCCCGGGCCCGGGGCAGCCGCACCGTGGCTTCAAGTACGATGCCGGGGCCAACGGCGGCGTGTTCTGACGAACCGCCACGCGACGGCCGAGGTCGGTGTGCGACGCACCGTCGTGTGTCCCCTGCCGCGTCGCCTGTTCGCCACTCACTCCGGTCACGCCAGCGGCTGCGACGTCGATGCCCCGCAGCGTCGTCACTTCCCACCGACGAACGTCACGTCGTCGGACCGCGCCACCTCGCCGAACAGCCAGTCCGCGTGGTCCAGCGCGTACTCCCGGTGGTCGTCCTCGATTGCACCGATACAGTCGTCCACGAGCACCGGTCTGTAGTCCCGCAGCCCGGCGCTCCCGGCGGTGTGGAGCACGCAGACGTTCGCGAGCGTCCCGCAGATGACGAGGTCGTCGATGCCACGGGTCGTGAGCCAGCCGTCCAGCTCCGTCTCGTGGAACGCGTCGTAGGTGTGCTTCTCGACGACGTGGTCGCCCTCGCGCACCTCCAGCTCCGCGACCAGCTGTGCCTCCCACGACCCCTCGACGACGTGCTCGCCCCACTGCTCGAACTCGTCGTAGTAGTGCGCGTCGTCGAACTGTCCCGGCGGGTGGACGTCTCGGGTGAACACCACCCGTGCACCGGCGTCGTGGGCCCGGTCGACCAGCGACGCGACCGGATCGACGACCGCCTCGCTCCCGGGCGCGTAGAGGCTTCCATCCGGCTTGCAGAAGCCGTTCTGCATGTCTACGACCACCAGCGCGGTGTCGGTCGAGTCGAACTCCATATCGGTTCCTTCGGACGGTAGCACAAAGTCCGTTGTGCCGGCAGCACCGGGCGGTTTATTTCCGCGTGGTCCGTCGCTCGACGTATGCGAGCAACGGCGAGCGTCCTCGTCGCCCTGCTCGTGGTCCTCGCGGGCTGTAGCGCACTCACCGGTTCGAGTGCACCCGAGACCGAGACCACGGCACCGACCGAGGAGATACAGACGACGGCAGAACCGACCGACGAACCGACCACGAGCGACGGCTCCAGTGAGTCGTCCGCCCCCGCCGACCCCGAGGAGGACGTCCTGGGCTGGGAGGACGGCTACTGGTACAACGAGAGCCTCGACGTCGACCGGAGCGACGGCCTGAACGACTCCGAACTCGACGCGGTCGTCGCGCGCTCGATGGCTCGGGTGGAGCAGGTCCGCGGTCTGGAGTTCGAGGAGCGTGTCCCCGTCGAGATCATCTCGCGCGAGGAGTACCGCGAGGAGGTCGAGTCCGGAAACACGACGCCCGAGAACCGACTCCACCAGAACGTGAAGTGGGAGGCGATGCTGATGGTCGACGAGTCGACCGACGCCATCGCAGTCCAGAACCGCAACTTCGCAGGGGGTGTCGGTGGCTACTACTCGCCGAGCCAGGAGCAGATCGTCATCATCTCCGACTCGGAGACGCCGGAGATGAACGAGATCACGCTCTCCCAGGAGCTGTTCCACGGGCTGCAGGACCAGCGCTTCGACATCAGCTCGTTCAACCAGTCGACCCAGGAGCTCCACAACGCCCGGGACGGCATCATCGAGGGTGACGGCAACCTCGTGGACCAGCTGTACCAGGAGCGCTGTGAGTCCGACTGGGACTGCCTGATGCCCCAGCAGGGCCAGGGCGGCGGTGGCGCGAGCGACATCCACCTCGGGCTGTACCAGGTCACCTTCCAGCCGTACAGCGACGGCGTCCTGTTCGTCCAGCAGCTGTACGAGCAGGGCGGCTGGGACGCCGTGAACGCGGTGTACGAGAACCCGCCGGCGAGCACGGAGCAGACCATCCACCCCGACCGGTACCCCGACGAGGAACCGGACTACCCGACCATCGAGGACCGGAGCTCGGGCGAGTGGCAGGTGCTCGACCTCGAGGGTGGCGTCGACTACGCATCCTTCGGCGAGGCCGGGCTGTACGTGATGTTCTGGTACCCGTCGTACGAGACGACCCAGGCGACCGGCCAGCTGACGGACGTCGTCATCCCGTACCAGGACCACCTGAACTACGACGGCCAGCAGCTCGACCAGACGGACCCGTTCAACTACGACCACCCCATCACCGACGGCTGGGCGGGTGACCGGCTCCTGCCGTACGTCACCGACGATTCGATGGAGACGAACGAGACGGGCTACGTCTGGCAGACCGAGTGGGACAGCGAGGGCGACGCGGCCGAGTTCGCCGACGCCTACCGCGACCTGCTCGACCACCACGACGCGCAGGCAGTGAGCGACCGACCGAACACGTACCGCATCGACGACGGTGCGGAGTACGGCGACGCCTACTACGTCGTCCAGCAGGGGACGACCGTCACCATCGTCAACGCGCCGACGGTCGACGACCTGAGCGGCGTCCGCAGCGGTGCCGGCACGACGAACGCGAGCGTCGTCGGGGCCTGACTGCAGGCCAAACTCCTTTGCCGCCCGAGCCGAACCCACGGCCATGAGACGTATCCTCCCCGTCGCCTGTCTCGTCGGCCTGCTCCTCCTGTCGGGCTGTCTGGACCTCGGGTTCGGCGAGACGCGCCTCGCCGAGCCGGAGTCGAACCGGCCCGACCCGGACACCGACGTGCGCGGCTGGGAGGACGGCTACTGGTGGAACGACTCGGTACCGGTCGACGCCAGCGACGGACTGAGCAAGCAGGAGCTCGAGGCGGTCACCGCACGAGCGATGGCCCGCATCGAGCGCCTCCGCGGCCACGAGTTCGAGGAGTCGGTCTCGGTCGAGATAATCTCCCGGGAGACGTACCGTGAGCAGCGCGGGGGTGGCGGCTCCTCGCCGGAGTGGCGCGAGCAGTTCTGGGAGGCGCTGTTCGTCGTCGACGAGGACACGACGGTGGACGAGGCGTTCGGCGAGCTGTACGGCTCGTCGGTGCTCGGCTACTACTCCGCGGGCGACATCGTCATCGTGAGCGACGGGTCCGACCAGCTCCGGCTCTCTCGCGCGACACTGGTGCACGAACTCGAGCACGCGCTGCAGGACCAGCAGTTCGGGCTCGCCGCGCGCACGACGACGCGGGACGGCCGGCTGGCCGCGTCGGGGGTCGTCGAGGGCGACGCGAACTACGTCGAGGGGCTGTACGAGCAGCGCTGCGCGGCGGGGACGTGGGACTGCGTCGAGGTTCCCCAGGAGGACGGTGGCGGCGGCAGTAGCAACGTGAACGTCGGGCTCTCGGTGGCGACGTACACGCCGTACGCGGCGGGCGAGCGGTTCGTCGCGGCACTGTACGAACGCGGCGGCTGGGACGCCGTCGACGCTGCCTTCGAGAACCGCCCGGTCAGCACCGAACAGCTCATCCACCCCGGGACGTACCCCGACGGGCAGCCGGCGACGGTGACGGTGCCGGACCGGTCGAACGACGACTGGCGGCGGATCACGGTCGGCGGCGAGTCGGTCCGCGAGACGGTCGGCGAGGCCCAGGCGTACTCCATGTTCTGGTACGGCGAGGTCGTCCCCCGCGAGCACTACACCAGCGGCGAGGGTGTGAACCGGTACACGTACGAGCACCCGTACTCGGCCGGCTGGGAGGGCGACCGGCTGGTGTTCTACACCGACGGCGACCAGGGTGCGTACGTCTGGCAGTCCGAGTGGGAGTCGGCCGACGAGGCGCGCGAGTTCGCCGACGCCTACCGCGAACTGCTGGCAGCCAACGGAGCCGAATCCCGCGGTGGAGGGGTTTACGTCGTGCCGGAGGGTGGGTTCGCCGACGCGTTCCGCGTGGTCAGGGACGGGGACACGGTGCTCGTCGTGAACGCGCCGACGGTGGCAGAACTCGACGACGTGCACGCGCCCGGTTCACTCGACGTCGTCGCGGCGGACGCCGGAGCGACGGCGTCGTCGCCACTCCCCGGCACGACGACGGCGAACCGGACCGGAGCCGCCTAGGTTTTTGCCCGGGGGCGAGAACCGCCGGGTATGGACGACCCGTTCGACGTGATTCCCGCCGAGGCGATCCGCGACGGTACCGCGACGGACGCCTACTTCGAGCGCACGGAAGGGGCGATGGAGCACGCCGGGGTGAACCCGCGTGTCGTGGCGGAGGTGACCGCCGATCAGTTCCCGTCCGGCGAGTTCGAGCTACTGGCCGGCGTCAGGAGTGTCGCCGGACTGCTGGAGGACCGCCCCGTCGACGTCGATGCAGTCCCGGAGGGGGGGCTGTTCGACGGCGGGCCGGTGATGCGAATCGAGGGGACGTACCTCGAGTTCGCCAGACTGGAGACCTCCATCCTGGGGTTCCTCTCGCAGGCCTCGGGCTTCGCGACGGCCGCACTGGAGGCGCGACTGGCCGCGCCGGAGTCCCAGGTGCTCTCGTTCGGCGCGCGCCACGTCCACCCCGCCATCGCCGCCGTCGTCGAACGGAGCGCGCTCGTCGGCGGGCTGGACGGCTTCTCGCACGTCGCCGCGGGCGAGCTGCTCGGCCGGGAGGCCGGCGGGACGATGCCCCACGCGCTCGTCATCTGCATGGGTCGCGGCCACCAGGAGGAGGCGTGGCGGGCGTTCCACGAGGCCGCACCGCCCGAGGTGCCCCGCATCGCGCTCTGTGACACCTACACCGACGAGGTCGACGAGACGCTGCGCGCGGTCGAGGAGCTGGGCGACGAGTTAGACGGCGTGCGCCTCGACACGACCGGCTCCCGTCGGGGCGACTTCGCGCACATCATCCGCGAGGTGCGCTGGGAGCTCGACGTCCGGGGCCACGACGACGTGGACATCTTCGTCAGCGGCGGGCTCACCCCCGAGCGCATCCGCGAACTGCGCGACCTCGCGGACGGCTTCGGCGTCGGGAGCCACATCACGAACGCCGACCCCGTGGACTTCGCGCTCGACATCGTGAGCGTGGACGGCGAACCGGCGGCCAAGCGCGGGAAGCTCTCCGGGACGAAGCAGGTGTACCGGACCGCGGACGGCGCGCACGCGGTCGGGCTGGCGGACCGTGAGGGTCCCGAAGACGCTGAACCGCTGCTCGAGCCGCTGCTACGGGATGGGGAGATAGTCGGTGAGTTCGACGTCGACGCGGCGGCAGAACGGGCGCTCCGCGACGCCGAGCGGGTCGGGTTCTAGTTCGTCAGCTCCTCGATGCTGCCCTCGGGGTCGCGCTCGCGGAAGATCTGGCCCTCGAACAGCGTCACCATCACGTCCTCCTGCTGCCACGCCATTGGCGGCAGGCCGGCCTTCCGGCAGACACGGCCGAGGTACTCGGCCTCGGACCAGCCGTGCTCGACCGGGACGGTCGGGTAGAGCCAGCCGCGCTCGCTACCCGTGTCGATGGCGACCCCGTGGGTTCCGAGCTCCATGTCGGCGACCGGGTCGTCCGTGAGGACGACGTTGCAGACACAGCAGACGGAGACGGTGAGACTCGAGAGCTCCGTCGGTGTGACCTCCGAGCCACACGAGTCCTCGCTGGCGGCCTCGATGGCGGCGTCGACGATGACGTGGCCGAGCTGGTCGTTCGACTCGTAGCCACCGGCACAGCCCCGGAGGCTCCCGCGCCCACGGGTCGATTCGAGCCGGACGAACGCACCGGTCCGGTTGTAGAAGGCGTCGATCATGCTGCCTGGCTGCTCACGTCGACCGTTCACGACGAAGCCCTCCACCGCTTCTCGCGCAAGTTCGACGGCGCGCGCCCCGTCATCGTACGTCAACTGGACGCCTTTTGCCTGCGACATAGACAGTATATGGGGGGACACGCTCTTGAACGCTTTCGTTTCGTCTCGCCGGGAGTAGGCTCCTCCTACCGCCCCTGTGACCGAGGGGTTTAAACGCGGAACGGGGCTACGTTCCGACGGTAGAGAGAGCCCGGCCGCCGCGACGTGGCACCGCCACGACGTGAGGAAAGTCCCCCCACCGTCCGGACAGGTGGCCGGATGCAAGTCCGGAGCGGGAGACCGCTGGCTCTGGAACAGAAACGAGACCCCTCGCCCCGAGCGATGAGGCGCGAGCGGTGACGCGAGTCACCGCCCGGCGCGAACGGCGCGAGCCGCGAGCGCGCGAACCGACCCGCAAGGGAAGGGAGCTGACCCGCCGAGCGCGCGTGGTCGCACCCGCGACCACGTCCGGGCACGCGGTCCGCCGCGTGTCGACGGGCGAGAACGGATGGAACGGCGAATCCCCACCGGTGCAAGTCCGCGCCGTCAGGTAGTCCGGACGAGGCGACGGACGCTCAGCCGAATGCCGGGACGAACAGAAGGGGGCTTACTCCTCTCAACCACCACCTTTTATCGAGCGAGCCGCCGGCTCGCTCGTAAAAGCTGGGCCAAAAGGTGACTGCGAAAGCGATGGGACAGCCCGTTTGGCTCGGCTCGCCTGACTGATTCCATCGGTGCTCGCTGGCGAGCGGTCCACGGTTCTGAGAGCGCGCCGGAGGAGAACCGCCCTATCCCTCGAACCCGTCCTCCCACCGGAAGACGCCGTTGCGCTGGACGACCTCGCCGTCGACCTCCATGCGCGAGTCCTCGCTCACGTCGGTGATCATGTCCACGTGGACCGCGGAGTCGTTCCCCGCTTCGCCTTCGGGGAGGTTCGCGTCGTAGGCGCGCCCGACGGCCATGTGGACGGTGTCGCCCATCTTCTCGTCGAACAGGATGCTGTCGGTGAAGCGGTCGATGCCGCGGTTCATGCCGATGCCGAGCTCGCCGAGGCGGCGCGCGCCCTCGTCGGTATCGAGGATCTCGCCGAGGACGTCCTCGCCCTGGTCGGCGCTGTACTCGACGACCTCGCCGTCCGCGAACGTGAGATGGACGTTCTGGACCCGCGTCCCGCGGAGCGTCATCGGCACGTCGAAGAACACCTCGCCCTCGGTGTCGTACGGCGCGGTGAACACCTCGCCGCTGGGGAGGTTGTGGCTGTCGTAGGCGACGCTCGCGGCGGAGTTGACGGCGGTCCGGCCCTCGATGGACATCGTGATGTCGGTGTCCTCCTTGACCAACCGGACTTCGCTGCCCTCGTCGAGGATCGCCTTCATCTCCGCCATCTCGTCCGCGAGTTCCTGCCAGTCGCGGAGGACGGCGTCGTAGACGAACTCCTGGTACTCCTCGTAGGCCATCCCGGCCTGCTGGGCGAGCGAGCGCGTCGGGTGGACCGTCGACACCCAGTCGGTGGCCATCACGGCCTCGCGCACGCCCTGGGCCGCCTGCATGGACGCCTGTCGCGTCTCCGCTGGCACGTCGGCGTCCGCACTCGTGTTGCGCCCGCCGCCGAGGCGGAGCACCACGTCGGCCGCCTCGTACAGTGCCAGCTCGTGACTGCTCTCCTCGAACTCGCCGTCGTGGGCCTTCGTGTACGCGCGGCCGACCTCGCTGGAGCCGTACTGCACCGACATGTTCGCGCCGACGTCACCGAGCTCTGCGGCGACCGCGACGGCGAGGTCGTGTGCGCCCTCGTCGACGCTGACGACGACGTTGTCCCCCTCGCTCACGCGGGCGCTCCAGTTCACGAGCACTGCGGCGTGCTCGTGGATGCGTTCGTCCATGTTCCAGCCGACGCCCCTCCGACACAAAACTGCCGCGGAGTCGGTCACCCGGCCGCTACTTCGACGCGACGCGGTACCGCCCGCCGACCTCGTTCGTGTTCAGCTCGTCCGCCCGCTTCTTCGCCGACTTCCGGTTCTCGAACGGCCCCTCGAACTCGTGCCCATCCACCACGACGTAGTACTCTGCCATCGTCGCCGTCACTACTGGGTGGGGGGTAAAGTGTGTGACGGCCTGGCGTGAGGAAGCCTGCCCAGCCTGATGGCGCGCGGCTGGCGAGACTGTGCGAGTGAAACCAGATGGTTGGAGGGCGAAAAGGGGCTTTCGAGGTAGTTCACAGCCGAACGAGCGAGCCTCTCCAGACGAGTTGTCGTACACCCGTCCGAAAACGATCAGTGGGGTGGGCCAGGTTCGAACTGGCGACCTTCTCCTTGTAAGGGAGATGTCATAACCGGCTAGACCACCACCCCGCGTTCGGCGGTAACCGACCCGGCGGAATAACGCTTCCCTTTTTCTGATGCGGGTCCCATCGTCAGGTGTGAACCGAGAACGCCTCTTTCAGTTCGCCCTGTTGGGGTTCGCGGCGGTCCTCCTCGTCGCCATGTTCTGGTACCTGGGGGTGATCGAGCTGCCGGGCGAGAGTCAGTACGAGGGCGGGACCGTCGTGGTCTCCGACGAGAACGGCACGGAGAAGGCTGTCATCGACGTCGAGGTCGCGGACACCCGCCAGGAGCGATTCACCGGGCTGAGCGACCACGAGAGCCTCGCTGACGGCGACGGGATGTGGTTCGTCTACGACGGCGAGAGCCAGCACACGTACGTGATGCGTCGGATGGACTTCCCGCTTGACATCATTTTCGTCGGCGCGGACGGCCGCATCAACAGCATCCACCACCGGCGCGCACCCGGCCCGAACGAGGACGGCAACGAGATCACCGCGACCGGTACGGGCCAGTACGTGCTGGAGGTCCCCCGCGGCTACGCCAACGAGACCGGCATCGAGGTCGGTGACTACGTCGAACCGTACTACAACGACTCGTCCTGAGCCGCGACCGGAACGCCTACCCTCCCGTCGGCCCCACTCCCCGCTATGACCGACGCCGTTGCCGCGCTGGCCGACCGCGACGGCTGGCGCGCCGAGGGGTTCGCCGCCCGCGTCCACTACGAGGGCGCGGGCGACCGCTACAGCATCGAGTTCTACGCGCCGAGTGAGTGCGTGATCTACTGGAAGGTGAAAGGCGACGGCGAGGTCGCCGTGCCCGTCGGCCGGGACACCGTCCCGGACCCGCTCCGGGCGCGAATCCGGGAGGATTTAGCCGAGGCGGGTATCGACCCCGAGATCGAGCAACGACGGCTCTGACCCGGTTCGACACCCGGCCCTGTCCCCTGTTGCCACACCTCGATAGTCCCTTTACGTACCGCGATTCAGTTCCGAATCCATGCTGCCCCAACAGCTCCAGCCGTCGCTGTCGGTTCCGGCAACCGTTTCGATTCGTAACAAGCCTTTTCAGTTCGAGACACCAGGAGATTCACAATGAGTATCGAAGCTGAAGACGACGACCCGTTCGAGGAACAACGGGAGAACGCGGAGAACCCGATGAAGCGGCTGTTCCTCGAGTACGGGTCGGACAACAAACTCGCCTTCGTGGTGGGGTTGCTCTCCAGCATCGTCGCCCGCCTCCTGGACCTGCTTCCGCCGGTCCTACTGGGCATCGCGCTCGACGCGACGTTCCGTGACTCGCGGCCGTTCGCGCTCGGGCCGATCCCGCTGTACGAGTACGCGCCGGCGGCCGAGGACCAGGTCGTGCTGGCCTCGGGCATCATCGCGTTCGCGTTCTTCGGCGGCGCGGCGTTCCACTGGACACGCAACTGGGGCTGGAACTCCTTCGCCCAGCACATCCAGCACGAGGTGCGCACCGACACGTACGACAAGATGCAGCGACTCAACATGGACTTCTTCGCCGACAAGCAGACCGGCGAGATGATGTCCATCCTCAGCAACGACGTGAACCGCCTCGAGCGGTTCCTCAACGACGGGATGAACTCGGCGTTCCGCCTGAGCGTGATGGTGCTCGGCATCGCCGGCATCCTCTTCTACTACAACTGGCAGCTCGCGTTCATCACGCTCGTCGTCGTCCCGCTCATCGGGCTGACGACGTACAAGTTCGTCAGCATCATCCAGCCGAAGTACGCCGACGTGCGCTCGTCGGTCGGGCAGATGAACTCCCGGCTGGAGAACAACCTCGGCGGCGTGCAGGTCATCAAGACGTACAACACCGAGGACTTCGAGTCCGACCGCGTCGACGACGTCTCCCAGGACTACTACGACGCGAACTGGGACGCCATCAACACGCGGATCAAGTTCTTCCCGGCGCTGCGCGTGCTCGCGGGCGTCGGCTTCGTCATCACGTTCCTCGTCGGCGGGCTCTGGGTGTACAGCGGCGAGGGTCCGTGGTTCCTCACCGGGACGCTCTCGGAGGGTGAGTTCGTCGTGTTCATCCTGCTCTCCCAGCGGTTCATCTGGCCGATGGCGCAGTTCGGGCAGATCATCAACATGTACCAGCGGGCACGTGCCTCCAGTGAGCGCATCTTCGGGCTGATGGACGAGCCCTCGCGCATCGCCGAGGACCCCGACGCCGAGGACCTCGTCGTCGAGGACGGGAACGTCACCTACGACGACGTGACGTTCGGCTACGACGAGGCGGAGACCATCGTCGAGGACATCAACTTCGACGTCGACGGCGGCGAGACGCTCGCGCTCGTCGGCCCGACCGGGGCCGGCAAGTCGACCGTGCTCAAACTCCTGCTCCGGATGTACGATGTCGACGAGGGAGCCATCGAGATCGACGGGCAGGACCTCCGTGACGTGACCATCCCGAGCCTGCGCCAGCACATCGGCTACGTGAGCCAGGACACGTTCCTGTTCTACGGCACCGTCGAGGAGAACATCACCTACGGTAGCTTCGACGCCGACCGCGAGGACGTCGTCGAGGCCGCGAAGATGGCGGAGGCCCACGAGTTCATCCAGAACCTCCCCGACGGCTACGACACCGAGGTCGGCGAGCGCGGCGTGAAGCTCTCGGGCGGCCAGCGCCAGCGCATCTCCATCGCCCGCGCCATCCTCAAGGACCCCGCCATCCTCGTGCTCGACGAGGCGACCTCCGACGTGGACACGGAGACGGAGATGCTCATCCAGCGCTCCATCGACGAGCTCGCCGAGGACCGCACCACGTTCGCCATCGCGCACCGGCTCTCGACCATCAAGGACGCCGACCAGATCCTCGTCCTCGAGGACGGCCGGATCGCCGAGCGCGGCACCCACGAGGAGCTGCTCGGCAACGACGACCTCTACGCCCACCTCTGGGGCGTGCAGGCCGGCGAGATCGACGAGCTCCCCGAGGAGTTCATCGAGCGCGCGCGAGAGCGCGAGAACCGGGTCGAGGCCAGCGACGACGACTGACCGGCCCGTAGGCTAAAGCCCCCGTCGTCCTTATCTATTTGTACGGACAGATCGAGGTCCCAACAGTGCCCTACGAACTGACACCACTCGCCATCCCATACGTCGTCGCGTTCGCCCTCACAGTGGGGCTCTGGGTGCTGCTGTGGCGACACCGTGACAGACGGGCGGCGAAGGGATTCCTGCTCGACGTGACCGGCGTCGTCCTCCTCTCGGCGGTCGTCGCGCTGAAGGTGAGTGCGACGGACCCCGCGACGAAGCTGTTCTGGTGGAACTGGCGGTTCCTCGCGGTGTCGTTCATGTCGATCGGCTACATGCTGATGGCGGTCCAGTACACCGACAACGAGCACCTGCTGACCCGCCGTGTCGTGGCCGCACTCGTCGTCCTCGTCGCCCTCGTCCAGGTCGCGGCGTGGACGAACGGGTCCGACGGGCTGTTCTACACCGCGGGTGAACTCCAGAACGGCCTGCTCGTCCCTTCGTTCGGCCCGCTGTACTGGGTCTACGCCACCGTCATGGTCGGCCTCCTCGTCGTCGGCGTCGCGCTACTGCTCGGTCTGTTCCGGGCCCGGAGCGGGTTCGCTCTCCAGACCGGCGTCCTCGTCGGTACCATCACGCTCGTGATGGTCGGGGTGACCGTCTGGTGGCTCCGCCTCGTCCCACTCGACACGCTCGCGCTCACGAGCGCCGTCAAGGTGCTCGCGTTCTACGTCGCTGTCGAGCGGTTCCAGCTGCTGGATACGCTCCCGGTCGCACGGACGACCGTCCTCAAGAACATGGACGAGGCGGTGTTCGTGCTCACCGATACGGGCCACATCGTCGACGTGAACCCCGCCGCGGAGGAGCTCGTCGGCGACCGGAGCGTCGTCCACGAGGTCATCGACGACGTGCTCGACGTGGAGCTTGCGGACGTCGTGGCGGCTGGCGACGCCGGGGCTGGAGAGCAACTCGCCAGCCGGGAACTCACCATGGACTGCGACGGCGAGACGCGTTTCTACGACCTGAAGCTCTCGCGGTTCCCCGACGGCACCGGTGCGGTCGCCGTCTTCCACGACATCACCGAACGCCGGAACCGCGAGCAGGAGATAACCATCCTGAACCGTATCGTCCGCCACGACATCCGCAACGAGATGAACGTGCTCCACGGGCGTGGGCAGCTCCTCGAACCGCACGTCGACCCGGCGGGCGAGGACGACTACCGCCTCGCCATGGAGAGCGCGGAGCACGTCATCGAGATCACCGAGACGGTCCGCGAGCTGATGGAGACCATCACCAGCGACGGCTCGCTCACGCTCAGTCCGGTGGCGCTCGACCACGTCCTCGCGACGGAGGTCGAGAAGGCGCGCTCGAACTTCCCGCACGCGAGCTTCCACCTCGACGAGGTGCCCGCGGTCCGCGTCGCCGGGAACGAGATGCTCACCTCCGTGTTCACGAACCTGCTGAACAACGCGGTCGTCCACAACAGCGGCGACGAGCCCGGTGTCTGGGTCGACTGCACCGTGGCGGACGATGCGGTCCGTATCGCGATCGCGGACGACGGCCCCGGCGTCCCGCCGGACCAGCGCGAGGAGATCTTCGGGCGCGGCGAGAAGGGGATCGAGAGCGAGGGCACGGGCGTCGGGCTCTACCTCGTGGACACGCTCACGGACGCCTTCGGTGGCGACGTCTGGGTCGAGGAGAGCGAGCGGGGCGGTGCCGTGTTCGTCGTCGAGCTCCGGGTCGTCGACGCGGCGGGCGGGACGGCACAGCGACGGGCCGAGTCCGCGACCGCCGACAGAAATTAAAGGGTGTTTAACCACCACTAATGTATCCTATTACTTTGTAGGCGGGGTTCATACGTGATGCGCGAGAACACTGTTGTATGTCAGTCGGCACGCCCACCGCGAACTGGACCGACGAGAACACCTGCCCGTTCTGCGACGCCACGCTCCCGAACCCGGGTGCAGGGTTCATGGACCACCTGAAGACCAGCCCCGAGTGCAGCTCGGGGTTCGACGCCTGGCGGTTCCACCTCACCGACGACTTCGGCGGGGCGTGAGCCGGTCGCGGGACGGACACCGGGCGGCCGGTCGCCAGAGCAGTCTGAGAGAATCCTTTTTGTCGGTCCCTCGTTAATCTCTCACGTGATGCGTCTCACTCTCGAGGAGACTTGGCGGCCGGACGACCCGGTCAGCACCTCCCATCGACGTCCAACCGGCAATGCCCCCCGCGATGGGCGGAGCCCCGAGTCGTCCTCCCTCCCCCATGGTCCCGACCGATGAGGGACAGGGGCCGGAGACGTTCGAGTCGGTGGTCGATAGTGTCAGGTCCTGGGCCGACCGCGGCAGTCTCCCGGACGGCGACCCGGTCAGACGACTCCGGGAGCACATCGAGCGGGATCTCAACACCGGAACCGAGACGGAGTGGGAGGAGGACGTCGTCGCCCTCGGCACCCAGTCGAGTGGCTGTGAAATCGTCGTCAACGGCGCGATTGGCATCCGGTTCGTGACCGACTTCAACCGGGGCCGGATGCAGCGGTTCGACCACCGGCTCCCGTCCCAGAGCGATCGATACAACTACGTCCTGGTGTACCTCCACGAGCTGCCGCCGCAGTACCAGGACGGCTGGCGGATCAGACAGCGGAAGTTCTCGGCAGCGCGTCTCGGACTCCGCGACTTCACGTTCGTCGTCCGCCCACGGACGGTCGACGACGACGGCGTCCAGGTCGACGTCGGGACGATACGGGAGGTCGTGAAGACGCTCGGGTTCCTCCGGATGGTGCTCCTGGCCCTCCTCCTCGCGGCGGTCGTCGGCTCGGCCGCCGTCGCGGAGCAGTTCGAGGTCCTGTTCCTCCTGTTCGGGTCGGCGATCGTCTGGTTCGTCGGCGTCGCGCTCTACCTCCGGCGAGTCTCACCCGAGTGAGCGACGGGTGGTCGCCGGCCCGCAGCCGACGACGCCCGACACGGAGACGGCGGATACAAGACCCGACCGTCCGTCGGTCCCGGTATGCAGCTCACCGACGCCACGTGGACTGACGTTCGCGACGCCGACGCCGACGTCGCCTTCCTCCCTGTCGGCAGCACCGAACAGCACGGGCCACACGCACCGCTGGGAACCGACGCGATGAGCGCCGCCGAGATCGCGGCACGAGCGGCCGACGCCGCCGCCGATGACCCGCTCGTCGCCCCGGTCGTCCCCGTGGGGATCGCCGAGGAGCACCGCCAGTTCGACGGCACGCTCTGGGTCAGCGAGGACACGTTCCGGGCGTACGTTCGCGAGACCATCGAGAGCCTCGCCCACCACGGCGTCGAGTACGTCGTCGTCGTCAACGGTCACGGCGGGAACACCGCCGCGGTGCGGGAGGTCTGTGCGCGGGTCACCCGTGACGGGACGGCCTACGCGGTGCCGTTCACGTGGTTCGACACCGTCGACGACGACCTGCTCGACGGGCTGGGCCACGGCGGCCCCGTCGAGACGAGCGTCGTCGCAGCCATCGACAGCGACCTCGTGCACGCGGACCGGTTCGACGAGGCCGCAGCGGGCGCTGGCGACGGCTTCGGCGACTGGATTGCAGGCGTGAACGTCGCCTACGACTTCAGCGAGTTCGCCGAGAGTGGCAACGTCGGCGACCCGAGCGCGGCCAGCGCCGAGCGTGGCGAGGCCGTGTTGGACGACGCCGCGGAGAAACTGCTGGCGCTGGTCGACGGCATCAAGCAGCGGTCGGTGTAGGGACTACTCCTCGTCTTCGTCGTCTTCGTCGTCGTCACCGGCGGCCTCCTCCAGCGTGCTCCGGAGGCCCGGAATCGTGGAGGTGAGGTCGCCGACCTGGTCGCCGGCGGCGGCGATGTCCTCGATGACGCCCTCCAGCTCCTCGATCTCCTCCTCGAGGTCGTCGGCGTCGTCGAAGGCGTCGGCGCGCTGGCCCATCGTGAACCACTTCTTCGCGTCTCGCAGGTGGTCCTCGGCGTCGCCCACGTCCAGCGCGGAGCGCAGGCCGTTTAGCACGCCCAGCACGTTGTCGGCGTCCGTCTCCCAGATATCGTCCGGGTCGGGCAGTTCGTCCCACGCCTCCGCGAGCGACTCCTCGACGTCCTCGCGCATCTCGCTGGCCGCCTCGCCGAACAGTTCGTCGTCGTTCAGGGTGGACTGGCTCATGGCTCACGGTTCGAGCGGGAGGTGGTTAAGTACCTGCCTGAAAGTGAAAGTGAAACCGGCGGCCTCGGGCTCCCTCGCGGCCGGATAGCTCAGCGGAACCGGAACGCTATACTCCGTCCGTCAGTCCTCGCGCCGGCGCACCAGCCCGACGCTGTCGTAGGTCAGCACCGGCTCCCGGCCGTCCTCGCCCTCGCGGGTGACCCGCACCCGCTCCCGGATGACGCCGGTCCCGGGCCGCCCCGCCGAGGCGCGTTTCTCCGCGAGTTCGAGCTCGACCGCCAGCTCCTCGTCCGGATAGACGGGCGCGTGCCAGCGGTGGTTCTCGATGCTCATCCCCGCGATCCCTGCGACCGCCGACCGGAACTCGTCGACGACCACCCGGTTCGCCGCCGCCAGCGTGTGGTAGCCGCTCGCCACCAGCCCGCCGAACGGCTCCTCGGCCTCGGGGTCGGTGTGCATCGCCATCGGGTCGAACTCCTCGGCGAACGCGCGTATCTCGTCGGCGGTGAGCGAGAACGTCCCGAGGTCGTGGGTCTCGCCCGATTCGAGGTCCTCCAGGTACCTCATTTGACGCTGTCCACCCGCATCATCGGGTAGTCACCCTCCATCGACATGCTCGTCTCCACACGGGTGCCCTCGTACTCGACGACCATCTCGACCTCCATGAACCGCCCCGTCAGTTCGAGGTAGTCCGCCGACTGCTCCGCGAGCGCCGCGGCGATCTCGTCCGCCAGCACGTCCACCGTCACGTCCACGCAGTGGGGCTGGTTCTCGATGGCCTCCGCCATCGCCGTCTCCAGGCTCGCCGCCGAATCCGGCGAGACCGGCGTCCCCGCGAACTGGTGGTACAGCGTCCCGAACTTGATGCCCGACTCGAAACAGGCCGTCTCCGCCTCCGTCGCGTCCATGGTCGTGGGTCGGGCGGATTCGCGAAGTTCGTTGTGGTCCCGGAACGGGCCGGGGATGTGGACGCGGTGCGGTGTTCGGTAGCAGCTCCGCGCTCCTCGGCCCACTGCTTGCCGATCCTCCCGTCGCGAACAGCCAGCGAGCCTGCCCTCACTCGTTCTCGATGTCCACCAGCTCCTCGACGTCGGGGATCGGGACGTCCTCGTCGATGATCTGGGTCATGCGTTCGCTGTGTTTCGTCGCGGCGTACTCGGCGAGTTCGTCGGGGCCGATGCCGGTCCGGTCCTCGCTCGCGGCGTCGGAGACGGCCTGCTGGGTGAGCATCGCCAGTTCCGTCGTCAGCTCGGTGATGTGATCGGGGTCGACCGCGCCGGACTCGACGAGCTCCTCGAGTTTGGCCATGCCGAAGCCGACGTGGCGGCCCTCGTCGGCGCGGATCTTCCCGAATCCCTCGACGAGGCCGGGGAGCTCGGGGACACCGGGGACGCTGCCGTCGAAGGAGGTCTGGATGCCGTAGTAGCCCGTCTGGGCGAGGATGCCCTCGATGGTGAGGTGGTAGTGGCAGTACGCCTCGGCTCGGGTCCGGGGCGTGTCCTCGGTCAGCAGCCGGTGCATGGCGGCCTCGGTGCGGTCGAACAGCTCGACGTAGGCGTCGGAGTACCAGTTCGGGTCGCGGGGGTTCGTCCGTGTGTTGCCGCGGCTGTCCTCCTCCGGCCTGATGACGGTCGACCAGTAGCGGTTGAAGAAGTCGGCGTGCTTGGCCTCCTCGTAGAGCTGGGTGGTGACGAACAGCTGGTCGTTCAGGTCCGAGAGGACGACCCCGAGCGGGGCGAGGTCCTCGGTGACGGCCTCCTCGCCCGCGCCGAACAGCGCGAGCACCCCCTTGAGCTGGTCGAACGTGTCGTCGTCGAGGGCCGCGATGTGCACGCGGTCCTGCGAGAGGTCGACATCGGCGGGGTCCCAGTGGCGTTCGACCGCGTTTCGGTAGTAGCGGTACGACCGTGCGTGGGTGTCGATGCGGTCGGCACCGTCGAAGGCGTCCGTCATGCCTCGGGCTACGTGGGGCGCGGAAAAAACCGTACCGGCGTTGTCGGTTGTCGGTGGCTACCGGGACCGGGCCGAGGCGTAGCCGACGTAGTACCGGTCGTCGTACATGAGCGAGACGTACTCGACCGTCTCGACGTCGAGTGCGACGGTGTCGCCCGACTCGAACGCGCCGTCGACCGCGTCGGCGAGGGGGACCACGGTGCGGTCGCCGTTCCAGACGTGCACGGCGAGCTCCTCGGCCGGGACGGCGTCGCCGCCGGCGTGTCGGAGCTCGATCTCGTCGCCGACGTCGAGTTCGAGTTCGATCTCCGGGACGGCCCGTTCGGACGCGATGACGGCGTCGTTCTCGCCCCAGACGACGGCGACCGTCGTCCCGACGGCCACGTCTTCGACGGTCACGCTGTCCCCGGTCTCGACGGTGTCGTTCCAGCCCGACTCGACGGGCTCGTCGTCGACGAGCACGCTGTACTCCGCCGCCGGCCGGGGTTCCGAGAGGTCGAGCGTGACGGTCATCGAGCGGGCCTCGAAGTCGTACTCGACGGTCGCCTCGCCCGGCGGGTCGGGCCGGAAGTACGCGATGCCGTCCTGGGGTTCGGTACCGCCGTAGGTGACGACGACCGTCTCGCCCGGGTCGACGTCGGCGAGCGACGCCGTGTCGCCCTCGGTGACGGTCTCGTCGGTCCAGGGGCTCTCGGTCCGCGTCTCGTCGTCCGCGTCGTGACGCCACCACTGCTGTCCCTCGAAGACGACCACGGAGAGCTCGTCGCCGTCGATGTCGAACGTATCGGCGTACTCGACGTCGAGGCGGCGGTCGTCGAACGCGTAGCCGAAGTCGAACTCGAGCGACCCGAGCACGTGCGTGGTGCTCGAACTCGTGCCGTACTCGCGCTCGTGGGTGATGGTGACCTCGAGGTTCGGCTCGACGTCGGCCGCCCGGAAGCGGATGGTGTCGCCCCCGGCGATGGTCTCCTGGTCGCCGGCCCAGACGGCCCGGTCGTACGTCTCGCCGCCGACCTCGAGGGTGAGCTCGTCGACCGGAGTCGGGTCGCCGTCGGTCACCTCCACCGTGACGTACTCGTCGTCGCTCTGGAGGTCCTCCCGGTCGACCCGGAGACCGCCCGGGCTGTCGTGCTCGCGCGCTCGACGGCGGGCGGCCAGGTCGATGACCGTCGTCACGGTGACGACCGCGCCGTCGGTCTCGACGGTGGTGTCCTCGCCGTCGCCGAAGAAGCCGTCTTCCTCGAGACTGTCGGCGAGCTGTTCGGTGTCGGACTCGTCCTCGAGGCCGAACAGGAAGGTGCGTTCCAGCGTATCGGGGTCGCGGACGGTCGTCGCGTAGCCCGAGAACCGGAGCTCGACGTCGAACGCCTGGCCGTAGCCGATCTCGTCGCCGACCATGACGGCGCGCGTGTCGGCGTCGCCGAAGGCGTCGATGCCGTCCGAGACGCCCTCGTTGGCGTCGAGCAGTCGGTCACGTTCGCCGGCCTTCGCCGCGAGCGCGTCGGTCAGCAGGTCGTCGGACGCGGCGACGACGAGGCGGTCGTCGACGGCCGCGACGACGTTCTCGTCGCGCTCGTAGCGTTCGTACTCCGTGCCGGTCGGACCTTCGACCGTCTCGCCCTCGCCGTCGAGGGACACGTCGCCGGTGAGGACCAGCAGCTCGACCGAGCCGCCGTACTGGCCGTTCTGGAGCACGACACCCTTCGAGAGCGCGTCCGTCTCTATCTCGAGGCCCGCGACGGGGACCGAGGTCGTCGCCTGGCGGTTCGCCTCGCGCATCGCCGCGTAGTCGATGGCACCGAACGCGAACTGGTCATCGCTGGCCGACGCGGGGACGTACTCGAAGAGCTCGCCGAACTCGGCGGCGTCGCGCCACGTGCGGTCGAGGACGGTCGACCGGGGGGCGTCAGTCGCGGCGGCGGGGACCGACGCGAGGGCACCGATGGAGAGCGTTGTACCGATACTGCGGAGGACTGCTCTGCGGGAACTGTCCTGCATACATCGGACGTCTGACTGGTAAACAGATAAAGCAACCGACACAGTTTCACGCTCTGAAAGTCGGATACGGTGGCGTTTTCCTCGACAGGTATCCCTCGAGTTCACCGATATTTTAAGCGATTCCGGTTCGCTGGCCGAGATTTCACGGTCCTCGCTCCCGTTGCGCTGGCAGAATCGGGGCGTGTTCCCCTCGCGGGGCCGGACGACGACGCTCACTCCGGCCGCTTCGGATAACCTCTTGGGGGAGGGGGCCCTGCCGGCAGGTATGCGACTCGAAGACTACTGGGGCGTCGGGCCGAAGACCCGGGAGCTGCTCGTCGCGGAACTCGGCGTCGAGCGTAGCGTCTCGGCCATCGAGTCGGCGGACGTGCGGACGCTGGCCGAGGCGGGGCTCTCGCGCGGTCGGGCGACGCGCATCCTCCGGCGTGCCGGCGGCGGCGAGGGCATGGGCATCCTCGCGACCGGCGACACGCGCTCGGTGTACAAGCAGTGCATCGAGCTCGCGCGCCGGCACGCCGTCACGCAGGACGCCGCCGACAGCATCCGCGTGCTGACGCCGCTGGCGCACCGCGAGGCGATGGCGGAGAGACTCGACGACGTGACCACCGCACGGGAGTCCTGGGAGGCCGTCACCGAGGACGACCGCGAGGCCATCCTCGACGCGTTCGCCGACTACGACGCGGCCGGCGGCGGCGAGCTCGCGGCCGTCGAGACCGCGCTCGCGCTGCTCGAACTGGAGCTGACCGAGGGGACGTTCGCGCCGCTCGCGGACCTCGACCGCGAGGGCCTCGCCGACGCCGCGGACGCGCTCGGCGCGCTCGAGGATGGCCGTGTCGCCCCCGGCGCGGACGAGCGCCTCGACCGGCTGCGCGACGCTCGTGCCGCCGTGGAGACGATGGACGCGAACGCGGTGGACGTCATCGAGGCGGTGCGGGACGCCGGCGCACGCTCGCCCGACGAGTTCCGGAGCGCGTTCGTCGACCACGTCCGCGGCCAGGCCGAGGTCGACGCCGAACGCATCAGAGACGCGGTTCCGGCGGACGCCCGCGACGCGACGGACTTCGTGGGTTCCGCACTGCGCTCGCTGACCCAGGAGCTCGCCACCGCCGTCGACGAGCGCGAGCGCGAGGTCCGGGTCGACCTCCAGCACGCCATCAGCGACGCCCGCGAGGACATCGACCGCGCCGTCTCGGCGGTGGACGACATCGCGCTCGACCTCTCGCTGGCGCGGTTCGCCGCCGCCTACGACCTCGCCCGCCCCCAGTTCGTGGAGGGCGAGGCCACCGTCGCCGTCGAGGGAGCCCGCAACCTGGACCTGCTCGCCGGCGACGCCGACGTCCAGCCGGTGCGCTACGCGCTGGGCGAGCACGGCCTCACGCCGCCGCCGGGCGACGAGCGCGTCGCGGTCCTCACCGGGGCGAACTCCGGCGGGAAGACGACGCTGCTGGAGACGGTCTGCCAGGTCGTCGTCCTCGCGCACATGGGCCTGCCCGTCCCCGCCGAGTCGGCCGAGCTCACCACCTTCGACGACGTGGTGTTCCACCGGCGGCACGCCTCGTTCAACGCCGGCGTGCTCGAATCCACGCTCAAGTCGGTCGTCCCGCCGCTGACCGGCGAGGGCCGGACGCTGATGCTCGTCGACGAGTTCGAGGCCATCACCGAGCCCGGGAGCGCCGCCGACCTGCTCCACGGGCTCGTCACGCTCACCGTCGACCGCGACGCCGTCGGCGCGTTCGTCACCCACCTCGCCGACGACCTCGAACCGCTCCCCGAGGAGGCCCGCGTCGACGGCATCTTCGCCGAGGGGCTCACGCCGGACCTCGAACTCGAGGTCGACTACCAGCCCCGGTTCGACCAGCTCGGCCGCTCCACGCCGGAGTTCATCGTCTCCCGGCTGGTCGCGGACGCCGACGACCGCGTCGAGCGCGCCGGCTTCGAGACCCTCGCGGCGGCCGTCGGCGAGGAGACGGTGCAGAAGACGCTCGCCGACGCCGAGTGGGCCGAGTAGTCAGCCCCCGTACGTCGTCTCCAGGTACTCGACGATGTTCGCCGACTCGTTCATCGTCACGCCGTGCTCGTCGTCGACCAGCACCGGCACCGCCCGCTGCCCGGAGACGCGCTTGACCTCGTCCCGCTCCGAGTGCAGCGCCTCCACCCAGATGCTCTCGTAGTCGAGGCCCTGCTCGTCGAGCTCGTCGGCGACCTTCTCGCACCACGGACAGCCCTCCAGCTGGTACAGTGTCAGGCTCATACCTCCGGCTTGGGCGCGGAGGGACTTGGTGGCACCGGCGTTTCGGGTCCGACGGCGGTGGTCCCGGACCAGTCGGGTGGCGCGCGGCCGTCTCGGAACCGCTCCGCGGTTCCGATGGCCCACCGAAAACAAACCCACGAACGTTCCCCGACGAAAACGCTCATTGCCGCCGAAGGCCCTAGAGGCACCAAAATGATGGCGACCACGCACGCGTTCGTCGGGCTCGCACTGGCGACCGTCGTCGCGTTCGTCGCACCCGAGTTCGGCGTCGCCGCGGCCACGGGTGCACTCGCGGGCGGCATCTTCCCGGACCTGGACCTCGCGGCAGCCCACCGCAAGACGCTGCACTTCCCGGTGTACTACAGCGTCGCGGCCGTTCCAGCGGCCCTCCTCGCGCTGGTGGACTCGACCACCACGACCGTCGCCGTCGCGCTCTTCCTGATCGCGGCGGCGGTCCACTCCGCGAGCGACGTGCTCGGCGGGGGACTGGAACTGCGGCCGTGGGAGGCGACCGGCGAGAAGGCCGTGTACGTCCACCCGAAGCGGCGGTGGCTCCGGCCGAGACGGCTGGTCAGGTACGACGGCGCGCCGGAGGACTTCGTCGTCGGGGCGGCGTTCGCGCTGCCGGGGCTGGTCGTCTTCGACGGCTGGATCGAGCAGGCGGTGCTGGCGGGGCTGGTGGTCTCGCTGGCGTACACGGTGGTCCGGAAGCGCCTGCCGGACATCACGCCGGAGCGGTTCCAGTAGTCAGGAGAGGGTGAACCGCTCGAACCGATTGACTGCGTAGACGTACGACAGCAGCGGCGCGGCGATTCCGGCGGCGACGACGACGCCGCTCACCGGGAGGAGCCACGCGGGATCGAGCCCGAGCGTCCACGGCGTGAGGAAGCCGACGAGGCCGTTGACGAGCCCGGCGAGCAGCTGGCGGGTGCCGGCGTCGGTCGCGAGCGCGACGTTGCCGGCGATGGTGACGAGCGCGACCGAGAACGCGGCGAGGGCGGTCTTGCTCGGCACGACGGCGTTCTTGTTGGCGGCGACCTGCACGCTGCCGAAGCGGGGGAACGTCATGCCGACGCCGATGGCGAGCAGTGGCGTGAGCAGGCTCCCGAGGATGGCGACGCCGACGGCCGCCGCGGCCTCGATGGGGGGGAGTGGGCTGAGGAACGCGACGGGGCCGACGACGACGACGGCGGCTGGTATCCCGACGACCGCGCCGGCGAGGACGTGGCCGACGACGTACTGCCGGCCGGAGATCGGTGCGGTGAGTGTGGCCTCGAGGGCGGGGCCGTCGTCGCCCAGCGGGTTGAGCGCGAACGCGAGCGCGACGGCCCAGGCGACGTAGAGGCCGAGGAGCCAGGGGAGATGGGTGGGGATGGTCCCCGTCCGGACGATGGTCTGGACGTCGGAGATGAGGAAGAACAGCGGGTAGAGCGCGTAGATGAGTTTGATCGGAGCGCGGCGGGTCCGGGTCCAGGCCACGCGGACGACGCTCCGGGTGGGTCGGTCGACGAGCGCGAGGAGGCGGTCGCCGACGGCGAGCCCGGAGTCGTCCTCGACGCGCTCGTGTTCGGTCTCGGTCGCGGGGTCGGAGAACCAGTGGTAGTTCGCCAGGCGCACCGCGAGGGCGTGCCCGACGAGGACGACGCCGACGGTGGTCGCGAGCGCGCCGCCGGCCCACAGGGGCGAGGTGTCGACGTTCGGCGCGCCGAGCAACAGCAGGTCCGCGTAGCCCGACAGCGGCGTCGACTGCAGGGGCTCGAACAGCGCCTCGGTGAGCACGGCGAAGCCGTTGCCGAAGATGAGCCCCATGTAGGCGAGGAAGGCGAGCAGTCCGATGGCGGTCCGGTTGCGCGCGATGGGCTCGTACCGGGTGACGAGGTGGCGGCCGACGAGCCCCAGACAGAAGCCGAGCCAGATGGCGGGCAGGAGGACGCCGACGAACACGACGGGCAGTGCGAGGAGGACGAGCGGGGCGCGGGCACCGTAGACGAAGCCGCCGACGGCGAAGCTGACCGGGACGGCCAGCCACGCGATGTAGCTCGCCGACTCCGCGACGAGGATGCCGGCGACCACGTCGCGGACGCGGGCGGCCAGCAGGAGCGTCTCGGGTTCGTCGATGCCGCCGCGCTGGGCGATGGTCCGGAACGTCGCCAGCGCGAGCAGACCGACGGCGGCGAGGCCGACCGCGCCGCGGACGCCGGCGACGAGTCCACCCTCGATAGGGAGGTCGCCGAGGTCGCCGGTGCGGAGGTCGCGGCCGAGGATGGCGAACAGGGACGCGCCGAGCAGCGATATCCCGCTGAACATGAGGCCGGCGAACGCCAGCGCGACGACCTGCACGGTGCTGTCGCCGAGCTTGCGGAGGGTTCGACGGAACTCCATCCGGGCGATGCGACGGACGTGTCGGAGGTCGACTACCACCGGGACCACGACGGAGCGTGCCGTCTGGCGAGCCGGCCGGGGCGTTCCGGGGGACGCACGGACTGGTGCATGCCCGGAACGTCGCCCGCGACCCAGTTAAATCGCTCCGACGACTGCTGGGACAGAAAACGCGGACGGGACGCCGGGAACCGAAACGGCTCAGACGTAGTGGGCCGCGACGACGAGCCCGTACCAGAGCAGGCCGCCGGCGACGAGCGACCGGCGCAGCTCGAAGTCACGGAACGAGCTCGCGCCGGCTGCGACGAGCCCGACGCCGACCGCGAGGCCGACGCGGTGGAGGACGATCTCGATGGGGAGCACGCGGATGCCGATGAAACCGTAGTCGATGACGACGCCCGTGCCGAAGCCGAGCGTGCCGAAGATGAAGCCGTCGACGGGGTCGAGGTTCCGGCCGGCGACGTAGGCGACGGCCGGCGTGGCGAAGACGAGGACGGGGTAGAGCGCGGCGACGACGGCGTTGGGGTCGACCGACATCGCGTTCTCGATGGCGATGCCGGCGAAGCGCACCCCGAGCAGGACCGCGGCCGGGCCGACGAACACCGCGACCCGGAGCCGGGTCCGGTGGGTCCAGACGCCGTCGAAGATGGTCCGCGCCGTCGACTGTGCCGACCCGAGCGAGACGCTGCCGAGCAGCGGGAGCGCGAGCAGGTAGACGATGGTCGTCCAGCCGTCGTGGTCGTGGGTGTCGCCGTTGTCGTGGTACACCCGCTGGACGTCGCCGGGCGGCATGGAGTCGATGAAGTCGCGTTCGATGTCGATCCGGGCCTCCTCCAGGCTGTCGACGGTGTGGGTCAGCGTGAACCAGTCGAAGTGCTCGGCGTGGGCCTGCACCGCGGTCCAGTTGCCGCTTCCGCTCTCGATCTGGTACGCCCGGATGTGGTACTGGCCGCCGAAGTAGTCGCCCCGGTGGAGCTGGTAGGACTGCGGCGTCCACGTGCCCTCGCCGTCCGCGTGTTCGTAGTAGACGTAGCGCTTCGCCCCGACGGCGTCGGCCCAGACGATGCGTGTGTCGTTGCCGAACTGCGGGTTCTCGTCCTCTCCCTCGGTGAACACCGGCTCCGTCTCGTTCCAGCCGTCGCCGCCGGCCTGGAGCCGTGCTTTCACCTGTTCGGGGTTGCCTCGGACGAGCAGGTTGAGTGCGCTGGCGCGGCCACGGAAGTCCTGCCGGCTGCTGACGTAGGGCCAGACGTCGGTCCCGGTCTCCCCGAGTGTGACGAGCGCCTCGTCGTCGTCCGCGGGGCCGCCGGGTGGCGTCTGGACCGACGGCGAGACGAACGTCGTGCCGAGCAGCAGGATGGTCACCGCGAACACCAGCACGAGCACCCGGTTTCGTGTCCACATGGTTCCGATGCTGCATCCTCCTAGCAGACGACGCGTGATAACAGTACCCGTCGCTCCACCCCCACACCTCGTCGACCACCTTCACGGACCGCCGGCGACTTCTGTCGCTCACCGCTACCAATAGCCGCTAGCAACTCACTGCGGCCAATCCCCACGACCAGCTTCAGTGAAATTTATAGGTCTCGGGGGCAAGACGATGGACGATGGAACAGCGCGACGACCGCGACGGCGAGGCCGTCGAGGTCGAGATACCCGCGGCGCTGGCCGACCGCATCGACCGCATCTTCGTCGACTGCCGTGGCTACGAGCCCGCGTCGTCACAGGAGAGCCTCAGCGTGCTCTGTGACCTTGCCGACGGCCGACTCGACCCGGCACCGGGCAGCGCGGACCGGACCGCGAGCGCGGACACCGAGTCGACCGCCGACGCGGCGGCCCCCGCCCCCGCTGGGCCGACGAGCGAGCTCGTCGAGCGCATCGACGAGGCGTTCCCGGCCCGCTGGGACGCCGACGCGACGGTCCGACGACGGCTGCACGCGGTCGTCGACCGCTACGTCCACAACCCGAACGAGTACACCGGCCACGACGAGCGCGAGGCCGACGCCATCGCCGCCGTCGCCCGGCGCGAGGGCGTCTCGCCCGAGGACCTCCGGACGGACCTCGTCTCGACGCTGTACGGCAACGCCGGGCTCCCGGACGACCTCGCCGGCGAGTTCTTCGGCGAGGCGATGCGCTCGGTCGTCGACGAGGAGCCCGACGAGCCGGACGAGCTCGAGCCGGACGAGGACGCGCTCCTGCGCGGTGGCTCGGCGGACGACCTCGATGCGGACCTCGGCGACGACGCCTTCGACGTGGAGAACCTCCTCGGCGAGGTGTCCCAGCCGACCGCCGACTGCGAGCGCTGTGGCGACAGTCACCCGGTCAACGACCTCGAGACGGTCATCGGCTCGAAGACCGCGACCATCGAGCTGCTCTGTGCCGGCTGTGCCGCCGACACGGAGTGAGGACGCGATGGCCGACACCGGCGACACCGGCGACACCGGCGACACCGACGACACCGGCGACACCGACGACACCGACGACGAGTCAGCGCCCTCCGACGCCTTCGCCGCGCTGAGCGACCCGGTCCGCCTGGACATCCTCGACGCGCTGACCGACCACCACCGGACCGAGGGCCACGCCCCCATCGGCTTCGCGGCGCTGCGCCGGCGGGTCGGGGTCCGTGACTCGGGACGCTTCCGCTACCACCTCAACCAGCTGCGTGACCGGTTCGTCGAGCGGACCGTCGACGGCTACCGGCTGACCGCAACCGGTGCGCGCGTCGCCGGGGCCATCCTCGCGGGCACCTACACCGAGTCGGTCTCGCTCGGGCCGGCCGAACTCGACAGCACGTGCCCGTTCTGTGGCAGTCCCGCGGTCGCGACGGTCCGCGAGGGGCAGTGCGTCGTCTCCTGCGCCGGGGAGCATCCGCTGTTCTCGTGGCACGTGCCCGCGAACGCGGCCACCGACGCGAGCCTGTCCGAGGTGGTCGACCTCGCCGAACTGCTCGCGTTCCAGGCCATCGAGCAGGCGCTCGCCGGCGTCTGCACCCAGTGCTACGACGGCGTCGAGACCAGCGTGGGTACCCCCGACGAGCCGGGCTTCCGCGCCGTCTGTGACACCTGCCCCGCTCGGCTCGTCGGCCCGATCAGCTTCCCGCTGCTCGTCGACCCCGACGTGGCCGGCTGGTGCCGCGACCACGGCTACACGCTCCGCGAGGACCACGTCTGGGAGTTCCCGTTCGTCGGCGAGGACGCGAGCGTCGAACCCGCCGGGGACGACGCCGACGGCGAGCTCGTCGTCACCGTCGCCATCGACGACGACAGCCTGACCGCCACGCTCGATGGAGACGGACGCGTCGTCGCGGTCGACGGGAACTGACAGCCGTCCTATAGAAGTTCTGTTCGCCGAGCGCCCAAGTGGGCAGCCGTCGTACGGGTGTCCGATGACGCGACGTGACGCCGACACCGGCCGCCGCTCGCTGTACAGGTCCGCCCGAAGTATGGTCGCCTCCCCGCTGCTGTACATCGGTGCCGTCACGGTCGTCGCCGGGAACGAACTCGCCGAACTACTCGTCGAGGGTGGCTACCTCTCCGAGACGCTCGGGGCGTTGGCGCTGTTCCCCATCGCGCTGGCGCTGCTGTACGGCCAGCTCCTCGCGCTGGCGTACTACCGACGGGAGCGCGGTCGGGACCCCGGCCGCACCTGTGGCGTCGACGCGTGACCGTGCCCGGGCGTTCAAGCCACCGGCTGGACAACTCCCTGGGTATGTACGTCGACCCGGACCCCGAATGCCACGAGGACGGCTGGGGGACGGCCCGCTCGACTGCCGTCGGCGCGACCGTCGCCCTCGCCGTCGGCGGCGCGTACGTCGCCACGTACGGTCTCGACCAGTACCTCACCTACGCCGACGTGCTGCCCGCGGGCGAACTCCTCCAGTTCGCCGTCATCGCCGCCGTGTTCGTCGTCCACGAGGCCGTCCACGCCGCCGCCTACGCGACGGTCGGGCGCTGCTCGTGGGACGAGATACGGGTCGAGGCCGGCATCGACTTCGGCGACGGGTTCGACCCGGTCCACGGCTCGGTGCATCCGACGCGGCCGGTCCGCCGCACGGCGTACTGGCTCTGCCTCGCCGCGCCCACACTGCTGCTCGGCGTCGTCCCGGCCGCGGTCGGACTCACCACCGGGAGCGCGCTGGCGACGTTCGTCGGCATCGTCGGGCTCCTGCTCGTCTCGACCGACGTCGGCCCCGCCGTCACGGCGTGGCGACACCCCGAGCGGGTCGCGGTGCCCGCCCCGTCGGGATGAGGGGGTGACGGTCCGCCTGTTGCCGCCCGCCTGCCGACTTCGGCAACCCTTTTGTCCCGTGCTTCGTCACCGACGAGCATGTCCACCATCGACGTCGTCGTCCGGATGATCCACAGCATCACCGCGGCCGCCTGGGTCGGGAGCGTGCTGTTCGTCGCGTTCGGGCTGCTCCCCTCCGCGCTCGACGGGTCGCTCAACGCCAGTCCCTCGCAGGCAATCGTCTCGCGGTTCCGCTGGCTCTCGCGTGGCTGCTCCGCGCTGCTGTTCGTGACCGGCGGCCACCTCGCCGGCACGCTCTACACCGTCGACTCGCTCACCGGGAGCGCGCGCGGTCACCTCGTGCTCGCGATGCTCGCGCTCTGGTTCGTCCTCACCGGCCTCGTCGAGGTCGCCGCCGGCAAGCTCGACCGCGGCTTCGACGACCAGAAGGTCCGCTCGCCCGCCCGCCAGGCGAAGCCCTTCCTCTACGCCGCCAGCGTCGTCGCCGTGCTCCTGCTCGTCGACGCGACGCTCATCGTCTACGGCTCCGGTCTCGTCTACTGACGTTCGATTCCGGGGCTCTGCCGCCACCGACCATTCGATTCCAAAGTCGGACCCGCACAACGCTTTTCGCCGTCGGGCCCGTCGTCCCGTCCATGCGCGACCTCGACGACACCGACATCGAGATCCTCCGCCTGCTCGCCGCCGACGCCCGCCGCTCGTTCGCCAGCATCGGCGACGAGGTCGGCCTCTCCGGCCCCGCCGTCTCCGACCGCGTCTCGCGGCTCGAGGAGGTCGGCGTCGTCCGCCGGTTCACCGTCGACGTCGACCGCTCGCAGCTCCGCGACGGCACGCCCGTCCTCGCCCGCCTCGCCCTCGAACCCGGGGCAAGCGGCGAGGTCGCCGCCGCGCTCCGCGCCGCCGACGCCACCGAGCACGTGTTCACGACCGCCGACGGCGACGTGACCGTCCACGCCCGCGTCCCCGACGCGGCCGTCCACCGCTGGCTCGACGGTATCGTGGACGTCTCGCAGGTGCGGGGTCTCGAGGTCGAACTCGTCGCCGACTCCGAGTGGTCGCCGAGCGTGGGCGGGGTGGACTTCGCGCTCTCCTGTGCGGAGTGCGACAACACCGTGACGAGCGAGGGCACCTCGGCCCGCATCGGCGACGACGTCTACCAGTTCTGCTGTGGCTCCTGCGAGGCGCGGTTCCGGGACCGGTACGAGGAGCTGGACGCTGGCGTGTAGGTGTGGCCTCGGTCTCGCGAGAACGGGAGCGTTTTGGGTGCCCGACCCCAAGCACCGCCAATGTTCACGGGAATCGTCGAGGAGACGGGCGAGATCGTCGGGGTCACGGACGCCGACGACGGTCGTCGCCTCCGTATCGCGGGCGACGTGGTGCTCTCGGACGTGGGCCACGGCGCGAGCATCAGCGTCAGCGGCGTCTGCCTGACCGTCGAGGCGTACGACGAGGAGACGTTCGAGGTGTTCCTGGCCGAGGAGACCGTCGCGAAGACGTACCTCGGGGACGTGGCGGTCGGCGACCCCGTCAATCTGGAGCGGGCGATGCCGGCGGACGGGCGGTTCGACGGCCACGTGGTGCAGGGCCACGTCGACACGACGGCGACGGTGCGGGCGGTGGAGTCGGTCGGCGAGGACTGGCGGTTCGCGTTCGACCTGCCCGACGGCTACGGGCGGTACGTGGTCGAGAAGGGCTCGGTGACGCTGGACGGCATCAGCCTCACGGTCGCGGAGCGGGACGCCGAGGGGTTCTCCGTCGCCATCGTGCCGACGACGTACGAGCTGACGAACCTGTCGACGAAGGAGCCCGGCGACCCGGTCCACCTGGAGGTCGACGTCGTCGCCAAGTACGTCGAGAACATGCTGGGCGAGCGGGCGACGGCTGGCGAGTAGCCGGCTTCAGCGACGGGGTGGGCTGTCGAACTCGGCGAGCTCGGGGTCGTCAGCCCGGTTCCGGTGTTCGAGCACGCCGGTCTCCCGGTAGGCGCGTTTGTAGTTCCGGAGCTTCCGGTAGAGGAACAGCCCGATGACGGTGTCGTAGGCGACGATGTAGACGATGCTGGCGGCGAAGCCGTCCAGCGGCGAGACGAGGGAGATGATGCCGGGGACGTAGCCGACGGTGATGTTGTAGACGGCGTGGAACAGCGCGGCCAGCAGGAGCCCCTTGACGACGATGGGGCCGTAGTGCTCGCGGTTGAACTTCGCGAGGCCCAGATAGAAGCCGGCGATGCCGGAGTAGATGACGTGGCCGGGGCCGGCGAGCGCGCGCAGGGCGGCGATGTTCGACCCGGCCTCGACGATGGAGACGCTGGTGCCGGTCGCCTCGATGAACTGGGTGATGTAGAAGGCGTTCTCGATGGTGGCGAAGCCGAGGCCGGCGACGGCACCGTACACCGCGCCGTCGATGACCGCGTCGAACTCGGCACGCCGGAAGGCGTAGATGCGGACCGCGAGCCACTTCACGAACTCCTCGCCCGGGCCGACGATGAACAGGAAGAAGAGCACGCCGCCGACGAACCCCTGCGTCGAGAGGCCGACGCTCGCGAAGACGGCGCTCGTGAACGTGTTGACGATGCTCGCGAACGTCGAGAACACGACGGCGAGGAGGAACGTACCGGCGAGCATCGGCAGGGGCTCGCGCGTGGTCACGTCGCTCCGGTAGACGTAGCCGGCGAGCAGCAGCGCGGGGACGAGCGAGAGGAGGACGAACGTGCCGACGATGGGGTTCGAGACGGTGGCGAGGCCGCCGAAGGCAAAGAGCGCGAGCGTGATGATCGTCGCGACGCCGATGACGACCCAGCGCGCGGCCGGTCGGAGTCCCTCGTAGATCGCGACGGCGATCCCGTCGAACTCGCTGCGCTGGTCCCAGGTCGCGACCTCGTACAGGTCCCGCCCGCGGTCGGCGGCGCGCTCTATCGGGTCCCGTCGTGGACTCATTGGCTCCGGGTTGGGGTAACGGCCCCGTAATGGTTCCCCCTACGGCAGTCGGCACCTACCTTAAGGATTGCTGGTCCATCTTAGTATGACATTGATTCACAGTATCCGTATTAGGGGTAGCTTATCAACCAGAAACCCTGTGTACGTTGTAATGACAGACCAGAACAGCCGGAGAATGCTCTACACCCCCCTCCCAACCGAGGAGGACGGTTTTAGAAAACCAGTACCGACACTAACACGACCGACAGACGCCCCATCCCCCACGACCGACGCACCGACCACCGAACCACCACGCACTTCTCGTCCGACTTCCACCGAATCTCCCAGTTCCTGGCAGGGCACCCCCGCGGACGACTGACCGGCCGGCGGAGGCCAGGTTCAAGACGCTGCTGCGAGTAGCGGCGGGTATGCACTTCGACCAGCGGACGCAGGCCGCCCTGCGCGAGGTCGGCCTGACGACCGAGGAGCTACAGGCCGCCTCCGAGGGCGTCGTCGAACGCGTCGCCGACACGGCCGCCGCGCTCGAGGAGTTCTTCGAGACGAACGACGTGGTCTACTCGGACATGGACCAGGCGCACTCGACGGCCGAGTTCCCCGAGCACACCGTCGAGTACTGCGACGTGACGACCCACGCCGCCGAGATGCGCGGTTGGCTTCGCTTTTCCACCTGGGGCGTCTACATCGAGGACGGTCGACTGCTCGACGACGGCACCGTCGAGCTGACGCTGGGGCCGAGCGTCCACGACCGGGTGCGGTTCGCGCCGACCCGCGACGCACTATGACGGTCCGGCTCCGGGGCATCTACACGACCGCGCTGACCCAGCTCCTGCTCGATGCCGGCGTGGACGTGGTGCAGGCGTCGCCGCCGATCCAGCGTCGGTTCGCCGACCACGACGCCGACCTCGCGGCGGTCCCCGACGCCGCCGCGGTCGAGACGACCGACGACAGGCAGGGTGTCGGCATCCACGGGGACGCCGGGGTCGTCACGACGGTCCGCGAGGTCTGCACCGGCGTCGGCCGTGACGCGCTCTCGTGGCCCGACCCGGCGGGCCGCGGTGCGGTCGTCGACGGCGTCGTCACGGAGACGCTGGGCTCCGGCGCGGTCGTCGACTGCGGCGACTTCGAGGGCTTCCTCCCGTTCGGCGCGACCGACGGCTACGTCGAGGACGGCGACGCGCTCCGCGTGCAGGTGACCGACCCGACGCCGCCCTGGGGCGACGACCGCGCCGAGCTGACGACCGAGCTGACGGTGCAGACCGGGCTCGTCGAGCTCTCGCGCGGGCGCTCCGGCGCGTCCGCGAACGTGCCCGGCGACCGTGCCACCGAGCTCGTCCGGACGGTCGAGCTGCTCTCGGCCGACGTCCCCGACGGCTGGGGGCTCCGCTGGCAGCGTGCCGCCGAGGACGCCGAGATGGATGCACTGGGCGACGCACTCGCGGGGGCCGTCGAACGCGCCGAGGCCCTCGACGCGGCGGTCGCCGACGCGCCACCCATCGAGGACAACGTCGGGAGCGACGACCCGGTGGTCGCCGACGGCGAGGCGACGGTCTGGGTCTGGTTCGGCCGCGAGAGCCGGTTCGGGCTGGACGAGGCCCGGCGCGAGGTCGAGTCGACGATGATCGGCCACCACCGCGTGAAGACGGCGGCCCGGTCGGCCAACACCGCCGTCGACTTCGTGGAGGCCGTCTGCGACGACCCCGGCGAGGGTGAGTTCCCGTTCCGCGCCGTCAGCGAGGGCTTCGGGCCGCGGCTGGGCGACCGTCTCGGCATCCACCACGGCAAGCCCGAGGGTCGGGCGTTCACGCTCGGCCGGGGCGAGGTCACCGAGTTCGACCCGGACGCGGGCACGCTCACCGTCGAGCGGTCGATGACCGGCGGCGGCACCTACGACGCGCTCGGCACGCCACGCGAGTCCGGCGACACAGCCGTCACGAAGCTGAAGGAGGGTCGCTGGTGGTACCCGACGGTGTACCGCGATTCGGAGGGGGAATCGAAGGGCACCTACGTCAACATCTGCACGCCCGTCGAGCTGTTCCCCGACGTGGCCCGGTACGTCGACCTGCACGTCGACGTGGTGAGACACGGGGACGGCACCGTCGAACGGGTCGACGACGACGAGCTCGACGATGCGGTCGCGGCCGGTCACGTCCCCGAGCCGCTCGCCGAGAGGGCCCGGCAGGTCGCGACCGCCGTCGAGCGGGCGCTCGACTAGAACGGCAGCCGACGACGGAGCTCGTCGACGAGGGAGGGGTCGTCTTCCAGGTCCTCGGGATCGGGGACGACCCTCTCGGCAGGCTTGATGACGGTCCGCGAGGCCGACGGCTGTTCGACGACGATGAGGCCGTCGTCCTTCAGCCCGGCCAGGGCGTCCTCGAGGGCGTCGATCTCGACCTCGACGTGCGACCGCAGTTCGAAGACGGTCATCCCGTCGTGCTGGCGGTCGACGAGGGCGTCGAGCACCGAAACGTCGATCTCGTCCCGGTCCCGGTACTCCCGCTTTGCCTTCATCACCCCACACTTCGCGTGGATACGATTTGATGTTTGTCCCTGCTTGACGGGTTCGCGTCGGACGCGTGTCAGACGCCGACTGCCGCGGCAGTAGCCTTTTAGGCACGGACAGGGTAGGCGCTCACAATGGGTCTGATGTGTTCGCTCCGTGGTCACGACTGGAGCGAGAGGGAACTGGAGGACGAGCGCGACGAGCGCGGGAACGAGGTCGTGCTGACGGTCCGGGAGTACGAGGTCTGCTCTCGCTGCGACGCCCGGAACCTCGTCAGCGAGAACACGGAGGTCACGTCGGTCGCGAGCACCGAGGACGAGGCGGACGAGGCGGACGAGGCGGACGAGACGGCTGCGGACGGGACGACCGCGGACACTGGACAGCACGCCGACACCGAGGGCGGCGACGACACCACGGTCGACGATGCGGCGACAGAGGTGGTGGAGGGCGGCGTCGGCGAGGACGGTATCGGCGAGGACGGCGTCGGCGAGGACGGCGTCGGCGAGGACGCCGCCGACGCGGTCGTCGAGGGTGACGACGCCGCCATCATCGTCGACGCCGAGGACGGCGATGAGGCCGACACGGCTGCGGCCGACGCCACCGAGGAACCGGCGGCGGCGACCGACGAGCCGGCAGTCGACCCCGCGGAGGAGGATGCGATGGTCATGACGGACGACGACGACGAACCGAGCGGGGCTGGCACGGACGCCGATGCGACCGAGGCCACTCCCGACGCGTCGGCGTCCTCGGCCGACCCCCACGAGGACCCCACGACGGACGACGGCGTCATCCTCCCCGGCGAGACGGAGTCGTCGACCGACGACGAGCGTGGCCACGGCGAGTGGCCGGAGCACGAGCAGGCGGCCGCCCCGGAGTCCGGCGAGGCCACGGCGTGGCCCGAGCACGAGACCGACGACGACGGCTACGACGCACAGGTCCCCGACGACGAGGCGGCCGACGTGGAGTTCGGCGGCGGCCTCGCACCGGAGGCCGAAGACGACGCCGGGGACGCCGAACCCGAGGAGGGCCACGACGCCGAGTTCGTCGACAACGCGGTCGGACGTGCGCCAGAGCGCGAGCGGGCGGAGCCCGAGCCGGGACGGTCGACCGACGGCGAGAGCGTCACCGGCATCGCCAGCGCGAGCGAGGTCACCGCGCCCTCGGAGGGCACGAGCACGAGCCCCGACGCCCAGCTCGTCTGCCCGGCCTGTGGCAACGCCGAGAGCCGGTCGCGCACCTCGCTGCGAGCCGGCGACATCTGTCCGGAGTGCAAGCGGGGCTACCTGGCGGAGACGGACGAGTGACGAAACAAGTAAACCGACCCCTGTCATTGACCCACCCATGAAGGAGTACAAGATGCGACGCGGCGAGTACCTCGAGGAACGAATCCCGGACCTCGAATCGACCGTCGAGGAGTACTTCGGTCCCATCACAGGCACCGAGGAGTACAAGGGGAGCGACCTGTTCGTCATCGCGGAGCCCGACAACCCCGTGTTCGAGCGCGTCGTCGCCGGTGCCGTCTCCTACTCCGGCAAGAAGGACAAACTCGCCGTCGAGTTCCACGAGCGCGACGTCGCCGACCTGGGCCCCGACGAGCTGGAGGCCGCCGGCGACGCCGTCGACAGGAAGAACGACTTCCTGCTCGAGGCGACCGGTCGCGACGCCAAGTCCCGCCGCAAGTCGATGAAGCGGTCGGTCGAGGACGACCCCGACCACGACGTCGACGCCTGAACGCAGTTTCTGCTCGTCTCCCGACCGGAATGGGAGCCTTTACCCGCGAACGACGCCAACCTCGGCACAGAGAATGACGGTCATCGAGTCGGTCCACGCGGACCACGGAGCCACGTTCACGGAGCGCGGCGGCCGTCGGGTCGTCGATCACTACGGACGTCCGGAGCGGGTGCACAAGGCCGTCCGGCGCGTCGTCGGCGTCATCGAGCTCGGCTACGGCGTCCTCGTCGTCTCCGGCGACGACCGCGTCGAGTTCGTCGACAACGCGGTCTCCAACCGGGTTCCGGCGGACGACGGCCAGGGCTGTTACGCGCTGCTCCTCGACCCGCAGGGCGGCATCGAGACGGACATGTACGTCTACAACGCGGGCGAGCGACTCCTGCTCTTTACGCCGCCCCAGCGCGCCGAACCGCTCGCCGAGGACTGGGCCGAGAAGGTGTTCATCCAGGACGTCGATATCCGGGTCGCCACCGACGAGTTCGCCACCTTCGGCGTCCACGGCCCGAAGTCCACCGAGAAGATAGCGAGCGTACTGAACGGCGCGGGCAGCCCGGAGGGCCACCTCTCGTTCGACCGCGGCTCGATGGGCGACGACGGCGTCACCGTCATCGCCAGCGACGCGCCCGCCGGCGACGAGGGCTACGAGGTCGTCTGCAGCGCCGACGCCGCCGCCAGCGTGTTCGACACGCTCGTCAACCACGGACTGAACGCCGCGCCGTTCGGCTACCGGACGTGGGACGCGCTGACGCTCGAAGCCGGGACGCCCACGTTCGACACCGAACTCGAAGGGAGGATCCCGAACGTCGCCGGTATCCGGAACGCGCTCGACTTCGAGAAGGGCTGCTACGTCGGCCAGGAGGTCGTCTCCCGCGTCGAGAACCGCGGTCGCCCGAGCAAGCGGCTGGTCGGGGTGGAGCCCGACGCAGTCCCCGAGTCCGGCGCGGCCGTCTTCGCTGGCGACGCCGCCGTCGGCGAGGTAACGCGTGCCGTCGAGAGCCCGATGCTGGAGCGGCCGATCGCGCTGGCGTACGTCGAGTGGGACGCCGCCGACGGCGAGACGGACCTGAGCGTCCGGTACGAGGGTGACGAAACCGACGCCGCGGTCGTCGACCTGCCGTTCGTCGACGGGAGCGACCGCTCCGCCAGACTGCCGGCGTACCCCGAAGCGTAGATTCCCTACACCTCCCGCAGTTCCACACCGCCGCCGCCCTGCCTGACCAGCGCCCGCAGCGAGTCCGGCGTCTCGACGAGCACGGCCTCGCCGCCCGGTGTCTCGCGGTTGTTCAATACCACGTCCCCACAGACGACGTTCCCGGTTCTCGTGGGCTCCTCGTGGCGGGTGTGGCCGACGATCTGCGGTGGTGCGGCCGCCGGAAGGTGGTCGAAGCCGAGCCAGAGCGGGCCAGCGCCCGGGCCCTTCACGTGGCCGTCGCCCCCGTCGAGGATGTGGAGGCCGGCGTCGAACACGGGATACTCGCCGAACCGGTCGACGACGCTCCGGAGGTCGTCCTCGGACGTGCCGACGACCGAGCGCAGGTCCGCGGCGGCCGCCGCTGCCTCGTCGTTCACCGCAGCGGGGTCGACGCCGTCGGGCTGGCCGGCGTGGCTGTACGTGTAGTTGTACCCCTCGTAGGCGACGGCCATGTCGCCGTCGACGATGGCGTCGTACATGGCACGCCGTCGGTCGTCGGGGACGGCGTCGCAGTACCAGCTGCCGTCCTCGGGGTCGTTCGGGAGCAGGCAGAACCACTCGTGGTTGCCCAGATGCTGGCGCACGTGGCCCTCGGGCGCTTCGTCACGGAGCCGGTCGACCAGGGCGAGACAGCCCGCGGAGTCCGGCCCGCGGTCGACCGCGTCGCCGTTGAACACGAAGACGTAGTCGTTGCCGGCCCAGTGCAGCCGGCCGTCGTCCCGCTCCTCGACGATGGGGTCGAAGGCGTCGTGGTCCGAGAGCGTCAGGAGCGCGCTGCGGGCCCGGTCGAGGTAGCCGTGAACGTCGCTCAGGCTGACGATGGTTGGGGCCCCGTAGAGGGTGGCGACCGAGTCACGTGCATCGGCGGCGACCGATCCGCTCGCGCTGGCGGCGGTGTCATCACTCATGCGCCGCTCTAGCGCCCGACCCGATAAAAACGCCCGCCTCAGGGGCGGAGCATCTTCTTCAGGTGCTCGACCGAGAGGACGCTGGTCGGGCGGTCCATGTGCACGCCGATCTCGCCCGACACCGACGCGAGCCCGAGCGTCTGGATCGGCTCCGGCAGCGAGTACGCCTTCCGGATGAGGTGGCCCAGCCGGATCTCCGTCGAGAGGTCGTCGCGCCACGCCGCCTCGTAGTCCGCCAGCGTGCGCGGGTCGTCCGGGTCCACCGTGCGCACCGCGTGGTCCACCGCGGTCATCCCGTAGAGGATGCCGCCGCCGGTGAACGGCTTCGTCTGCGCGGCGGCGTCGCCGACCAGGAGGCCACGGCGCGTGGTCACCACGCCCGGCGGCCCGACCGGGATGAGCCCCGAGCAGCGTCTCTCGATGTCGGCTCCGTAGCCCGCGACCAGCTCGTCGAACAGCTCGTTCACCTGCTGGCCGGGCGGACACGCCAGCCCGTACTCCACGCCCGCGTCGGCCCGCGGGATGCGCCACGCGAAGAAGCGCGGCGCGGTCAGGTGGACGTCCACGAAGTCCCCCGGGTCCGCGTCCGGGTCGAAGCCGAGCACGCCGTGGAGCAGCTCGCCCGGCTCGGGCAGGTTCAGTGCCTTGCGCACTCGCGACGTGGGCCCGTCCGCGCCGACGACCATCTTCGCCTCGTGCGTCCCGACGCCGTCCGGGCCGCGGGCCGTGACCGTGACTGAATCGCGCTCCTCCTCGACCTCGGTGACGGTGTGCTCCTCGCGCAGGTCAGCGCCCGCCTCGCGTGCGAGCGCCGCGAGATGGCGGTCCAGCCCCACGCGGTCGATGACGTTCGAGACCACGTCGTGCTTGTAGAACACGTGGGAACCCGACCCCGGTCCGCCGACGTGGAAGCGCGCGCCGAACACCTCGTTCTGGAGGAGCTCCGACCGCGCTTCGGGTCCGGTGAACTCCCAGATGTCGGTGCTCACGTGCCCCGAACACGCCAGCGGCTCGCCGACGCGGCCCTGCTCCAGCGCGAGCACGTCGTGGCCCGCCTCGCTCGCACGCCGAGCGAATCGGGAGCCGGCGGGTCCGGCACCGACGACGACGAAGTCGTACATGTCCGTCGGCTAGCGGGTCGCGGGTAAATACCTTCCTCGTCTGTTCTTGGTGGGTGAGTGTGAGTAGTGAGTGGCTTCTCGGTTTGTCGTGAGGGTTGCTGGTTCCGACAGCAGTCGGAAAAACCCCGTCAATCGTGGGACTCACTTGAACCGCGAACAGCCAGAAAGCCCCCGCGTTCTCCACTCCCGCGACTTGCTGCGCTCCTCGTTCCTGCGGTGCTTGCTGCGTCGGGGTTCGTCGAGAACGCGGCCCCTTTCAGTCCCATCCCGCACAGCACCGCAACCGCCCTCGAACCCCCCCAACCTCCTGCGATGCTCGCTGCTCCACGGCTCGCTGGCGCTCGCCGTTCCGCGTGGAGACGCTCCCTGGCGGTCGCGTCTCCCGCCCGCTGCGCTTCTCGTCCCTCGCGCGGAATGGCTCGACGTGCTCGCTGCGCTCGCACAGTCTCGCCAGCCGCGCGCCACCCGGCTGGTTCTTCGATGAAGCAGGCCCAAAGTTTACAATAGTTGTAAACTCTCTCGGTCCGCGACACCGACAGCGGACGCCACCCACGCACGAGGGGGCACGTTTTTGGTGCGTGCCGACGCACTCCCGCACATGACCGAGGCGCTCGACGTAGACCTCGTACTCGTGCCGGTCGACGGGAGCGACGAGTCCGTCACGGCGGTCGAGTACGCGGTGGCGATTGCGGGCAGCTACGACGCGAGGGTGCACGCGGTGTACGTCGTCGGGCAGGACGTCACGCGGGCCATCGAGGAGGGTGTGATCGACGACGACGAGGTCGCCACGGAGGCGCAGTCGTTCGTCGACGACACCGTCGCGGTGGCGGCCGACCAGGACGTCGAGCTGTCGACGTCGACGGCGTACGGCTTCTCCACGCACCGCAAGACCCAGCACCCCGGCAGCGTCGTGCTCGACACCGCCGAGGAGCTGGGCGCGGACTTCATCGTCGTCCCGCGCGAGTCGATGGCCGACGACGCGGGCGACGTGCTGGCGAAGGCGGCCGAGTACGTGCTGCTGTACGCGAGCCAGCCGCTGCTGTCGGTGTAAGCCCACCTTTCTCAGCGTCGGCTGCCGCCGCTTCGCTCCGGCACCACTCCTCGCAAACCATGGGTGGAAAAGGCCGGCTGCCCGGCCTTCGGCCTCGCAGTCGGGGAACCGCGCTCGCGTCGTTCGCGCGGACGACCACTCGATCGCCGCCGGCGGTGGGAACTGGTGGGGGTGTCACCCACTCAGCCGCAGCGACATCTCGAGCTCGAAGCTCTCCGAGCCACACGTCTCGAAGCCGACGTCGCGGTAGAGCTCGACGGCGGCGCGGTTCCAGCGTTCGACGGTGAGCCAGACGCGCTCGATGCCCTCGCGTTTCCCGTAGCCGAGCAGCGTGGTGAGCAGCTTGCGGCCGATGCCGGCGCGCTGGTGGGACTGGAGGACGAAGATGGCGAGCTCGTAGGCGCACTCGTCGCCCTCGCCGTTGGCGGTGTCGGGGACGAGCGTCGCGTGGCCGACGACGGTGTCGCCGTCGCGGGCGACGACGTTGAGCCCCTCGCCGAAGATGGTGTCGAGCCACTCGCGGATGCGGTCCTCGCCGGTCGGGGGGATGCCCTGGGCGCGGTCGGCGGGGTCGAAGTCGCAGTACATCTCGGTGACGGCGTCGACGTCAGCGTCGGCAGCGGTCACGACCGATATCTCCCGGTCCTCCCTGTCCGCGAACGTCTGTGGCGGCTCGGGGAACGGACCGGCCGGCTCCTCGGGGTAGACTCGCTGACGGGTCATCGGACGAGCCTCACGGTGACGTTCGCGTTCAGCAGGACGAACTCGGTGATGGGCCCGAGCCGTATCTTCCCCATCGGGCTCTCCGTGCCGCCGCCGATGGCGAGCTGGTCGAACGACTCGCGCTCCGCGATGTCGACGAGCGTGCTCCCGGGGTCGCCGGAGACGACGCGGACCTCGACGTCGAGGCCGGCGTCGCCGACGAGCTCGCGGGCGGCGGCCGCCATCTCGTCCTGCGAGCGCTTGGCTTCGTCCTTCGGGACGACCACGACGGTCAGGTCGTCGCCGGCCTCCAGGGTGCGGTCGATGGTCTTGCGCAACGTCCTCATCGACTCGTCGCTCCCGTCGATTCCCAGCAGCACCTTCATACCCACCCACTCCGCCCGAACCGTGAAAACGGTTGCCCTCGCAAGCTGAAACCGCCGTTTCAGCCAGCGATACGGCCTTTATGTCGGGTGTCGTCTCCCCGTGTATGCGACGCTCCCTCCAGGTAGTGGTGTTGCTGGCCGCCATCGCGACGGTGGCGGTCGGCGTGGGTGCCTTCGCGCTCATGACGGACAGTCCGGGCGACGCGACCGACCCACCGACGACCGACCCGCCGACGGTCGACGGCGAGGCGACGGTCGAACAGTTCGGGTCGGACGCGGCGTTCGAGGAGTACGTCAGGGCGGCACAGCGTGACAGCGGCGGGACGTTCCTCGCTGGCGGCGGTGGCGGTCGGGTCACGTTCCAGGCTGGTGACGACGTGGAAGTCGAGACCGCCGACGCCGCGACCAACAGCCAGCGGGCGGGCGGCAGCGACGGTGGCGGCAGCGACGCCCGCATCTCCGACACCAACGTGCAGGTCGGCGGGGTCGACGAGCCCGACCGGCTGAAGACCGGGCAGGACACGCTGTACTACGCCGACGGCCGCTACTGGGGCGGCGGCTACGTCCGCGACGACGGCTACGGCCGGACCCGCTTCATCGACGCGAGCGACCCCGCCGCGCCCGAGATCGTCGGCGGCATCCCCGACTCGGGTCAGCTCCTGCTCGTGAACGACACCCTCGTCGTCCTCTCGAACGAGCGCGTCACCGGCTACGATATCTCGGACCGCGAGAACCCCGAGCAGGTGTGGGAGGTCGGCCTGAACTCGCACATCCAGACCGCCCGGATGACCGAGGGTCGCCTCGTGCTCGTCCTCCAGCAGGGCGTCTCGCTGGACGACCCGTGCCCGGTCGAGCCGTTCACCGACCGCCCCGGCACCGCCTGCGGCGACGTGTACCACCCCGGCGCGGACGCCGACGCCTCCGTGACCTACACCGTCGTCTCGATGGACCCGCACACCGGCGACGAGCACGACCGCGTGACGTTCCTCGGGACGCGCCAGCACTCCGCGACGTACGTCACGAACGACTCGGTGTACCTGACCTACACGCAGCGGGTGCCCTACGCGGAGACGTACCAGGCGTACCTGCAGAGCAGCGCGATGCTCGACGAGACGGCCCACGACCGCCTCGACGAGCTGGCGACGTACGACCTCACCCGGAGCGCCCGGATGACCGAGCTCCACGCGCTCGTCCAGGACTGGCTCGCCCGCCAGCCCGCCGACGAGCGCGACCAGCTCCGGTCGGACCTCCAGTCCGGCTACGAGGAGTACGTCGACGAGCGCAAGCGCGACCTGCTGCGCTCCGGCATCGTCCGCATCGACCGCGAGGGCGACTCCCTCTCGGTCGCCGAGACGGGCGCGGTGCCCGGTCGGCCGCTGAACCAGTGGGCGCTCGACGAGCACGAGGGCACGCTGCGCATCGCGACGACGGTCGACCCGCACGGCGCGACCTCGGTGAACGACGTGTACACGCTCGACGGCTCGCTCGACGTGCAGGGCTCGGCCCGGGACATGGGCGAGACCGAGCAGATATACTCGGTGCGCTTCGAGGGCGACACCGCCTACGTCGTCACGTTCCGGGAGATAGACCCGTTCTACACGCTCGACCTCTCGGACCCGGAGAACCCCGAGATACAGGGCGAGCTGAAGCTCCCCGGCTTCTCGCGCTACCTCCACCCGCTCTCGGAGGACCGGATCCTCGGCATCGGGCAGGAGGACGGCCAGGTGAAGGCGACGGTGTTCGACGTGTCGGACCCGCAGGACCCGACCGTCGCGGAGTCCCGCATCCTCGAAGCCCGCTGGTCAGCCATCGCACAGACCCACCACGCGTTCCTCTACGACCAGCGCCACGAGGTGTTCTTCCTGCCGACCGAACGGGGCGGCTACGTCTTCGACACCGAGCTGAACCAGCAGGCGTTCGTGCGGACCGACTCGCCGGCGACCCGCGCGGCGTACGTCGGTGACTACCTCTACGTCTTCTCGAACGACGGCCTGACCGTCGTCGACGAGGAGACCTGGGAGCCCGTCTCCGAGCTGCCGTTCGACCGCGTCGACTCCGGGGAGCCGACGGAGCCCGTCGAGGAGCCCGCCGGCCCCGAGCCGCGCCCGGCCGACCCCGGCGAGCCCGTCCGGCCCGTCGAACCCGTGGACGCAGAGTGGCCCGCTGGTACACCCGGTGCCGACGCGACTCGCTGACCGCGGTCGGTTCGAACGGTCCCGGCCGTGACGACCGGGAGGCTGACACTCTTGGGTCCGGCGACCGCATCACCCTACATGGCGACACAGAACCAGTCGGAGACGTTCGACCTGGACGGCGAGACGACGGTCAACCGCCTCGGCTTCGGCGCGATGCGGCTCACCGGCGAGGACATCATCGGGCCGCCCGACGACGAGGCCGAGGCCCGACGCGTGGCCCAGCGCGCGGTCGAGCTCGACGTGGACCTCGTCGACACCGCGGACTCCTACGGTCCCGGTGTCTCCGAGCGCATCCTCGGCGAGGCCATCGACTGCAGGCGTGACGACCTCGTCGTCGCGACGAAGGGCGGGCTCCTCCGGAACCGCGACGGCGACTGGCTCCCCCACGGCGACCCGGACTACCTCCGGAACGCCGTGCTCTGCAGCCGCGACCGCCTCGGCGTCGACACCATCGACCTCTACCAGTACCACCGCCCCGACCCCGACACCGACTTCGAGGACTCCATCCACGCCCTCGCCGAGCTGAAGGACGACGGCGTCGTCGACCACGTCGGCGTCAGCAACGTCAGCGTCGAGCAACTGGAGACCGCCCTCGACATCGTGGACGTGGCGACCGTCCAGAACCGGTTCAACGTCGGCTACCGCGAGGAGAGCGACGTGCTCGCCGCCTGCGAGGACCACGGCATCGGCTTCATCCCGTGGTACCCCCTCGGCGCGAGCGAACTCGATGACGACGTCGCCGCGGCCGTCGACGACGTGGCCGACGCGCACGACGCCTCGCAGCAACAGGTCGCCATCGCGTGGCTGCTCGGGCACTCCGACGTGACCCTCCCGATTCCCGGCACCGGCAGCGTCGCCCACGTCGAGGAGAACGTCGCCGCCTCCGCGCTGGAACTCACCGACGACGAGATGGCCCGGCTGGATGCGGTCGGGGCGGAGTAGGGCGTCGATTCACTTTTTCTACCATCCGCGCGAGGGACGCTCCCGTCGACCCACGCCCAAACAACTGCTAACGGGGGGTAACACTGAAACGACCGCACCGAGAACGCACCCGATGATGCAGAACGGAGGCACGACGGGATGAGCCTCGAGTCCCAGTTCGTCGACCTGTTCGGGACGAACGCGCTGGTCTGGGGGCTGGTCGGGGGGCTCGTCATCGCGGGGATGAACCTCGTGGGGGCGTGTCTGGTGTTCGTCTGGACCGACCCCTCGGAGCCCGAGCTCGACGGGCTGCTCGGCTTCGCGGCGGGCGTGATGCTCTCGGCGAGCTACACGAGCCTCATCCTGCCCGGCATCGAGCTCGCGGGCGGGAGCCTGTTCCCGGTCGTCGTCGGCTTCGGGCTCGGCGTGCTCCTGCTCGACCAGGCCGACGAGTGGGTGCCACACGTCCACGTGTTCGTCACGGGGAAGACCCGGGACGAGGGCCGTGGCGACGACGCCCGGGTCGCGTCTGTCCTGCTGTTCATCGTGGCGATCACGCTGCACAACATGCCGGAGGGGCTGGCCGTCGGGGTCGGCCTCGGCTCGGCGGCGCTGGACCCGGGAGCGACCGTCGACGGCCAGTCCGCGCTGGGCAACGCCATCTCGCTGATGCTCGCCATCGGCATCCAGAACATCCCGGAGGGCTTCGCGGTGTCCGTCGCCGCGGTCAACGCCGGGCTCGGAAAGCGGTTCTACGCCGCGTTCGCGGGTATCCGGGCCGGACTGGTGGAGATCCCGCTCGCGCTGTTCGGCGCGCTGGCGGTCAGCATCGCCGCGCCCATCCTCCCGTACGCGATGGGCTTCGCGGCGGGCGGGATGCTGTTCGTCATCAGCGACGAGATCGTCCCGGAGACCCACGCCCGCGGGAACGAGCGCGTCGCCACGCTCGGGACGATGCTCGGCGTGGTCGTGATGCTCTCGCTCGACGTGGCGCTCGGGTGATACAAGGGGCACTAGGGAGGTACATACTCCTCCCTCGACTACGGTACACACACGCAGGAGAGGCTTTTACCCGTCGAGAACGTCCCGTCTAGTATGACCAACCCCCGTGTCGACGCACCCGGCGACGGCACACGCACCCGTCGCAAGGCCACGTTGTTCTGTGGGGCCTGCGACCACGAGAGTTCGTCCGATGGAGACTGGCTCTTCCGGGACCACTCGTCGGGTACCGCCCTGATCTGCCCCGACTGCGGCCACACCCTCACCGTCCGCCGTTCGTACGGCGACGCCGAGGACGCCGGCGACCGCGACAGCATCGCGGTGCTGGCCGCCGCCCCTGCCCGCCTGCTGAGCGACTACGCCACGGCCGTCAACCGTGCCGCGAGCGCCTGGAGCGAGACCACCTGGACCACCGGCGACTGAGCCGTCGCGCAAAACCACATCGTACTTACTGTCCCCCGTCGTCCCTCCGACCGAATGGACGACCCCGTCCTGCTCACCGGCGCGTCCGGCCACGTCGGCACCGCCATCCTCGAGGAGCTGGCCGACGACTACGAGTGGCGGTGCCTCGACCGCGACCCGCCGACCGACCCAGACCGGTTCCCCGGCGAGTTCGTCGTCGCCGACGTGACCGACGAGGACGCCATCCGCGACGCGGTCGAGGGCTGTGGCGCGGTCGTCCACCTCGCCGGCGACCCCCGGAAGACAGCGCCCTGGGACAGCGTGCTCGCCAACAACATCGACGGCACCCAGAACGTGCTCTCCGCGGCGGTCGACGCCGGCGTCGAGCGTGTCGCCTTCGCCTCCTCGAACCACGCCGTCAAGCACTACGAGACCGAGCGCAAGCCCGACCTCTACCGGACCCACGACGAGTTCCGGCTGGACGGGTCGGAGTTGCCGCGACCGGGCAACCTCTACGGCGTCTCCAAGGCCAGCGGCGAACTCCTCGGACGCTACTACCACGACGAGCACGACCTCTCGTTCGTCGCGGTCCGCATCGGCAACCTCACGAAGGGCCACCCGCCGAAGGACTACGAGCGCGGGCAGGCGATGTGGCTCTCCTACCGGGACTGCGCGCACCTGTTCGACTGCTGTCTCACGGCGGACTACGACTACGAGATCGTCTACGGCATCTCGGACAACGACCGGAAGTACTACTCGCTGGAGAACGCGAGGGAGGTGCTCGGCTACGAGCCGCTGGACAACTCGGCGGATTGGACGGACTGAACCGTCACCGACGACCGCCCGTGCTTAAATAGCAGGCCGCCGTCCAACCGGGTATGCAGGTCGGGTCCCGGCGTGCCATCGTGAACCCCATCAGCGGCGGCGGCGGGCACGCGGACTACGCGCGACGGCTGCTCGAAGCCCGTGGCTTCGCGGTCCACGAGACGGAGGGACCCGAGGACGGCGTGGAGCTCGCGCTGGCGGCCGGCCGGGACGGCGTCTCCGAACTCGCGGTCGTCGGCGGCGACGGCACGGTGAACGAGGTGCTGCGTGGGCTGTCGGCGGCGGACCACCTCGACGAGGTGACGCTCTCGGTCGTCCCAGCCGGCACCGCCAACATCCTCGCCCGACAGATCGGCGTCGTCGACATGGAGCAGGGCATCGAGATCGCGGACACGGGCGACGTGCGCACCATCGACCTCGGGATGGCGGACGGCCAGCCGTTCGCCGTCTCCTGTATCGCGGGCTTCCCCGCGGAGGCGAGCGTCGCCGCGACGAGCGATCTGAAGGCTCGCTTCGGCACGCTCGCGTTCCTCGTCACCGGCGCGCAGGAGGCGCTGGAGTTCGAACCCCTCTCCATCGATCTGGAGCTGGCGACCGACCACGGCGACGAGCGCTGGTCCGGCGAGGCGCTCTGCGTGCTCGTCGGCAACGCCCGGAAGTTCGTCGAGGAGGGCGGGCAGGCCGACCTCGAGGACGGGCTGTTCGACGTGGCCGTCGTCGAGCAGATGCCGACGAGCAACCTCGTCGCGGAGGCGGTCCAGCACCGGCTGCTCGGGTCGGGCAGCGAGAACGTCACGCACTTCCAGGCCGCCCGGGTGACCGTCCGCGACACCGACGGCGAGCCCATCACGTTCAGCCGCGACGGCGAGCTGAGCGAGCACGAATGCCTCGCGCTCGATGTCTCGTCGGGGGCGCTCGACATCCGTGTGGGGGCCGACTACACGCCGCACCCGGGGTAGGTTGGGTCAGTCGAACAGGCCCTCCACGTCGCGCTCGCGGTGGCGGCGCTGCTCGACGTGGCCGGCGAGGCGCTGGTGGACGATGCCGCGATTGGCGGGGTCGGCGGCGAAGTCCCGCACGAGGTGGACGAACCGGCTGTTCTCCAGTCCGTCGGCGAGGGCATCGCGAGCGTAGGCCACCCCGCGGTCGACCACCGTCTCGTCGTAGCCCTCGCGCTCCGCGTAGACGCCCGCGGCGACCGCCGCCGCCTCGAAGTCGAGGTCCTCGAGCAGGACGTGCGCACCCTCGTGGGTGAGCAACGGCGCGCCACGGCGGTACAGCACCTCCGGGTCCCGCGAGATCCCGGCGAGGATGCGCCGCACACGGGCAACGTCGATACCGCGGTAGTCGTCGGGGAGCCCGGAGAGATACTCGTCCGCGCTCTCGGCCAGCCCCACACAGCCCGTCCAGTTGCGGCCGTAGCCGTGGTGGACTGCGCCCGTGAACTGGATGAGACCGTGGAGCAGCCGCTCGTCGTCGGTGTCCGACTCGAGGTCGAGCCAGCGGTCCTCCCACGCGTCGTGGGCGTCGTGGAAGTCGCCCGCGTTGAAGACGGCGATGCCCGCCCGGAGGTGCTCGCGCATTCACCCCCGGCTACGATGGCGGGCCGGAAACCCCTTTCCGGTTCGACGGCCCCGGCATTGACACTTATTGGCACGGCACCCGATGGGTCGAGTATGCACGCTGCACGGCTCCACGAGTACACCGAGGACATGAGTCACGGGCTCTCCGTCGACGAGGTGGACCGCCCCACGGCGACGCACCCCACGGACGTGGTCGTCGAGGTCGAGGGCGCGGGCTGGTGCCAGACGGACAACCACATCATCGAGGGGATGTGGACGGAGTACGTCGACCAGGACCTCCCGATGACGCTCGGCCACGAGAACGCCGGCACCGTCACCGAGGTCGGCTCGGCGGTGACGCTGGTCGAGCCCGGCGACACCGTCGTCTGCCACCCCGTCCAGACCTGTGGCACCTGCCGCCCCTGCCGGCAGGGCGAGGACATGTACTGCGAGAACCAGTCGTTCAACGGGCTCACCACCGACGGCGGCTTCGCGGAGTACCTGCTGACGAACGAGCGCGCCGTCGTCCGGCTCCCCGACGGCGTCGACCCCGTCGACATCGCACCGCACGCCGACGCGGGCATCACGGCCTACCACGCCGCGAAGAAGGCGACCCGGCGGCTCAACCCTGGCGACACCGCGGTCGTCATCGGTATCGGCGGCCTCGGCCACATCGGCGTCCAGTGCCTCGACGCGATGAGCGCCGCCGACGTCGTCGCGGTGGACCTCAAGGACGCCGCCCTCGAACTCGCCGAAGACGGCGGCGCGGACCACACCGTCAACCCGACCGAGAGCGACGTCCCGGCCGTCCTCGACAGCTTCACCGACGGCGTCGGCGCTGCGCAGGTGCTCGACTTCGTCGGCGCGGACGAGACCACCGGCTACGCCCCCGACATCGTCGCCGCCGGCGGCGACCACCACGTCATCGGCTACGGCGGCCACGTCCACGCACCCTGCCAGGCGCTCGTCAACGGCGAGTTCTCCTACGAGGGCAACATCGTCGGCCGCTACGCCGAGCTGCAGGAGCTCGTCGCCCTCGTCGAGCGCGGCGACGTCGAACTCCGTACGGAACGACACGACCTCGACGAGATAAACGACGTCGCGGAACGGCTCGAACACGGCGAGATTGAGGGGCGGGCGGTCATCGTACCGCCGTGAGGACCGGGTCCGGAGACTGTTCGTGGAGAGCGGCCAACGTGGACAGCAGGCGAAACAGCTGGCTTTCCACGCCGTCACCTGCTCGCTAGCCGTAGAACTGTCCGAGTGTCGCGAAGACCCACACGAGGACGTGTGCGCCGACCACGGGGACCAGCGTTCGTCGGCGGAGGTAGACCACGGTGAGGACTGCGGCAACCAGTGAGGTCTGGAGCAGGCTTCCGGCCGGCCAGTTCATCGCGTGGGCGGCGGTGAACACGAGCCACGTCACCCCACCGGCGACGAGCGAGCTGTCCGTGTACGCGAGCAGTCGCTCGATCGGGTAGCCCCTGTAGAGGACCTCCTCGACGATCCCGATGGTCACGGACTGGAAGAGCGCCAGACCGATCCCGACACCGGCTCCTACCGCGGTCGTTCCCTCACTCACCGGCAGGCCAAGCGCTTCTATCAGCGGTGGTGTGGTGGTGTACACGAGGATGATACCGACCGACGTCGCGAAGAGGTAGCCGAAGTCGACGAGGGCTGGACGCCGGAACCCGAGGTCGGCTACGGAGAGCCCTTCACCCCTCACTGCGACGCCGACGACGAGAAGCGCCAGTGCCCAGTAGACGCCGATGGTCGTCACCGTCCGAACATCCGTGCTGGTCACCGCCAGCAGGACGACGAACAGCGGCAGTCCGAGGAGCGCGAGAGCGAGGTTCCCGGCTGTCAGCGGTGGCAGACGACCGAGGGCGGACAGCGGGTGCTCCATCTCTCCGGCCATATCTGTCCTTTGTGAACACACACCATCTTTTAATCTCGGATATGTACAACGGCTCTCTGGGCTACTGGTGTGTCGATCCCCGCTGCGCTCGTCGTCGTTGCGTCGAGCGGAACGTCCGGACGGAGTCCCCGCGAGCGTAGCGAGCGGGGGCAGGCCGGACGTGACGTAGTGACTGAACGAAGTGAAGGAACGAAGGAACGTCCGGACGGAGATTTGAACTCACTCGCTTCGCTCACTCCGTTCGCTGCGCTCGCTGCTCAAATCTCCGTTGCGGAGTTTCCTCCAGCGCGGACGAACCGCTCGCTGGCGCTCACGGTTCTGCGCTGGAGAGAAACGTCCGGACGGAGATTTGAACTCCGGTCCCTGGCTCCGCAAGCCAAGAGGATAGTCCACTACCCTACCCGGACTCATCTACACGTTCCGCGGAGAAGGATAAGAGGGTTACGATGTGGTGGGCCCGCGACGTGTGCGGGCATCTGTCACGCAGTTCGTCTCGGGTTCGCAACTGAAACGAGATTTTCACCGTGGGAAAGGGATTTGAAATTAGGGAACGTCGGTTGGAGTATGAAGCGACGGGAGCTACTCACGAAAGCGGGTACAGTGGCGGCGATCGGATCGATTGCGGGCTGTATCGGCTCGCTGGAGACCGACGACGCCCCGGGCGGCGGCGGGGAGGACACGAGCACGCCGACCGACGGGTCCGGTGGCTCCGGCGGTGATGGCGGCGATGACGAAGGCGGCGACGACGGAGACAGCGGCGATGACGAAGGCGGCGACAGCGACGGCACGACCGACAGCGACGATGACTCCGACAGCGATGGCACGACCGACGGCGACGACTCGTCGGACTCGGACGTCTCGGACGATGGGGAGCCGACCAGTCCCGACCTGCAGTCCCGGGACATCACCACGACCGACACCGGCTGTGGCTCGACCAGCGAGGCCGCGGTGACGTTCGACGGTGGCTCGTCGACGGTGCGCGTCGACGGCTCCATCATGGCGTCGGACCCGTGCCACGTCGCGACGGTCGAGCGTGCCGCGGTGTCCGACGGCACGCTCACGGTCGTCGTCGGTGTCGAAGCGGCCGACGCCGACGCGTGCCAGCAGTGTCTCGGACAGGTCCAGTACGAGGCACGCTTCGCGTTCGCCGACGCGCTCCCGGGCACCGTCGAGGTCCAGCACGCGAGCCAGGGTGAGACGACGACGGTCACGACCGAGTCGCGCAACGTCCAGCCGCACTGACCGGGCACTGACCGACGGGCACGTGACCGTCCCGAAGTTCTTGAAGGAAGCCGCCCAAGCGTCGGGTATGTTCAGCCGGCGATGGACGCGAAAACCACCAGCAAGAGGCGACCGTCCACTGCAAGGACAACGCTTAAGCGACGCCCAACCCTGCGAAATTCTAGGATTATGGGCGCTATAGAGGACGTCTACGAGGACCTCGAGGCCGACGTCTCCTTCGAGGAGTTCGAGGAGGCCGTCGAGGCCAAGGTCGAGCAGATGGGGGGACTGGCCGACGAGGAGACGGCGGCGATGCTCATCGCGCACGAGCTGCGCGACGAGGAGGTCAACGGCATCGCCGACGTGGCCCCGGGGATGGACGAGGTGAAGTTCCTCGCGAAGGTCACCGCCATCGGCGACGTGCGGACGTTCGAGCGCGACGGTGACGACGCCGATGACGGCCGCGTCGTCAACGTCGACGTGGCCGACGAGACCGGTTCGCTCCGGCTCGCCTTCTGGGACGAGAAGGCCGCCGCCGCCGAGAACGAACTCGAGGTCGGGCAGGTGCTCCGCGTGAAGGGCCGGCCGAAGGAGGGCTACAACGGCATCGAGGTGAACGTCGACGAGGTCGAGGTCGACGAGGACGCCGAGATCGACGTGCAGATCCGGGACTCCTACCGCGTCGAGGACCTCTCGCTGGGGCTCTCGGACGTGAACACCAAGGGACGCATCCTCGACACCGAGTCCATCCGGACGTTCGACCGCGACGACGGCTCCGAGGGGAAGGTCGCGAACCTCACCCTCGGCGACCCGACCGGGCGCATCCGCGTGACGATGTGGGACGGGCAGGCCGACACCGTCGAGGAGCTCTCGGCGGGGACGAGCGTCGAGGTCGTCGACGGCTACGTGCGCGAGCGCGACGGGAGCCTCGAACTCCACGTCGGCGAGCGCGGGGCCATCGAGGAGCTCGACGAGGAGATCCAGTACGAGCCGGAGAGCACGCCCATCGAGGCACTGGAGCTCGACGAGACGGTCGACATCGCCGGCGTCATCCGGTCGGCGGACCCGAAGCGGACGTTCGACCGGGACGACGGCAGCGAGGGGCAGGTCCGGAACATCCGCGTGCAGGACGAGACGGGCGACATCCGGGTCGCGCTCTGGGGCGACAAGGCCGACTACAACATCGGACCCGGTGACAGGGTCGCCTTCGCCGACGTCGAGATACAGGACGGCTGGCAGGACGACCTCGAGGCCTCGGCGGGGTGGCGTGCGAGCGTGACCGTCCTCGACGGTGCTGGCGACGCACCCGGTGGCGACGACGGCGACGGTGTCGACGAGCAGGCGACCGGACTCGACGCCTTCGCTGGCGGGGACGCGGACGACGGTGCTGACGGGACCGGGACGACCGACGACGCGGGCACCGCGGTCGCCGATTCGGGCGGCGCAGGCGGCTCCGCTTCGGCGTCGCTCCAGGGCGAGGTCGTCGAGTTCACCGGCACCGTCGTACAGGCGGGTTCGCCGGTCATCCTCGACGACGGCGAGGAAACGATGAGCGTCGAGACGGACGCGGACGTCCACCTCGGCCAGGAGGTCACGGTCCGCGGCACGGTCTCCGACGGCACGCTCGACGCCGCCGACGTGTTCTGAGGCGGTGGTCCGGTCCCGGGCGCACCGAACGAGACCCACTCTGGCCTGCATCGACCGAGTCGCGGCCGATGCTGGCGTGACGGAAAACTACAAAGGGACGGGAGAACTCGGTTCAGGGTATGAGCGTTGAGCTACCGTTCGCCCCGGTGGACTCCATCATCCGACGGAACGCAGGCGACCTTCGGGTCAGCGCCGGTGCCGCAGAGGAGCTGGCACGACGCATCCAGCTCCACGGTGCGGCGCTGGCGAAGGACGCGGCTGAGGTCGCCACGGCGGACGGGCGGAAGACGCTGATGGCGAGCGATTTCGGCGTCGAGGCGTCCATCGACAAGGACGAACTGGAGCTGCCGGTCGCCCCGGTCGACCGTATCGCCCGCCTCGACATCGACGACTCGTATCGGGTCGCGATGGACGCCCGCGTCGCGCTCGCGGACATCCTGGAGGACTACGCCGACAACGTCGCGGCGGCGGCCGCGACGCTCGCGCGCCACGCAGACAGACGCACCATCAAGGCCGAAGACATCGAGACGTACTTCGCCCTGTTCGAATGAGATGAAGTTCGGATACAGCCCCCGCTGTCTCGAGCACGACACCGGCCCACGGCACCCGGAGACGCCGGACCGCCTGCGGGCCATCCGTGAGGGGCTGAAGCGCAAGCACAGCGTGGCGTACGTCGACCCCGACCCGGCGTCCGTCGAGACCATCACGGGCGTCCACGAGGCCGACTACATCGAGGAGGTCCGCCAGTTCTGCGCCGACGGCGGCGGCGACTGGGACCCCGACACGACCGCCGTCGAGGAGTCCTGGGTCGCCATGCTGAAGAGCGCGGGCAGTGCCCAGTGGGCCGCGACGAGCGCACTCGACGGCGAACAGGGCCGGAACACGCCGTTCTCGCTCGGTCGACCGCCGGGCCACCACGCCATCTACGACGACGCGATGGGCTTCTGTTTCGTCAACAACGTCGCCGTCGCCGCCCAGACCGCCATCGAGGAGCGCGACGTGGACCGCGTCGCCATCGTCGACTGGGACGTCCACCACGGCAACGGCACGCAGGACATCTTCTACGACCGCGGCGACGTGTTCTTCGCGTCCGTCCACGAGGACGGGCTCTACCCGGGCACCGGCGACGTCGACGAGACCGGGGAGGACGACGGCGACGGGGCGACGATGAACGTCCCGCTCCCCGCTGGCGCGGACACGAACGACTACGCCACCGTCTTCGAGCGCACGGTCGAGCCGGCGATCGAGCGGTTCGACCCGGGGCTCCTGCTCGTCAGCGCGGGCTTCGACGCGCACCGGCACGACCCCATCTCGCGGATGCGCCTCTCGACTGAGGGCTACGCCGTCCTCACCGCCCGACTCCGTGACCTCTGCGAGCGCGTCGACGCGCCCATCGCGTTCGTCCTCGAGGGCGGCTACGGGCTGGACGTGCTCGCCGACGGGGTCGCCATGGTCCACGAGACGTTCGACGGCCGCGACCCCATCGACCCCGACGGCGAGGTCAACGAGGACGTCGCCGACCTGCTCGGCGAGGTTCGCGCCGCACACGACCTCGACTGACCCACGGCGGTCGCCACCGACCGCGAACCGGCGTCAGGGCCGCGGCGAGAAGTAGACCGCCAGTTCTTCGCCGAACTCCTCCGCGAGCACCGCGACCTCGTCACCCACGAGCACCTCGTAACCGTCCTGGAGCGCCCGCTCGACGCCCGCGCCGAGCGCCACGTCGAACAGCCGGTCGCTCCGGATGAACGCCGCCGCGCTCGTGCAGTCGCGTCCCCGCTCGACCACGTAGCGGTCGTCGTCGACGAACGGCCCGTACGGCGGCCTCTCGTCCATCCCGGCGTACTTCTCGTAGAAGCCGGTCGCGTGGTCGCGAACGTGGACGGGCGGGCCGGCGTGGCGTTCGACGGCCGGGCGCTCCGCCACGGCGAGTTCGACGAACAGGGCCGCCGTCTCGTCGGCCAGCGCGGTCGCCCGGAAGGTGTCGAACCCGCGCCGGTCGAGTTCGTCGGCGACGCCGTCCAGCGACTTCCGGAGCTGCGGCCAGAGCTGGTCCGCGACCACGTCCGGCGGGTCGAACCGCACCGCCACGGGTGTCGTCCCCCGAACGTCGAGGTGCTCGCGCACGTCGGCCGGCGAGAGCGGGTCGAGTTCGCGCGGCTCGAACCGTTCCGGGTCCGGATCCGCGAGCAGCGCCCGCGCGTGGTGCTGGAACCGTGCCACGTTCGTCGGCGAGACCACCGCGGCCACGTTTCGCTCGGGGTCCGTCGGGTCGACGACGACGAGCGGGTCGTCGAACGACCGCGTGCCGTGGTCCTCCGGGTCGAGCTCGACCTGCGGGTGCCAGTCCGCCGCCGCCGCGACGAGCTCGCGGAAGCCGCCGTACCCGAGCACCAGGAGTTCGACGAGGTAGCCGGAGAACCCCTCCGTGCGGAGGTCGCTGCCGTAGACGCCGATGCCCTTGCAGAACGCCTTCGCGACGCGCACGTCGCCCGCAAGCTCGTCGTCCAGCCGTTCGCCGAGGTAGGCGTTGTGGAACGGGGTCCGGTCGACCGCCGACCGGATCTCCGTCGCGCTGTCGACGCGGAAACACGGCACGAGGTCCACGTCGAACCCCTCGTACTCGCCTTTCACGTACGGGTGCTCGGCGTACTCCTCGTGGCCGTCGGGCAGCACCGCGCGGCCGACCTCTAACCCGTACTGCTCCAGTGCCTCCCGGTCGATATCCGTCGGGAACCGCACGAACACGTCGATGTCGCGGTCGCCCGCCGTCCACGTCCCCCGGGCCGTGCTCCCGACCTGGACAACGTCGGCGTCCGCGACGCGCTCCGTGGCTGCTGCCTGCGCCCGCTCGACCAGCTCGTCGGCGACCGACCGGAGGCGCTCTCGCTCCGCGGGCGACGGATCCACCCGCTCGCGGACCGCCGCGACCGTCGCCTCGAAGGCGTCCTCGCTCATGCTCGCCGGATACTCGGCCGGCCCCTAAACGGATGTCGATGGGGTGGTGACACGGCACCCGGCCACGGTAAAGCGAAAGTCTCTTTATATCCGGCAGGCCTACCTGAGAACGCGACGAGCCGTCATAGCTCAGTTGGTAGAGCACCACGCTGTTAACGTGGTGGTCCCAGGTTCGAGCCCTGGTGACGGCGCTTCTCGCACTTTCACGTCGTGCAGCGCGCCAGCTTCGAGTAAGTGCACAGCTCCCGATGTTCCCACGAGCAACCAGGTTGAGCCACTCCCTGCCCGTACTTTCGACACGTCTATTATCCCGGGTCGGGAACTACCGACCGTCAGGGCCCTTAGCTCAGCCTGGTTAGAGCGCTCGGCTCATATCGACCGTGGACTCGTGTCGGGTCCGGTCGTGGGACACCGAGTGGTCGATGGTTCGAATCCGTCAGGGCCCATCTAGGCGACACACGATTCTCCACCGTTCGGGACTCGGGTACTCTCGCCGGTCGAGGATCCGGGCTGATCTTCGACGCAGTTCGACGGTTCTGCGGGTATCTGGCACCTTCCCAAGAGTATTAATCGGTGCCGTGGGTACGTGGAGCAACGACGCATGACCGACCCCATCCGGGTCCTGCACGTCGACGACGAGCCGGCGTTCCTGGCCCTCACCAGCGAGTTCCTCGCTCGAGAGCTCGACGCAGTCGAGGTCGAGACGGCGACGAGTGCGACGGAGGCACTGGACCGTCTCGACGCGTTCGACCCGGACTGCGTGGTCAGCGACTACCAGATGCCCGAGATGGACGGGCTGGAGCTGCTGGAGGCGGTCCGCGAGCGGCGGCCGGAGCTACCGTTCGTCCTCTTCACCGGACACGGCTCCGAGCAAATCGCGAGCGACGCCATCTCGGCGGGCGTGACGGACTACCTCCAGAAGGGGAGCGCGAACGAGCAGTTCCAGCTGCTCGCGAACCGGATCCGGAACGCGGTCGAGGCACACCGCACCCAGGCGGCGTTCGAGGAGTCCGAACGGATGTTCTCGACGCTCATCTCCAACCTGCCGGGCATGGTGTACCGGTGTCGGAACGCCCCCCAGTGGCCGATGGAGTTCGTCAGTCAGGGCTGTCTGGACCTCACCGGCTACCAGCCCGCGGTGCTCGAACGCGGGGAGGTGGTCTGGGGCGAGGACGTCCTCCATCCGGAGGACCAGGAGATGGCGTGGGGGACCGTCCAGAGCGCCCTCGAGGACGAGGAGTCGTTCGAGGTCACCTATCGCATCCGCCGGCGCGACGGGGCGGTACGCTGGATGTGGGAGCAGGGCCGCGGCGTGTACGGCGACGGCGGCGAGCTGCTGGCGCTCGAGGGGTTCATCACCGACGTGACCGAGCGCGTCCGCTACGAGCACCGGCTCGACGCGCTCAACGAGGTGCTCGGCCGACTGCTCGAGACGGCGGACAGACACGAGTGCGCGTGGGTCGCCGTCGAGGCCGCCTGTGACTCGCTGGAGTTCCCCATCGCGTCGGTCAGGCTGTACGACGCGGACACGGACGAACTGGAGCCGGTCGCCGTGACCGACGCCACGGCGACCGAGCTGGCGGAGCGACTGGCGTTCCCGGGCGAGAACGGCCCCGCCTGGGACGCCTACACCACGGGCGAGGTGCAGTGGTATCCCGACATCGCCACGGAGTCGGTGACCGTCGAGTCCCACGCGGACATCCGGTCGCTGCTCGTCCTCCCGCTCGGGGAGTACGGGACGCTCGTGCTCGCGTCGCCGACGCCCGACGACTTCGCGGAGACCGACCACAACCTCGCGCGCATCCTCGCGGCGAACCTGCAGTCGGCACTCGACCGCGCCGACCGCGAGCTGGCGGTCCGCGAGCGCGAGCGCGAACTCCGCGAGCAGAACGCCCGGCTGGAGGAGTTCACGAACATCGTCAGCCACGACCTGCGGAACCCACTCGCCGTCGTCCGTGGGCAGCTCGAGCTCGCGCGCGAGACCGGGTCCGACGAGCACTTCGACCGTGCGGAGGCGTCGCTGACGCGGATCGAAAACCTCGTCTCGGATATGCTCACGCTCGCCAAACAGGGGATGGTCGTCGGCGAGACCGAGGCGCTCTACCTCGAGGTCGTCGCCCGGCGCGCCTGGGGCGCGGTCGAGACCGACGGGGCCGACCTCGCGGTCGACGGCGACCTCGGGCTGGTCGCCGACCGGGGGCGACTCCAGCAGCTCCTCGAGAACCTGTTCGCCAACGCGGTCGAGCACGGGTCGGGAGACGACCCGTCATCCGACGGCACGGTCAGCATCACCGTCGGCGAACTCGACGGCGCGTCGGGCTTCTACGTCACCGACGACGGCCACGGCATCCCCGCCGCCGAGCGTGATTCGGTGTTCGAGCCCGGATTCAGCACCGACGACCAGGGTACTGGCTTCGGGCTGGCCATCGTCCAGCAGATCGCCAGCGCCCACGGCTGGTCGGTCGACGTCACCGCGAGCGACGCCGGCGGTGCCCGGTTCGAGTTCACCGATGTCGAACTGACCGGGTGAACGAGTCACGCCGACCGAACGCTTTTCGGCGGGCCCGCCGACGATCAATCCATGTCAGAGCACGTCCTCCGCCCGGCCGAGCGGGCGGACGTTCCGGGTGTCCAGCGCGTCGCCCGCGCCGGCTGGCACGCCGCCTACGACGACGTCATGGACCCCGACACCGTCGACGACTGCATCGACGACTGGTACGACGCCGAGACGCTCGTCGAGGCCATCGAAGACGACGACGTCGACTACCTCGTCGCCACGGTCGACGACCGGGTCGTCGGCTACGCGTCGGTCGGCCCGACGGGGGACGACCACCCCGCGTCGGTCGCCGGGCTGTACAGCATCTACGTTCACCCCCGCTGCTGGGGGCAGGGCATCGGGACGTCGCTGTTCGAGCGCTGTGTGACCCGGCTCCGCGAGCGCGGCTTCGAGCGGCTCGTCCTCCGGGTCATCGCCGATAACGACGTCGGCATCTCGTTCTACCGGCGTCACGGCTTCGAGCGGACCGGGGAGGAGACGGTCGAGCTGAAGGGCCAGCCCCTCACGGAGTGCGAGTTCGCCCGCGACCTCTAGAGCAGCTGCATCGTCGTCGTCGTCGTATCGGTCGCGAGCAGCAGGTCGAACGGCTCGTCACCCGGCGCGTTCGCCGGCTCGAGGTAGCCCACGGCGAACGCCGAGTACGCCGTCCCGCCCTCGAGGTCGACGTCGAACGTCGCGACCGGATCGCCCCCGCTCGCGGGCCGCACCTCGAGTGTGTACGACCCCGCGGGGACCGTCGTGTAGTCCGTCTGCTCGCCGTAGCCGAGGTTCTCGAACAGCGCGTCACCGCTCGACGCGACCGTCACCGTGACCGGCGGGGCGTCCGGGGACGCGTGGAACAGGCCCACCGCCGCCTCGTCCGAACCGACCGACGGCGGTGCATCCTCGAGTACGCCGACCGCGAACTCGTCAGCCGTGAGGTTCCCGAACGCGACCACGGTGTAGCTCGTGTCCGCCTGGACCGTCACCGTGCTATCGAACACGACGGTGCTCTCGTCGCCCGCCGCAGTGATGCGGACCGCCCGTTCGCCCGCCGGTGCCGTCTGGTAGTCGCTGATAGTTCCGAACGACACATCGGTCAGCATCGCCTCGCCGTCGACGTACACGTCCACGGCCGGCGCGTCCGGTGACGCGTGGACGGCCCGCAGCCGTCCCGAACCGCCGGTCGTCGTCGTCTGCTCCTCGGTGGTCCCCTGTTCGGTCGTCCCCTCCGTCGTCTGTTCCGTCGTGCCATTGGCCGTCCCCTCCGTCGTCTGCATCCCGCCATCTGTCGTGCCCGCGGTCGTCCCCATCGGCCCGGTCGTCGTGCCGTTCCCGGTCCCGTTGCTGCCACCATCGCCCGTGTCCGCACAGCCCGCCAGGGCCGCTGTCGCGAGTCCAGCCGTCAGCTGAAGGACGCGTCGCCGTCGGAGGCCATCTGGTTTCATACGGACCAAACCGTCGGGAGATGGACGTGTAAGTCTGGTTCCGGGTTCACCGGCAGTTAGGGACCAGTAGGCGGCGGGACGTCGTGCCTTCTGCAACCGACTCCCGACTGCTGGGTACCCGCTGGTGATTCGAAATCCTTTTTTAGTGCATCCACCGAAGTCAGAGTGCGCGCCGCCTTAGCTCAGACTGGGAGAGCACTCGACTGAAGATCGAGCTGTCCCCGGTTCAAATCCGGGAGGCGGCATACGAATTTCGCGTCGATTTTCCCCGAGCCTTCTCGCTCACCTGAACTCGAACTGTTCCTTTTCCGCGAGCGCGGCGACCGAGTAGCTACAAGATCCGGCCGGGGTCGTCTTTCGGAAGTTCACGATCCAGGTGGCGACACCTCTCTGTGGCTGTCACTCTCGGCGGATGGCGTGGAGGAATCGAGAAGGAGCTCGGATGCTCACGCGGACGCTTCGAGACAGTTCTCGTGGACGGTCTCGTTGTTTTCGTTCGGCGTTCGGGCTTGTCCCGTGACGATGGGTTCCTCGCAGATCGCACAGCGCAGCTTTTCGGTCTCGCTCGTTGGTTCGGTGCCGAGGCTCTCCGAGAAGTTTTCCTTCACGTCGCCGGATCCGGTCGACGCGCTGTATCCGAGCGCAACGGCACCGATTCCCGCCAGCACGCCGCGTGGTCGCTTGCCCTTCCGGAGCGACCAGAGGGCGAATACTGCCAGGCCGGCGGCGAAGAGTTTGCGAGCGAGCCCGTCGCGATCGTCGAGGTTCTCTGTCAGCTCCATACTCTCGTTTCGTGCTCCGTACCCTTGTACTCGTCCGTGCCTCGGGATGAGATCGGATGGCGCCACCTGAGAGCGGCCGGTTACCCCGGCAGTAGTCCAGCCGTCGGGTTCGGTGCTGTCTCCACGTGTCGCGTTCCGTGGTCGAGCGTCGGTGGCGGCGAAGTGTTCGAACGGACAGCAGGGGACGGTACGCTACCGCCGCGTCGAAGACGGAATGGCGTCGGAGAGGTCCGGTCAATGGGTGCGGTCGCCGGCGACGAACTCCTCGGCCGTCCGATCGCCGGCGGCGAATTCGGCCGCTCGAGCGTCGATTGCGTCGGACTCGAGGGCGTCGTGAGAGACGAGCAAGCGCTCGAGGGCGGTGTGCCACTGGTCATAGTAGATGCGTTCGGTCGTGGCGGCGGTTTCGCTCGTTTCGCTTCTGGCTCCGGTTCCGGTGCCGGGACCGTCTCGCTCGCGGTCGCCGTCGGTGGCGTAGGCGTCGGTCGGCGTCGCCTCGACGGCATCGATCAAGCGTCGCTGGAACGCCGACCAATCGAATCCGTCGCCCTCGTCGTACAGGGCGACGGTCACGCCGAAGGCTCGGGCCTGCCACGGTTCCGAGAACGTCGGCTCCGCGTCGACGCCGAGCAGGTCCGCGAAGGCGCTGGTGGGGTCGGCGTGTCCGCCGTCGGCGGCTGGTCCCGAGGTCGCGTCCGCGCCCCCGTCCGCCGAGCCGTGACCGGCGAGTCGCTCGACGCCGATCATCGCGTCGCGGGTGACGAGTTCCGCGAGTTCGTCTTCGTCGTAGCCGCCCGTTCCCTCGGGGCGTCTCGGGAGCACCATGTACCTGATCTCGGAGCTGGAGTCCCAGACGTCGACGTCGATCCCGTCGTCGAGTTCGAGCCCGAACTCCTCGAGGACGGCTCGCGGCTCCCGGACCATTCGCGATCGATAGGACGGCGTCTTGTACCACGTCGGCGGCAGCCCGAGTAGCGACCACGGATAGCACGAACACAGCGTGCAGACGACGGCGTTGTGGACGTCTTCGGTGTTCTTCTTCACGTCGATGTGCTGGACGCCGACGTCGAAATCGAACGCCTCGAGTGCAGCGGGGGCGTCCTCGAGGAGTCGCTCCTCGAAGTCGGGATCGGTCCACGCCCGGGCGACGACGCGAGCCCCGTTCTTCGGGCCGATATCGCGTTCGTAGGAGGCGATCGCCTCGTCGATCGCGTCGGTCGAGACGAGCCCCTTCTCGACGAGCAGCGACTGGATCGCTCGAACGCGGGGCCGTGGATCGGCCGCGGTTTCGTCGTTTTGGTGGTGGTCGTCGTGGTGGTGATGGTCGTCGTGCTGGTCGTGACTGTGTTCGTTTTCGTGAGCGTGGTCGTCGTCGTCGTGGCTGTGCCCGTGCTCGTCGGTCATCGTTCCGCCTCCGCGGGTCGCAGATACGGTTCCCAGAGATCGACGTGGATCGTGTCGTCGGGGTCCTCGGCGTCGGGACCCCACACCTCGGCGGCGTCGAAGGCGACGGTGTACAGCGGCTCGTCTCGTTCCTCGCCGTGGGCGTTGGCGTCCGGGAAGACGTGGTTTCCGTGGACGGTTCGGATCTCGCCGGTCGTTCGCCGGACGTACCGAGGGCAGCGCGTGTGTCCCTCGGGGTGGTCGTTGCGCACGCGAACCGCGTCTCCTACGCCGAACCGGGGCTCGTCGTTCGGCCGATCGAACGACGCCGGCCGCTCGAACGCCGCTCTCACTCGCTCGGCGAGGTCGGGATCCTGCCGTTCGGGGACCAGTTCCCCGGGGTCCTCGAGGTCGCGAGCCCGCTGGTGGGCGGCCTCGATCTCGTCCTCGGTGAGGTGGCCCTTCTCCACGAGGTTCCGCTCGAGGCTCGCCAGCCAGCGTTCGAAGTACGACGCCGCGAGGTAGTCCACCGGATCCATCCGCTCGATTCCGTAGCGACTCTCGTCGATGTTGTAGATGCCCTGCGGTCGTATCGCGCGCACTAACGCGAAGACGACCCGTTCCCAGTCCGCGTGGAACTGGGCCTCATCGTCGACGGGGACAGCCCCGAATCCGTGCATCCCGCCCATGTCGTGGATGCCGTTCACGCGAATCGCATTCGCCGCGTTCGCGCAAATAGCTTTGGACGATCATGGGCTACGAGGACGAAATTCGCGAGCTCTTGCGGGAGTACTTCACCGAGACTAACCCCGTCCATCGTTCGAGCTGTCCCCTCTCCCTGCGAGCGCAGCGAGCGGGGAAGCGAGACGCCAGTCTCGCGTTTTTCAAATCCGGCGGCGTCACGTATCGGACGTCGGTCTCGTTCAGCAGGGCGTGAAATCCGGATCGGTACCTGTACGGGATGAGAATCAGGGCTGGTAGCGTGGGGGTTAGACGATGTCGAGGGTGATTGCGAGGTCCACGGCGGCGTTTTTCACGTGGTCGTTGTCTTCGGATTGTCGGTTCGATTGGACGGCGACGACGACGTCGTCTTCGGGGAAGACCATGAGGGAGGCGTTCCCACCGGTATTGCTCCCGTCGTGCCCGACCCTGTCTATCCCCCAGAGGGTATCGGTGTGCCACCCGAGGGCTCGCTGTGGCTCCACGTCGGGATTGTACGGCTCCCACATCTCGTCGCGACTACTCTCCTCTAGTATCTGGTTGTCGAGGACGAGTTGCCCGAGGCGGGCGAGGTCGGTGACGTGGGATTCGAGACCGGCACCGAGGACCGACCAGCTGTTGCTGTCGACGTACTCCCAGGCGTCGTCGTCGGGGCCGGGGTCGCCCTCTTCGAGGGCGACGTTCTTCGCCCAGGCGACGTAGTCGTCGTCGTCCTCGCCGGGATAGGTCTGATCGACGTCGTCGTCGAACTCGTAGATCCGGGCTCGATGCGGGTCGTCCTCGCGGCGGTCCTCTCGCCGGAGGGAGTGGAGGTCGAATGGTTCGCTGAGTTCCTCGCGAACGAGGTCGTCGACGACCGTCCCGGTCGCTTCCTCGTACGCCGCGCCGAGTAGCGTGTAGCCGGCCGTACTGTACCGGTACGCCTCGCCAGCAACGCACTCGCTCGCGTCTGGCCCGAGATCGATGTCGTCCTCGTCTACTTCGCCGAACTCCAGTGACTTCTCGTCCTCGCCGTCACCGTCCTCGTCCAGCTCGACGGGTTCTTCGATGAGTTCCTCGTCCCAGTAGTCGAATGCTTCGGCGGCGTCGACCGCCGACTCGTAGTGATCGTACTCGCCAGTGGTCACTGTGGACTCGGCGTAGTGCGGGATACAGCCGTGGTGCGCGAGCAAGTCCGCGAGCGTGTGCTCGTGTGCGTCGCCGAGCGGGAGGTAGTCGCTCGTTTCGTCCGCCGTGAGGTCGACGTCACCGGCTTCCTGCAGGCGGAATCCGAGGAGTCCCCCGATCGGCTTGCTGACCGACGCGAGCCGATAACGCGTGCGGGCGTCGGCCGGGCGCTGCTCGTCGATGTCGCGGTAGCCGAACCCGCGCCGGTAGACGTTCACGCCGTCCTGGTAGATGGCTGCGCTGATGCTCGGGAGGTCGTGGTCGGTGATGAAGTCGAGCAGTTCGTCGTCGGCGTCCGCTCGATCCGCCCAGCTGGGGCGCATCGAGTTTTGGCGCCACGCGGCCGCGTGACTTCCTGCACCGCCGACCGCGTCGACGAGGGACAGACTCACGGGTCGGTAGCCTCGATCGTGCATCTCCCGGACCGTGTCGCTGTACGCCGTTCTCGTGAGGTCGACGTGCGCGTCCCACGCGCGACCGTCGCCGTCGTCGGTGCCGTCCTGACTGCCCTGGAACGCGTTCCGGTCGGTGTTCTCCACCCAGATGGCCGCGACCGCGCACGTCCCGTCGTTGGCGTACACCGAGACGTCGACGAGCCGGTAGCCCTCGCTTCGTTTCGAGTCGTTCGCGGACTCGAACTCGTCGACGGTCATGTCGCGTGCGAGCTCCCACTCGCGGTCGTCGACGTTCTCGACCCACGCCCAGGCGTACTTGACTTCCTCCGCCCACTCGTCCCAGTATCCCTCGACGTCGACGGGCACGAGGGCGGGGTCGAGCTGGGTTTCGTAGTTCGCGGCCATCTCGTCGAACTGCCCGTCGAGGACGACCTGTGACGACCGCCACTCGAACTCGTCGGGGTTCTCGAGCCAGATGCCGCCGTAGCATCGACCGTCGTCGCCCACGGTCTCGTCGGGGAGGAAGTACTGTACCTGGTCGACGAGGCGGTAGTCGGCTTCGAGGTCGTCGTTGACTCCCTCGAACTCGTCGTACGCGAGATCCCAGTGTGCTTCCCAGTCGAAGTGCTCTGAGAACTCCACGTGTCTGACGTTCTCGTGCCAGACGCCGTAGTAGTCCCTGGTGGTCGTATCGACGCCGAGTTCCACCAGCATGAGTCCGTCCGCTCGGGCGTCGTCGTTCATCTGCTCGAATCGTTCGCTGGTCGTGGCCCGATCGGCGACCCAGTCGACGGATTCGGGATCGAGGAGCGGGGTTTCGGCTTCGTTGGCTATCTCCTCGACGGCGTCGAGCCCGGACTGGATCGAACAGCCGGCCGTCGCAGTCACCCCGGCTAGTACACTCGACGTCTTCAGGACGTCCCGCCGCGAGAGCCCGGAACCGATCCGGCTCCCGTCGGCGTCTCGTTCGTGCATACCGTCACTCCTCGAGGCGATATCTACCCGGATCGGTCCTCGATCGCTGTCCCCCGCTCCCCGCGGTTCGTAACGGATTCATCTAGCCATAAAACATTCTCATGTGACAAGTAGATTTGCCCCAGTGGCGGTGGCGGCCGTCCGATACGGGGAGGAGTCGGGGGGATTGGTCCGCGGTGCTCTTCCGTCCCGAGCAAAGCGGCTTCCAGGGGACGGGCGTGAAGCGGGGAGTCGTGGAGACGAACACCGGATGGTCGTCGACGACTCGCGGGAGACCCACCAGAGCACGGGCGGTCGTTCGTGACCGAGACGTTCGGTCGAGCCGGACCCCGGACCGCGTCTCAGGCGACGGCTTCCGGCACGTCCAGCGGCTCCGCATCGCGCCGGTACTTGCGGTACAGTTCGGCAGCCCACTCGCGGGCGTCGGGGTCGTCGGTCACCACGGAGGCGACGGGCAGGGAGGTCTCGCTGTCGAAGCCGCCGACGATGACAACGTCGTCGATGATGCCCATGGTGAACGGGAGGCCGGGGTGGGTGTAGAGCGACGGTGCCTCGGCGCTGGCGATGGTGTCGAACGCCTCTTCGGACGCGTTCTGGTCGGCTTCGAGTGCCAGCGGCGTACAGATGGACTCGAAGTCGACGTCGTTCCGGGCGTGCTCGACGCCCAGCTTGGTGACCGCGGGCGGGCAGCCGGCGACGACCAGGGTCCGGCAGCGGTCGAACGACTCGAAGTGTTCGAGCCAGGGTTCGACCGGGGCGCTCGGGTTCTGTGGCGTGGCGACGGCGAGTTCGGCATCGGCGAAGCGGTGGATGTTTCGCGTGAGTTCCGGTGCGGAGAGCTGGGAGAGCAGGGGTTGCAGCCGGTCGATGGCGGCCATGGAGCGCTCGAACCGTTCGGCGGCATCGATGGCGGCACAGCCCGCTCCGGTCGCGCGGTAGCCCGTCGGCGTCTGTTCGAGCAGTCCCTCCTCGGTGAGCGCGGAGGTCCGGCGGTAGGCCGTCGCGCGGGAGATGTCGAGTTCGTCCTGCAGGGTCGACCGGTCCACCGACCGGTCGCGGGTCGCTTCGAGCACCGGGACCCGGTTCAGCACCGTCAGATACTCGTGTTCGTGTTGGTTCATGTGAAATTCTCGAAGTTACGGGTGGTAAGCGTTTCGGCAGAATCTCACGGGGTGAAACATCGTCTCACTCGATGCCTATAATCCGGGGTCGGCCCTCACCGTCTACATGGATGCGACAGGGACGACGGGAGCTGCCGGCTCCGGCCGGCAGCGGCGACCTGCAGGGAGGAGGATTGCGTGACGACGAATCCAGGGGGGAGATGGGGGGTGGTCACGTTCTCGTTGCTGCTGGTTGCGTCGATGCTCGCGGCCGCGTCCGTCGGCGTCGTCGGCGTCGCTGGCGCATCCGACAGCTCGCCGGCACCGGACTGTAGTACGGTCTCGTGGACGACACAGACCGTCTCTGGGGAGACGTACTACGAGGTCGACAGCCTGGAGACGCTCCAGTGCATCGAGAGCCAGGGGCTCGACAGCAACTACATCCTGACCGACAGTATCGACGCGAGCGAGACCGCGACCTGGAACGGCGGGAGCGGGTTCGACCCGATCGGGGACAAGAACAACGAGTTCACCGGGACCTTCGACGGCAACGATCACACGATCTCGGGACTGACCATCGACCGGGGTGGGACGTACTCCGTTGGCCTGTTCAGTGAGGTTGGGTCGGGCGGAACGATCACGGCGGTTGGTCTCGAAGGCGGATCCGTTACCGGCGCGAGACGGACCGGACAGCTCGCCGGGTTCAACGATGGGACGGTCGAGGACTCCCACGCGACTGGCGAAGTCTCCGGGACCGAGCGGGTCGGCGGCCTGGTGGGCCGAAACGATGGGACGATTCGTCGCTCCTACACGAGCGGGGAACCCACTCGCGGTACCGATTGGGTCGGCGGACTGGTCGGTTTCAATCGGGGGACGGTCAATCGCTCCTTCGCTGCACGCGCCGTCGTCGGAGAGGGGGGCAGTTTCGATGGCGCGTCTGCTGGCGGACTCGTCGGCGTCGTCTCCACGGGAACGATCGAGGATTCCTACGCCACTGGCACGGTAACTGCAAGCTGGTTCGTCGGTGGACTGCTCGGGTCGTACCAGGCGGACGACGGGGGAACGACTCGGCGCTCCTACGCCACTGGAGCCCTCAGTATCGGCGACGAGAGCCAGGGGATCGGTGGAATCGTCGGTGGTTCCGCTGTTAGTGATACCACCGTGGAAAACGCCTACTGGGACGTGGGAACGACGAACGAGGCGAGCGTCAGTGGGCAGTCGATCGAAACTGTGACCGGCGTCAGCGGCTTCGGGTCGACGGCGGACACCGCCCCCGCTCCCGAGATGCAGGGCGCGAGCGCGGAGACGAACCTGCCCGGTCTCGACTTCACGAGCACGTGGGAGACGGTCGAGAGCGAGGACCCGGACGCGGCGATGGACGGCTATCCGATACTGCGGGGGGTCAACCGGACGGTCCAGCTGCGAGCCCAGGGCAACACGCCGGACACTGCTCCGACGGCGACGGACTGCGCCGGCCTCTCCTGGACGACTCGGGAGATCTCGGGCGCGACGTACCACGAGGTCGACAGCCTGTACAAACTCCAGTGTATCGAGCAGCAGGGACTGGGGAACGACTACGTGCTGACCGGAGACATCGACGCGGGTCCGACGGCCGGATGGAACGGCGGCAGCGGCTTCGAGCCGCTCGGTGACTCCGATACCGGATTCACGGGCACCTTCGACGGCGACGGCTACACGATCTCGGGACTCACCATCGACCGACCGGGGGCGGAGGAGGTCGGTCTGTTCGGTTACGTCGGTTCGGCGGGGACGATAGCGAACGTCACGCTTGAGGGCGGTAACGTCACCGGACAGTTCCGGGTCGGACAGCTAGTCGGGCTTAATTACGGGACGATCAAAGATTCTGCTGCTACAGGTCCCACCAACGGGAACAAGTACGTTGGCGGACTGGTCGGCCGGAACGATGGCACGATTCGTCGCTCCTCGGCCACTGGGCAAAGTACCAGTGAGAACAGTAGGGCTGGCGGGCTAGTTGGCCAAAGCTTCGGAACGGTCGACCGTTCCTACGCCACTGGAGACGTCGACGCAGACACGCTTGCTGGCGGGCTGGTCGGCCACAACGAGGGGACGATAGCGGATTCCTACGCCACCGGAACGGTCACCGCAGGGTACACTGCCGGTGGGCTGGTCGGGAAGAACACCGGTGCGGATCCTAGTGGTATTGGTCTCGGGACAGTCAGGCGCTCCTACGCCACCGGGACCGTCACTGCCACTGAAGGCGACGCGGAGGCCGGTGGGTTGGCTGGTCGCAACGAGCGACCGGACGGCGACGGCACTATCGAGAACTCCTACTGGGACGTGGGAACGACGGGTCAGGAACGCGCGGGCGGAGACGGTGGTATCCTGACCGACAACGCTGGTTTCGGTTCGGTGGGCGATAGCACCCCGGCGGCGAACGCCACGGGCGACGCCGTCTACGACAGCATGCCCGCGCTGGACTTCGACGCGACGTGGACCGTCACCAGCGACTATCCCCGCCTCCAGTGGGAGGGCGTCGACGTACTCGCCGTCGAGTCGCTCGGTGCCACGGACCCGGCAGTCGGGGAGAACGGGACCGGGAGCATCACGGTGACGGCGACGGACAGCGAGGGGGGTGCCGTCGAGGGCGCGACCATCGAGGTGACGAACGCCGACGGTCTCCCGGGACTCTCCGGCGAGGCGGTCACCGACGCGAACGGGCAGGCGACGTTCCCGTTCACCGCGGGGATGCCGGACGACCACGCCCCGGAGTTCGCCTGGAAGTACGACGACGAAGTCGGCGAGACCGTCGCGACGCCGTCGTCCGTCACCGTCCTCGACGCGCCGGACGTCGACTCTATCACGCGGACCAGTGCGAGTCCGACCAGCGCCGACAGCGTCGACTTCGACGTGACGTTCTCCGAGAGCGTCGTCGGTGTCACCGCGGACGACTTCGTCGCGACGCAGGCGGGCGGTGACGTGTCCGGGACCGTCTCGGCCGTAACTGGGTCCGGGAGCACGTACACCGTCACCGTCGACTCCATCATCGGCGACGGCGACCTCCGTCTCGACGTGACCGACGACGACAGCATCACGAGCGACGGGACCGGCGTCGAACTGGGCGGTGTGGGAACGACCGGGGCGGGCGACGGTGGGTTCACCGGCGGCGAGACGGTCGCCATCGACAATACGGCCCCGACCGCGGACGCTGGTTCCGACCGGACCGTCGACGAGGGAACGACGGTGACGTTCGATGCCTCGAACTCCTCGGACGACGACGCGATCGCGGCCTTCGAGTGGGCCTTCGGCGACGGCTCGGCGAACGCGACCGGCGCGACGCCGACGCACACGTACGACGACGCCGGCGACTACACGGTCACCCTGGCCGTCACCGACGCGAGCGGCAACACCGCCACCGAGACGGTGACCGTGGCGGTCCAGCGGGACGACGACGGCGCTGCCCCGGACGACTGGAACGCCATCCCGACCGCGAACGCCGACTCGTACAGCCTGTCGGCGGGGGCGCGCCTCGACGTGGCGACCGGGGATGGACTGCTGGCGAACGACAGCGACCTCGACGGCGCGGTGAGCGACCTCACCGTCTCGGTCGTGGACGGACCGACCGACGGCTCGCTCGACCTCGGCTCCGATGGGTCGTTCACGTACACGCCCGACGACGGCTTCACCGGCACGGACGTGTTCACCTACGCGGTCGCCGACCTGGAGGGCGCGACCGACAGTGCGACGGTCACACTCGTCGTCGACGATGGTGTCGAACGCACCGTGTTCGAGGACCCGGAGACGATCCGCCGGCTCCTCGAACTGCCGGAGAACACGACCCCGACGTACGCGGAACGGGTCTCGGTGACGGCGGGGCCGTCGGGCTCCCCGTCGGTCAACTTCACGTCGAACTCGACCGTCTCCTTGGTTCGGTTCGGCCCCGACACCGACGCGAGGGGCAACCTCACCGTGACGGCGTTCGCCACGAACGCCTCGCTCCCCGACGGCGTCCCCGGACGGGTGCTCGTGCCGCTCCGGCTCACCGGCTCGCAGGCGGTCGAGAACACGTCCGCGACTGTCCGGATGCGGGTCCCACGGGCCGAGCTCCGGGCGGCCGGCGCGAACGCATCCGCAGTCCGGGTCGCGCACTACGCCGGGGGCACGTGGGAGTTGCTGAACGCGACCGTCGTCGACGAGACCGACGATTCGGTGACCGTCGAGTTCACGACGACCGGCTTCTCGCCGTTCGCGGTGACCGCGGTCGGGACCCCCGAGGCGACGTTCTCGGCGCTCCCGGCCGCGGTGACGGCCGGCGACGAACTCGCGCTCGATGCGAGCGAGTCGTCGACGCCGTACGGCGACCTCACGGGCTACGAGTGGTCGGTCGCCGGACGGGAACTGTCCGGCGAGACCACGACGGTCACGCTCGACGAACCGGGCGAGTACACGGTCGCGCTGACGGTGACGAACGACGCCGGTCGCACGGCCACCGTGAGGGAGACGGTGACCGTCGAGGAGTCAGATCCCCCGACGGCGACGGCGACGGCGATGCCGACGACCGCGGCTGACACGCCGACCGAGGCCACTGGCGGGCCAACCTCCCCGACGAGTCCGCCGGCGGACGGTGGGACGCCGGCCGAGACGTCCGCTATTGTGCCCGAAACCACACCGAACGGGTCGGGCGGGCTCGGCCTCGGCCCCGCCGTCGCCATCGTGGCGATGCTGGCGCTCTCGGTCCTCGCAGCACGGCGTCGCTGACCGGGCCCGGATGACCGGTACAGCCGGGGTTCATACGCCGGCAGCGCCGGGGCCGAGCGTCACCAGCGCAGCGCCGATGACGACCAGCACGGCCCCCAGTACGACCCCCCGCGTCACGCGTTCCAGATCTCTGAGGAGGAAGTACGCGAAGACGGTCGTGAACAGTGGTGCGGTCGACGCGAGCGACTCGACGATGGCGACGCGGCCGGCCGGCAGCGCGAGCGCGCCGAACAGCGAGAGCAGGGCGACCGCGGTGAGACAGCCGCTGACGGCGAAGTAGCCGTAGGAGCTGCGGTCGGCCGAGCGGAAGCCCTCCGTTCCCCGGACCGAGGCGTAGGCGAGGAAGACGAGGAGCGCGCCGGCCTCGTTGAGCGCGACGGCCTGGAGCACGGTCGCGCCGCCGTCCTCCAGCCCGAACCGTCTGAGGACGTTGCCGAACGCGAACAGCGCGCCCGAGCCGAGGGGGTAGACGAGGTCGCGGGGCTCCCAGCCGGCGAGGTCGCCGCCCTTCGCGAGGCTGAGGACGACGAGGCCGACGACGAGCACGACGATGCCGACCGCGGTGCTGGCCGTGACGGGTTCCCCGAGCAGACCGAGGGCGAACGCGGCCCCGAACAGGGGGCGGGCGCTCACCACCGCGCTGTTGATGCTCGCGCCGACGCGGTCGACGCCGACGAAGATGGCGAGCCGGCCGAGTGCGGTCCCGGTCGCGCCGGCGAAGAGGAACAGCCCTGCGATGGCGGGGTCGAGCCCCGCGAGCAGTGCGGGGCCGCGGAGTGCGAGCAGCGCGAGGACGAACAGCGAGAGGTCGACGACGACCACGGTGAGCGCCGCCTGCAGCGCGGTGCCGTCGGCGGACATCCCGCGCTTGTCCAGGACGGGGGTGAACCCCCAGATGACGGCCGGGAGGAGCGCCAGGAGGTACACCGTGACGTCGGCGTCGACGACCATACTCGGCGTGCGGCCGGCGGCGGGAAGAAGGTACGTCTTGCGGCGATGACGGCGAGGTGGTGTCGTGTGGGACGGCCCGCCGTCGAAAGGCTGAACAGCCCGCTGGTCGTCCCTTCGACATGGAGACCGGCCCCGCCGCAGTCACCCTCGACCTGGACGACACACTCTGTCGGTACGACCGCTCGACCGCGGACCTGCTCGCACTCGCCTTCGACCGGGCCGACGTCGAGCCCTTCTTCACCGCCGCCGAGTTCGTGGCGACGATTCCGACCGTCACCGGCGAGAGTCCGCTCGACCTGCGTCGGAAGTGCTTCAGAGTGCTCGCCGCGGAGAACGGGCGGTCGGTCGCCGTCGCGGACCGGCTCGCGGAGCAGTACCCCGAGCGTGACCCGACCGCGGTCTCGTTCCTGCCCGGCGCTCGCGAGGCGCTCGACTCGCTCGCCGACCACCATCGGCTCGCGCTCGTCTCCAACGGCGAGCCGTCCCACCAGCGAGCCAAGCTCGAGACGCTCGGTATCAGCGGTGCGTTCGAGACGACGGTGTTCGGGACGCCCGAGACCGGCGTCAAACCCGACCCGGAACCGTTCTACCGTGTGTTGGACGCACTGGGCGTGCAGTCGGAGCGAGCAGTTCACGTCGGGAACTCGCTCGCCTCCGACGTCGTGGGTGCCCAGGCCGCGGGGATACCCGCGGTGTGGCTCCGTGCGGACGGTTCGGCTGACGACGAGACGGTACCGGAGTACGTCGTCGACGACCTCGCCGAACTGCACAGGCGGCCGTTCCCGTGGGAGCAGGGGTGACGTCAGGACATCCCGTAGAGCCGACGCCGTCAGTGGTGGTCGTGCCCGTGGTCGTGTCCCGGCTGCGAGAACTGCCCGGAGAACGCTCGCTGGACGACCTCCGGGAGCGCCGGGTGGATGTGGACGGCGTTCCGGATGTCCGCGACCGTGCCGCTCCCGGCCGTCATCGCCACGACGACCTCCTGGACGAGCGTGGCGGCCTCGGGGCCGATGACGTGACAGCCGAGTATCTCGCCGTCGAGGTCGACGATGACCTTCACGAACCCGTCGGCGTGCATCGCGTCGCCGCGGGCGGTGTTCTCGTAGCGGTACGTGTTCGTCGCGTACTCCCGGCCCTCGGCGCGGAGGTCCTGCTCCAGTGCACCGACGCCGGCCACCTCGGGCGAGGCGAAGACGGCGAACGGCATCGCGGTGTAGTCGACCGGCTCGAGCTCGCCGCCGAAGATGTTCCGTGCCGCGGTCCGTGCCTCGTGGTTCGCGCTGTGTTTCAGCAGGTACTCGCCGACGATGTCGCCGAGCGCCCAGACGCCCTCCGCGGTCGTCCTGAGGTACTCGTCGGTCTCGACGAAGCCGGCGTCGTCGACCGCGACGCCCGTCGCGTCGACGTCCAGGATGTCGGTGTTCGGGACGCGCCCCGCCGCGACCAGCAGCGCGTCGCCGGTGACCTCGACCGGCTCGGCGGCCTCGTCGACGCCGCCGCCGGGGCCGTACTCGTACGGTCGCGCCTCGACGGTCACCCGCCCGTCGCCGTCCTCGGACACCGCCGTCGCCGCGTGGCCCGTGTGGAGGGTGAAGCGGTCGGCGTAGCGCTCGGTGAAGGCCTCGGCGACCGTCTCGTCGGCCTCGGGCAACAGGTTCGGTCGACGACCGACGATGGTCACCTCGCTCCCGAACGTCCCGAAGAAGTGCCCGAGCTCCGCGGCGATGTAGCCGCCACCGACGACGACCAGGTGCTCGGGGGGCGTCTCCAGCCGCAGCGCCTCGGTGCTGGTCAGGTAGTCGACGGTCTCGATGCCGTCGATGTCCGGTACCCCCGGACGGGTCCCCGCCGCGAGCAGCACGGTGTCCGCCCGGAGCGTCGCGCCCTCGGCGTCCCCGTCGACGATCTCGACCGTGCGGTCGTCGACGAACCGCCCGGTCCCCCGGAACAGCTCGTGCTGTGGCGAGGACTCCAGCCCGCGCCGGATGGAGTCGGCGTCCCCGGCGACGTCCTCGTTCACCTTGCGGACGATCTCCGCGAAGTCCACGCCGTCGACGGACACCTCGATGTCGAACTCGCCGGCCCGCTCGACGGTCTCCATCACGTCGGCGTGGTACAGCAGCTGCTTCGAGGGGATGCAGCCGCGGTTCAGGCAGGTGCCGCCGAGCGGCCCCTTCTCGACGACGGCGACCGACTGTCCCCGGTTCGCTGCCACGTTCGCCACGTCGAGCCCGGAGCCGGACCCGACGACGAGAAAGTCGAACTCCTCCATGTGTCGTGCTTCGGTGCGCCGCTCCTTGAATGGCCAAGCTACCTGCAGGTGACCGGGGAGTCACGGCCGTCGACGGCCGCGGCTGGTCGTCGTGAGACTGCATCCATCGCACAGCCGCATCTCCGGGCGCGGAACAGGTGGACAATCGCGGACGGTCCCACAGCGACGCCCGTGTCCTGTCAGGGTCGCTGGAGCGTGACCGTCGCTATGGTCCCGCGCGGTTGGTTGTCGGCGAACTCGATCTCGCCGTCGAGCTGCTCGAGGAGCACCGTCACGAGGAACAAGCCCGTGCCGATCCCGGTCTCGTCGTGCGACTCGGCCTCGAGATCGGTGAGACCGTCCCGCACCCTGGCCGGCATCCCCACGCCGTCGTCCGCGACGACCACGGTGACCGCCTGTGGCGAAGCGTCGACGGACACCTCGACCCGCGGCGTCTCGCGGTCGGTGTGCAGGACCGCGTTCGAGAGGAGCTGTCGGAACACCGCTGCGAGCATCGGTGTCGCCCCGACCGTCAGCGTGGACTCACCTGGACGACTGACCGTGATGTCGACTGCACGACGGTCCCGAACGCGTGCCACCTCGCGGTCGAGCACCGCCGTCACGTCGATCGGTTCGCGGTCGACATCGGGACCGGCCGTGAGGGCGTCCACGATCGCGGCGACCGTCTCGATGCGCCCGACGACATCCTGGGCCGTGTCGAGGAGGCCGTCCACGAGCATCGCGCCCTGCTGGTCGACGTGTCCGCGGAGTTCGTCGCTCTGCCCGACGATGACGCCCGCGTCGTTCCTGATGTCGCGCCGGATGATACGGTTCAGGAGCATCAGCTGACGGTTCGTCGTCGCCTGCTCGCGCTCGCGCTCGTGCCGTTCGATCGCGTAACGGAGCGTCCGTCGGAGCAACTCGGCCGTGATGCTGGCCTTCCCCAGGTAGTCCTGGGCGCCGGCCCGGATAGCCGCCGGCCCGAGACCGGTGTCGGTGTTGCCGGTGACGACGACCACGGGGACGTCCGGGGCCGCCGACACCACGGCTTCGAGGGTTCCGAGGCCGTCGCTGTCGGGGAGCCGGAGGTCGAGCAACACGACGTCGGGTTCGCACTCGGTCAGCCGGTCGAGTGCGTCGGCGAGCCGGTCGGTGTGCGCGGCGAGTTCGAACCCGGCGAGCCGGTCGGTCTCCGGAACCTGGCGCGCTGCCGAGAGCAATCGCTGGAAGTGCCTGGCGTCGTCGGCGTCGTCCTCGACGAGGAGCACTTCGACGGTCTGGGTCGCTGTGTTGGACGGCACGGTTGATCTCTCGGTCGGTCCTCCGCACATCGCGGCGGTCGACGGACGACGACATGTGTTCGTGTCCGGCCTGAGTAAAGTATTCCGGCGTTTCGGGCCGCCGATGCTGCGGTTCTGTGCGACGTCGCCCAGCCCGAATCGCCTGTCGCTGCGGCCGGATTCGACGTGGCGAGTCCATACCTCTAAGAGCATACTGTCTGAAGTACGGGCATGGGTCGTCAGGAGGTCGACGTGTCGCCAGACCGGCAGGCAGCGCTCGACGCGGTGGCGGTGCTGTCCGGGAAGTGGCACCCGACCGTCCTGATCGTGCTCGCCGACCGCGGCCCGAGCGGTTTCAACGAACTCCTGGAGTCGGTCCCGGGGATCTCGGGGAAGGTCCTCACCGAGACGCTGACGGCGCTCGAGGACGTCGACCTCGTCGACCGCACCGTCGTCAGCGAGTCCCCGCTCCGGGTCGAGTACGCACTCACGCCCGCGGGCGAGGACCTCGACGCGGTGTTCGACGTGCTCGCGTCGTGGGCCAACCGTCACCTGGGGTCGGTGGTCCCCACCGTCCTCGTCGCGGACGGCGACCGACGCCTCACCGAGATGTACGGCCGCTGGCTCGATGCGTCCTACATCGCGGTCCGTGCGCACAACGACGAGGAGTTCGAGGCACGCTTCGGGGACGAGATCGACGTGGTCCTCGTCGCCGAGAGCGTCCCCGGCATCGCCCCGGAGCGCATCGCGGAGCGGGTCCGGCCGACGGCGCAGGTCGTGCTGGTGGTCGAAGAACGACCCGGGTTCGACATACTCGCCGTCGAGTGCGACGGTGTCGTCCGGAAGCCGCTCGTCCGCGAGCAGTTGCGTTCCGTCCTCGAGGAACAGCTCTCACGCCGCGGGGCGTCCGAGGCAGTCCGCGAGTACGGCACACTCGCGGCGAAGCGCTCGTTGCTGGAGTCGCACTACTCGCCGGAGACGCTCGCCGGCAACGACACCTACGAGACGCTGTGTTCGCGGATGGACGCGCTCGAGGACCGCATCGAGGACTGACCGACCACCGGGGTCACGTGTCGGCCGCGCAGCCCTCGCCATCGTACCAGGTGGCCCGTACCACGTAGTCGTTCGTCCCCAAGAGCGGGCGGTTCTTGATCCGGACGGTGTAGGTACCGTCCGCAGCCGCCGCGATCGAGTGGATGGTCGCGCTCGGCTCGCTCACGTCGACGAGCGCCGCGCCGTCGGGGTCGAGTATCACGAGTGCCGGGAGATGGTAATCGGCACGAGGCCGCTCCTTGTACAGGTAGACGTCGAGCTCCTCGCCCGCTTGCAGCTCGATGTGCCACTCCTTCGCCGCCGACCCGATCAGGGAGGACGTCAGGCGCCCGCGCAGTCTGACGTTCTCGTCCAGGAACTCCGCTTCGGGACACTCTCGACCGACCTCGTCGGCCGGTGCCTCCGGGTCGTACGTCCCGAGGGTCTCGGTGCTGCCACTCAGACAGCCCGCGAGCGTCGCCGACGCGACTGCGCCTGCACCGCCGAGGAACGTTCGTCGCTTACGATCCACCATTTACCTGGGATTCGAGTGCCACGAGGCGTTCTTCGAGGTCGTCGATGCGCTCCTCGCGCTCCTCGATGTCGGCCTGCTGGCACTGAATGGCGTCGATCAGGACCGGCACGAGTTTGGAGTAGCTGAGACTGAGTGTCGAATCCTCGTCGCCTTCGTCCGAGCGTCGGACGACCTCCGGGACGACCTCCTGGACCTCCTGTGCGATGAGGCCCAGCTGACGGCCATCCGTTCGGTTTTCGTCCGTCCACTCGTAGGTGACCGGCCGGAGTGACGTTACTGCTTCGAGCCCGGCCTCGAGTCGGGCGACGTTCTCCTTCAGACGCGCGTCCGAGTTCTCGATTAGGTCGTCTGCAAACACGGTCTCCGCCCAGAGCCCGTTGAAACGCAGCCCGTCACCACTGCCGAGGTCAACACCTTCGTTCTCTGTCGGGGCCAGAGTGGGGACGTCTCTGAAGCCGTCGTCGAACCCGTCGGTTATCCTGAGTTGTTCTTCGCCGGCTCCGAGAAGCATGTTGTTCTGATCGACGGCGTCCGTTCCCCGGGCGACCAAGTGGACGGTTCCGGAGTCCTCCCCCTCCGTCTCGACGTGGACGAAGAAGCGGTGATCGTCCGTTCCGATCTTGAAGTCGCCCTCCATCGCAGGGTCGTCCGTGGGACCGACGTGCAGCGGGGCGTCCGGGGCGGTGCCGATGCCGACCCCGCCCACCGCGTTCACGATGAACTGATTGTCACCCCCGGAACGGAATCGGCTACCGCTGTTGTTCCAGACGAACGTCCCCGTACCGATTGCCTCGGCTTTCCGACCGGCTGCGAAGCTGTAGTCACCGGCCGCGACGTTCTGACGACCGCCCGGGACGGTCGCGCTCGCGCCGCCGGCTCGATTCCGATACCCGCCGCCGACGGTCGCCCGCTCGCTCGAGGCACGGTTGAGGGAGCCCCCACCGATGGTCGCGTCGGAGTCGTTGGCCCGGTTGCTCTCGCCGCCACCGACCGTCGCGCCGTCGCCGCTCGCCTCGTTCCCGTCGCCGCCACCGACCGACGCGCCGTCGGCGTCGCCGGTGTCGTTGTCGGAGCCGCCGAAGGCGACGCTCCCCGCGTTGCTCGGGTCGGTTGGTGGCGTGTAACGGCCCGCCTGCAAGGTCGCCAGCCAGTCGGAGCCGTCGCCGACGTAGACGACGCCGGTGTCGGTCGCGAGGAACTTCGCGCCCGCCTGTGGCTCGTAGTTCTCGAGGTTGGCCGATTCGTCGCGCAGCTCGATATCGACGTCGTAGGCCTCGAAGTTCTCGTTCAGCGGTCGGTGCCAGTCCTCCTCGCCCGCTTCGGGGACGTTGTAGCCGTGGTTCGGTGTGTCAGTCATGGTGGTCTCAGTCTCGTCGGCTCAGCGAGTGACGCCGCCGTATCCGAACTCGCCGTAGAACTGCTCGCCGTAGTCGTCGTCCGGTCCGGTCGTGGTCGATTCCGTCGTCGTCGCGCCCGTCGTCTCGCTATCGGTTCTCGTCCCGGTACTCCCGTCGCTCGTGTCGGTGGGAATCGACGTCGTAGTCGCAGTCACGACGGTCGTCGCCACCGTCGTCTGCGTGCCGCCGTAGCCGAACGTCGTCTCGGTGTCCTCGTCCTCGCCGTCGCCATCGTCACCGCCGTCACCGACCCCGAACTCGTGGCCGGCGATCTGGACGCTGCATCCGGCGGTCGAGACCGCCGCGACCAGCGCGCCGGCGCACAACAGTGCTCGCCGGGTCGTCTCGTCGTTCCCGTCAACCATCCGTAAGGACGCGATACGTCGGAGAACCATAATTACGAGCTAACGACGAGGTAATTGCGTAACTTACCTCTAGGTAACCTTCCGACTGGCAGCGGTCGAGCGGCCCGAACGGCCGCCGTCCTCGCAGTGTCCCCGCTCCCGAGCCCCGCCCGGTCCGTCCGACGGATCGAAGACCCCGAGCCGGTCGATCTAGCGACCGACCCGTCCCGGCAGTCAGTCGTACGTGTGGAAGTCGACGGCCTGCTCCAGCAGCTCGTCGGGGATGCCGGGCACCTCCTCGTCGCGGACCGGGCCCATCTCGTCCAGCTCCTCGGGGCTGCGCGGGAAGTCCCTGAGCCGGAAGTGGACGTCGATGCCGGCCTTCGCCCCCTGGCCGAGCGCGACGGGGATCTGGTTGTGGCCGGGCGTGCAGTCGCCCACGGCGTACACCCCGTCGACTGAAGTCTCGCCGTGGTCGCCGACCTCGATGGTGCCGTCGTCGTTGATGTCACAGCCCAGCTCGCGGGCGAGCCCGTTGTTGTACTCCGCGCCGTACATCGCGAAGCCACCCCTGTACTCCCGGACCGAGCCGTCCGCGAACTCCAGCGCCTTCAGCCAGCCGTCCTCGCCGTTCTGGACGCCGGTGACGTCCGCGTGGACCACGTCGATGGGGTGGGTCTCGATGATGCTCCCCGTCTCGTCGCTCCACTCCGGCTCCGTGCCGCGGGTCAGCAGGTCGACGCCGTCGGTGAAGTTCAGCATGATGCCGGCGACGTGGGCCGCGCTCTCGGAGTGGCCCATCACGTACACCGACTCGTCGACGAACATGTGCGCGTCGCAGTGCAGACAGTAGTGCAGGCCTCGCCCGGTACGGGGCAGCGGTGGCTCGGGTCGGACGTCGTTGAACCCGGTCGCGAGGACCACCATCTCGGCCGCGTACTCGCCGCTGTTGCCCGAGAGGTGGAACTGGGCGTCCTCACCCTCGGCACAGGAGGTGACCATGTCCCGGTGGATGTCGCAGCCGTACTCCGCGAGTTGCTCCTGCCCGATGCCGAGGAACTCCCCGCCGCTGGTCTCCTCGGGGACGCCGATGAGGTTGTGGACCTCCTGCATCATCGCCGCGCGCCCGCCGCCGCGGTTCACCAGTGCCGTGCTGTGGCCGAGTCGCGTGCTGTACAGCGCGGCGGTCATCCCGGCGGGGCCGCCACCGACGACGAGCACGTCGTACTCGGGCATCTACGCGCCCTCCGAGGTGGTGCCGTGCTCGACGCTCCAGCGCAGCACCCCCCAGACCACGGGTTCGAGTGCGGCCCCCCGGTCGGTGAGCGAGTACTCCACCCGGAGCGGCTGGTCGCTGACGAGCTCGCGGTCGACCAGCCCCCCGTCCTCCAGGCGGGTCAGGCTCTCCGAGAGCATCTTCGAGGAGATCCCCACGACCCGCTCCTTCAGCGCGTTGAACCCCAGCGGCCCGTGTTCGAGCAGCTGGTAGACGATGCGCAGGTGCCACTTGCGACCGAGCACGTCCTGGACCTCGTCGAACGCCGCCGGTGGCTCGACGAAGAAGGACTCGCTGCTGGTTCCACCGGGACGGACCTGCCTGACCGCGGTCGATTCAGAGCTCATGTGTTGTCCGGATGGACGGCACCACCGCTAATCAAGCTACTACGGACGGGTGTCGCTCCCTCTCATCCCCGACAGAGTTAAGTTCAGGCACGCTGCCTCGACCCAGACGCCCCGTTCCACGCCCATCGAGCCCAGCCGGCAGCCTGCTCGAACACGTGGTCGTCGCTCGCACGCAGAAACTCGTTTCACGCTGCTCGAAGAAGGAGACAGTATGCAGGTCGTCTTCCCTGCGACCGGCGGCCGGGTCGAACCGCACGCGGAACCGCCAACGACGTCCACGCGCACCCTCGCGCACGACGACACCGACGCGAGGGTCGGACGATGAAGGCCTCGGACCTGCTCGTCGAGTGCCTCGAAGCCGAGGGTGTCGAGTACGTCTTCGGGCTCCCCGGCGAGGAGCTGGAGGACCTGCTGTTCTCGCTGGAGGAGTCGGACGTGGCGTTCATCCCGGTGCGCCACGAGCAGGGCGCGGCGTTCATGGCCGACGTACACGGCCGGCTGACGGGCGAGGCCGGGGTCTGTCTCTCGACGCTGGGACCGGGTGCCACGAACCTCATCACCGGCGTCGCCGACGCCCACCTGGACAAGTCGCCGCTGGTCGCCATCACGGGCCAGGGCGGGCTCGAGCGCCTCCACCAGGAGAGCCACCAGGCACTCGACATCGTCCACATGTTCGAGCCGGTCGTGAAGTGGAACACGCAGATAACCGACGCGGAGATCGTCCCGGAGTCGGTCCGCAAGGCGTTCAAGCTCGCGGAGTACGAGAAGCCCGGTGCGACCCACCTCGAGTTCCCGGAGGACGTCGCGGGCGAGTCCATCGACGCCGCGCCGCTCCCCGAGCGCCCCCGCGTCCGCCGGGCCGACCCCGACGAGGCGTCGCTCGAACGGGCCGTCGAGCTCCTCGCCGACGCCACCGACCCGCTCGTGCTGGCCGGCAACGGCACCGTCCGGACCGCGACGGCCACCCGCCTGTACGAGCTGGTCGACCACGCGGGGCTCCCCGTCGTCGCGACGTACATGGGGAAGGGTGCGGTGTCCGACCGACTCGACGCCTCGCTGATGACGCTCGACTCGGGGCCGGACGGGGAGGCCTCGACGGCCGTCGAGCGGGCCGACTGCGTGCTCGCGGTCGGCTACGACATCGCCGAACACGACCCGCAGTCGTGGAACCCCGACCTCGACAAGCGGATCGTCCACGTCGACCACGAACCGGCCGAGGTGTACCGGCACTACAACCCGGACGTCGAGATCGTCGCCGACATCTCGACCGTCCTCCACGAACTGCGCCACCGGCTCGAGCCGTCGACCGTCCCGTCGTGGTGTCGTGACCTCCGCGAGCGCATCGTCGCGGACGTGCAGCGGGAACCCGCGGCCGACGAACCGTTCTCGGTCGAGCAGACGCTCCCGTACCTGCGTGCGGCGATGGCCGACGAGGACGTGCTCATCTCCGACGTCGGGAGCCACAAGATGGCCATCGCGCAGTCGTTCCCGACGTACGAGCCGAACACCTGCATCGTCTCGAACGGACTGGCGAGCATGGGCATCGCCGTCCCGGGCGGTGTCGCGGCCGACCTCGCGGTCGACTCGAACGTCGTCGTCGCCACGGGTGACGGCGGCTTCCTGATGAACGCCGCCGAGATAGAGACGGCGACCCGGCTCGACCTCGGGTTCACCATCGTCGTGTTCAACGACGACGACTACGGCCTCATCTCCGAGAAGCAGGTCGCCCACACCGGGGAGCACTTCGGCACCGAGCTGACGAACCCCGACCTCGAACGGTTCGCCGAGAGCTTCGGCATCGCGGGCTACCGGCCCGACAGCTGGGACGAAGTCCAGTCGGTGCTCGACGAGGCCGTCCCCGCGAACGAGCTGTCGCTGGTCGAGATTCCGCTCCCGTAGCCCACTGGTTCAGGCATCCCAGGCGATCCGGTTCAGACACCGCAATAGACCGCGTGTGGCACGAGAAGCGCGTGGTCGGCTCCCCCCGCGTCGCGGTCATTCCGTCTCCGCTCTCACGTCGGGTTCGAGGCGGATTCGAACCTCCCGCACGTCCAACTCAGGGTCGAAGTGGCTGTCCAGGATGTCGGTGTTGTCGTACAGCTGGAACGACGGGTCGGGGCGGTCGCCGACGACGCGCACCACAGCACTTTCACGCTGTCCCTGCGTCCAACCCAGCAATGCCCTCCCGTCGCACGCTCCTCGCGATGACCGCCCTCGCGGCCCCCGGCACTGCCGGCTGTCTCGACCGCGCCGGCGACGACGTCGACGGCGTCGCCATCGACTCGCTGACCGTCCACAACGACGACGACAGTCGCCACCACCTCGCCGTCGAGCTCCACGCCGACGGTGAGACGGTCGCACGGGAGTCGCGGACGCTCGGGCCGCGGTCGGGCGTCGCCATCGAATCGCCGGTCGACGGCCCCGACGACTACGTCCTCGACGTCGGCGTGGACGACCAGACCGCCCGGGAACGCCTCACCGACCACGCGAGCGACGGCCAGCAGTGTGTCATCCCCGTCGTCACGGTCGCTACCGATGGTCGACTCCGGCTGACCGTGCAGGCGTACGACGACTGCTGACGAGGGGGCGAAGCGACGAACCGGGTCGCCGGTTCCGAACGGGTCCACGGCGGTCAGTGTGGCGCTGCTGGCGTTCCCGTTGAACGCGCTGACCGTGTTCTGGACTCCACCCCGCGATGGACTGGGGCCTGCCGACCGACGACCGCCCGCCCCTCGATTCGTGACCCGTCGGCCGCCGACCCAACGGCGGTACGGTGGCGTTCCCACCTCCTTTTTGTCGGTCCGAGTCAAATCCGACGACGACCGATCCACCGTGACTGCTGATCTCCTCCCCGTCGTCGCGGTCGTGCTCTTGTCCGGGATCGGGGCGCACCTGCTCGCACAGCGGTTCAGGGTCCCGAGCGTCCTGTTCTACCTCGTGGTCGGGCTGGTCCTCGGACCGGAACTGCTCGGCGTCGTCACGCTGGAGACGTTCGGCGACGGCCTCGAGACCATCGTCGGCCTCGCCGTCGCGATTATCGTGTTCGACGGCGCGTTCGCACTACGGTTCGAACGCATCCGGGAGGCGTCGACGACCTCCCTCCGGCTGGTGACCGTCGGCGCGCTCGTGATGTTCCTCGGGACGGCGCTGGTTGTTCGACTCGTCGAGGGGACGACGTGGGAGCTCGCGCTCCTCGTGGGGGCGCTGCTGGTCGCGACGGGGCCGACGGTGATCACGCCGATACTCGAGGTCATCACCGTCAGGGAGCACGTCTCCGCCGCGCTGGAGACCGAGGGCATCGTCAACGACGTGACCGCCGCCATCGGCGCCGTCGTCGTCTTCGAGACGCTGCTGCTCGACGACGTCGGAGTGTCAGTCACTGCGTTCGCGTTCGTCGAGCGCTTCGGCGTGGGCGTGGCCTCGGGGCTGCTGGCGGCGGTGGTGATCTACGGCCTCCTGCGGTACGAGACGGAGAAGAACGCCGGCCCGCAGGCCGCACGGTTCCTGACGTTGAGCGCCGCCGTGGGGTCGTTCGTCCTGGCGGAGACCGTCGCGACCGAGGCGGGCATCGCCGCCGCGGCGACCGCCGGCATCGCGCTCGGGAACCTGGCGTTGCCCCACCGGGGCGAGATCGAGGCGTTCGCCCGGGACCTGACGCTGCTCGTCCTCGGGTTCGTGTTCATCTCGCTGGCCTCCCTGATCGACGTCCGCGCGGTCGTCGCCCTCGGGGTGCCAGGGCTCGTCATCGTCGCGGTCGTCATGCTCGTCATCCGCCCGCTGGTGGCCGGGATCGCCACCGTCGGGGTCGAGCAGTTCGACCGGTCGGAGCGCCTGTTCCTCGCGGCGATGGGTCCCCGGGGCATCATCCCCGCGAGCGTGGCGACGCTGTTCGCCATCGAACTCGCGACGGCGGGGAACGAGGCCGCAGCACAGACCCTGCTGGGCACCGTCTTCATCGTCATCCTCGTGACCGACACGGTCGAGGCGGGGCTGGCACGACAGATCGGGAGCCTGCTTGGAGTGACACCGATGCGCATCATCATCATCGGCGGGGGACGGGTCGGCCGTGCCCTCGCCACACGACTGGAGCGACGTGGAGAGTTCGTCGTCATCGTCGAGGACGACCCGGACCGGGTGGAGTCGGCCCGCGAGGACGGCTTCACCGTCTACCGAGGCGACGGCACAGAGACAGACACGCTGGCCGATGCGGGTATCGAGGAGGCCAAGATCGTCGTCGCCGGCACCGGTGACGACGACGTCAACCTGCTCGTCAGCCAACTCGCGAAGACCAAGTTCGGGGTCGAGGACGTGTACGCACGCGTCAACCGGACGGAGAACGTCGGCGCCTTCGAGTCGCTGTCGGTCTCCGCGATCGACGACCCGCTGGCGACCGCCTACGCCATCGACAACGAGATCGAACGGCCGGCGCTCTCCCAGTGGATGACCGACACGGCCGATCGACACGATGTCCAGGAGATCGAGGTGACCGCGGCGTCGGTCGCCGGCCTGACCGTCCGCGAACTGCACGACCGCATCCCCCGGGGCTGTCTCATCGCGGAGATCGGCACCGGGGCGGACTCGCACGTGCCCGACGCGGACGAGGTCATCGAACTCGGCGACCGGGTGACGTTTCTGGGCGACAGCGACGCGGTCCGAACGGCCGTCGAACGGTTCCACCCCCGGGACTGACGGTGCGTGCGACACCGAGGCGACCCGACGGCCGGGGACTCCCCGACGCGCTCGAAGCTGTGATGGGCGAGCTCCAGGACCCGCTCGACCGGCGTGCAGAGGCCTGAGCACGCCAGCCCACCGTCGGCTCCCCCCGTCGTCCACGGACCGCCGTCGGCTCGACCGTGCGGCCCGAGTGCTTAACGTTCGAGACGTGATTCCCCTCGCATGGCTTCGGTCACCACGGGGCTGGTCTTCCTCGGCATCGCAGTGATCCCCACCTACCTGTTCGTCCAGGCGAGACAGGCCTCGCAGGCGGTCGGCGAGACCGAGACGCGCTCGACCGCGTCGCTGACCGACGGCACCGTCGCGGTCGCCGGCACGGTCGAGGCCGGCCCCGCCGGGACGCTCACCCATCCGGTCACGGGCACCGACGCGCTCGCGGTCCGCTGGGACGTCGAGGAACGAGGCGTCGACGACGAGGTCGCCGAGGTGAACGACAGCGGCCGCCAGACCGTCCCCTTCCGTCTGGTCGACGACGACGGCGCGGTCGACGTCGACCCAACCGGAGCAGACCTCCACCTCTCGACGACCCACGGCGAGACGTTCGTCGACCAGCTGCGAGCCCCCGGCGAGCAGGCCCGGACGTTCATCGAGCGCGTGCAGGAGAACGAACGCCGGAGCCACGACGCCGGCACCACACAGGTCCACAACACCCCCATCAACGAGGCCAGGGTCCACGGCGTCGACGGACTCGACTACCAGAGCCGAGCACTCCAGCCCGGCGACACCGGCTACGTCCTCGGGTACGCCCGACAGAACGACGACGGCACCGACACCATCGGCGACGACGGCGGGGAGTTCATCGTCTCCGACATGACCCGGGACGAACTCACCGCGGACCTCGGAACCAACCAGTGGCTCCTCGTCGGCGTCGCCCTGCTGTTCTACGCCCTCGCGGTGTACGTGGGCTTCCTCGCCTGAGGTCCCGTTCTTCCTCGGTGGCGACTCTGTCGAGACGTGTTCCCCGACAGGGAGCGGTGCCAACGAGGCCTGGAGCGCTCGAACACCGACTTGCTCACCCCGACGAGTCCCCGCCACACCAATCCTTAGAATTTAAATACAGATGTGATGCAATTTAATCTATGACTGACGACCCGACGCTCGAACACCCCGACCACGAGGGTCGAGCGTCGACCGACGACGACGGGCGCGTCCCCCCGCCCATCCCGCCGGGCGACCCCGACGCCTGGTACGCACCCGACGTGCGGGACCACTACACCGTCCACGGCGACGTGGTTGCGACCGTCGCCGAGACCGAGGAGGGCTTCACGTACGACGTGCGGGAGCCGTCGCTCACCGCCGACGAGGAGACGACGCTTGCGGAGATCCGCGAGCACTTCGCGGCGGCGAACCTTCGCCGGCCACGCACCCGCGAGGGAACCGTCTCGCGGATGGAGACCGGGCTGCGGCCGAAGTACCGTACGGCTCTCGACCAGATCCTCGAGGGGAGCCCGGAGACACGCCGGCGGCTTCGGTACTACGCGCTCCGGGACGTGGGCTGTCTGGGCGCGGTGACGCCGCTCGCGCTGGACGAACACGTCGAGGTCGCCGACCCCGGCGAGGACCGGCTGTCGGTCCACACGACGAACTTCGCGCCCGCCGAGACCGAGTTCCCGGCGGACGTACGCTTCCTCGACCGTGTCGCGAGCGAGCGGCTGACCACGTACCGGGTCCCGTTCCGGGGGTTCTCGATTCCCGTCGTGCTCTACCGCGAGCGACTGCTCGGCCACGACGCGTTCGCGACGAAGTACGCGGTGCGCGAGCCGGGTCTCCTCCCGGGCGACGAGGAGCTGCTCGCCGAGGCCAAGGAGCGCATCTGGGAGACGAACGTCGAGCACGTCGTCGACGACAGCACCGCGTTCGTCCGCGAGCGGGCCGAGCAGCTGCTCGCCCGGCGACTCACGGCACGCAACGCGAGCGCGTGGCTCGACGCGACCCGCCACCGCGTCCGGAGCGTACTCGCCGATACCGGGCTCGGGGTACCGCCGGTCGATGGCCGCTACGAGGACGGCCGGCTGGCCGACCTCGTCTACTACGTCCTCCGGGACTACGTCGGCGAGGGACAGCTCACCGTCCCCATCCGCGACCCGAACCTCGAGGACATCGAGGCGAACCGGGTCGGCGAGCGCGTGAAGGTCGTGCCGCGCACCGACGTGGGCCACGATGGGCGCATCCCGACGAACCTCACCTTCGAAGACGAGTCGGCGTTCGTCAACGTCGTCACCCAGCTCGCGGCCGCCGACGGCGCGGAGCTCAACGCCTCCAACCCCTCAGCGAAGGTGAACCTCCGCCCTGGCGAGGTCGACGACGGCGTGACCATCCGTTGTGCGGTCGCGCTGCCGGTCATCTCCGAGGACGGCCCGCACATCTCCATCCGGAAGCAGGCACCCGACGCGCTGACGCCGGTCGACCTCGTGGAGGGCGGGAGCCTCACCGCCGACCTCGTCACGGTGCTCTGGCTGCTGTACGAGCACCACGGCGTCGTGCTGTTCTCGGGCCCGACCGGGGTCGGGAAGACGACGCTGATGAACGCGCACATGCCGTTCGTCCCGTTCGACGACCGACCCATCTCCATCGACGAGGGGAGCCGGGAGGTCAGGCTCCCCCACGAGACCGGTATCTCGCTGACGACGCGCGACCACGAGGACGAGTTCAAGGCGGTGACGATGGCCGACCTGATGACCGAGGCGAACTACCTGAACCCCGACGTGGAGGTAATCGCGGAGATCAACACGCCCGCGTCGTTCTCGACCTTCGCGGAGAGCCTCAATACAGGACACGGGTTACTGGGAACGACCCACGCCGAGAACGTCGAGAAGCTCGTCAACCGGGTCGTCGAGCAGGGACTTCCGCCGTACCTGCTCCGCGAGCTCGACCTCGTCGTCTTCCCGAAGCGCGTCGACGGGGAGCGCTACGTCGGGAGCGCGGTCGAGTTCGTCGACGAGGAGACGTACCGCACGTGCAGCGGCCGCTGTGGCGTCGTCGAGAAGCACGACACCACGGTCTACTGGAACGCCATCTTCGAGCGGACCGTCGAGGGCGAGTTCGCGTTCGACTACGCACATCCGGTGGTCCACGACGTGGAGAACCGGCGCTGCGGTGTCGACCTGTTCGAGCGGCTCGCCGACCGCACGGACCGTCCCACCGAGGATGTCGAGCGGGAGTTCCACCGCAAGCATCGCTACGTGGAGTACCTGGTCCGCGAGGGCGTCGACGACTTCGACGAGCTGTTCTCGTTCCTCTCGGACCTCCGCACGGACGAGGCGGCGACGGTCGAGCGCATCGGCGCGGGGAGGGGAGCGTGAGCCTCTCCGACGACGACCGCCCCACGCTCGGCGCGAACCGGGACGCCCTCCTCGACCAGGTCTGTTACGCGCTGTTCTCGCGCCACGCCGACCGGACCCGCCACGACGGCGACCGGGATCGCTACCGGGGCACCGACCTGCACGTGCCGTTCGACCTCTACCTCTCGCGGCTCTACGCGCTGTCGTGGCTCGCGGCGGCCGTCGGTTTCCTCGTCGGGGCCTCGCTCGCCCTGGCGCTACGGTCGGCGACGCTCCGGGGCGTCGCCGACTTCGTCCAGATCGGGCTCCCTCTGCTATCGCCGGGGTCCGTCCCGGTGGTCTCCCAGGCGGCGGTCGCGGTCGGCGTGGGGCTCCTCGTCGCGGCCGCGACCAAGCTCGGCACCCGACTGGTCGGCGGGCGCTACCTGCAGTGGCTCGTCGCGGCACGGCGGTCCGCCATCGAGGCGACACTGCCCGGGGCGGTCCGGTACCTCCGGGCGCTCTCGACCGGCAGCGACGACCAGCGCGAGATGCTCCGGAAGGTCGCGGCAAACCGGGAGGCCTACGGCGAGACGGCCGTCGCCTGTCGGACGGTCCTGAACAAGGCCGAACTGACGGGCAGTCTCGACGACGGCCTCCGCATCGTCGCCCGCGACACACCGTCGCGGGACGCGCTCGCCCCCTTCCTCCTGAAGTTCCGCGAGCACGCCGACCAGGGGTCTGCCGAACTGACCAGCTACCTCCGGATGGAGGCGCGGATGCTCGGCCATCGGCAGTCCCGCGACCGGAACCGCGCCGAGGGGTTCCTCGAACTGCTCGCCGAGCTGTTCATCGTCCTGCTGGTGCTGCCGGCGCTGCTCGTCATCGTCCTCACCGTGATGAGCGTCCTGACGCCCGGACTGAACCAGCCGGCGAGCACGCCGCTCGGTCAGGTGACGCCCCGGGCCGTCCTCGTCTACGGTTCCGGGTTCTTCGTGCTGGCTGTCGGGGCCTGCGCCGCCGCGCTCGTCGCGAGCCTGCGGCCGCCGACGGGGCGGCCGTCGTACCGCCGGCCCGCCGGCCTCCTCGATCTGCTCGGGACCGCGACGACGAACCCGTCGAGCGCCGCCGTCGTCTGGGCGCTCCCGGCCGCGCTGTTCGCACTCATCGTCTTCACGGCGGGCGAGCGCCCCCTCGCCGCCGCCCTGCTCGGCTACGTCGCATACGCCGTCCCGGTCGGGCTGGTCGCCACCCGGCGTGCGCGCATCGACGACGCGAAGGACCGCGAGATCAAGGACTTCGTCCACGCCGTCTCGGGCCACGTCGCGCTCGGCCGGCCGTTCGCCGAGGCCGTCGACCTGGTCGCCCGCGACGTGGACCTCGGCCCGCTCGACGAGGACGTCGCCGACCTCGCGTTCAACGCGACGCTGACAACCCGCGAGGGCGACCTCCGTGCGGCGGCGTTGGAGCGGTTCGTCGACCGCGTGGGCACGCCGCTGGCCGAGCAGACGATGGGGCTGGTGACCGGTGCGCTCGACGCCGGCAGCGACGTGGAGACGGTGTTCGACACGCTCCAGACCGAGGTCGGCCGGCTCTACCACGAGAAGAAGTCGCTCCGGAACGCGATGCTCGTCTACGTCGCGGTCGGCTGGACCGTCGCACTGCTCGTCGTCGGCATCATGGTCGCCGTCAACGGCTACGTGCTCGACAGCTTCACCCAGCTCTCGGCGGTCTCGACACCGGGCACCGGCTTCGTCCTCGATTCGGACGCGGTCGACGTCTCCCGGGAGCACTACCGCTTCTACGTCGTCACGCAGTGTACGATGCTGGCCAGCGGCTGGTTCGCGGGCGTCGCAAACCGCGACCGGTACGACGCCCTGCTCCAGTCCGGCCTGCTCGTTCTCGTCGCACACGTCGTGTTCAGGGGGGCGGGGATGGTATGACGGGCTGGCACCGACCATCGGTCGAACGTGGACAGTCGAACGTCGTCGGCGTCGCGCTGCTGCTCGGTATCACCGTCGTCGCCCTCGGCGTCCTCACGGCGAGCATCGGGCTCGCGGTCGACGCAGGCACGGGTGCAGCCGACGCCGCACGGGTCGGTGACGACGTCGACGACGCGCTCAGGCCGGTCGAGGTGACCGGCGAGCACGTCGGGTCGGTCCGGGCGACCGACGGCCAGCTCAGGACCGTCGCCCGCGACGTGCGCGTGCTGAACGACTCCGGTACCGTCGCCCGTCTCGAAGCTGACGCGCTCGTCTACGAGACGGACGGCCAGCGCGTGACGTTCCTCGCCGGTGGCGTCGTGCGCGGTGAGGGGCGCGGTGCCCGACTCGCCACCGAGCCGCCTGTCGTCGCCACCCCGGACGGCGACGTGCTCGTCTTCGGCGTCGCGACCCTCGGCGCGGACCGGACGAGCGTCGACTTCGCCGGCGAACCCGTCCGGCTCCGCACGAACGTCACGCACGAGCGTCGTCCCCTCGGTTCCGACGAGTACCGGCTGGCCATCGAGACCGAGACGCCGGCGGCGTGGCGTTCGTACTTCCGTGACCTCGGCGCGACCGTCACCGACCGCGACCTCGACGGGGACGGTGTCGACAGCGTCGTCGCGACGTTCCCGGACGAGCGGACCGCATACCTGGTCGTCCACGCGCTGAATCTGGAGGTGGGCGATGCGTAGCGGGCGCTCGGGCCGTCCCCGCGACGGACGTGCCGTCTCGCCGGTCGTCGGGAAGACGCTCGAGATCGGCGTCGTCGTCCTCTACATCGGGCTCCTGTCGACGACGCTGTACGGCGGTGTCGTCCCCGACTTCAGGTCGACGGCGGGCGACGAGCTGGCGGACCGCACGCTCGCCGGGGCGACACAGGAGATCGAGGACGCGGTGCCGCCGGGCTCGATGACGGCGGTCGACGTCCGGCGGCGGGTCGAGCTCCCCCGGACCGTCCGGGGCGAGCCGTACCACGTCCGCACCGACGACCGTACGCTCGTCCTCGACCACCCGGACCCCAACGTGGGCACCGAGACGACGCTCGCGGTGCCCGCCGCGGTCGTCCGGGTCGAGGGCTCGTGGTCGAGCACCGCCGAGGCGTTCGTCGTCGTCGAGCGGACCGACGCGGGGCTGGTCGTCCGACTGGCACGGGGTGAGGCGTCGTGACCGAGTTCGAAACCGTCCGGACGAACCGGGGGCAGGCGAACCTCGTCGCCCTCGGCGTGGCGCTGCTCGCGCTCACGGCCGTGCTCGGCGTCGCACTCGTCGTCGCCGACGGTGCGTTCGCCGGTGCCGACCGCGAACCGGGCGAGCACAGGCTCGCGAACTCGCTGTCGGACCGACTCGTCGACGGCACCGGGCCGTTGACCACCCGTACGAACGTGCTGAACGCGACCGCGGTCGACGACCTCGACGGCGACGCGCTCGCGGACTCGTTCCCGGTGGTCGAGGGGCGGGACGTGCGGGTCCGACTCGACGGCGAGACTGTCGCCTGGACCGGGGACGTGACCGACGGGTCGACCGTCCGTCGTATCGTCCTCGTCGAACGCGAGGAGACGGTGACGACAACGCCGAACCTCGACCGCGACGCGGTGACTCTCCCACGACGGACCGACCGTGTCACACTGGACGTCGACCCGCCGACCGGCACGCGACTCACGACGGTCCGCGCGAACGGCCGCGTCGTCGCGCACGACCCGGCCGGCCTGACGGGGAACGTCACGGTCTCCGTCTCGCGCTTCGAGACGACGACACTCGCGTTCGACGCGAACGGGACGCTCCCGACCGGTAGCGTGCGGCTCACCTACCACCCGACGCGGACGATCAAGGCACTGCTCGTGGTGACCGTCGATGACTGAGCGTGCACAGCTGTCGCTGCCCGCCGTCGAGGCCGCCATCGGCGTGTTGCTCGTGCTCGCCGTCGTCGCGACGTTCGCCCTGCCGGTCGCCGACGGCGACACGACTGAGGCACAGCTCGACACCTACGCGGGCGACGCGGCGACGGTGCTCTCGGGGGAACCCCCGCGACACGGCGGGGCGACGCGGCTCTCCGAGGTCGCCCGGTCCGAGACCTCGTTCGAGCGCGAGCACGAGGCGCTGGAGCGGCGCGTCGAGCGCATCCTGCCGGACAACCTCCTGTACCGCGTCGAGACCCCGCATGGCGCGGTCGGCTATCGCGTCCCGGCGGGCGTCTCGGTCGGCGTCGCGACGGTGCCGACGGGTCGGGGAGAGGTGACGATACGGGTGTGGTACGTATGATGCGGGTCCCACGACGCGCGCAGCTCGTCCTCGCGGCCGCCGGCGTCCTCGCGGTCGCGTTGCTACCGCTGACGTTCGCGTACCTCCAGCTCGGTGCCCACCCTGACATCGACGCGAGCGAGGACGCCGCGAGCTCGGTCCGCGACGGTGTCCGCGTGCTCGAGCGGGCCGTCCACGAGGCGGGGAGCGACGCGACGGGGCAGTCGTGGGCTGACCGAGGGGAAAGTGCGGCGACCGTCCGCGAGATGCTCGCACCCCGATTCCGGTCGCTCGAGGCGTCCCGGGTCGCGGAGGGCGTCGCCTACGAGGTGGCGTTGAACGACTCGGCGGCGAGCGCGTGGGCGGCCGAACACTGCCCGTCCGGTCCCGACCGGCAGTTCGGGGACTGCGAGGCCGTCGACGGCGTCGTCGTGCAGGAGCGCGCCGGCGAGACGACCGTGCTCGCCGTCGCGGTGGACCTGACGGTGACGACGCGCGACGGTGTCTCGGCGGTGACGGTGGTCGTGCCGGTCGTGGGGTGATAGCTCAGTCTCGCTCGCCGTCGAGGAACGCCTCGATACCGCCGACCAGCCGGTCGACCGTCGTCGCGTCGGTGTAGGGGTTCAACAGGGCGACGCGGAGCCACCGACTCCCCCGGTAGGTCGGCAGGGAGACGAACACGTCGTGCTCCCGAAGCAGGCTCTCCTGCACCCGGCCGTTGAGGTCGTCCAGTTCCTCGGCTGGACACCAGTCGGGGGCCGCACGGAAGCAGCACAGGTTCATGTCGGGCTCGGTGGCGGCTTCGAGCGCGGGATGTGTCCGGACTCGCTCGAAAAGGAGGTCTGTGAGCCGGTAGCTCTCGTCGACGAGCTGTGTCAGCCCGGCCCGACCGAGGTGCTGGAACGTGAGCCAGAGCTTGAGCACGTCGGCGTGGCGGGTCCCCTGCACGCTCAGCTCCCCGAGGTTCGGAATCGCATCCTCGCCCCGCATGTAGGGTGCGCCGACGCGGAACTCGTCGTGGAGATGGTCCATCTCGGCGAACAGGACCATCGCGCAGGTCTTTGCGACGTAGCACCACTTCTGCGGGTTGAACGTGACGGAGTTGGCGGCCTCGATGCCGGCGAGGCGGTCACGCTCCCGCTCGGAGAAGACGAGCGCGCCACCGTAGGCGGCGTCGACGTGGAACCAGAGCCCCCGCGCTGCTGCCACGTCCCGAATCTCGGGGAGCGGGTCGATGTTCCCGGTTGTCGTCGTGCCCGCAGTGGCGACGACGCAGAACGGGTCGCGGCCGTCCGCTTCGGCGGCCTCGACGGCGGCGTCGAGCGCGTCGGGTTCCATGCGGGAGTTGGCGTCCGTCTCGACGGGGACGACGGCGTCGGTGCCCAGCCCGAGGATCATCGCGGCCTTCTGGAGCGAGGTGTGTGCGACTTCGGATGCGAGAATCACGGGCAGGTGGGTGGTCGCGGTGAGGCCCCCCTCGTGTACGTCGAACGCGTGGTTGCGGGCCACGGCGAGCGCGTGGAGGTTGGCGAGGCTGCCGCCGCTCGTGAGCACGCCACCGGCGTCGGGTCCGAGGCCGAACTCGGCGGCGATGGCGTCGGTCAGGTCGACCTCCAGGGTGGAGAGCACCGGCGACATCTCGACGCTGAGCATGTTGTTGTTGATGGCGGCCGCGACGAGATCGCCGAGCGCCGAGACGGTCGTCGGGACGGTGTCCATGTGGCCGATGTACCCCGGATGTGCGGGGTTCATCGAGCCGGCGATCACGTCGTCCAGATCGTCGAGGATGGCGTCGGTCGGTCGGGACGAGTCGGGGACTTCGGCAGCCGGGACCGCCGGGTCGGCCGGCATCGGTGAGCGCTCGTCGGCCGTCGTCAGCTGGTCGAGCAGGGAGTCGAGCACCGACTCGGAGAGGTGCCGTACCGCGTCGGCGTTCCCGCCGCCCGGGTCGACGAAGGCCGCGTCGGGGAGTGCGGACCGGTCCATACGACGGCAACGGACGGCTGCAACGAGTAGGTACTGGTGGCCACGCTGGCGGGGAACTGCTGACCACCCGGTGGGGAACTGCTGTCCACGTTGGCGGCGGTGTCGTCGGTGTGGGTGGGCGGCGACGTCCTCTCGCAGCCAGCGAAGGCTACTGGAAACCGTAGCTTGATTACGCTCTGATACTGACCACACGGACTAGTGCTATCCAGACGGACTGCCCGGATCATACTCGCGATCGTGCTTCTCGTCTGCAGTGCCACGCTCGTCGTCGGGTACACCGGGGTACTGGGAGACGAGCGCGTGGACGTGGCGCAGGCCGTCTCGAACGGCGATATCGAGCCGCAGGTCCGCGGCGGCGAGGCGGTGACGCGGACCGACGACGCCGAACCGGTCGTCGAGCCCCGGGAGAACGTGACGGTCGTCGCTACCGACTCGAACACGTGGCTCGGTGATGCCCAACAGGGGCCGCGCGCGAACGCGGAGCTGATCGCCTTCGACACGGACGGGAGCGTCCTGTACTACGAGGACGACCACACGCGCTACTGGGACGTGGACCCGGTTCCGGGGACCGAGGCGACCGTGGAGTTCCTCTACGCCGACCACCTCTCGCCGTCGGAGTGCGGTGGGGAGTCAGCGTGTACCCGGAACGGCATCGAGCGGGTGAACCTGACGACGGGCGAGTCGACCGACGTGTACAGCCGGGTGACGCCGGGCAAGCACTCGACGCGCTGGCACGACGGCGACCGGGTGGACGGCGAGCGCTACGCCGTCGCGGACATCGCCGAGGACCGGCTGTTCGTCGCGAACACGACGACCGGGCACGTCGAGTGGGCGTGGGACGCACAGACCGAGTTCGACCCGGCGAGCAGCGGCGGTCCGTACCCGGAGGACTGGACCCACGTCAACGACGTCGAGGTGCTGCCCGACGGGCGGTTCATGGCGAGTCTGCGGAACCACGACCAGGTGGTGTTCGTCGACCCCGAGACGGGCATGGACGGGGAGTGGACGCTCGGGAGCGACGGCGACCACGGGACGCTGTACGAACAGCACAACCCGGACTACATCCCCGAGTCGGCGGGCGGGCCGGCGGTCGTCGTCGCGGACTCGGAGAACAGCCGCCTGGTGGAGTACCAGCGGGATGACGGCGAGTGGAACCGGACGTGGAGCTGGGCGGACCAGCGACTCCAGTGGGGTCGTGACGCCGACCGGCTCCCGAACGGGCACACGCTCGTCGCGGACTCGAACGGGAACCGCGTGTTCGAGGTCGACCGCGACGGCGAGATCGTCTGGAGCGCCGACGTGGCGTTCCCGTACGAGGTCGAACGACTGGGCACGGGCGACGAGAGTACGGGTGGCCCGAGCGCCGCGTCGGCCGACCTCGAATCGCGGACGCCCGGGGAGACGGCCGAGGGTGGGTCGCCCGGGCTGCTGACCTCGGTGTGGCTGACGATCCGGTCGACGTTCGCGGGGCCGTACCTGAGTGCCGTGTTCTACGTCCTCCCGTACTGGATGGGGGCCGCGGAGGCGCTGGCGCTCCTCGGGTTCGTGCTCGTCGGGGCGGCGTGGGTCGTCACGGAGCTGTACTGGGCCCCCTACACGGTCACGGTGCGGTCGCCGGTCCGGCTTCGCTCGACGGGTGCCGAGGCGATGTCGGTCGGGGCCGCCGAGGACGGCGGCGGTGACGGGACGGACACCGACGAGCCGACGACTGGCGGTACGAACGAGGGGTCGGCGGAGAGTGGCCACGAGGACGTGGACGGAACCGATCAGGAAGACACATGACCGGAGTAGACGAATGACTGGGTTGGACACACCCGCGGACGGGGACGAGGAGGAACCGGCAGCCACGGAACCGGGCGGACGGGTGCCGCTCGACACCGCGCAGTCGTGGCTGGTTGCTGCCGTGGTCGCCGCGACCGTCGCCTATCTCGCGTACGTCCTGACCCACCCCTATCCAGCCTACGGGGCCGGACTGTACATGCAGATCGCCGACGAGATCACCGGGGCGGGCTTCGCGCTCCCGGAGACCATCCCGCAGTACACCGAGGATGGCGTCCCGTTCGCCTACCCGCCGCTGCTGTTCTACGCCCTCGCCGGGCTCCGGTCGGCCGGTGCGAACGCGATAGTGGTGAGCCGGTTCGCCCCCGGACTCTTCGTCATCCTGGCCGTCGTCCCGTACTACTTCATCGCTCGCGAACTGCTCGACTCGCGTCGCGTGGCCGGGTTCGCGACGTTCCTCTTCGCGTGTGCGCCGGCGGTTCTGCAGTGGCACCTCTCCGCCGGCGGCCTCGTTCGTGCGCCGTCGTTCCTGTTCGCGATCTGTGGGGTGTACACGGGTATCCGGACGTACCGCGACGACCGTCGCTGGGCGGTTCCCTCGGCTGTGCTGTTCGGCCTGACGGTGCTCTCGCACCCGGTGTACACCGTGTTCTTCGGGCTCAGTCACGTGCTGTTGTTCCTCGCGTTCGACCGGACGCCGAGAGGGCTCGTCGTCGGAGCGCTCGTCGCCACCGCGGGGGCCCTCATCGCCGCACCGTGGTGGGTCATGGTCGTCTCCCGGTACGGCCCCGACGTGTTCCTGGCTGCATCGGGCACCCACAGCGGCCTGGGCGGTGGACTCGAACGCGTCCTGTTCGGGGTCCTGTTCACCGCCAGCCTCGACATGACGCTGTACCACTTCCTGTTGATGTTCGCCGCCGGCTGGTACTTCGTGTGGAACCGTCGGTTCTTCCTGCCCGCGTGGTTCGTCACGACCGGCTACCTCATCGGCAAGCGGCGGTTCCTGCTGGTCGCCGGCTCGATGATGGCCGCCGTCTTCGTCTACGGGTGGGTGGTCCCACGCGTCGTGGCGGCCGTCGCCGCCCGTCGTGGTGAGTGGGGCCACTCGAGACTGTGGGGAGCGGACCTCGCTCTGGACGTGGACTCGCTCGGACGCGTCGTCCCGGTGGCGACGGTCGCGGTGGTCGCTACGCTCGCGCTCACGTCGGGCGTCGTCTACGCGATGGGTCTGACCGACCCGGTCGCCACCGACCGACCGCCCCAGCCGGCGTTCATGGACGAGCAGGACCAGGAGGCGATGGACTGGATCGACGTTCACACCGGTGCCGACGAGGAGTTCGTCGTGCTCGGGGACAGCGCCGAGTGGTTCCCGCTCTTTTCCAACCGGACGCTCCTCGTCGGGCCGTGGGGGGTCGAGTGGAAGTCCTCGGAGGAGTACGGGGAGCAGATGGAGCGCTATCGGGCCGTCTCGGAGTGCGCGACGGCCACCTGCCTCACGCGGACGCTCGAGCGGACGAACGTGACCGCGGACTACGTCTACGTGCCCAACGAGAGCTACACCGTCCGTGGCGAACAGGTACGACCCTCGGAGGGGCTCCACCAGTCGCTCGTGGAGTCCCCACGGTATCAACTCTCGTTCGAGAACGACGGTGTGCTCGTGTTCCACGTCGTCGACGCCTGCAATGATGGCCGGGAGCTGACCGGGCAGGACCGCCTGACGTGTTTGCACGCCGCCCTCGACGGAGCGCCGGTGGGCGCTCTCACATCCTGAGCTGGTCCTTCGGCCGCGCCGAACCGGAACTGGAGCTTCGAGCGCCCATCCACTCGCTGTATCGGGATACCTCGATACCGTCGAACACCTGGCCGAGCGTCGACGCGTCGGTGAGGGGTTTCAGCAGCACGACGCGCAGCCACCGGCTCCCACGAGAGGTCGGCGGGGTGGCGAACACGTCGTCTCGCACGGGAGCGTCTCCTCCTGACGGTCGTCCGGACCGTCGTCGGGAGACGACGTCAGCGACGCATGGGAGCAGGTTCAGCTCCAGGCCGACCGCGGTTGTGAGCGGCTCGCTGTCGTTGCGACCGACGACGCAACGGGGGGTGCCCGGTCCGTACTCAGAGGCTGACCCAGTACCCCTGCGAGTTCTCGCCGATGTGTATTCCAGCGACGCGGTCCCCCACGCGTACCTCGGCGTCCATCTCGGTCGATGGGGAGCCACGCAGCGCGAGCCCGCCGATGTCGTAGCTGGCGAGCACGTCGCCAGCTCCGTCCAGCGAACGACATCACTGCGACCGTCCGTCGGTGCTGATCGCGCCGGTCGCTGCTGGGGAGGGGTTACCCCCCGCCAGAGTCGACGGCTTCGAGCAGCGCCCGCGCCTCCCTGACCTTCGTGTCGATGCGGTGGCAGTGGGTCTTGACGGTGCCGAGGTCGAGGCCGAGTTCCTCGGCGATGGCCGCCTGTGACCGGCCGTCGTCGCGGAGTACCTGCACCTGTGCCTGTCGGGGGGAGAGCCCGGCGCGGACGAGCGACCCGACCGCATCGCTCGGGAGGACGAGCGCCTCGCTGCCGGGGACGGACTCGTCCATCACGTCAGCGGCGAACGCGGCGTGGACGGCCATCGCGGCGTCGCACAGCTCGCCGGACAGGTCGAGTCGGTCGGCCAGCTGGTTCCAGACGTCCGTGCCGACGTACAGCACCGTGGCCAGTCCGTCGTCGGTGGTGTGCCAGGGCTGGTCGTACTCGTCGTCGTAGTGCTGTGTGATGGCGTCGCCGCCGTCGGCGAGGTCGTCGTGGATGGTCGCGAGCGCGTCGGCGAGGCGGTCCGGGTCGACGCCGTGGTCGCGCGCCGCGTCGTCGACGAGCGACTGCGGGAAGGGTGTCGTCGTGGGCATGGGCCGGACTACGGCGTCACCAGCCTTGAGGTTTACGTCTATTGTAAACTACCGCGGTCCCCGTCGGTGTGGGGAATCGGTTCGGAATCCCCGTCGCCCCCGGTCGTCGACGGCCGCCGTGACAGGACGGGGGCGTGGGTCACATCCCCGACGGATACCACCGAGTATTGATAAACCGGGGCTATAAATATCATGCTGTATTATAAAAGAGCATGGCTGCAAGCGACGATGGAACCTACCCGGAACCAGTAGCGAGAGTGGCACACGACTTCAGTATCGGAGAGTCGGTCAGCACGACAGTCGCGACCGCACTCGGCCGGGCCGCGGGGCGGGACCCGGCCAGGATCCGGCCACTGTACGACCACATCGACACGGACGCGCTCGACGCACTCGTCGCCCACGGCATCGAGAACGGCTGCGGGCACTGTGTCAGCGTCGACTTCTCGGTCGACGAGTTCGACGTCTGCGTGCGGGGCGACGGCGAGGTCTCCGTGTACGAACCCTTCTGATTCGACGCCACTCCCTCCAGGCGACGGACTCAGGCCGCCGCGACCGCGTCCAGTAGCGCCTCGTAGTCAGGCTCGTTCGTCGGGTCGTCCGAGACCCAGGCGTAGCTGACGGTTCGCTCGCCGTCGAGCACGAACACCGCCCGGTTCGCGATGCCGTACAGCCCGAGGTCGGGGATGTCCATCTCCAGTCCGTACGCACGGATGGCCTCGCCGGCCATGTCGCTCACGAGGTCGAACTCGATGCCGTGCTCGTCGCGGAACGCGCCGAGCGAGAACGGCGAGTCCGCGCTGACGCCGAGCAGCGTCGCACCGGCCGCGGTGAACTCGTCGTGGCGTTCCTGCAGTGCGACCATCTCGTTCGTGCAGGGTGGCGTGAACGCGCCCGGGAAGAACGCGAGGACGACCGGGCCGTCGCCGAGGTGGTCGGCGAGGTCGAACGGTTCGTGGTCGCTCGTGCCGTACGTCGCGGTGAACGTCGGTGCGGTGTCGCCAGTCGAGACCATGTCGACAGCTCCGGTCGCCACGTCCAAGGTTGGCTGGCCGCACATGTTCGCCCCGTCCACGGCATTTTCACCGTCCTCGTCGCCCGTCAGCGGGTCGCGAACGCCCCCGCCAGCAGGTAGGCGTAGCCGAGGGTGCCGACGAGTGCGAGGCCGACACCGACCGACTCGATCCACGTGGTGAGGACCGCGGCACCGACGGCCTGCACGGCGACGCCGACCGCGAGCAGCGCCATCGACGCGAGCGCGGTGCGGTCGTCACAGCCGGGCCAGCGGCCGACGTTCGGCGGGTAGAACTGGAGGGAGACGCCGACGACGGTCAGCCCGAGGAACCCGAGCAGGGTGAGCCGGCGGTGTGCCGGGACCAGCGCGCCGTCGAGGCCGGCGAACGCGAACCACGCGCCGAGTGCGACCGCGGCGACGCCACCGCCGGCACCGAGGAGCACGCCGTAGAGCGCGGTCCGGCGGTTGTCGGACCGGACGAACAGGGTCCCGACGATGGCGGCGTAGCCGACGACGGCGACGGTCTCGACGGCGGCGGCGAGGTGGAAGCCGGGACCAGCGGGCAGGGTCGCCGCGAGGAGGACGGGACCGACTGCGCCCGCGGGGAGGACGACCCACACCAGCGACTTCGGCGGTTCGGCGACGAGGAACCGGGGCAGGAGGCGCGCGCCGATGCCGAAGACGAGCAGCGTCGCCGTTCCGGTCCCGAGCAGGTGGGTCGTTCGCGGGGGGTAGCCGTCGAAGACGGGCGGGACGACCCCGGCGACCCCGAGCGTCGCGTAGCTCCCGACGAGCAGGTACGCGAGCGCGACGGGGACGACCGCGTTGGCGGCGCGGTCGACGCCGGCGCGGTGTGCGTTCGGGCCGCCCGTCCCCGTCTCCGCCCCGGTGAGGTTGTCCCGGACCGTCCACGCGAGCGTGCCGACGAAGACGACGACGCCGGCGGCCCACAGCACGGCACCGGCGGCCTCGAGCGTGTCGGGCGTGCTCCGGAGCGGTGCGAGCGCGAGGCAGGCCGTCCCGACGGCGGTGAGCGGGAGCTGGGCGATTGCGGCTCGAGGCTCGGCGAGCTCGCGGTCGAAGTACGACGGCACCAGCGAGTACGCCTTCCCGAAGACGACGTGGAGGACGAACCCGTACAGGCCCAGTGCCACCTCGGTTCCACGGGGGACGCCGACGAGCAGGCCGACCTGCCAGGCGAACAGGGCGGCGACGGCGACGCCGACGTACCGGCGCGCCCAGCGGGAGACGGTGGCGGTCATGTCGGAGTGGTTCGACCGCCCACGTCAAATTCGTGGTGCCGTCTGTGTTCGTTTCTTGCCCCTGCAGAAATTAGGCCTGCCTAAAATTCGAAAGCGATTTAAATTGTTAGGCGAGCCTAAAACCCATGAGCGACGACTCACATCACGACTCGACACGGCGGCGGTTCCTGCAGACGAGTGCTGGATTCACGACGGTCAGCCTGCTGGCGGGCTGTCTCGGCGGGGTGGGAACCGGCGACGGCACACCAACCGACGACCCGACGTCGACCGCGCCCACGGAGACGACGGACGACTCGACGACGGATTCAACCACCGAGGCGTCGTCCGGGGAGACCGGCCCCTACAGCGTCTCCATCGAGCCGGTCGGTTCGGTCGAGTTCGAGTCGGTGCCCGAGACGTGGGTCGCGAACAACGGCAGCTGGGCCGACATGGGCGTCGCGCTCGGCCTCGAACCGCCGAAGGCCCTGTGGCTGACGGGTCGCTACCACACGCAGTACTACGACGGCATCGACGGCGTCTCGGTCGACAAGAGCGACATGGTGTCGCTCTACCAGAGCGGCGTCAGCAAGGAGCTGTTCTACAGCCTCGACGCCGACGTGCACGTGATGGACCCGAACTTCCTCATGAACCGCTTCAGCGGCTGGAACGAGGAGGACGTGGCGGAGATCGAGGAGAACGTCGCGCCCCTGTTCGGCAACTGCATCTACGCCCAGCACTACCCGTGGCACGCTGACTACCGGTACTACTCGCTGTACGAGGGCTTCGAGAAGCTCGCGCAGGTGTTCCAGCGGACCGACCGGTACGAGGCGTTCGAGGCCGTCCACGACGAGTTCCAGTCGAACCTCGCCCCCCACGTTCCCACGCAGGGCGAGCGGCCAGCGGTCGCCGTGCTCTGGGGCGTCGGCGAGGAACCCGAGCAGTTCTACCCGTACATCATCGGCGAGGGAACGGGCTTCAAGCACCTCCGCGACCTGCGGGTCCGGGACGCGCTCGCGAGCACCGACATCCAGGACTTCCACGGGAGCCGCGCGGCCATCGACATCGAGACGCTGTTCCAGGTCGACCCCGAGGTGCTCATGCTCCGCGGGTACGAGGCGATGTCCGAGAGCGAGTTCCGGAGCACGGTCGTCGCCAGCCTCGAGGACCACCCGACCGCGAGCGCGCTCACCGCCGTCCAGAACGGCGACGTCTACCGCGCCGGCGGGCTCTACCAGGGCCCCATCACGAACATGGTGCTGACCGAGCGAACCGCCGGCCAGCTCTACGGCGTCGACGAGGAGCTGTTCGACCGGGGGCGCGTCGCCGAGATCGTCGCGGGGGAGCTCTGAGGATGTCCGAGTCGATGGAGCCGGTCGACGACCCGGTCCACGCGGCGGGGCGCGAGTGCGACGCGGGCCTCGTCGCGACGCTGCGCCACGAGCGCGAGAACGTCGCACGGCTCACCCACGAGGACGGCGCGTTCGCGGTCGCCTGCCGCGAGACGGGCACCAGCCCCGAGCCCGTCGACGGGGCGACGTTCGACACGTTCGACGCTGCCGAGCGCGCCCGCGATGCCGCCCGCCGCTATCGTGCCGTGCTCCGGACGCTCGACCCCGGCCTCGAACGGTACCAGCTCGCGGTCTGCAGTGCGGACACGGTGGACGGGAGCCTGACACGCGTCCGCCGGCGTACCGACCGGCGACGCGAGAACGGCGTCCCCGAGTCCCGCCAGACCGTGACGCTGACCGGCCAGGGCTGCGACGAGTGGCTCCGCGTCGAGAACGGTCCGGTCGTCCATCTCGCTGGCCCCGACGCCCTGCTCGACGACGAACTGGTGACGCGACAGCTCGAATCGGGGCTGGGGTCCCGATGATGGGGGACACCCCCGACCCCGTCGAGCACGACGTGGTCGTCGTCGGTGGCGGTCCCGCCGGGTGTTCGGCGGGCGTGTTCCTGGCCCGGTCGGGAGCCGACACGGCCATCTACGACCGGGGGCGCTCCTCGCTTGCGCGGTGTGCGCACCTGGAGAACTACCCCGGTTTCCCGATGGGCATCGACGTGGAGACGTTCTACGACCTGCTCCACGGGCAGGCCGAGAACGCGGGCTGCGAGCTCGTCGGCGACATGGTCGAGTCGGTCGAACGGCGCGACGACGGCGTAGGGTTCGTCGTCGCGCCACAGGAGGGCGACCCGGTCACCGCCCGTCGGGTCGTCGCGGCGACGCGCTACGACGGCGAGTACATGCGCGGACTGGACGACGACGGGGCGATGTTCCGGACGTACGAGCACGACGGTGAGGAGCACGAGTCGTTCGACCCCGATTACCCTGATACGGACGGCACGACGCCGGTCGAAGGGCTGTACGTCGTGACCCCGGCCAGTCCGAGGGACAAGCAGGTCGCCATGGCGGTCGGTCGCGGCGCACGCGTCGCCCGCCGGGTTGTCGCCGACCGGCGCATCGCCGACGGCTGGTGGGAGGCCATCGCGGCGAACGTCGACTGGGTGCGCCGGGAGGCCGAACTCGACGACGAGTGGGCCGACCGCGAGCGCTGGGAAACGTACTTCGACGAGCAGTTCGGCCCGGACGCACCCTACGAGCTCGACTCCGAGGCGTACGAACGGGTCCGAGGGGAGGCACTCGACCAGCGGGAGGCGGCGTACATCGACACGGACGAGGTCGAGTCGCGGCGGATGGGCGGTCACGAGGCCGTCGCGGCACACCTCGACGCGGGGGCAGTCGTCGCCGCACACGACGAGCACGACCTCCTCGACGCGATGGACGCCGCGGTGGTCGAGGCCTACCTCGACGACGGGAGGGTCACGGAGGTGGGCGACTGAATGTCGAGCGAGACCGTCCGCGGGACCGGGACCACCCCGCGTCGCGAGCAGCTGCTCGGCTGGTTCGATGGGTCGCTCCTCTCGCTCTGCATCGGGAGCGTCCTCGTCGTCGTCGCCGGTGCGCTCGTGCAGGTGAGCTTCGGTGCGTTCTCCATGAGCATCGTCCAGGCGTGGCAGGCCGTGTTCAACCCGGACGTCCTCTTCAACCGGCAGGCGTGGGAGGCGTTCCTCCTCGGTCACGAGCTGCCGGAGATGAACCGCCGGAGCCTCATCGTCTGGAACATCCGGCTCCCGCGGGTGTTCGTCGCGATGCTCGTCGGCATGAACCTCGCTGTCTCGGGAGCCATCTTCCAGGCGGTCACGCGCAACGAGCTCGCCAGCCCGTTCATCCTCGGCGTCTCCTCCGGTGCCGGGCTGATGATCCTGCTCACGCTCGTCGTGTTCTCGGGGCTGTCGACGTTCCTGCCGCTCATCGCGGCGACCGGGGGCGCGGTGGCGTTCCTCGTCGTCTACGCCATCGCCTGGAAGAACGGGACCTCACCGGTCCGGCTCGTGCTCGCCGGCGTCATCGTCGGGACCGTGTTCAACTCGCTGCAGACGGGCCTGTTCTTCTTCGCGGGGGACATCGGCGTCGTCCAGTCCGCGATCGCGTGGACGACCGGCTCGCTGACCGGCACCGACTGGGAGCAGGTCCGCATGGCGCTGCCGTGGACCGTCGGCGCGATGCTGCTCGCGCTGGCCGGGGCGCGCCAGCTGAACGTCCTCCTGCTCGGCGAGAGCACCGCGAAGTCCCTCGGCATGTCCGTCGAGAAGGTCCGGTTCGCCCTCTCCGGGGTCGCCGTGCTCGCTGCCGCGGCCAGCATCGCCGTCGCGGGCATCGTCGGCTTCGTCGGCCTCATCGTCCCCCACATGGTCCGCAACATCGTCGGGAGCGACTACAAGAAGCTCGTCGTCGGCTGTCTGTTCGCGGGGCCGGCGCTGATGGTCGCCGCAGACGTGGGTGCCCGGCTCGGGATGAGCGTCCTCGTCGGTGCCGACTCGCAGATACCCGTCGGCATCGTGACCGGGCTGGTCGGCGGGCCGTACTTCCTCTACCTGATGCGGCGCCAGGAGAACATGGGTGAGATCTGATGTCGGGACAGCACTGGGACGAGGTCGAGGACGAGTCGACCCGGAGCCAGCAGCCGGCGGGTGACGGCGAGTCGAGACGGCTGACGGGTGACGAGCTCGTCATCGGCTACCCGGGAACGGACGAACCGGTGCTCGACGGCGAGTCGATGGTCGCCACACCCGGCGCGGTGACCGCGCTCGTCGGGCCGAACGGCTCCGGCAAGAGCACGCTGCTGAAGGGGCTCGCGAGCCAGCTGGAGCCGACCGACGGGTCGGTGCTGCTCGACGGCCGGGAGGTCAAGTCCCTCGGCACGAAGGAGATGGCGAAGAAGCTCGGGCTGCTCTCACAGGAGAGCACGTCGCCGGGGAGCATCAGCGTCGAGGAGCTCGTCTTCCACGGCCGGTACCCACACCGCGGCTTCTTCGAGACGGTCACCGCCGAAGACGAGCGGGCCGTCGACCGCGCCATCGAGCTCGCCGGCGTCGGCCACCTCCGCGACCGCCAGGTCGGCAGCCTCAGCGGCGGACAGAAGCAGCTCGTCTGGATCGCGATGGTGCTCGCACAGGAGACGGACGTGCTCCTGCTGGACGAGCCGACGACGTTCCTCGACCTCCACCACCAGCTCGAGGTGATGGAGATAATCGAGACGCTGCGCGACGAGAGCGACATCACCGTCGTCGTCGTCCTCCACGACATCGAGCAGGCGGCCCGCCTCGCAGACCGGATGGTCGCGCTGAAGGACGGGGAGATTCAGGTCCGCGGGACGCCCGAGGAAGTCGTGACGGAGTCGATGCTCGCGGACGTGTTCAGGATCGACGCCGCGGTCGAACAGACCGAACGCGGACCGCGTGTGGAGCCGATTCGCGCCCGGCACGAGGACGACGCTGACGAGGGCCGCGAGCGTCCCCCGAGGATGCCGGCCGACGAGTGACGGACGGCGCTGTCTGAGGCGAGTACCAGCGTACTTTTTGGCCAGCCTAAAAATCGGAACGGTTAAAACGTTTTAGGCGAGCCTAAACAATATGTCCAGAGATCACGTTGCGCGTGGAAAACCGACGCGCAGGAAGTACCTGACCTACGGCGGGACGCTGGCGGGCAGTGCGCTGCTCGCCGGCTGTCTCGGCGGGAGCGGTGACGGGAGCGCCGACCCGACCGAGAGGCCGACGGACGAGGCCACGACCACCGACGACGGGACCACGACGACCGACGGCACCGACCCGTACACCGTCTCGATGGCCCCGGTCGGCGAGGTCGAGTTCGAGTCCGTCCCAGAGAACTGGGTCGCCTACGACGGCGGCTACGCCGACATGGCGGTCGCCCTCGGCCAGGCGGACGGGCTGACCGGCGTCGGGAACGCGGGGCGGTACTACACGTACGTCTACGACGAGCTGCCCGGCGTCGAGGTCAGTCGTGGCACCGTCGAGGCGAACCCGGAGGTTCGGACCAAGGAGCAGTTCTACGCACTCGACGCCGACGTCCACCTGTACGACCCGCAGATGCTCGTCAACTGGTTCGACTGGGGCGAGGCAGACGTCGAGGAGATAACCGAGAACGTCGCGCCGTTCTTCGCGAACCTCATCTTCCGGCGCTCCGACGAGTGGCACGACTACCGCTACTACACGCTGTACGAGGCGTTCGAGAAGATGGCACAGCCGTTCCAGGAGACGGAGCGCTACGAGGCGTTCGCCGAGTTCCACGACGAGTTCGTGGCGTCGCTCCAGACGCGGCTCCCGCCCGCCGAGGAGCGCCCCAGCGTGTTCCTCACCTACGAGGGGACCACGGAGCCCGAGACGTTCTCGCCGTACCGTCTCGTCGACAACGGGACGAGCAAGAAGCAGTGGCGCGACCTCGGCGTCACCGACGCCCTCGCCGGCACCGACATCGAGAACCTCAGCACCTCGAACCGCAACGAGCTCGACTACGAGAACCTGCTGGAGATCGACCCCGACGTCATGCTCGTCCGGGGCCACGAGCGCAAGTCGCCATCGGAGTTCCGCGACACCGTCCTCGCGTACATGGAGGACCACCCGGTCGGCCGGGAGCTGACGGCGGTCCAGAACGGCCGCGTCTACCGCGGCGGCTTCCTCTACCAGGGGCCCATCCAGAACCTGTTCCTCACCGAACGGGCCGCACAGCAGCTCTATCCCGACGAGTTCGGGGACGTGACCGGCGACGAGGAGCTGTTCGACCGCCAGCGGGTCGCGGACATCGTCACCGGCGAGTTCTGACGACCGTCACACCCGAACCGATTTCCGCTTTCCCGAGTTCCTTGAGGCGGCCGGAACGCCTTCGGAGTATGTCCGCCGACGATAGCCCCGCCGCCTACGACGACCTGCTCGACCGCTACCGACGCGTCTCGAACCTCCGGCAGGCGTCGATGTTCCTCAACTGGGACCAGCAGGTGACGATGCCCGAGGGCGGCGCGCCCGGCCGCGCCAAACAGCTCTCGGCCATCTCGGCGACCAGCCACGAGCTCCTCGTCGACGACGACGTGGGGGCGTGGCTGGACGACCTCGCGGACGCCGACCTCGACGCCGAACAGGCCGCCTCCGTGCGCGAGATCCGCCGGGAGTACGACCGCAACCGCTCGGTGCCGGACGAGCTCGTCGAGCGGCTGGCCGAGGTCTCCGCCGAGAACCAGCAGATATGGCAGGACGCGAAGGCCGAGAACGACTTCGAGTCGTTCGCGCCGCGGCTTGAGACACTGCGCGACCTCAGCGTCGAGCGCGCCGGGCACATCGACCCCGACAAACCGGCGTACGAGGTGCTGTACGAGGACGGCCAGCCCACGCTGCCCATCGAGCGCATGGAGGAGCTGTTCGAGACGCTCCGCGCCGAGATCCCGCCGCTCGTCGACGAGATCCGGGAGTCCGGCACCGACCTCGCCGCCCCCTTCGACGGCGAGTACCCCGAGGCCGACCAGCGGGCGCTCTGCGAGGCCGTGCTCGACTTCCTCGGCTACGACCGCGACCGCGGCCGCCTCGACAGCGCGCCGCACCCGTTCATGGCCGGCAACCAGTTCGACGCCTGGGTGACGACGCGGTACAGACCCGACGACCCGCTCGACGCGCTCACCGCGACCGTCCACGAGTTCGGTCACGCGAGCTACCAGCTCGGCTTGCGCGCGGACCGCTACGCCGAGCCGATGGGCCAGCCGCGCTACAGCATCCACGAGTCCCAGTCCCGCTTCTGGGAGAACCACGTCGGCCGGACGAAGCCGTTCTGGGAGGCGTTCCTGCCGACGCTCACGGAGCACCTCGACGGCCACGACGACCTCACCGCCCAGGAGGCGTACGAGGCCGCGAACCGCATCTACCCGGAGAACCTCATCCGCGTAGAGGCGGACGAGCTCACCTACCACCTGCACATCATCCTCCGGTGCGAGATCGACCGCGCGTTCGTCCAGGGCGAGATTGAGGCCGACGACATCCCCGGACTCTGGAACGAGAAGATGGACGAGTACCTCGGCGTCGTCCCCGACACCGACAGCGAGGGCTGCCTGCAGGACATCCACTGGACCTCCGGCTTCGCGGGCTTCCAGGGCTACACGCTCGGCAGCGTCGTCGCCGCCCAGCTCGACGCCGCCATCCGCGAGGACCTCGACGTGGACGGGCTCGTCCGCGAGGGCGAGTTCGAGTTCATCCAGGAGTGGATGACCGAGCACGTCCACCGCCACGGCCAGCGCTACGAGACCGAGGAGCTGGTCGAGGTGGCGACCGGCGAGCCGCTGACCGCCGAGTACTTCGTCGACTACGCCCGCGAGAAGTTCGAGGGGCTGTACGGGCTCTGAACTCCGGCCCACCGTGACCCGCTGGGTCTCCTCGCGGCGCGAAACGAAGGGACTCCGTTGAGCGACCTGGGGTGACCGGTCGCCGTTCTCGTCGGGACCCGGGGCTGTGCGACCCCGACCTGGCGAGACCACCCTGACCGTCCAGAGCAACTGCTATTACGCTGGCTCCGAAGGAATCGGTAATGCGGACTGGCCCCCCGTTCCTCGCGGTCCTCTCCCAACTGCCGTCGCTCGAACTTCCCGTGTCGGTAGACGTTCTCGTCGTCCTCGCCGTCGTCGTCGTCACCCTCGTCCTGTTCGTGACCCAACCGGTCCCGATCGACGCCACCGCCATCGCGCTCATGGTGGCGCTGATACTCCTCGGTCCCTGGACGGGGGTGTCCCCGGAGGAGGGGCTGTCCGGGTTCTCGAACCCCGCGACGCTCACCGTCCTCGCGATGTTCATCCTGAGCGAGGGGGTGCGCCGGACGGGGTTCATCCAGATCCTCACCCTGAAGATGCAGGCGTTCGCCGGCGACGACGAGACCCGCCAGCTCCTCTCCATCGTCGGCCTCGCTGGTCCGCCCGCGGGGTTCGTCAACAACACGCCCATCGTCGCCATGCTGATTCCGGCCGTGACGAACCTCGCACGGCGGACCAACACCTCCCCGTCGAAGCTGCTCATCCCGCTCTCGTTCGCCTCGATGCTCGGCGGGACGCTGACCGTCATCGGGACGTCGACGAACCTCCTCGCCAGCGACGTCTGGGCGGACGTCGGCGGGCCGGACGCCCAGCCGTTCTCCCTGTTCGAGTTCACCCAGCTCGGCGCGGTCGTCCTCGCCGTCGGCATCGTCTACCTCCTGACCGTCGGTCGATACCTCACCCCGGCGAGAATCCAGGCCACCGAGTCGGCAACCGACGAGTTCGGGATGGCCGACTACCTGACCGACGTCTTCGTCGGCCCGGAGTCGTCGCTCGTCGGCGAACGGATCCGGACGCTGGCCGAGGCCGACCTCGACGTCGACGTGTTCCAGCTCGTGCGCAACGGCCGAACGGTCGTTCACGGCCTGGCTGCCGAGCGGATTCGGGGCGGTGACGTCCTTTCGGTCCGGACGGACCAGGAGACGCTCAAACAGATCCTCGACGACGAACACCTCCGGCTCCTCCCCGAAGTGCTCGAGGCGGCCGAGAACGGGGACGAACCGCTCCCCGAGGGGTTCACGCCCGACCAACACGAGTGGAACCCGTCGGTGTCGGGGGACGAGGCCGGCGCATCGACCGAGGAGGACCCCGACGAGGAAGCCGGGGTGAAGACGACGATCACGGAGGTCGTCCTGCTTCCGCGGCCGTGGGCACGACAGCGCGACGACATCGCGGGCTTCGAGCGCGAGTACGACGTGACCGTCCTGGCGGTCAGGCGCGGCAACGAGGTGATCCGCAAACGTCTCCGGGACGTCAGGCTCGAGGCCAGTGACGTGCTGCTCGTCCAGACGAGCGACGCCGCTCTGGACCGGCTTCGCAGCGACCGCGGCGTCATCGTCTCGGGCGAGGGACGGTGGGAGGAGTTCGACCGGACACGGATTCCGGTCGCGCTGGGGATTCTCGCCGGCGTCGTCGTCCTGGCCGCGCTGGAGGTGTTGCCCATCGTGGTGAGCGCTCTGACCGGCGTGGTCGCGATGCTCTTCACCGGAATCGTCACGCCGGAGGACGCCTATCGGGCGGTGGACTGGGACGTCATCTTCCTGCTCGCCGGGGTCGTCCCGCTGGGGATTGCCGTCGAATCCGCCGGCGTCTCCGAACTCCTGGCGAACGGCATCGTGTCCGCGAGCGTGCTCCTCCCGGCGGCCGGCCTCCTCGCCGTGTTCTACCTCGGGACCGCGCTCATCACCGAGGTGGTGAGCAACGCCGCCAGCGTCGTGTTGATGATCCCCATCGCGGTGGAGGTCGCGACGCGTCTCGAGCTCAACGCCTTCTCGTTCGCGCTCGCAGTCACGTTCGCGGCCAGCACCCCGCTCCTCACGCCGGTCGGGTACCAGACCAACCTGATGGTGTACGGACCGGGCGGCTACAAGTTCACCGACTTCGCCCGCGTCGGCCTCCCGCTGCAGCTGATACTCACCGTGGTGACGACCCTCGGAATCGTGTACTTCTGGGGGCTCTGACAGCCTCCCACGGCTACGGTCGCGGGGCTCCACTGCGAGCGCGGTTCACCCCGACGCGAGCGTACAGCAGTCGCCCTGTGTCTGGGAGTCGCTACTCCATCGCAGAGCGCATCCGCTCGCGCCACTCGGTGTTGTCCTCGACGGCCGCTTCGAGGCTGTCGAGCCGCTCGACGATGGCCGCACACTCCTCCTCGCGGAGCTCGAGGACGGCCGCCTCCGTCTCCGCGATGGCGTCGGCGTTCTCCTCGACGCCGGCCGCGTTCTGCCGGATGTCGCGGGCGTTCAGCGCGATGTTGCGCTCGCCCTCGGCGATGGCGTCGGCGTTCTCCTCGATGCTCGCCGCGTTCGACTCGACCTTCTGCCCCTGTGCGTCGATGGCGTCCCGGTTCTCCCCGAGGCGCTCGTGCTGGGCCGCCAGCGAGTCCTCCAGCTCCGCGACCGCGTCCTCGACGGCCCCGAGCGAGTCGCCGAGCTCCTCGACGGTCGCCTCGGTGTCCCCGAGGTCGCCCTCGACGCGCCCGAGCTCGTCGGCCAGTTCCTCGTGCTCGGCTTCGAGCGAGTCGAGCCGGTCGTCGAGGTCCTCGAGCACCTGCTGGGCGGTGCCCTCCTCGTCGATGAACTCCTCGATGGCGTCCGCGTACGCCGCCAGGTCCGACACCCGGCCGCTCAGGTAGCGCAGCCGGACGGCGACGCTCGGCTTCGGTCCGACGCCGAGCGCACGCCGGAGGGCGGTGCGCTGGCGTTCGGGGACCCCGGTCCGGAGCTCCGCGACGAGTTCGTCGAGCAGTCGCCCGTCGTCGGCGCGTGCCCGCTCCGCGGTCCCGGATCGCGACGCGGCGTCGGGCCGGTCCGACTCCGCGCCGGGCTCGACCGAGAACTCCTCCCACGTCATGTCGGGCGTCCTGGCCTCGGCCACCCCGTCGGGCGTCGTGGTCTCGAACTCGCCGCTGAACCCGGTTTCGAGCTCGGTCGCCAGCGACGCGAACCGCTCGCCGGCGTCGTCCGAGCCACAGCCGGCGTCGCCGGCGGCCATCACGAGCGCGGCCGGGTCGAGCTCCTCGACCACGGTCTCGTCGACCCGCGTCAGTTCGACGGCCGTCACCGGGTCGAGCGTCGCCACCGCACGCCGGACCGGCTCGGCGTCGAGCCGTGCACCGACGACCAGGTCGAGCGTCCGGTCGAACGACCCGTTCCGGAGGGCCGTTGGGGCCGGGTCGCTCCCGAGCAGGTAGAACGCGTTCTCCAGCGACCGGAGCACCCGTTCGACGTCCTCGGCGGTCGCCCCCGACGTCGTCTCGACGTGGAGGTGGTAGAGCGACGGCGTGTCGGAGTCGTCGAGGCCGCTCGTGAGCGCCCGCCGTATCGCGTCGTCGGTCGGGTCGTCGTCGGGGGCGTCATCGTGGGTCGGGTCGTCGTGGTCGGTCGCGTCGTCGTCTGCCACGTCGCGGTCGACCGCGTCGTCGCCGTCTCCCCCGTCGTCCGCAGTGGCGTCGGCTGTCGCGTCCTCGCCGGCCGCGGTCCCGCCGCCGTCGTCGCTCGCGTCGGGTTCGACGACCTCGACGACGGGCGCATCTGTCTCGGCGTCCTGGCCACTCGCCTCGGTCTCGGAGCCCTCGTCGGCGGCCCCGTCCCCGAACTCGGGAACGGCCTCGTCGGTCTCGTTCCCACCGCCGGCGTGCAGGATCGGGTGTGCCGTCTCGACGGACGCGATCTCCGGCGTCGCGTCGAGCCCGATGCCCTCGACCGCGTCCGGGTGGACGTCGTACCCGGTGAGCAGCTGGCTCTCGCCGTTCACGCGACGGGACCATACGAGTCGGCCCCCCTCGACCGACCAGTTCTGCGGGTCGTGCTCCTCCCGGAAGGTGATCCCCCGTGCCATCGCCTCGGTCTCCAGACAGTCGTCGACGAGCCGGACCCTCGCGTCGTCGGCGCGTTCCGACTCGATTCGGTACGTGACGACGACGCCGTCGCGAGACTGGCCTTCCGCGCTGTTCACGAACTTCGTCACCGTGATTCCCCCATTGCTTGCATCCATCGTGCCCACCCCCATGGGCGAGGAATAGTTGGGCATCCAATTATTTTAGTGTGGTGGCAATGAACGGTTCAATGAACGGTATAGGTGCCCTACCCCGCATATTCTGCATGGCATGTCAGGTGGTGGCAACCAGGCCCATCACGTTTCCGACACATGGTGTCGCTCGGGCGCGCTGGTCGGACCGGTGGTCTGCGGGGCGCGACCGGGTGGTGCCCGCCCCGGCTACGAACGCACCCCGGACAGTCGAACAACCACGTGCTCCGTGCCGGTCGCCCGCGTCTCGACCGACCGGAACCGCTCGAACTGCCGGGAGAGGTCCAGGCCGCGGTGATGGACGACGGTCGCAGAGCCACCGGGGGCCAACACGCGTGCGATGCCCGAGAACAGGTCCGTGAGCACGCCCTCCCCGGCGTGAGTCGGTGGGTTCGAGAGGACCCGATCGAAGCGCCGGTTCCCGACGCCCGACACCGCGTCGGCGGTGACGACGGTCCCATCGACGCCGTTCGCGGCCAGCGTGCGCTCGGCACAGGCGGCCGCGACCGCGTCGTCGTCGGTCAGCCACAGGTCGGAGCCGGCGACGGAGCCGGCGTACGCACCGACCGGGCCGTAGCCACAGCAGAGGTCGAGGACGCGGTCGTCGTCCGCGACGGTAGCGGTCTCCAGGAGCAGCCGGGTGCCGTGGTCGAGATGGCCGGCCGAGAACGTGCCGGGGACCGAGACGAGCGGGAGGTCGACGCCGTCGACCGTGGCCGAGAACTCGCGGGGCTCGACGAACACGGGCGGGTCGACCGTTTCGGGCCGAGTCGCCGCGACGACGCGCGCGTCGCCGTCGTGGACCGTCTCGACGCTGCCGGCGAGGTCGGCGAGGCAGTCCTCGTATCGGGCCAGTCCCGTCTCGGTCCTGCCGCCGACGTAGAGCGTGCCGCCGGGGGCGAGCGACGCCAGCGCGTTGGCGGCCCGCTGCTTGCCAACCGCGACGGGCGTGTACGGTTTCGGGGCGTAGGCGACGGTGTCGAACTCGCCGTCGCGGTCTGCCGGGTGTGCGGTCGTCGACACCGTCGCGTCGACGCCGTTCGTGGCGGCGTTGCGCTCGCAGCACGCGGCGGCGCGGGCGCTCGTCTCGGTCATCGTGACCGCGTCGGCGGAACCGGCGAGGACGCAGCCGACGACGCCGTAGTTCGCCTGGGGGACGAGCAGGTGACCCAGGTCGTCGCCCCAGCACGCCTCCAGCAGGGCGAGTGCAGGGGTGCGGAAGGCGTCGGGCGAACACAGGCCATCGGCGGTGTGGAACTCGTAGCGCGGCGGGCCGCCGTCGACGCGGGAGCCGAGGGCGAGGTCCGGTTCGTGGCGACTCAGCGGCATCGCGGACCTCCCGTCGTCGGCCCGGAGACGACGGTGGTGGGGCGCGTGAGGATCGGCGGGCGGTGCGACTGGTGGAACTGCGGACGGATCGTGGGTGTAGCGTGCATCGACGTGGGTCGTCGGCGGCGGCGGTCGGCGGGCGGAACGTCCCACGCGCTCCGCTAGCGGGTTCGAGAACCGGGAGAACGGTCCACGCAACGCTGGCGGGGCGCGCGAACCGGGGTGCCGATCAGCGTGACGCCGCGCCGGGAGCCGACCCCTCCGGTCGGTCCGTCACGGTGCCCACAGCCGGCGAGCCGGCCGACCCTCGCGTCAGACCGCGACGCGAGCCCGAGTCGACCGCGAGCACGTGTTCAATGCGGGCGGTAGTCGAACCGCCGCGGAAAAAAGCGTTACCCCCGTCGTTCGACCAGATGCGCCTCGACGCGGTCGGCCATCGCGCTCCGGACCGCTGACTCGTCGGTGTCGACCGAGCCGTCGTGGAACGCCCGGACATGCTCCCGCGCCAGCGCCTCGACGGCGCGCTCGAACAGCAGGTCGAAGCCGAGTTCGTCGGCGGCGACACCGACGCTGGCGACCACGCCCTCGAGCCAGCGGTCGGTGACGTGGCGCTCGACCAGCTCCTCCGGGGTCGAGGCCACCGGTTCGTGTCCGCCAGCGGTCTCGACGGCTGGGTTCCTGAGCACGGCCCGGTGGCCGGTCTTGTCCGCGAGCAACACACCGGCGACGGGGCCATCGCGCCAGTCGGAGTCGGGGAACGGGTAGCTCTCCGGGTCGAAGTCGACAGCCCGCACCTCCTTCTCGAGTGCGTTCACTGGTGCCAGCCCGAGCCCCTCGTAGATGCTCGCGACCGAGTCCGGTGGCAGAAACGCGCCGTGGTCGGCGTCGTACACCTCGGTGCCCAGGAACGACGGCGTGCGTGCCCAGTCGTAGGCGACGTGGCTCCCGTCGACCGCGACGCCGACGAACGTCACCGACGCCACGTCGTCGACCGACGCCCGGAACGCCTCGCGGTCGAAGCGCTCGCGGACGTGCCGGACCGCGTGGGCGTACGGCAGTGGCACGTCGTCGTGGTCGAACTCGCGCTCACCGTCGCCGAAGGCGAGCACGCCCGAGGCCTGGAGCTGGAACCGGAACGGGCTCCCGGTGACGTGCTCGCGGAGCCAGAGGTGACCGCCGTCGAGCAGGGCGTCGGGTGCGTCGGCGAGCGGCGGTGTCGGTGGTGGGTCGTGCATCGGTCAGGTTGGTCCGTCGTTGCGCGGGCGGGGACAAAACGGTGTCCCTGCAGCGGGGTCGTGGACCGCCAGCCGGTGTTAACAATAGGGAAACAGAGAAACACAATTCTTATTAAATATAGTTCCCATCTTAGTAATATGCGAGAACTCACTCGACGGCGAGTGCTGGCGGGAACCGGACTGGCGGGACTCAGCGCCGTCGCCGGCTGTCTCGACGGACTGAGCGCAGGCGGCGACACCGAGTCTGGCGGCGTGGAGTCGTCGTTCTTCGTCTTCGGCGCGGTCGCGGCCGCGGTGGCAGGCGACGCCACGGACGCCTCGGTCCTCGTCCCGGTCGGCCAGCACGGCCACGGCTGGGAGCCCGGCCCCCGCGTCCGGGAATCCATCCGCGACGCGTCGCTGCTGGTCCACGGGATGCCCGGCTTCCAGCCCTGGGTCGACGACATCACGACCGACCTGGACGCCGACGATGCCGGGGTCGAGACGGTCGATGCGAGCGCGGACGTCGACCTGCTCCAACTCGGCTATGGCCACGGCGACGGCGAGGAGGAGCACGGGACCGAACACCACGACGAGCACACAGCGGAGCACCACGACGGGGACCACGGCACGGAGCACACCGGAACCGACCACCACGACGACGAGCACGACGGCACCGAACACCACGAGGAGGAACAGCACGACGACGGCCACGACCACGGCGGCGAGTTCGACCCGCACTTCTGGCTCGACCCGCTCCGTGTCCGGACCGCCGTCGACACGGTCCGCGAGCGGCTCGTGGCGGTCGACCCGGCGAACGCCGACGTCTACGAGTCGAACGCGACGGCGTACCGGCAGCGACTCGACTCGCTCCACGCCGACCTCGAGGCGACCGTCGCCGACGCGTCGAAGGGGACGCTCCTCGTCGCCGGCCACGACGCGTTCCAGTACCTCGGCGACAGGTACGGGATCGAGGTCGAGGCGCTCACCGGGATGTCGCCCGACTCCCAGCCGACGGCGCGGGACATCGAACGCGCACAGGAGGTAATCGAACACCACGACCTGCAGTACATCTGTGCGGACCCGCTCGAGTCCCAGCGCGCCGCCGAGCAGCTCGTCGCGGAGACCGACGCCACCGAGGTGCTGCCGTTGACCGCCCTGCCCGGCCTGCACGCCGACTGGGCCGACCGGGACTGGGGCTACGTCGACGTCGTCGAGAACGTGAACCGCCCGACGCTCGAGCGGGCGCTGGAGGCGTGATGGCGGTCGTCGAGGCCGAGGGCGTGACGTTCGGGTACGGCGACACGCCGGTCGTCGAGGACGTCTCGCTCGCCGTCGAACCCGGCGCGTTCCTCGGGCTTGTCGGCCCGAACGGCTCCGGGAAGACGACGCTGCTCGAACTGCTCGTGGGGCTGCGCCGACCCGACGCCGGGAGCGTCTCGCTGTTCGGCGAGCCCGCCCACTCGTTCGCCGACGGCGAGCGCGTCGGCTACGTCGCACAGGACGCGACGCACACGGGCGGCCGGATGCCGGTGACCGTCCGCGAGGCCGTCCGGATGGGGCGGTACCCCCACCGGCCCTTCGGCCGGTTCTCGGACGACGACCGACGAGCCATCGAGTCCGCGCTCGACCGCGTCGGTATCCGCGACCTGGCGGACCGACGCGTCGACCGCCTCTCGGGCGGGCAGCGCCAGCGCGTCGCCATCGCACGCACGCTCGCGGCGGAGGCAGACCTCCTCGCGCTCGACGAGCCGACGGTCGGCGTCGACGCCGAGTCGCGCGAGGCGTTCTACGAGCTGCTGGCAGAACTGAACGCGTCGGGCCTCACGGTCATCCTCGTCGAACACGACATCGGCGTCGTGACGAGCCACGCGAGCGAGGTCGCCTGTCTCAACCGCGAGCTGTTCTTCCACGGCGACCCGGAGACGTTCGTGGAGACGGACGCCCTCGCGGACGCCTACGGCGGGAACCAGCACGTGCTCGCGCACGACCACCCATGACGGGGGGAACGCTCTCCGTAGCCGGACTGCCGCTCGTGCTGGCCGGGTTGCTCGACTGGGTCCTCGACGACGTGTGGGGGACCCTCCTCGACGCGCTCGCGGCGGTCATCGGCGTCGAGATGCTCGGCTACCCGTTCATGCAGCGGGCGTACCTCGCGGCGGTCTGCATCGCCATCATCGGGCCGCTCGTCGGGAGCTTCCTGGTCCACCGGGAGATGGCGATGATCGGCGACACGCTCGCGCACTCGGCGTTCGCGGGCGTCGCCGTCGGCCTGTTCGTGAACGCGACGTTCGCCCTGTCGGTGCCGCCGCTGCTGACCGCGCTGGTGGTCGCCGTCGTCGCGGCGGTGCTCGTCCAGCTGCTCGTCGACCGCGTCGGGACCTACACCGACACCTCGCTGGCGGTCGTGCTGACGGGCTCGTTCGCGGTCGGCAGCGTGCTGGTGACGGCGACCGACGGCGGCATCGCCGTCGGCATCGACGCCTACCTGTTCGGCTCGCTGGCGACGGTCCTGCGCGGGAGCGTCGGCATCCTGCTGGCGATGACGCTGCTGGTGACGACGGTCGTCGTCCTCGCCTACCGGCCGCTGCTCTACGCGACGTTCGACCCGGTCGGTGCGCGCGCGGCCGGGCTCCACGTCGGCCGCTACAACCTGCTGCTGGTTGTCCTGACGGCCGTCGTCGTCGTCGGCGCGATGCAGATCATGGGCGTCATCCTCGTCGCCGCGATGCTCGTGATCCCGGTCGCCACGGTCTCCTCGCTCCGGGGGTTCCGGCGGGCCATCGTCGCGTCGGTCCTCGTCGGACTGTTCGCGACGACCACCGGTGCGACACTCTCGTACGTCTACGACGTGGCGGCCGGGGGGGCTATCGTGCTCGTCGCCATCGCTGCCTACGCGGCGGTGGGGTTCGGTCGGGTCGTCCGGCGCACCGTCGCCGACGCGACCCGTGACCTGCGTGCACCGTGGAGTTCTGACCGGCCGACCGTGGAGGCCGACGGAGGGGACGACGAGCGGGACCTCGACTGACGGGTCCTACGACGGCCGGGGGCGGTGCTTCCGCTCGACAGACTGTCGTCACGAGAAGTAGGTGCCGACCGGACTACTGTTCCGGGCCGACTTCCTCGTAGGGCTGGACGATGACCCAGCCGCCGGGCTGGCCGAAGTCGAGCTGGAACGTCTCGCCGGAGGTCTTCCCGATGAACGACTTGAGGTTCATGTCACGGTGCGAGCCGGGCGAGACGTTCCCGCTCCAGGCGACGGTCGCCTGCGGGTCCGTCCGAACCGGCGTCTCCAGCACGAGCGGGTCGCCGTGGGTGGTGATGGCGACGAAGCCGGGGCCCTTCAGGAAGACGTTGAACATCCCGCCGGCGCTCGCGCCGCTGATGCTGCTGATGGTCTTGATGTCCCACTCGACGCGGTCCTCGAACGCGAGCACGTCGTTGCCGTTGACGCTGATCTCCTCGCCGGGGTCGAGTTCGATGACCTGGACGTTCTTGCCCTCGTCAGCGAGGAAGAGCTGGCCGTTGCCGCTGGCCCGCATCATCGTCGAGCCCTCGCCCGTCGCCTTCTTCTTGATCATGCCCGTCAGGCCACCGCTGGATTTCTGTTCGAACGAGATGTCGCCCTCGTAGGCGATCATCGAGCCCGCCTTCGCCATGACGGAGCCGTTCACGTTCACGTCGAGCAGCTTCGAGTTCTCCAGCTGGAAGACGTCCCCTCCCTCCTTCGGTGCGTTCCGTGTCTTGAATTCGTCGAGGTCCATTGAAAGTCACCGAGACGCGCCGTGACGCATCTCCAGAGTATATACATAGTTCATGTTATATGAACCTCGTGTTTGTGCCGTGAGGGCCAGATGAAGCGACGAGAGAACCACTGAGGCGGCCTCTGTGTGGACGGAAGTGCTGAACAGCGATATGAAGGTGAGACGGATATTCGTCGGTCACGGCGTCGGGAACGCGACGCTGTACAGCCGGCCCTGGTACTCGATGTAGGTGCGGTAGCCGTCTGCGGACTCCAGCTCGACCGGTCTCGGCAGGGTCGTGCTCCGGTTGGACGCGTTCAGGACGCGCCGGAACTCGCGCTGTTGCTCCGCGGAGAGGTTCTCGAAGTGGACGACGGTGTCGTTCTCGGGCTCCTCGACCGCCTCGATGGTGACGGACTGCCCGTCCGCGTCGTGACCCGCGGGCTGTCGCATCTCGGTGACGGCGAAGAAGAACCCGACGCCCACGAGGATGAGCACCCAGAGCACGAGGACGGCGGCCGCGGTCAGGACGGCGTCGGTGTCGACCATCGTGAACGTGTATCTGAAATCTGATACAGTCGTGAGGTAAGTACTTTCTCGTCGACTATCGATGATGGTGGCGATTTATACGAATCAGCGACGATTCAAGAGGTATGACGAGTTCCGATACGGGAACGAGTGGAGGACGCCGCCAGCGGGTCCGGGTCGCACTCCAGCTCGGGCTGGCTGTCGGGCTGCTCGTTCTGGGGGTCGGCAACCTGACCGACACCATCACGTGGACGCTCCCGCCCGTCGTCTACCTGCTGGCGGGCGTCGCGCTGTTCGCGTACGGAACCGTCATGTTTCGCTCACGGTGAATTCAAACGATACTAGATATGGAACCTGGGATCACCCAACCGGGAAGCTGAATCGATACAGAGTACCTTCGTACTCGATATAGAAGCGATCGTTGTCGATAGATTCCAGTTCAACCGGGTCTGGAAGTTCGGCAGTTTGGTCGGAGGCGTTCAGTGCTTTCTGAAATTCCTGTTGTTGTTCGTCGGTCAAGTTTTCGAATGAAAGGACACTACGATTATCTGGGGACTCCACTTGTTCAACGCTGAGGAGCGAGGTATCAGGATTTTCTCCTGTCGGTTGCTGCATCACGTTGGTGGCATACATGTAACTAAGGCCCAGTATCGAGGCGATTAACAGCAGCATCACTCCCAGGTACTTGAATTTATGTTCTTTATAGTTCATTTTCTACATAAGCATGCGACTCGACTGAGAAAGAGCAGATATAAAAAAGTCCTGATAATATTTTACTTAATCTATTTTTATTTCTTATAGATATATTTTGGAGGAGGTAGGGACATAGGCCCATACAACGCCATTAGCGGAAATTAGTTCTGGAAATATTTTAATTACTCGTACGTCAACGTCATCCCGCCGTCGAACAGCAGGTCGCCGCCGTTGAGGTGGTGGGCGTGCTTCGAGAAGCCGAACGCGAACAGGTTGCCGACGTCGACGGGCTCCATCATCTCCTTCGTCCTCGCCTGCCCGAGCATCACGTCCTCGACGACCTCCTGCACGGAGATGCCGCGCTGCTCGGCGGTGTCCGGGATCTGGTCGGTGACGAGCGGCGTCTTCACGTAGCCGGTGCTGACCGAGAACGACCGGACAGTGCCCGCCCCCTCGGCCGCGATGGACTGCGTGAGCCCCCGGAGCCCGAACTTGGCGACGTTGTAGGCGACCTTGTCGGCGGTGACGTAGTGGCCGTGGACCGACGCCATGTTGCCGACGCAGCCACCGCCGCTGTCGCGGAGGTGCGGGAGGACGAGCTTCGAGAGGTAGACCGGGGCCCGGAGCATCACCTCGTGCATGGTGTCGTACACCTCCATCGGGAACTCCTCCAGCGGCGAGATGTGCTGCATGCCGGCGATGTTGGCGAGATACGCGAGGTCGCCGTACTCGGCCGCGGCCGCGACGACCGATTCGAGGTGCTCGTCGTCGGTGAGGTCGGCGGGCTCGGGGTGGATGTCGCCCGGGAAGCCCAGTTCCGCGCCGCGCTCGCGGGTGTCCGCGAGGCCGTTCTCGTCGACGTCCGTCGCGACGACCGTGAGCCCGTTCGCCGCCAGCACCAGCGACGTGGCACGGCCGATGCCCGACGCCGCGCCGGTCACGAGCGCGACGCGGTCGGCCTCGAAGTCGGCGTCGTCGATCCGCAGGACGTCGTCGCCGGTCAGCTCGGGCGGCTCGACGCTGTCGTCGGTCCCTGTCATGGCTGACACTGCACGAGGGAGCGTGGTATAGGCGGTGGTTGATATGTTAACGTGCATCTCGCCGCCGTCGGCGTTATTTTCGGAACTGCACGTATCACAAACCCTATGGCTCGCGGGTCGCATACGGTTCAGACGATAGATGGTCGGGTTGGCTGCGGCGTTCCACGTGTCGTTGCTCGGACTCTCCGCACTGCTGACGACGTGGCTCGCGGTCGTGGGCTGGCAAAACCGTGGCCGCCCGGGGGCGACGCCGTTCACCGGGATGATGGCGGTCGCGAGCGTCTGGAGCGCCGGCTACGCCGCCGGCCTGCTCACGCCTGCCGATCAGGATGCACTCCGACTGTTCTTCGAGCAGCTCCAGTGGTTCGGGATCGTCCTCGCGCCCGTCTTCGTCCTGCTCTTCTTCGCCGAGTACACCGGGTTCGAGGAGCTCCAGCGCCCGGCCGTCGTCGCGGGGCTGTGCATCGTCCCGGCGGTGACGCTGGTGCTCGTCTGGACGAGCCAGTACCACCCGCTGGTCTGGCGGGACTGGACGTTCCATGCCGTCGACGGCGTGACCGTCGCCACCCAGCAACAGGGTCCCTGGTACCGCATCAACCTGCTCTACACCTACCTGCTGCTCGGCGGCGGGGTCGTGCTGCTCCTGTATACGGTCCGGCGGTCGGAACAGTCGTTCTCCGCGGCGAGCGCCGCACTCGTCCTCGGCATCGCGACGCCGACCGTCGCGAACCTGCTCTCGGTGCTGGGCTACGCCATCTACGAGGGTCACGACATGACGCCCTACGCGTTCAGCATCACCGGGCTCGCGTTCGCCATCGCCGTCTTCGAGCATGACCTGTTCGAGCGGCCGCCCTCCATCCTCCAGCTCGGGCGCACCTCGGCACTCGGCACGCTCAACGACCCCGTCCTCATCACCGACGGCGAGGGCACCGTCGTGACCGACAACCAGGCGGCCCGCGACGTGCTCTCGATGCCCACGACGTTGCCCGACGACGAGCGCGGGACCGGCCTCATCGGGGTCGCCATCGACGCACTCCTCCCGGAGCGGCCCGACCCGGGCGGCGAGTCCGCGCTCATCGCCAGCGACGGGCACCAGTTCGAGGTGTCCGCCTCGCCGGTCGAGGACGGCTGGGGACGTCCGGTCGGCACCGCCTACCTGCTCCACGACGTGACCGAGCGCGAGCACCGGCTCGCCGAGCTCGAACGCCGGCAGGACGAGCTCGAGCGCCAGCGGACCGAGCTGCGCGAACTCGACGCCATCAACCAGTCCATCCGGAGCGTGCTCACGAGCATCGTCCGCGCGCAGTCCAGACCGGAGCTGCTCGACGGCGTCGCCAACCGTCTCGCGACCACGCCCTGGTACGTCGACCCGGAGATCAGCGACGAGACCGTGGCGGAGACCGCGGTCGAGGAGACCGACGGCGGCCGGATGCGGGCGCAGGTCCCGATCGCCTTCGCCTCCGTCGGCTACGGCACGCTCGCCGTCGAGAGCGAGCGCGAGGGTGCGTTCGACGACCACGAGCTGACCATCCTCGAGGAGCTGTGCGCCAGCGTCGGCATGGCGCTGAACGCCATCGAGACGCGCGAGACACTGCTCTCGGACAGTCTCGTCGTGCTCACCTACCGGGTACCGGCCGAGGGGTCGGTCCTCGCCCGCGTCAGCGCCGCCCACGACTGCACCCTCACGGTCGAGGGGACGGTCCCGGTCGAGGACTCCGGCCTGCTGTGTTACATCGAGGTCGCGGACTGCGACGACGTCGAGGCGGTCGTCTCGACGCTCGGGGACGCCGACGAGGTCGAACGCGCCCGACGGGTCCCGAACCGCGACACCGTCGAGGTCCGGCTCCGTGGCCCGTCGGTACTCGGTGTCGTGACCGCCCGCGGCGCACGGCTCGGGGAGGCCAGCGCCCGCGACGGTGAACTGACGTTCGTCGCGGAGACCGCCACCGGGAACGCAGTCCGGGAGTTGACGGAGGCGCTCGAGGAGGCCGTCGGGCCGGTGACCCTGCGCTCGAAGCAGGAGCGCCCACCGGTGGCGGAGGACGGGGTTCGCGCCGCCGCTATCGAGGGACTCACCGACCGCCAGCGGGAGGCCGTCGTCGCCGCCCACAACGCCGGCTACTTCGAGTGGCCCCGCGAGAGCACGGCCGAGGAGATCGCCGACGCGATGGACATCGCCTCGTCGACGTTCCACAGCCACCTCCGGAAGTCGCTCTCGAAGGTCGTGACGGCACACGTGAACCGCAACGGCGACGAGCCCGACGACTGAGTCAGGGCCCGACGAGGAGACCGTACAGCACCGCGAGGGCGAGCAGGAGCCACAGTCCCAGCACCACCGAGCGCTTGTCGACCCGGTGAAACGGTTCGAGCGGTGCGACTGGCATGCCGTCGCCCGGTGGCTCGTCCTCGTCCGCCGCCGGCGGACCCGACTGCTGGGGCGGCGCGTTCATCGCCGTCCTCCGAGGGTGAGGGGCCGGGCAGCGGGTGCGACGTACCGGCCGCCGTCGTTGCCGCCGGAGCCGCCGCAGCCCGCGAGCCCGTTCCCGGCGGGCGCGTTGCCCGCGCTGCCGGACGGTGCGTTGCCCGCACTGCTGGACGGTGCGTTGCCCGCGCTGCTGGACGGTGCGTTCCCGGCCGACCCCTGTCCCGAACCGCACTGCTGACCCGTGCCGTCGCCACCGCCGCCCGGCTGGCTGTTCGCGACGGCGTCGACGACGGTCACGTCGGCACCGAAGTCGTCCGCACTCGAGACGTTCCCGTTGGCGGTGGCGGAGTCGGTGAGCGTCGCGACGGTCCCGAAGCCGGCGAGGTACGCGGCCGAGACGAGCAGTGCGCTGCAACCGAGCGCGAAGAGGGCGGTTCGGTCCATTCAGTCCACCTCCTCCGTGCCGCCGGTGGTGTCGTCGAACACGCCGGAGTCGGTCGGTTCGACGTCGGGAGCTGGCTCGTCGAAGAAGCCGTCGTCGACCGACGTGCCGTCGCGCTGTTCGGGTTCCGGTGCGGTCTGACTGGCGTCCGGTGCCGGGTCACCCGCCACCGCTGCACCGTCGTCGGCTCCCGCTGCGCTGGTGCCGAACGCGGTGTCGGGTTCGCCGTCGTCGAGGCCGTCGTCCCCGTCGAACCCGAAGCTGTCGTCGTCCGGAAGTGTCCAGTCGGCCTCGTCCTCCCAGCTGTCGTCGACGAACGAGAACCCGTCCTCGTCGCCGTCTTCGCCGCCGTCACCGTCGCCCGGCGAATCGGGGGCGGTCGCGGGCTGTCCCGTGTCGCCGCGTCGGGCGGTGAGCCAGAGCCCGGCGACGCCGAGGAACGAGAAGACGGCGGCGAACGCGGCCGTGAACGTCACCGGGTTCCGGAGCTGGAGGGCGACGTACACGGTGTACGGTGCCACCAGCAGGAGGATGCCGGTCGCGAGCGTGAGGTCCGTCGCCGTGAGGGTGACCTCGCCGTCGCCGTCGTCCGCATCGGCCTCCGTCACCGTCGCCGAGCCGGTGGTGGTCGCGCTCGTCGCGACGGTCCCGCCACCTCCGTCGGCCACGGTGCCTCCGTCACCGCCCTGCTTCCGGACGATGGCCCAGACCTCCGAGAGCCCGAGCAGCCCGAGCGGCAGGAGCACGAGCACGACGAAGCCGACCGGCCGCTGGGCGAACTGGATGACGTGGCCGATGTACGGGATGGTGACGGCCACCTCGCCGATGACGTTCCCGGCTGGTATCGGCTGGGAGTCGACGTCCTCGTTCGCGTCGCCCTTCGTCGTGAACACCGTGGTGTCGCCGCGCTCCTCCACCCCGACGACGCGGTGGGTCACCGGCTTGTCGCCCTCGCCCCTGACGAAGGTGACGACGTCACCCTCCTCGATGGCCGCGGTCGGGCGCTCGTCGACGATGACCACGTCCCCGGGGGAGATCTCTGGCTCCATGCTGCCCGAGAGCACCACGAAGCTGTGGTCCGCGCCGACGGCCCCGGGGAAGGCGTAGACGACGAACGGCACGACGACCACGACGAGCACGAGCAGCCCGAGGACGTGCAGGATGCGCCTCGCGTCCACCATCAGTCGTCCACCTCGCAGAGGCTCTCGCCGGCCTTGTTCCGCGCCGATTCGACCGTCAGCGTGTACGTCGGGTCGTCCTGGTCGTCGACGAGTTCCATCCCGATACCGAAGACATCCGAGCAGCTGGTGTGCAGCGCATCCGTGTTGGACTGCGCCGGTACCGAGAGCGTCGTGCCGTCGACGCTCACGACGAAGTTCGGCTGCCCGGAGCCGTTGAGAGTCACGGTGATCGGCTGGCCGTCGGTGACGTCTTCGACGAGCACGTCGTTCTCGGGCTGGCCACCGTTGTCGTTGTTGTTCCCGTTGCCGTTTCCGTTGCCATTGCTGTTCTCCCCGCCGTTCCCGGACGACTGCTGGTCGAACAGCACGTCGACACCGCCCGGTCCCGTGTAGCCGAACGTCGCCTGGTCGATGCGTTCGCCCTCCCCACCCCCCTCGGGCGGGCAGCTCACGCAGTTGCCGGGGTCGTCATCCTCGCCACAGACCGAGATGGTGATGTTGCTGATGGCGGGGAGGCTGCCGGCCGAGTTACCGTCTCCGGGTGAGCAGAGCTCCCCCGGGGTTCGTGTCGAGAGCGGACCCAGGTCGTCGCCGTCGTACGTGACGGTCTCGTTTCCACCCTTGATCGCGACCGAACACAGCGGCGGTGCGTCCGTTTCCGCCCCGTCGGCCAGCAGCGCGAACGACGCACACACCGTCTCCTCCCTGTCCCCATCGTCCTTGTTCTTCACTGTCAGCACCTCGATCTCGTACGTCGGGTCGTCCTCGAGGGGGTAGGTCTCGCCCGGTACCAGCTGATTCTCCGGGACCTCGACCGTCCCGACCTCGACGCAATCTGGGCAGTCCGGCTCTGGGCAGTCGGAAGGCTGGAACGGCGAGGTGGCGCTCTCCTCGGAGACGTGGCGGCACTGCTCCGCGGCGACCTCGAACGTCAGCTCGGTCGAGAGATCCTCCGCCCATGTCGCGTCCTCGGGCAGCTTGTACTCGAGGTCCAAGCAGAGCGTGCCGTCGAGACACGGCTCGCCGTCGAGATTGTCGAGTCGCAGTCCGCCACGGAGGTCGGACCGGAACCCGTTCAGCGTTCCCCACGAGCCGTCCTCGGACGGATACACCTGTGTGGTCCCGCTTCCATCGCAGCCGGGGTCTCGGGACAGCCGCACCTCGACGGCGTCGCCGAGCGGGTCGACGGGTCCCGGGCAGTTGGTCCGCAGCCAGGCTCGAACCGGGTTCGCGTCGGCGGTGATGTGGAACCGCTCGGTTCGGACGACGTCGTCGGGTTCCAGCCCGCCCAGGCCGAACGACACCGAGCCGTCGCTCCCGGTCGCACAGCTGTCACAGTCGATGCTCACACCGACCTCGCCGGCGCTCATCGAGGCGGCGAACGTCTCACTGTCCTCGAAGAGCGCCCACGTCCCGAGCCCCGACGCGCCACTGAGCGCGCCGACGGTGCCGACACTCCCGAGCAGCTGCCGCCGGCTCAACGAGGCGCGCTCGCGGCTCACGGCGTCTCACCTCCCGCGAGGTGTCCTGTCCCGCCCGTTCGACTGTCGCCGTCGGATATGCCTGGATTCACAGGTCTCCCCCCTCGTCCGTCCGGCCCCCACCGGACGGGCGTGTTCGTGGAACAACGTACCCCAAGCAGGGGCATATGAATGAGTGTCGTACCGGGCAGCAACGACCGAATATCGTGGCGGTATATAGTTCCTATGCGGTGGTAATCGGTGGTTTTCAGGCCAGCAACTAGTCGCAAAGGTGGGGACGCTGGGGTGGCCGACACGAGCGTGACTACGGCGACGCGGTCGGATCGCTCTCGAACGATTCGAAGTCGGCGGACTCGGTGAGGACGCTTTCGGTCACCGGGTCAAGGGCGACATTCCCGCCGCTGGTGCCTCGTTGCCGTCGCCACTGCTGCTCGGTCAACTACCGTCGTCGTGGCGGCACTGCTCGGTGTACAAGCCGAGGTCGAACACGACACCGTCCGACTGGGTCACGTTGACGTCGCGGGGGTCGGCGTCCCCGTCGAACGACCAGGCCAGGACGAACCCGATCGAGTCGTCGCCGGACAGGCAGGAATCGCTCGTTGGGCCTCCCTCCGCAGGGTCGAGTAGCGTCGGCGTCGAGAGGGCAGTAGCCACCGACGTGAGCGACCCGTTCGCGTCGGGGTGGACGAGCGACTCGCCAACGTCCTGGATCCCGTTCTCCGCACCGAACGCGTCGAAACCTCGAAGGCCGGTGTCGTACCAGAGCGAGACGGTCAGGAACTCCTGTAGCTCCCCTCGCTCGGGAGTGTCGTCGAGGCTCGCCTCGGAATCGTTTATGCCGTTCTCCGGGGTCGCAGCCAGGTCGAGTGAGAGGAACGGCTGGACGGCGACGTCCTCCGACGTGTCGTCGAGCCGGAGCCTGATGCTCAGTGATCCCCTGTCGCCGGGGAGCACGTTCGAGACGGCTAGCCGTGGCCCGGTCTCCGTTCCGGTCACGGTCGTCCCGCCGTCGACAGTCGTCCCGTTGTACGTCTCCCGCCAGTCGTACCGAAGGGGTGTCGATGCGAGCGCCGTTGAGTCCGGGTACGCCTTCGCTCCCTCGGTCAGCAGGGCGAGCCCACCGACCGAGGCGACACCGGTGGCTCCGAGTCCGGCGAGCAACCGTCTGCGATTGAGTCGTTCTATCATGTTTGGAGTCGTATCAGAGACCGACCACCGGAGTCGAACCGCCGCCGTCCGGGGTGTGTGCCCGGACGAGCACCGACGTGGGTCTACCGCCTGCAGTCACTCGGTCGTCGGTGCCTCGGTCGTACCGTCCGGCCCACTCCCGTCGTTGTGTCGGCACTGCTCGGTGTAGAAGCCGAGATCGAAGGTGGTCGTGTCACCCTGGATGACGTTGCCGACGTCCGTCGAGACCTCCCACTCGAAGCCGACACAGAAGCCGGCTTCGGCGGGGAAGCACTCAACGTCCCCGGTATCCGGTTCGGCGTCCAGCTGGAGCATCCCCTCGAAGCCCTCGTCGCCCTCCTCGGCGTCCTCTTCGACACCGAGATTCTCCATCAGTTGGGCGAGGGTCCCTGCGAAGATCTCCGTCTCCTCTTCGTCGTAGAGGTTGTCGCAGTCCTCGTCGTACCAGAGAGTCACGTCGACGTTCTCGGCGAGGTCCGCGTCGTTATCGGCGTCACCCTCAGCGACCTGCTCGGGCTCGGGGTTCGCGCCGCCGTCCTGTGAGAAGCCGGCGGCGGTGAACCAGACGTATCCAGGGTTGTCACATAGGTGCAGCGAGAACGTTATCTCTCCACTGTCTCCCGGTTTCACGTCGTCGAGTTCGATGAGGTGCTCTTGGTCGGGGTAGTTCTCGCTCTGGAAGACTGCGGGCGTCTCCAGTTGCGAGCCGCTGTCGATCCCGCAGGAACTGTGGATGGTGATCGAATCGAGGTCACCGTCGGTTCCGACAGTATCTTCGAGGACTACCTCTGTGGACGTATCTCCGTCAAGGAGCACCAATCGTTCGATGTCAGTCTGATCTTGGAAGACCGAGTTTCCATCGTACGTAGCTGCATCGTTCAACGCCGGAGTAACCCGTAGAGCGAAGTCTTCGTCCAACGTACCGAGAACGCCGCCGTCGGTTTTTCGATTCTGCCAGGCCCAGTCAGCCATCGCGACGTTGCTCCCATTGGCGTTCTGATAGGTGTCGATGTCGGTGCCAGGTTCATCCTGACCGACCCACGCTGCGTTTAACCACTGGTTTCCCTCAGCACCTTCGACAGTGACTGAAGCGACGAACCCATTATCCGAGCTTCTGGTGTTGTCGAGTTGATTATGGATAATGAAAAGGTGGAGGTCACCTTCATCATCCTCGTACAGGAAGAGAACAGTCGTGTTCCGTCGCTGAATGTCACTGTTCAGTGACGACCATTCCCCCGTATCGTAATCGTAGAACTCCTCTACGCTTTCGTCCTCCGAGATTGCGCTGATACAGTACGATTCGCCAGCGTAGGTGACGTAGTACTCGTCTTCGTCACAGTCACAGCAGGCGGGGACCTCGGCAGCGTTGAACACCGGGTCGGTCTCGCCCGCGCCGGAGTAGTTGACGCCGTCGAGATCCTGGAGACCGTCGCCATACGTTTCCTCCCCGACTGCACTATCCGGGTAGGCGTTCACCGGGTGCTCTCCGACCTCACCCCCACTGCTGGGAATCGGCCCGTTATAGGTCTGCTGCCAGTCCACCTTGAGGTCGAGCTCGCCGGCAGCCATGGTGTTGCCGTCGAACGATTCGGTGTCGCTGAAGTACGCGCTCGTTCCCATGCCAGCACCGACGCTGGCGACGCCCGCCGCGCCGATGCCGGCCAGTATCTTCCGCCGTGACAGTTCGATATCCTTTCTCGTCATCGTTGTATTCCCCCCCTCCGGGGAGGACCCACCGACGGAGTCGAACCGTCGACGCACGGGCGCGAACCCGGGCGTTCACCGGTGTGGGTCGTTGTTCGTCGTTCTATGCGGAGGTTTCACCGCTGCCGTCGTTGTGGCGGCACTGCTCGGTGTAGAAGCCGAGGTCGAAGCCGACCGAGTCGCTCTGGACTTCGTTGCCGACCTCCCGGGGGAGCCACCACGCGAAGCCGACGAAGTAGTTCACACCCGGATCGAAGCACTCCCGGTCGGGGTCGTCGGCCGGGTCGTTCAACTCGTCGAACTCCGTCGACAGGTCCCCGTCGAGCGGGATGCCGTTCCCGTCGGCCAGCGCCTCCAGGTCGTCCGCGAGGGTCCCCCGGTGGAACACCTCCTCTTCCATGGCGACGTTCGCAAGGATGTCGTCGAGTATCGGCCCGATATCGCCGATGCTCTCCGCACTGTAGTAGTCCGCGTCCGCGCCCGAGATGTAGTCCCGGAGGTACGCCGAGAGCGTGGTGATAGAGTTCCCATCGCAGTCCTCCGCATCGGGGTTCCCCGTGATCGCCCCGTCATCGTCGATACCGACGGTGAGGATGCGGTGGTCTGCCCTGATGTCGGCTGCGATGGTCGCGGTCTCACAGAGCTCCGCGTTCTCGACGATGGCGTTGCTCGAGTCGCCGTCGGCGTAAGGCCCTGGCGTGTACCCGCCGCCGATGGGGAACTCGTCGTACCCGGCGTTCGGGTAGTTCGGTCCGCCATCGCTGAAGACGATGATGAACGTCTCGGCGTCAGACCGGCCGTTGACGTCGAGTTCCTCGCGTGCGACGTCGAGCGCTGCGGGCATCGGCGTGTTCCCGTTCGCCTCGAGGTCGCTGAACATGGCCGGACCGTCGGCCAGGCTGGTGAAGTCCTCGACCATCCCACCCCCGAACGAGAGGCCACCGACTCTGGCGTTACCCGTGTCGTCCAGCGAGGTCGAGAGATCGTTCGCGAACCCCTCGAGCTGGTCCAGGTCCTCCTGGTCGAGTGACCCGGACGTGTCGACGGCGATCATCACGTCCACCTCGCCGATGGAGGAGTCGATGACGTTGTTCCCGTTCGTGTCGTACCACCAGGCGGTCTGGATGTTCTCGGCGAGTTCGGGCTCCTCCGGCGAGTCGTCGACCTCGCTCTCGGGGTCGGTCAGTCCGTTCTCGGACTCCGAGACGTTCGCCGCCTGGAGCCAGACGTAGCCGGGGTTGTCACAGAGGTGGAAGCTCAGCGTGAACTCCCCGAAGTCGCCGGGCTTCACGTCGTCGAGACTGAGGAGGGGTTTGTAGTCCTCCTCCTCCTCGTTCCAGGTGTCGCCGTTGTCAGTTCTAAGTGCACCCTCAGCGCTTGGGTCGAGGTGCATCGGCAGGTCCGCACCGTGGTCGCACGGCCAGTAGGTGAATTCGTCGTTGTCCATCTCCTGTTGCCCGTCACCGTCCGGGTCCGGGAACGCCTCGATGGCGGTGTTGGCCATGTACGTCGGGATGTCGTCCTCGTGGACCCAGACGTGTGGGTTCTCCGGGTCCGGGAAGCCGACGTAGCCGTCGTCGCCGTCCGGTTCCTCGTACAGGATGTCGTAGTCGAGGCCGTTCGTCGGGTCTTCGAAGCCGAGCAGCTGGGGGTAGGCGTAGTGCTCCTCCCAGTCGACCTTCAGGTCGAGTTCGCCGGCCGCGATGGTGTTCCCGTCGAACGACTCGACGTCGTTGAAGTAGGCACTGGTCCCCAGGCCTGCGCCGACGCTGGCGACGCCCGCCGCGCCGATGCCGGCCAGTATCTTCCGCCGTGAAAGTCCGATGTTCTCGTTGCTCATTGTACCCCCCTCCGGGGAGGACCCACCGACGGAGTCGAACCGTCGACGCGCGGATGTGATACCGAGCGTTCACCGGTGTGGGTCGTGGTCGCCGTCCGTTACGTCGCTGCTATGTTGTCGTTGTTTTCGCCGTTCTCGTCGCTCTGCCCGCTACCGTCGTTGTGGCGGCACTGCTCGGTGTAGAAGCCGAGATCGAAGCTCACGGTGTCGGACTGGACTTCGTTGCCCACCTCGGTGGGGAGCCACCACGAGAAGCCAATGCAGTTGGTCTCGGGTGTCGGCTCGAAGCAACCCCGTTCGGAAGCGTCGGGCTCGTCCTCCAGTTCGTCGAAGTCGTCGCCGCCGTCGCCGTCCAGCGGGATACCGTTGTCTGCGCTGAGTGCGTCCAGTGCGCTTGCGAGATTCCCTTGGAAGAAGATCTCCTCGCCACTCGACGATATCTCGCCACCGATGTCGTCGAAGGCGTCTTCGACCTCCGACTGGGTCGGTGCGTCGAAGAAGTACGTGCTGTCGGGGTCACTCGCGATTTCTTGCATGACGCTGTCATCAGCATCGTCCCCGTACGCGATTGCGTAGATATCTGCAGGGATATTTTTCACTGCCTGGGCTTCGGTACTGTAGTCCCCACCGCTGCTTCCGTTGGACAGGAAGACCATCACCTTCTGTGCGCCAGAACGGTGCCCGCCGCTCGCCGTGATCTGGGGGGAAACGTCGTTCCCGGTCAGTTCCTCGTTACCCGCATTTAGCGCGTCCGAGAAGTCGGTCCCTCCGCCAGCAGTCAGACCATCGACAGCAGTCTCGATGTCGGAGTAATCTGTCGTCAGGCCCTGTTGAAGGTACGCACTGGAGTCGAACGAGACCAGGCCGACCTTCGTTCCGGGGTTCGAGAGGACTTCGGAAGCGAGCGCTTTGGCACCGTTCTTGGCGGCATCGAACTTTCCAGTCTCGAAATCCATCGACCCGGACTCGTCCAGCACGATGACGACGTCGACTTCCTCAGTGGTACCTCCGGAGCCGCTGTCGACCAGATTGTCACAGTCGTCGTCGTACCACAGGGCCGTCTGGATGTTCTCGACGAGTTCCACGACACCCTCCTCCTCGTCCTCGCTTTCGCCCTCGGGTTCGGTAACGCCGTTCTCGGAGGCGTCGACGTTCGCCGCTTGCATCCAGACGTAGCCCGGGTTGTTGCAGAGATGGAAGCTCAGCGTGACCTCGCCGAAGTCGCCGGGTTTGACGTCTTCGAGTTCGATCAGCGGGTCCCCAGGTTCAGTCGCCGCGTTCTCCGTCCGGGAATCCGAGCTGAGCCCGCCGCTCTCGCCACCGACGTCAGCGAGCACGTCACAGGCGTCCTCCTCGTCGAACTCGTCCTGGATTCCGTCGTCGTCCTCGTCGGGGAACGCCTCGATGGACGTGTTGTCCATGTACGCGGGCACGTCGTCGTTGTGGACGTACAGGAGCGGGTCGTAATCGCTCGTGGCCTCGACCCCCGGCGGGAACGCCGTGTAGTTCTCTGGATCCTCGGGATCTATCGTGACGTCCAGCCCGTCGGTCGGATCACCCATATCGTAGAGCTGTGGGTAGTTGTAGTGCTCTTCCCAGTCGACCTTCATGTCGAGCGAGCCTGCAGTGAGCGTGTTCCCCTCGAACGACTCGGTGTCGCTGAAGTACGCGCTAGTCCCCAGCCCTGCGCCGACGCTCGCGACGCCCGCTGCGCCGATGCCGGCCAGTATCTTCCGCCGTGAGAGTGCGATTGGTTTCTCTGACATCGTATCTCCCCCCATACGGGGAAGACCCACCGGCGGAGTCGAACCGCCGTGGCATCGCAGATATCAGCGATACCGTGCTCCGAATGGGTCGGCCGCGGTTGGTTCAGTCGACGTGGACGTCCATCGCGACGTTCTCGCCGGTTGCGCCGGCGAACTCGATGTTCACGTCACCGGTGAGCGTCCAGTCGACGGTCGTGTCGACATCCGTGATGTGCAGGTGCGTGGGACTCGTTCCGTCACCGCTCGCGGAGACGCTTGTCGCACCGCTCGGCGAGGTCCCGTTGAGCATCACGTTGCTCACGTCGACACTCGAGCCAGCAGTGTTGGCCTTCGCGGTAATCCCCAGTTCGTCGGCCGAGCCGTCGCCCGTCGACGCCTGGTCGTCCAGCCCGGTGTACGTCGCCGAGGAGAGCGACGAGCCGCCACTGTCGTACAGCGTGATCGTCCCCTCGTTCGCGTCCGAGTCGTATTCGACGGAGAACGAGCCCTCGAACGTGTCCGGCCAGTCGTACTGGTCCTGGTTGTAGTCACCGCCAGCAGCATTGTTTCCGATGTAGAGCTCGCCCTGTGCTGCGCCACCTCCGGGGCCATCGCCAGCCTTCAGGCGACCGAACCACGTCTCGGCCTCGTCGCCGAACTGGAACTTGCCCCAGTCCTCACCGCTGGTCGACGTGATACACGGGTTCACGTCGCCGTCGTTGTGGCGCGACTGCACCGCGACGAACGAGAAGTCGAACTCGACGGAGTCTGTCTGGATCTCGTTACCGACGTCGGTCGGGACCCACCACTCGACGCAGACGCAAGGACCTGCCGTCTCGTTCGAGGACTCGACGCCCGGGAAGGGGCTCCGGTCGTCCTCCTCGAGGTCGCCGTCGAGTGCGACACCATTGTCGAGCTGGGACATGACCTCCCCGAGCGTCCCTTCGAGGATGACGATCGGCTCCTCGTCGTCGTCGAGGATCGGGTCGCCGTCCTCGTCACAGTACGTCAGCGAGACCATCATCGCGTCGGCGAGTTCGCCCTCGCCGTCGATGTCCCCATCCGGGTCGTAATCGTTGTCCTCACCGTCCGCGTCGGCCTCCGGCTCAGTGACCGAGTTCTCGTCGTTGGCGGTAAGCTCCCCACACATCCACATCCACGCGGGGTTGTCGACGATGGAGAAGCAGAGTTCCCCTTCGCCGGAGTCCCCGGGCTTCAGGTCGTCCACGTCGATGGTGAGCGCTTCACCGTCGGGGTCCTCGCCGAAGGTGTCGCCCTGGATGACGCCGTCGATTTCGTAGTCACCGTAGCTGCCCTGGTCCTCCTCGTAGTCCACGTGGACGTACAGGTCGAGCGAGCCAGCTTCGAGGATGTTTCCGACGAACGATTCTGTGTCGCTGAAGTACGCACTCGTACCGAGTCCTGCGCCCGCGGACGCGACGCCGATGGCACCGAGGCCACCGAGGACGCGCCGGCGCGACAGTCCGATTTTCTTGTCTGACATTGTAGTTTCCCCCCGAACCCCCCTCCAGCGGGGGCGTTCGGTTGTCGTTTACATGCAGAGATACCCCCGTAGTTATCCGTCACCACGTCACCGTTCAATCCCGGAATTGAGGTCGAGAGCGGCCTCGAACGGCGCGATACAGGTGGGTAAACGACCGCTTCCCCGAGCGGGGGCGGTCACGACCGACGACGGTCGGTGGTCGGCGGGGGTGTTATCAGACTCCTAAACACTCGATATCGGCCGACTGCGTCGGGGCGAACCAGCGTGTCAGAGCACCGATAACGTGTCATAAGTGGACACGTCGGATCACCCCCCGAAGTACAACGCTCGCATACCGAACCCGTATGCTCCTCATGGTGACGGTGCTTCCACCCGTCGGACCGAACAGCAGACCCTGGGGAGGGGGGAGATATGTTCAGGACGGACACACTACCGGAGGGGACGATATACGAGGTACTGGCGAACGACCGTCGACGGGAGACGATCAGACACCTCACCGTCGAGTCGTCGGGCGAACCGACGACGCTGCACGAGCTCTCACAGGAGATCGCGGCGAGCGAGACGGGCGAGTCACCGCCCCCGCGCGCCGCGCGCGAGAGCGTCTACAACTCGCTGCATCAGACGCACCTGCCGAAGCTCGAGGAGCTGGGCGTCGTGGACTACGACCGGGAGGCCCGGGAGGTCCACCCGAGCGAGCACGCGCGCGACGTCGACCAGTACATGGAGGTCGTCACGAGCCACGGCGTCACCTGGAGCGAGGTGTACCGGAGCCTCGGCGTCGCCTCGCTGACGCTGGTGCTCTGGTCGCTCGTCGGCCTCCCGGTGGTCTCGGCGGTCGATCCGGTGCTGTGGACGAGCGGGTCGCTCGCGCTGTTCGCCCTGCTGGTCACCTACCAGCTCTGGACGAACCGGTGGTACATCCGACAGAGCCTGCGGGACTGAGCCGTCCACCGCGCGTGCGACCGCCACGGTGGGGCTCCACACACCGGTATATACACCCACGCGAAACAGTTCGTGTCTCCGGACCTCTGTGCCGTGTCGAGCACGCATCGGCCTGTGTGCGTTCCGACCAATCGACTGGAGGGGGGTGCGCTCCGGAGTCCTCGATAGCGCTCGGTACCCGGCCGCAGCCTGTCGATTTCGGGCGAGAATCGATCTGCTAACGCGGTGTTAGGACAGACCTGTAGTACCCGTGAACAGTGATAGAGAGTGAACAGTTGGCTCCCTTTATAGTGACGTACGTCGCCGGAGTGTCTGGGGGGGAACTAGCTTGCAACTCGATCAGCCCGAACTATCTACCACAGGCGGAGCCGAACCGACGAACCGAGACACGACACTCTCGCAGGACAGCGTCTTCACCGTCCTGTCGAACGCGCGTCGTCGGTTCGCGATCAAGTACCTGAACCAGCACGCGACGGACGAACGCGTCGAGCTGCGCGACCTCGCGGAGCAGATCGCGGCCTGGGAGAACGACATCCCGGTCGAGGAGGTCACCTACAAGCAGCGCAAGCGGGTGTACACGTCACTGTACCAGTCGCACCTGCCGAAGCTGCACGAGCTCGACGTGGTCGAGTACGACTGCAACCGCGGGACCATCGAACGGACCGACACCGTCGACGAACTCGACGTCTACCTGGAGGTGCTCGAGGGGGACGAGATACCCTGGAGCGACTTCGCGGTCGGCGTCGCGGCGGTCAACGCGGCGTTCGTGCTCGCGGCGGCGACGGGTGTCATGCCGTTCTTCGGCGGCAACGGCTTCGCCACGGCGGCGGTCGGTGCCGGACTCTTCCTCGTCGTGGCGCTCGCACACACCGTGTACACGCGTCGTCGGCGACTCTGAGGACGCCGACCGCACGGCTCAGTTTTCGTCGCTGTCGACGAGTGCGTCCGTGAGGTCCCACTCCCGTGCCTTCCGACGGGCCTCCTCGCGTGCCCGGTCGCGGATGGCGTCCAGTCGCTCCTCGTCGGCGAGGAACGCCGCCACCGGGTCCGAGGGTGCCGCGTCGTCGTCCGTCCACGCCGGTGGCGCGGCCGCCCGGGTCCGTTCCGCGAGCTCCGAGTCTCCGGCGAGCCGTTCCGCCGGCGCGTCCGGGGAGACGACGAGCTCGCCCGCGTCGGGGACGTCCTCGATGGCGGCCCGGTCGACCGCGTAGCAGTCGGCGCTGTACGGCCCGGCCCCGGCGACGTCGGCGAGCGCGGACGTGCCGCCGCGCTCGGTACCGGTGTGGTACGCGAGCCGGGGCACGCCGTCGGCGAGTGTGAGGACGCACGCGTCGTCGTCGCCGCCGAGCAGCGCGTCGGCCGGTTCGAGGACGAGGTAGCCGGTGTGTGCCGCGTCGAGCGCCCAGGCGAGCGTGTCGTCGGGAGCTGTCGCGGTGCGCGAGCGCACGAGGTCGCCGCGCGGGAGCCTCATGGCTGCTCGGGGACGACCGCGCTCCGGAAGCGTGCGGCCACGTCGTCGGCGTCCTCGTCGCGGATCTCGATCCCGGCGGCGGCCTCGCGGAACGCCGCGGCGGCCGCTGATCCGGGGGCGTGTGCGAGCAGCGGCTCGCCGGCGTCACGGGCCTCGCGGGCGGCGTCGGCGTCGGGGACGCTCGCGAGCACCGGGCCGTCGAAGTAACGCTCGGTCTGCTCGGCGATGCGCTCGACGCTGTCGTCGTCGTGGACCTTGTTGAACAGGACGCCCGCGCCCTCGGTGCCGTAGGAGCGGGCGTACTCCTGCACCTTCAGGCCGTCAGAGAGCGCTGGGACCGTCGGTTGGAGGACGACGACGATGCGGTCGGCGAGCACGACGGGGAGGACGGCGCTGACGCTGCCGAGGGCGGCCGGGGAGTCGAGCAGGAGCACGTCGGTGTCGCTCGCCAGCTCGGCGACCACGTCGCGCAGGCGGGTCGGGTCCGCCTCGCGGAAGCCGTCGAGCGAGGTGCCACAGGGGACGACGTCCATCCCGAAGCGGTGGTAGACCGCGTCCTCGACCGCCACGTCGGCGTCGCCGAGCAGCAGGTCGTGGAGCGTGACGGGTGCGTCGGCGAGGCCGGCGTGGAACAGCAGGTTCGCCATGCCGGTGTCGGCGTCGACGACGGTCACGTCGTGGCGCTCCGCGAGCGCCATCCCGAGCGCGAGCGTCGCCGTCGTCTTGCCGGTGCCCCCCTTGCCGCTCGCCACGGCGACGGCTTCGACCATACCACGACTGCTGCCCGTCCGTACAAAGAGGTTACGTGTCGCTACAGGATGAAAGAAAACCGATGGGGGAATCGGTAGGGGGGAGTAGCTGCCATCCACGCCGAGCGTGTGACTGGCCGGGGGGTGCCCCAACCACGTGTACGGAGACGGCCCCCGCTAGTAACTGTTGTGGCCGATACGTCAGTAATTAACACACACTCCGGCGGCAGACAACAACGCGTCCACGTCGACCGACTCGCGGAGGAGCGTCGCCGTGCTGTCGTACGGATCTCCGGCCTCTGAGTCGGTGTCTGCCCCGGCCCGACCGGCCTCCACACCGACGGCCGCCAGCAGCCCTCGTCGTGCGACCCCGTTCCCGAACAGTCCGTGGAGGTAGGTGCCACAGACGTTCCCGGCCGACGCACCGAACGCCGCGCTCGCCTTGCCGTCGACCGCGAACGGCGTCTCCACGGCGGCGACGGCGCGCGTCTCGCCCATGTGTATCTCGTAGCCCGACGCGGTCCCGGTCGCCCCCGCGAGCGGGCCGACGCCGTCGAGCTCGTACGTCGCCCGACGAACCGCCTTCTCGTGGTCGAAGCGCGTGACGACCGGGAGCAGGCCGAGGCTGGGTACTGCGTCGGCCTCGCCCGCGCCGACCGACTCGTCGCGGCCCTCGACGCTCGCGTTCTCGATGCGCTCGCCGAGGAGCTGGTAGCCGCCGCAGAGGCCGACGACCGGGCCGTCGAACTCGGCGAGTGTGTCGCCGAGCCCCGCGTCGCGGCAGGCCAGCAGGTCGTCGACCGTGTTCTTCGTCCCCGGGAGGACGACGGCGTCGAGGTCGCGCAGGTCGTCGCCGGGCGGCACGTACACCACCCGGACGCCCGGCTCGCGGGCCAGTGGCTCCACGTCGGTGACGTTCGACGCCCGCGGGAGCCGGACGACGCCGACCCGGACCGGGTCGTCGTGCTCGTCCCGCCCCACGACGTGTCGCTCGCCGACCGCCGGGAGCGCGACGCTGTCCTCCTCGGGGAGCCCGGGATCGTCGTACGGGACGACGCCGAGTATCGGCACGCCGGTCCGGTCCTCGAACTCGCGGAGGCCGGGTTCGAGGATGGCCTCGTCGCCGCGGAACTTCGTCACCACCGCGCCGACGACCCGGTCGCGCACGTCGTCGGGCACCAGTTCGAGCGTCCCCACGAGCGACGCGAACACGCCGCCGCGCTCGATGTCGGCGACGAGGACGACGCTCGCGTCGGAAAAGCGCGCGGTCTCGACGTTCGCCAGGTCGCGGTCGTGGAGGTTGATCTCCGCGATGCTGCCCGCACCCTCGGCGACGACCACGTCGTGCTCGCCGGCAAGTCTCTCGTGGGCCCGCTCGGCCGCCTCGCGCGCGGTGGCCCAGTGCTCGTCGTAGTACGAGCCCGCCTCGTACGTGCCGACCGCGCGACCGTCGACGACGAGCTGCGACGCGCCCGAACCGCTGGGCTTCAGCAGCACCGGGTTGTGGTCGGTCGTCGGCTGGACCCCGGCCGCCCGGGCCTGGACGTACTGCGAGACGCCGATCTCGCCCCACGCCTCGTCGACGTGCGGGGCCGGGACCGCCCGCGCGTTGTTCGACATGTTCTGGGCCTTGAACGGGGCCACGCGCACCCCACGGTCGGCGAGCAGTCGGCAGAGCCCGGCCGCGACCGTCGACTTGCCGACGTGGCTCGCCGTCCCGGCCACCAGTATCGTCGCGGACACACTCTGGGTGTCGGGGACGCCGAGCAAAGGGGTTGCTGTCGCGGTGCCCCGTCGTCACGAGCCCCCGGGACACCGAGATAAAGTGCTTTCAGGGAGCCCGCACGAGGTTCATCCATGACCGAGATTCACTCCGGCCAGCGCGTCGCCATGCTCGTGGACGCGCAGAACCTCTACCACACGGCACAGAGCATCTACACCCGCAACATCGACTACTCCGCCCTGCTGGAGAAGGGGGTGCAGGGGCGCGAACTCACCCGGGCCATCGCGTACGTCATCCGGGCGGACTCGCCCGAGGAGGAGAGCTTCTTCGAGGCGCTGGAGGATATCGGCTTCGAGCCGAAGATCAAGGACATCAAGACGTTCTCGGACGGCTCGAAGAAGGCCGACTGGGACGTGGGGATGAGCCTCGACGCGGTCACGCTCGCGAAGAAGGTCGACACGATGATCCTCTGTACGGGCGACGGCGACTTCTCGCGGCTCTGCTCGCACCTGCGCCACGAGGGGGTGCGCGTGGAGGTGATGGGCTTCGAGAGCTCGACGGCGGACGAGCTCGTCGAGGCGACCGACCGGTTCATCGACCTCTCCGACCGGCCGGAGACGTTTCTACTCTGACGCTGCGGACCGGAGAAGAATCGCCCGTTCAGACGGGGCGACCGCCCTCGGACGTACCGACGAGCAGCGCGCCGGCCGCCATCGCGAGCGAGGCAGCACCGCCGGCGAGCATCGGGATGGGGCTCCCGGGTGAGCCCATCATGAGCAGGATGGCCGAGCTCAGGAACAGGAGCACCGCCCCGAGCGCGATCTTGGTCGTGTTCATTTCGTGTTGTGACTGGCAGAGAGCCCGCATATATGTTTCTCTTGTTCTTCACTTCGAAGAATGGTAACAGTACGCATGACTCTCCGTGACGAGATCCTCGGTGAGTGTGGCTGCCGCTCGCATCCCCACAGCACGGGTTCGACACGCGTTTATCCGCGGCCACGCAACGCCGGGGTATGAGCGACGAGGACCACGACGTCCCCGACCTGCGGACGCTCGCGGACTACCAGTTCGGGGCCGGTGCCGGCGCGGCGCTGTTCCCCGCCACCGACGACCTGGAGGTGCGCCGGACCAGCTCCGGCCGCCCCGAGCAGGTCATCGCCGACGAGGGTCGGCTGGTCAGCCACGGCGTCGACGGCCGGTTCACGCTGGGTCTCGCTGGCGGCCGCCGGCTGCACGACTCCCTCGACCACCCCACGGCACGGGTCGTCGTCGGCGACGACAGCGAGCCGTTCGTCCGCGAGGGGAAGAACGTGTTCGCGAAGTTCGTCCGCGAGGTCGACCCCGCGGTGCGCCCCGGCGACGAGGTCTGTGTCGTCCACCACGACGGCCACCTGCTCGCGGTCGGCCGCGCCGAGCTCGACGCCGGCTCGATGTGCGACTTCGAGTCGGGGATGGCCGTCTTCGTCAGGAGCGGCGCTGGCGACTGACCGGCTGCCGGTCACGCATCGTCCGAAACCCGACCGGCCGTAACGGTACCAGCCGACGGCGACGCCCACCCCCGCGCCGCCCCGGAGTTCGTCATGTTTTTGCCGGTACGTGCGCTGGTTCCGGGTATGTTCGGAGGAGGCGGCGGGCTCAACCCCCGCAAGATGAAGCAGATGATGAAGCAGATGGGGATCGACGTCACCGAGATCGACGCCGAAGAGGTCGTCATCCGCACGGAGGAGCACGACCTCGTCTTCGAGGACGCCGAGGTCACGAAGATGGACGCTCGCGGACAGGAGACCTACCAGATCGTCGGCGAGCCCTCGGAGCAGGCCCACGGCGAGCTCGAGTCCGGCGACGCCGGCGCTGACGCCGACAGCGACGAAGACGACGACGGCGGCATCCCGCAGGACGACATCGACATCGTCGTCGCACGCACGGGTGCCCGCGAGGACGAGGCCCGCGCCGCGCTGAAGGCCAACGACGGCGACCTCGCCGCGGCCGTCGACCAGCTAGAGTGAGCGTCGTCCTCGTCCACGGCGACCGCGAGTACCTCGTCGCGCCCGGCGACGAGCTCCAGACCGACCTCGGCGTGCTGGAGGTCCCCGAGGACCCCGAACCGGGAACCACGCTGGAGACCCATCTCGGCGAGCCCTTCACCGTCCGTGCATTGCGTGGCCCCGACCTCTTCAGCCACTTCGAGCGCACCGGCGCGCCGATGATGCCCCGCGACATCGGCCTCGTCATGGGCGAGACCGGCGTCGGCGAGGGCGACCGCGTCCTCGACGCCGGTACCGGGACCGGCGTCCTCGCCGCCTACCTCGCCCGCGCGGGCGCACACGTCGTCACGTTCGAGCGCGACGACGAGTTCGCCGACGTCGCTCGCGAGAACATGCGCCTCGCCGGCGTCGACGACAGGGTCGACGTCCGCAGCGGCGACGTCCGCCCCCACCTCGACGACCTCGGCAACTTCGACGTCATCACACTCGACACCGGCGACGCCGCCGACGTGGTGGCGCGCGCACCCGGACTCCTCGACAGCGGCGGCTTCGTCGCGGTCTACTCCCCGTTCGTCGAGCAGACCCGGGCCGCCGCCGAGGCCGCCCGCGAGGCCGACCTCTCGGGTGTGACCACCTACGAGACCATCCAGCGCGAGATGCAGTTCGACGACCGCGGGTCGCGGCCGTCGACGCGCGGCGTCGGGCACACCGGCTACCTGACGTTCGCGCGGTACGAGTAGCTGTTTTCGTGTAGATTTGTTTTCGGAGGTCGTTCTCCTGCAGTGGGGGCATCACCTGGGGTTCGAACACGCAGAAAGCCCCGAGCGTCTCGACTCCCGGGACTGGCGAGACTCCTCCGTCGTCTCGCTGCCCTCCGCTCGCAGGCTCGCGGAGAACTCGCTGCGATCTTCGTGGCTGCGGTCCTTGCTTCGGCCGGGTTCGTCGAGACGCTCGCCCCTTTCAGTCCCACCCCGCACAGCACCACGACCGCACCTCACGCCTCCCCAGCCTCTTCGCTCGGTCGCAGGCTCCCTCGCTCATCCCTCGCGCGCCGGCGGCTCGAGGCCTCGCGATGCTCGACACGCTCGCCAGCGCGCGCCGGCGGTGAAAAGTTTACAATATATGTAATCTATTAACCGGTTCGACCGCGACGCCACCGGCTACTCGAACGACGAAGAACGACGGAAACCCCGGAACCGGAATTCAGCTCTGCAGCCGCTCGATGCGCTTCTCGACCGGCGGGTGGGTCGCGAGGACCCGCCGGAGGAGGCTCTTGTCGCTGTCGAAGATGCAGAGCGCGGCGGTGCTGCTGTCGATGCGGGTCTCGCCGGCGTTCTCGCTGCTCACCTGGATCTTCTGGAGCGCGCGGGCGAGCGGGTCGCCGCTGCCGACGTACTGGCGGGCGTCGGCGTCGGCGACGTACTCGCGGTACCGGGAGATGGCGAGCACGAACACCATGACGAGCATCTGGGCGACCATGCCGGCGATCCAGCCGAGGATCCAGTCGACGATGGCGTTGTCGCCGGCGAGGATGACGACCCATTGGACGGCCATGCCGATCATGGCGGCGATGGACTGGCCGACGACCATCGTCACGACGTCCCGGTTCTTGATGTGCGCGAGCTCGTGGGCGAGGACGGCCTCGACCTCGTCCGGTTCGAGCACCTGCAGGAGCTCGGTGGAGACGACGACGACGCCCGCACCCTTCCGGCCGGTCGCGAAGGCGTTGGGGACGCCCATCCGGGCGAGCTTGAGCTCGGGCTTCTCGATGCCCATATCGTCGGAGAGGTCCTCGACCATGCGGTGTATCTCGCGGAACTCCCCCTCCGGCATGTCCTGTGCGCCGACGCTGCGGAGCGCGGCCCACTTGCCGATCTTGTACTGGACGCCGACGAACAGCAGCGTCCCGACGGCGACGAACGGCCAGACGCCCGTGCCGAACACGCTGAGAGCGACGAGCGCCAGCGCCGAGTAGAAGCCGAACAGGATGGTCCCGACGAACGCCATCCTGAGTTTGAGACCTGTGTGTTGCATACCCGGCGGGTAACGGTGCGTCCCTCTTAAATGCCGTCCAAAGGTGACACGGGTTCCCGCGGAGTGTGACCGGTTTCCACGTCACCGCGACCCATGTCACTCGCTTCGACCCGCGACAGCTTCTGCCGGGCAACACAAGCGTTATATCGGTCGCGCACCGTGAACCATGTGATGACCACCGCCGCTCCCATCCGGGCTCGACCCGAGACGAGCGGCGCGTTCGGTTTCGGCTTTACAGGGAAATTCTATACACGGTAAGTGCTCGGTGCGGGCGTGGCGACCCCGTTCCGGGTGCACTCGACTTCTGAACCGTGTGACGACCGACGACTCCCGACGAAACCCGAACGAAATGACGACAATCGAACTCAGTGGCGTCTACCCCGCCATCACGACACCGTTTCACGACGACGGCAGCATCGACTACGACACACTCCGCGCGAACGTCGGGCGCCTCGAATCGGCAGGCGTCGACGGCATCGTCCCCGTCGGCTCGACCGGCGAGTCCGCGACCCTCAGCCACGACGAACACGTCGACGTGGTCGCGGCCGTCGCCGACACCGTCTCCGACGTGCCGGTCATCGCCGGCTCCGGCAGCAACAACACCGCCGAGGCGCTCTCGCTCTCGCGCCGGTCCGTCGAGGCCGGTGCCGACGCGCTCCTGCTCATCTCGCCGTACTACAACAAGCCCGAGCAGCGCGGACTGGTCGAGCACTACCGCACCATCGCCGACGAGGTCGACGTCCCCCAGATCGTCTACGACGTGCCCTCGCGCACGGGGCAGGGCCTCGCGCCCGATACCGTCGTCGAGCTCGCGAGCCACGAGAACATCGCGGGCTTCAAGGCCGCGACCGGTGACCTCGGCGAGATCAGCGAGATCGCAGAGCGCACGCGCGACGAGGAGTTCGCGGTGCTCTCCGGCGACGACGGCCTGACGCTGCCCATCTGCTCGGTCGGTGGCGTCGGCACCATCTCGGTGGTCGCCAACGTCGAGCCGGAGCGGACCTGCGCACTCGTCCAGGCCGCCCTCGACGACGACTACGAGCGTGCCCGCGAGATCCACCACGAGCTCGCGCCGCTCACCCGTGGACTGTTCGTCGAGACCAACCCCATCCCGGTGAAGGAGGCGCTGCACATCCGGGGCCACGCGCCGCCGCACCTGCGCCTGCCCCTCACGCGTCTCTCCGAGGAGCACGTCGAGCCGCTGGCGGACCTGCTGGCCGAGCTCGAAGACGCCGCGGACGCGCACCTCGCGGAGGTGGGCAACTGATGCGACTGGCCGTCACGGGCACGTCCGGACGGATGGGCGGTGAGGTACTCGCCGCCGCGGCCGACCGCGCGGAGAGCGTGGTGCTGGCCGTCTCGTCCGACCCGGCTGCCGTCGATACGGGGGCGGTCGACGCGGAAACGGAGATCGTCGCGGACGCCGACCTCCCCGCCGCGCTCGCGGCGCACGAGGTCGACGTCCTCGTCGACTTCACCGCACCGGACGCCCTCGCCGACTCCGCCGCCGCCTGCGCCGACGCCGGCGTCGCGCTCGTGACGGGTACCACCGGGCTGACCGACGACCACCGGGGCGCACTGGCCGACGCGGCCGGGTCCGTCCCGGTGCTCCACGCGCCGAACTTCTCGAAGGGCGTCGCCGTCCTCACCCAGCTCGTGGGCGAGGCCGCCGCCGCACTCGCGGACTACGACGTGGAGCTCGTCGAGGCCCACCACGACGGCAAGACCGACGCCCCCTCCGGCACGGCGCTCTCGCTGCTCGACGCCGTGGACGACGCCCGCGGCGAGTCGCCGCGCGTCCACGGGCGCGAGGGCGAAGCACCCAGAAGGGAGGGCGAGATCGGCGTCCACGCCGTCCGCGCGGGCGACGTGACCGGGATGCACGAGGTGTGGCTCGCCGGCGGTCGCGAGGAGCTCCGGCTCACCCACCGCGCCGAGTCGCGCCGCGTGTTCGCCGAGGGCGCGCTCGACGCCGCCGCGTGGCTCGCCGGACGCGACGCGGGCGAATACAGTTTCGCCGAAGTGCTGGAGGTGGGCGCATGAGCCTCGAATCCGATATCCGGGACCTCTGGGCGCGCCACGAGGCCGACGAACTCGACGCGCACGCCCCCGAGACCCACGACGTGCTCCACGCGCTCCTCGACGCGCTCGAAGCCGGCGAGGTCCGCGCCGCGGAGAAGCGCGACGGGTCCTGGGAGGCGAACGAGTGGGTGAAGCAGGGCGTCCTGCTCAACTTCGTCTGCCACGACATCGCCGCCTACGACTACGGCGGGGTGACGTACAACGACGTGCTCCCGCTGCAGGACACGAGCGACCTCGGCGCGCGCGGCAGCCGGAACACGCCCGATGGCACGGTCGTCCGGGCGGGCGCGCACATCGGCTCGGACTGCATCATGATGAGCCCGAGCTTCGTCAACATCGGCGCGCACGTCGGCGACGGCACGCTCGTGGACTCCTGTGACACCGTCGGCTCCTGCGCCCAGATCGGAGCGAACGTCAAGCTCGGCGCGAACACGCTCATCGGCGGCGTCCTCGAACCCGTCGAGGGCGCGCCGGTCGTCGTCGAGGACGGCGTCTCGCTCGGGGCTGGCTGTCGGGTCACCTCGGGCTTCGTCGTCGGCGCGAACTCGGTCGTCGGGGAGAACACGCTGCTCACGCCCCGGATTCCGGTGTACGACCTCGTCGAGGAGGAGATCCTGTACGGCGAACTCCCGCCCGAGCGCCGGGCGTTCCAGCGCTTCGTCGAGTCCTCGCTCGGCGAGCACGACCTCATCGACGGCGGCGCGTACAAGCCCGCCGTCGTCGCCACCGGACTGGAGGCAGAGACGCTCGAAGCAACCCAGCGCGAGGAGGTGCTGCGCGAATGAACGGCGAGGTCGCGCGGGACGACCGCGACGAAGCCGGTGGAGACGCTCACGGCAGCGCCGCCGCTGGCGCACCGTTCGACGACGGCCCCGCGGCCGAAGGTGGCCCCGACATCCGCCGGCTCGACGACTGGGATGCGGGCGTCCTGCGTGACCTCGTCGCCGACTTCGGCGGTCCGCTGTACGTCCTCGACCTCGACCGCGTCCGGGAGAACTACCGCCGGCTCGCGGCGGCGTTCCCCGACGCCGACGTGTACTACGCGGCGAAGGCCAACACGCTCGGCCGGACGCTCGCCGCGCTCGCCGACGAGGGCGCGGGCGTCGAGTGTGCGAGCGCCGGCGAGGTGCTCCGTGCGCTCGACGCCGGCGTTCCCGCCGACCGTGTCCAGTACACGGCGGTCAACCCGCCGGCGCGCGACCTCGACCTCGTCGTCGACCGATGGCGCGAGCACCCCGGGCTGACCGTCACGGTCGGCGCGCTCGACACGCTCGACCGGCTCGCCGAGCGCGGCTACGACGGCCGGCTCTGCCTGCGCGTCACGCCCGGCGTCGGCGCGGGCCACCACGAGAAGGTCCGCACCGGCGGCGACGCCACCTTCGGCGTGCCGTACGACCGCGCTGGTGACGCGCTCGCCGCCGCATCCGACCGCGGCTTCGACGTGGTCGGCATCCACGCCCACGCCGGCTCGGGCATCACCGACGCCGCGGACCTCGCGGCCCACCGCGAGCTCGTCGGTCGGATGGGCGACCTCGCTCGCGAGGCCCCAGTCGACCTGGCGTTCGTCGACGTGGGCGGCGGCTTCGGCGTCCCCTACCACGAGGACGACGCACCGCTCGACCTCGACGCCGTCGCCGCAGCCACCCGCGACGCCCTCGGCGACGTGGACGCGACGCTCCGGGTCGAGCCCGGCCGCTACGTGGTGGCCGACGCGGGCGTGCTCCTGACCACGGTCAACACCGTGAAGGAGACGCCCGACACCGTCGTCACCGGCGTCGACGCCGGCATGACGACGCTCGCGCGCCCGGCGATGTACGGCGCGTACCACGCGATTCGGAACCTCTCCGCGGACGGCCGCGAGACGGTCCCCCAGACCGTCGCCGGCCCCATCTGCGAGAGTTCGGACACGTTCTGTACGGACCGCCCGCTCCCCGCCCCGGAGCGCGGCGACACGCTCGCCGTCGGCAACGCCGGCGCGTACGGCTACGAGATGGCGAGCCACTACAACTCCCGCCCGCGACCAGCCACGGTCTCTATCGCGGCGGGGACGGCGACGCTCGCGCGACGGCGCGAGACGCTCGCCGACGTCACGAGACCGGAGGTACCAGAATGAGCATCTCACAACGACACGTACGATACGGCAAGTACAACGGCACCGGCAACGACTTCATCGTCGTCGACGCGGACGAGTACGTCCCCGACCGGGGCGCGTTCGCGGCACACCACTGCGACCGCACCGACGGTATCGCAGGCGACGGCGAGCGCGCCGGCGCGGACGGCGTGCTGTTCCTCGCGCTCGAGGAGAAGTACAGTCCACCACGCGTCGTCATGACGCTCGTCCAGCCCGACGGCTCGACCGCCGAGATGTGCGGCAACGGCGCACGCGTCGCCGCCGAGTGGGCGATGGCCCGCACCGGCGCGAGCGAGGTCATGATCGACACGCAGGCCGGCACCCGCCACGCACGACGGGTCGACGGGCCAGACGGCGGGCCCGAGGTCGCTATCGAGATGGGCGAGCCATCGTTCGCACCGGAGATCGTCCCGCTGGACCGCGACGAACCGCTCGTCGAGGGCCAGCTCGGGGGCTACGCGGTCACCGGCATCAACACTGGTGTCCCGCACGCGGTCATCTTCGTCGACGACGTCGACGCGGTCGACCTCGCGGCCGACGCGCCGCCCATCCGACACCACGACGTCTTTCCCGAGGGCGCGAACGTCACGTTTGCCGCCCCTCGCGACGACGGCGGCTACGACCAGCGCACGTTCGAGCGCGGCGTCGAGGGCGAGACGCTCTCCTGTGGCACCGGCGCGGTCGCCATCGCCGCCGTCGCCGCCCACCTCGGGCGCTGCGAGGACGACGTGGCCACCGTCTCGCCGCCGGGCGGGGACCTCCGCGTCGAGGTGCCGGACGACGGCCCGGCCGTCCTCTACGGGCCGGTCGCCCACGAGTTCGACGGCGAGGTGCCGGTGACGCCGCCGACGGCCGACTGATGGGCGAGGCGTTCGACCCGGTCGAGTTCCTGCAGCGGGCGGTGCCGGTCGCGTCCCACGAGGACGTCTCCGAGATGCGGACGCTCCTCGTGGACGAACTGGCGACACACGGCGTCGATGCGACGGTCGACGACGCCGGCAACACCCTGGCGACACGCGGGACGGGGCACCCGCACGTCGTCCTGAACACGCACATCGACACGGTCACGCCGCACGTCCCCTACGAGTACGACGCCGATGCTGGCGTGGTTCGGGGGCGCGGGTCCTGCGACGCGAAGGGCCCACTGGCGGCGCTGCTCGCGGCCTTTCTCACGGTCGACCCCGGCGACGGCCGGGTGACACTCGCGGTGACACCCGACGAGGAGGTGCTGTCGACCGGCGCGCACCACCTCGTCACGGGCAACGACGGTGAGCCCGTCGACGCTATTGCCGACGCCGACGCGTTCGTCGTCGGCGAGCCGACGAATCTCGACGTCTGCACCGCTGCGAAGGGCCGGTTCCAGGGGACGGTGACGCTCTCGGGCGAGAACGCCCACGCCGCCGAACCTGACTCGGGAGTCAACGCCGTGAGCGCGCTGGCGCGGGTGCTCGACGCGCTGGCGACGTTCGACGAGCGCGACGACGCGCCCGGGACGCACCCGCAGCTCGGCGGGGCGACGCTGACGCCGACGACCGTCGAGGGCGGGTCGGCGACGAATCAGGTGCCGGCGTCGGCCCGGCTGGTGCTGGACCGGCGCTCGGTCCCGCCGGAGGCGGCCGAGGGCTTCCGGGCGGCGCTGCTCGACCACCTCCGCGAGGCGGTGCCCGGCGACGTGGGGGTCGACTTCGCCTTCTCCGACCGCGAGACCCCGTTCCTCGGGCCCTGGGCGACCGACGAGGACGCGGCCGTCGTCCGGGCGATGCGCGAGGCTGGCGCTCGCGAGGCCCGGCCGTTCACCGCCGCGACGGAGGCGTCGTACTTCGCCGAGCACGCGCCGACGGTCGTCTTCGGTCCCGGAGTGCTAGCCGACGACGAGGGAGCGGTGGCGCACGCGCCGCGGGAGTACGTCACCGTCGTGGCCGTCGAGGAGGCGGCGGCGGTGGTGACGGACGCGGTCGACGCGCTGGTCGGCTGAGCGCGGCGCGGCAGCTACCGACTTCGACTGGCGAACAGGCGGCACGTCTGCTGCCGTACCGGGTGTGCCGCACTCCCGCCCTGGCCACGGTACGGCGGTGCTCAGACCACGCCGGGTCTGGTCGCGTGCCGGTACTTGAACCCCCGCCCGGAGCGGATAGCGTTGTCGGGGAAACTATCTCGGGTGCGGTAGCTCGCCCTGTGGCCCGTCCTGTATCGGAACCCGGTGCTTGAGGCCACAACGCGGTTCAAAAATATCTGAACGGAATATTTATGAGTTCACGTATCGAATATCCGAATTATGAGCGCGATATCGGTGGACGGGCTGACGAAGGAGTACGGCGACGTCCTCGCCAACGACGCGGTGTCGTTCGAGGTCGCCGAGGGCGAGACGTTCGGCTACCTCGGTCCGAACGGGGCCGGGAAGACGACGACCATCAGGACCCTGATGGGATTCCAGTCGCCGACCGCGGGGACGGCGACGGTGCTCGGTGCGGACGTACGTGACGAGGCTGCGCTCGTCGAGGCGAAGGCGAACGTCGGCTACCTCCCGTCGAACCCCGGCTTCGACGAGACGGCGACCGGGATGGAGATACTCGACCTCCACGCGTCGGTCAAGGGTGATCCGCGCCGCGCGGAACTGCTCGACCTGTTCGACGTCCCCGTCGAGCGGAAGATACGGAGCTACTCGACCGGACAGAAGCAGAAGCTCGGGCTCGTGCAGGCGTTCATGCACGACCCCGACCTCGTCGTGATGGACGAGCCGACCGCGGGGCTTGACCCCCTCGTCCAGCAGCGGTTCAACGAGTTCATCCGCGACGAGACGGCGGACGGGACGACCGTCTTCCTCTCCTCGCACGTCCTGAGCGAGGTGCGACGGGTCTGTGACCGGGTCGGCATCATCCGCGACGGCCGCATCGTCACGGTCGAGCGCGTCGGCGACCTGCTCGACCGCAGTGGGAAGTTCGTCCGGCTCGCCGTCGCCAGCGAGGTGGGCGCGGACGACGTCACGCTCGACGGGGTCCACGACGTCTCCGTTCGGCCCGTGGACGGCGTCGCCGCCGAGGCGGCCGCTGGTGGCGCGGGCGGGACCGTCACCGCGACGGCGACCGAACTCACGTTCACCTTCACGGGCGACCTGAACGCGTTGGTCGACTTCGTGGCCGACTTCGAAGTGCTCGAACTCGATGTCGAGGAGGCTCCGCTGGAGGAGATATTCATGCGGTTCTACGACGACGGGGAGGTGACCGCCTGATGTTCGAGTTCGCGTGGTACCACGGCCGTCGACGGATAAAGGGTGCGGGCGCGCTGACCGTCGGCCTCGGCCTGATGACGGCGCTGTACGTCTACATGTTCCCGACCATCACCAGCGAGGTGAACCTGGACGAGTACGTCGAAGCGTGGCCGCCCGCGCTCCGGGAGGCGTTCGGCGTGGAGTCGCTTTCGACCATCGAGGGGTTCCTCGCGACGGAGCTGTACGCCTTCGGCTGGGTCATCCTGCTCGGGCTGTACGTCGCCTACAGCGCGGCGTCGCTCGTCGCCGACGACGTGGAGCACGGCCGGATGGACATGACGCTCTCGCTGCCGGTGACCCGGTCGCGCGTACTGCTGGAGAAGTTCGCGTCGATGCTCGTGCCGGTGTTCCTCGTGAACCTGGTGATGCCGGTCATCGTCTACGTCGGTGTGCTGGCCATCGACGAGTCCATCCCCGTCGCGGACCTCGTGATGGTGCACGCGCTGTCGATCCCGTACCTGCTCGCGGCGGCGTCGGTCGGGCTCCTCGCGTCGGTCGCGTTCGACCGGGCGAGCATCGCCCAGCGCGCCGCGATGGGCGTCGTGTTCGGGCTCTTCCTCGTCGACTCAGTCACCTCGAGCACCGACTTCGCGTGGCTCGGGGCGCTCTCGCCGACCCGCTACTACGACCCGGCCGCGATCCTCGTCCGCAGCAGCTGGGACCTCCAGGGGGCGGGTATCCTGCTCGTGGCGACGCTCGTGCTCGTGCTCGTCAGCCGGGAGCTGTTCCGGCGGAAGGACATCCAATGAGCGGCGGGTTCAGCGACGCCGAACGCGAGCGGATCCGCGAGGGGCTCGTCGCCGAGGGTCGAGAGCTGTTCAGCCGCTACGGCCTGTCGAAGACGACGCTCGCCGACCTCACCGACCCCGTCGGGATCGCGACGAGCACGTTCTACCAGTTCTTCGACTCGAAGGAGGCACTCTACCTCGAAATCCTCGACCGAGAGGGGGAGAAACTGCTCCCGCAGATGCTCGCGCCGTTCGAGGAGCACGACGACCCCGAGGACGCCATCGTCGGGTTCCTCACCACGTTGCTGGACGAGATAGAGACGAACCCGCTGGTGCGACAGCTCGTCATCGAAACCGACGAGCTCGACAGGCTGCGCGAGCACCACACCGGGACGGAGCTGCGCGAGGAGCGCGAACGGAGCCTCGCGTACTTCCTGCCGTACGTCGAGGCGTGGTACGAGGCGGGGCAGGTGGAGGGGCCGAGTCCCGAGGTCGTCGCGAACGCCATCCGGTCGGTCTCCTTCCTGACGCTGCATCGGGAGGACATCGGCCGGGACCGCTACCGGGAGACGCGGGACCTCGTCATCCGGGCGGTGGCGAAGGGCCTGACAGCGTAGGCGCTACGCCTCCCACCGGGCGCAGCGCTCGTGGACGGTCGTCCGAAGCCGGTCGGCCGCCGCCTCGCGCTGCGGCTCGGGCACGCCGAACACGTCGAGCGCGTCGTCGAAGTTGAACAGCTCGTGGCAGTCGACGAGTAGCTGGTAGGCCGTGCGGTTCGACTCGAGGCGGTCGGTGACCGTGTCGGGGGCGGCCTCGCGGTAGCCCGCGACGAGGGCGGCACGGATGCGGCCGTGCTGGTCCGGCGCGTCGGGCGTGAACGACCAGGAGCCGCCGGCCAGACTGCGCTCGACGAACGCGAGGTCGTAGGCGGGCGTGCCGGCGAACTGGAACTCCCAGTCGAGGAACGCCGTCGTCTCGCCGCTGTCGGGGTCGACGAGCAGGTTGTCGAGCGAGTGGTCGACGCGACAGACGGTCGGGTCGGCGGGGTCGTCGACCGCCTCGATGGCGGCCTCGACCGCCGGTTCCACCGTCGTCTGGAGGTCGGCGAAGCGCGTCTCGTCCAGTCCGTCGACGACGCCCTCGACCGACGCCCGGAGGCAGGCCGTCCAGTCGTCGGTCGCGTCGGTGACGACGAGCTGGTCGGTGTCGCCGCTCGGGCGACCGCCCGCGAGCGCCTCGTCGTACTCGACGCCGACGTAGCCGTAGCCGTCGACGGCGTCCATCGCGTGCAGGCTGGCGAGATGCCGGCCGGACGAGCGTGCGAGGGCGTCGATTCGGTCGTCGGGCAGCCCGCCGAGGCCGGTCCGGTCGAAGTCCTCGCCGGGTACCCGCGACGAGAGGAAGAAGGGGGCCGGGAGCGCGTCGTGCTCGTCCACGACCCCGAACACCTCGGGGACGGGAACGGTGGTGTGTTCGTCGACGATGGCGAGCATCCGTGCCTCCACGTCGCAGCTAGCCGGTTTGCCCTCGGGCGTCGCCTTGAGGACGCAGTCGCGCGGTCCGCTCCCGGTCTCGACGGTGAGCAGGTAGACGATCTGGTGGCCGGCCGTCGCGGGCGTCGATTCGGTTATCTGCCAGTTCGGTTCGATCAGCTGTACCATCCGTTGAATCGTGTCGCTATCCGCGGTTCTGTCGTAGTTCATCTGTCGTGTGTCTCTGTGGTTCGTGTCTGCTGACTGTGCGTGGTCGTGGAGGCGATGCGTCGGTCGTCGGGACGGTCCGTGGTGTCGGGTGTGGAAGCGTGCATGGCTGGCTGGTCGCTGTGTTGCGATGGTGCGGAGCCCAGCGTGCGAGCCGTCGACGTGCGACGGCCGGTCGGCTGGCTACTGGTGAATACGGAAGAACACCGCCGACGCGGACGCTATCGGGGGGTCACGGTCGGCGGGAACCGGCGTCGAGTCCAGTCGGGGCTACGCGGTTGTCGGGGTCGGCGGACCCGACGGCCGGGCGAGTTCAGTGACTCATCGTTGCCAGGAGTGTCGGGAACCGCTGTAAAATCCTTTGTGGAGGTGTGCGGACCGTTGTCAGTCGAGTTCGTCGACGAGTTCGCTCCCGACGCCGACGTAGCCGGCCGGGGTGAGCGCCTTCAGTTCCTCGCGGACGCTCTCGTCCACGTCGAGGTCGTCGAACAGGTCGTGGAAGTCGTCGAGGGTGACGCGCTTGCCCCGGGTGAGCTCCTTGACGCGCTCGTAGGCCGCGGTGTCGCCCTCGCGCCGGAGGATGGTCTGGACGGCCTCGCCGATGACCTCGGGGGTCGATTCGAGGTCGTCGCGGGCGACCCGTTCGTTCGGCACGACCTTCGCGAGCCCGCTCCCCGTCTTGCCGTAGGCGACGAGGCAGTGGGCGAACGCCGCGCCGATGTTGCGCTTGACCGTCGAGTCGGAGAGGTCGCGCTGGAGCCGGGAGGTGGTGACGTAGTCCGCGAGGAACGTGAGGTCCGAGTTCGCCTTCGAGAGGTTGCCCTCGCTGTTCTCGAAGTCGATGGGGTTGACCTTGTGGGGCATCGTCGACGAGCCGGTCTCGCCGGCCGTGGTCTCCTGGCCGAGGTACCGCTTGGAGACGTAGAGCCAGGCGTCGCGGTCGAAGTCGAGCAGGACGTTGTTCGCGCCCCGCACCGCGTCGAAGACGGCGGCGAGGTCGTCGCAGGGGTTGACCTGCGTCGTCAGCGGCTCGTGCGCGAAGCCGAGGCCGGTGACGAACTCGCGGCTGAACGCACGCCAGTCGACGTCGGGGTAGGCGGCGACGTGGGCCGCGAGCGTCCCGGATGCCCCGCCGAGCTTGCCGGTGACGTCCTCGGTGGCGGCGCGGATGCGGGCCTCCGCACGTCCGAGGCGGGCGGCGTAGACGGCGAACTCCTTGCCGAACGTCGTGGGGGTGGCGGGCTGGCCGTGGGTGTGGGCGAGCATCGGCACGTCGCGGTGCTCGCGGGCCATCTCGGTCAGCGTCTCGCGGATGGACGCGAGTTCGGGCAGCAGCACGTCTTCGACGGCCCCACGGACGAGCAGCCGGTGGGCGAGGTTGTTCACGTCCTCGCTGGTCAGGCCGAAGTGGATCCACTGCGCGGCGTCGAGGTCGTCGGGCAGGTGCAGCCGGACGAAGTACTCGACGGCCTTCACGTCGTGGTTCGTCGCGGGGAGGTCCTCGTACCCCGCCGTCTCGATGGTCTTGACGAGCTCGGCGTCCTCGCTGTCCCAGTCCTCGTAGAGCGACCGGAGTGCGGCGCGCTGGTCGGCGTCGATGGCCAGCGGCGTGGCGTCGAGGTCGGCGAGCGCGAGCAGGTACTCGACTTCCACGTGCACGCGAGCGCGCAGGAGCGCGGACTCGCTGGCGTACGGCGCGAGCGGACGTGTGCGACCGGCGTAGCGACCGTCCAGCGGCGAGACGGCGTCGAGGGGGTCGGGCATACGCGTCACTGCTCCCCGACCCGGAAAAAGCGTGTCGGATGCGTTCCCCCACGAGCCGCCGTTTTATGCAGAAACGTGCATATCGTAGTGCCTTCGAGCCATGGAGTATGTCGGTAGGTGCATAGAATACCGGCGGAGACCGCAACTCCTTTTGCCCGGGCCGGACCCACTTCTGGTATGACACGCATCGCTGGCCTCGCCGGCAACCGCGGCCGGAACCTCCTGCACATCGACGACCTCGAACCGGGCGGCGCCGAGCTCGCCGTCGTGCTCGCGACGGCCCCCGACGCCCCGGTGCTGGACGCCGCAGCGGAGCGCGGCATCCCCACCGAAGTCGTCCCGCTCGGCGACGACGAGTCCCGCCGCGACCACGAGCGACGGGTGCTCGACGCGCTCGCGGACCACGAGTTCGACCTCGTCTGCCTCGACGGCTACATGCGCATCCTCTCCGACACGTTCCTCGACGAGACGCCGACGACGCTGAACGTCCACCCGAGCCTCCTCCCGTCGTTCCCCGGCATGGACGCCTGGGGCGACGCGCTCGACGCGGGCGTCAAAACGGTCGGCTGCACCGTCCACGTCGTCACCGACGCGACCGACGAGGACGGCGACGTCGTCGAGAGCGAGGTCGACGGCGGCCCCATCGTCACGCAGGAGCCCGTCCCCGTCTACGAGGGCGACGACCGTGAGAGCCTGAAGGAGCGCGTGCTCTACGAGGGCGAGTTCACGGCCTACCCGCGTGCCGTGAAGTGGTTCGCCGAGGGTCGCGCCACGGTCGACTGCGAGTCGAACACGGTCTCCGTCGAGGGCGACGAGGGCGGCCCCCTCCCGGCACGTCGCGTCGTCACCGAGGACCGCCACGCCGACCTGCGCTACGGCGAGAACCCCCATCAGGACGCCGCGCTCTACGCCGACTACACCTGCGAGGAGCCGAGCGTCGTCCACGCCGACCAGCTGAACGAGGGCGCGAAGGCGCTCAGCTACAACAACTACAACGACGCCGACGGCGCGCTGAACCTCGTCAAGGAGTTCGACGAGCCCGCCGCCGCCGTCATCAAGCACACGAACCCGGCCGGCTGTGCCACCGCCGACACGCTCGCCGAGGCGTACTCGGACGCGCTCTCGACCGACGCGAAGTCGGCCTACGGCGGCATCGTCGCCCTGAACCGCGAGTGCGACGCCGAGACCGCCGAGCTGATCAATGACTCGTTCAAGGAGGTCGTCGTCGCGCCCGGCTACACCGACGACGCGCTCGCGACCCTCACCGAGAAGAAGAACCTTCGCGTGCTCGACCTCGGCTGCGAGCCCGCCGCACTGCGCGAGCGTTCCGAGCCGATGACCAGCAAGGACCTCGTCGGCGGCACGCTCGTGCAGGAGCGCGACCTCGCGGAGGTCACCCGCCGCGACCTCGAGGTCGTCACCGAGCGCGAGCCCACCGACGAGGAGATCGAGACGATGCTGTTCGCCTGGAAGGTCCAGAAGCACGTGAAGTCCAACGGCATCGTGTTCGCCACGGACACGGAGACGGTCGGCCTCGGCGTCGGCCAGGTCTCCCGAGTCGACGCGGTCGAGATCGCCGCGATGAAGGCCGACCGCGACGCCGAGGGCAAGTCCGCCGAGGGCGCCGTGATGGGATCGGACGCGTTCTTCCCGTTCCCGGACGCTGTCGAGAAGGCCGCCGAGGCCGGCATCGAGGCCGTCATCCAGCCCGGCGGTTCGAAGCGCGACGACCAGGTCATCGAGGCCTGCGACGAGCTCGGGATGGCGATGGTCATGACCGGGCAGCGGTGTTTCCGGCACGACTGAGCGCTAGCGAGGGAGTGCCGGAAAGCAGTGAGACGAGCGGAGCGAGTCTCACGCGCTTTCAGACACGATTGAGCGCCAGCGAGTGAGTGTCTGAAACTCGTGACAGCTCTGCTGTCACGGTGCTTTAGACACGACTGAGGCCACAGGCCGAATGAGTGTCTAAAGTCAGCGGGTCGCAGCGACCGAACGACCGCAGGGAGTAAGGTCGACCGTCTCGTGCGATTTCCGGCACGACCGAGGGTCTGTCCTCAGTTCTCCCGCTCGATTGGGACCGTTCGCTCCATATTGCCGAACCCCCAGGAGGCGTCGATGGTCACCTCTTGAGCCTCCCTGACCGGGACCCACACGGTCAGTGACGGACGCCGTTGCTCACCCGGCGGCACTGTCAGCTGTGCGGACCACCCGCCGTCTATAACTCTGTCGTGGTCGACCCGATAGTCGAGTGTCCACGACCGGTCACCGTCGTTCGTCACGAGGAACTCGATATCGACCTCGGCCGGGTCGTCCGCGGTCGCGATGGTCTCTGGGATAGAGGCCGTGACAGAGAGGTCCGGCGTATGGCCCATCGCGGTCCGGATGTGCTCGGGGATCGGGAGTCGGTACAGCCGGTCCGAGCCGTAGAACAGGAGCGCGGCAGTCTCGGGCACCTCGCCGACCGGCAAGGGGGCAGCGAGTCGGGCAGCCTGGCCGTCGAGATTCTCGCTGAAATCCGCTCCGAGTTCGGCGTACTCGAGCGATATCGGGTCGCCGTTCACGGTCACCTCGCACTGGCTGCCGGCGATGATGTTCCTGCTGTCGTAGTCCGACAGGTCCGCGTCGAAGACGGCGTATATCCGGTCGTCACCGCCCAGGACACGTCCACCGTATCGACGCCACGTGCCGAAGTTCGCCTGGGGGCCGACGAACTCTCCGAGCGTGATGGGTCCCTGATACAGTTCCACGTCGTCTCCGGGCTCGACGACGACGGTCTCGGTCGGTTCGTCGGTCGTCTCGGTCGGTTCATCGGTCGACTCCGTCGGAGAGTCGGTCTGCTCGGTCCGTGTCCGCGTCTGGGTGTCGTTGCTGGTCGTCCGAACCGTCGTCCCGTCTGTGGTCGACGGCGGATTCGTCGTCGACTCGGTGGGCTCGTCCCGTCCGGAACAGCCGGCGAGACCGACTGCCAGGCCGGCGAGGAGGGCGCGGCGGCGCATACTCGGAACCGGATTTCCAACGGTAAGTGCTTTACCCCATGGGTGACTCCGTCCGAACACCATGCCGAACGGCAAACCGGGCGACAGCCCATACACCGACGTCGTGACCCACGGGAGAGATGTCTACAGCCCCGAGGTCGACGACCTGATCCGGGAGCTCGACTCGATGGGTGCGGCCATCGACGTCCACGACGTGTTGAGCGAGCACGAGCCGGACCCCGACGAGGACGCGCTCGCGGCCGACCTCCGCGAGCTGAAGCGGGCGTACGAGTCCGACGACTGACCACGCGGCACCGTCCAGTTGAAGTGTCGCGACGGCATACCCCTCCGCAATGGGACGCTTCGGCGACACGAAGGTCAAGGCCCTCACCGTCGGGCTGGTGCTGAGCCTGTTCGCCCTCGTCGGGACGACCGTCTGGGGGCTGCTCCAGGGCCTGCTCGCGCTGCTCGCGCCCGGCAGCCAGCCCCTGCTCGCGGCGGTGGTCGGCGCGGTCGCGCCGTGGCTGCTCGCCTCCGTACTTCTGGTCCTGCTGTCGGGCGGACTGCTGCTCTGGCTCGTCATCGCGCTGGCGAGTCGCATCTCCCTCCCGTCGCCGCGGCTGGAGAGCGAGCGTCTCTCGCGGGCGGCTGCGTCCGTCGAGTACTACGTGCCGGCGGCGCGCGCAGCTGACCTCTCGGGCTGGCTCGCACCCCCCGAGCCGACGGCCGAGGAGAAGCTCGCGCAGGTCAAGGAGGACTACGTCGAGGGGAAGATATCGGGCGAGACGTTCGAGCGCAAGCTGGAGCAGCTCCATCGCGAGGAGGAGGAGCTGGACCGGAGTCGGATGCCCTCTCGACTCGACCGGCTGCTCGACGACGCTGACGCGCGGGCGGCCAGCACCGGCGACGACAGCGCCACCGGCGGTGACGACCTGTCGAGCACCGCCGTCGTCGACGCGACGGATGTGACCGTCGTCGAGGAGTCCGGCGACGGCGACGACGAGCCGGCGACGGAGCAGGCCTGACTCACTCGCCGCCGAGTTCGAACACGTCCGCTCGGGCGTCGGTGCTGACGCCATAGCGCGCGTCCTCGACTCCAGTCGGCGGCTCGTCCTCACCGTATCTCGCCGCGAGCGCCGCCGACACCGACTCACGAACGCAGGCCCGAGCGGCCGCGCCGACACGCGTCGCGCTCCCGGAGAACGTCGTGGGCTCGCCGTCGGGGTCGCTCGCGACGACGACCGCGTCGCTCGTCGTGCCCGGGACGCCGACCGCGTCGAGGAGCGTCGCGGCCTTCGCCTCCGCGGCGACCGCGACGAGGTTCGCGAGCGCGCCGTCGGCCAGCGACCGGGTCGTCCCGACGACGACGTTGACCGTCCCGGGGACGAGTTCGCCGTCGGGGAGCTCGCCGCCGGGAGGGTCCATCGGCAGCTCGGCGGGGTTCGAGACGCCCGCCGTGGCGACGGCGACGACGGGGCCGAGACGTGCGCCCCGGGCGTGACGGGTCGCGACGCCGGTCAGCAGGACGGGCGCGCCGTCGTGGAACTCGGCGGCGTCGAAACCCGCGGATTCGAGCCGGCCGGTGACGAACCGCGCCACGTCGTCGCAGCGCCAGTCCTCGGGGACGGTGACGCTGTAGGCCGCGTCGGCGCGTCGGCGGCCGCCACGCCAGCCCGTCGAGAGCCACTCCGTGCCCGGTGCACCGAGGCGGACCACGCCGTCACGCGTCGTCGGTTCGAACATCCAACACCTCCAGCGCACGGTCGGTCGCCGCGTGGTCCTTCACCGCGACCCTGACGTGCGAGTCCAGCCCCCGGAACGTCCGGGCGTCGCGGAGGACCACGCCCTGGTCGCGGGCGTCGGCCAGCAGTTCATCCACGTCCTGCCCCCCGCAGTCGAGCAGCAGGAACGGCGCGGCCGAGGGGTGCACGTCGAACGCGGGCTCGAGGCCCTCCTGGAGCCGGTGGCGCTCTCGACGGACCGCCTCGCGCGTCTCCCGGACGAACTCGTGCTGGCGCAGGCAGTGCGTGCCCACGGCGGCCGCGGGTGCACCGAGGTTCCACGCACGGCGAGCCGTCGCGAGGTCGTCCCGCGCCGCGCCCGTCGCGACGGCGTAGCCCGCCCGGAGACCCGGCAGCCCGTACAGCTTCGTCAGCGACCGCGCGACGACGACGGCCGGATGGCTGGCCAGCGACGCCTGCTCGGTGTACCCCAGGAACGCCTCGTCGGCGAGCAGGCGGGTGTCGGCATCGGCACAGCGGTCCACGAGCGCGACGAGGTCGCCCCGGTCGGGGAGCGCCCCGGTCGGGTTGTTCGGCGTGCAGACCACGACGACCGCGTAGTCGGTGGGATCCACGTCCAGGATTCCGTCCGACGGGACGAACTCGGGGTCACCACCCTGCAGGCGCACCTCGCGGGCGTACTCACCGAAACTCGGGGCGGGAACGGCGACGCGGTCGCCCGGGTCGACGGCGGTCGCGAGTGCGAGCCGGATGGCCGCGAGCCCGCCCGGCGTCGGCACGACCTGCCCGGGCTCGCAGCCGACGACCGACGCTGCGGCCTCGCGGAACTCGGGGTACCCGTCGTCGGGGTACCGTCTGGACGCCGCGAGCGCGGCCTCGTAGACGGCCGTCGTGCCGGGTGGCGACCGGGGGTTCGTGTTCGCGCTCAGGTCCAGCACGTCCCGGTCGGTCGTCCCGCCGTGGGGCACGCGGTCGGTGTCGCGGACGGACTCACGATCCACGCCGGTCCACCCCCGGGTCACGACTCACGGCTGTCCACCTCCCCGGCGAGCGCCTCGGCGACGGCCGCGTCGCCCGCCCTGTTCACGTTCACGGCGAGTCTGGCATCGAAGTTCACGTGCGTCTCGTCCTCGGCTTCGGGGCCGACCACGTTGAGTCCCGTGGGTGCGAGCCCGTCCATCTCGGTGTCGACGCTGACGCCGAGTTGCTCCTTCAGCGCGACGGGGACGACCACACTCAGGCTCCGTACCGTGCCGTCGGCCGACAGCGCCGCGTCGAGCGCCCGGTCGACCGGCCCTGCCGCGAGCAGCGGCAGGTCGGCGGCGACGGTCAGGACGGGTCCGCCGCCGGTCGCCTCGATGGCCACGCCGAGGTCCGCGACGTAGCCCTCGCCCGGTGTCTCGATGGCTGTCACGTCGGGCCGTTCCGCGAGCCGCGTTCGAGTACTGGGTGCGTTCGGCGACACCGCGGCGTACACCTCGTCGACCCGGCTGGCCCCGAGCGCGTCGCAGACGCGGTCGACCATCGGGACGCCGTCGACTGGGAACAGGGGTTTCTCCACGTCGCCCTCGAACCGGCTGCCCTCGCCGCCACACATCACGAGAGCGTCCACGCGATCACCCCCACGTGGAGCCCGACGACGCGGGCGAGCTCGTTCGTCGCGCCGAACACGTCGCCGGAGACGCCGCCGAGCCGGCTCCGCGCCCAGCCGACCGCGACGGCGGCGACGACGAGCGCGGCCGCGACGGGTGCACCGCCAGCGAGGAGTCCGGGGAGGTCCCCGCCGGCCCACCAGCCCACCCCCGATATCGGGAGTGCGACGGCGACCGCGGCGACGAGCGCGACCACGCCCGAGCCGTCGGCGAGCGCGCTCCCCAACCCCTCGTGGGGTGGGTCCGCGACCGACGCGACCGCCGCCATCGCCGCCTTCGCACCGACCTCGCTGGCGACGACGACGGCGACCGATTCCCCGACATCGAGCCCGGCGACCGCGACGGCACCGAGCGCGAGCCCGGCGACGACGACTGCGACCGCCACGACCGCGCCGACACCCGTCGTCGTGTCCTTCAGCACCTCACGGCGGCGCTCGGGGTCGCCGTGGACGACCGCCGCGTCGCCGCAGTCCGCGACGCCGTCGAGGTGGGTGATGCCGGTGAGCCCGTAGGTGGCGACGAGGTAGGCGAACGCGACGACGGTGGCCGGCGCTGTCCCGGCCGCGACGAACGGCAGCGCGAGGCACGCACCGACGACGTACCCGACCGGGACGGCCGCGACGGGCGCGGCCGTGAAGGCGGTCCACGCGTGCTCGTCGTGGCCGACCGGGAGCCGCGTGAGGAAGCCGACCGCACCCCGGAGCGCGCTCAGAGCCACGCCACCACCCCCGCGAGGATGGACGCGACGACGCCCGAGGAGGCCACCTGTAAGACACCGCGCTGGGCCGACCGCGGCGACGGCAGCGACGCACCGGCGTTGAGCACGTACACGCCCGGTTTCTCGAGTCTGACCTCCAGTGCGGCCGCGACGGTCCCCATCGGCCAGCCGGAGTTCGGCGACGGCACCTCGGGGAGCCACTGCCGGGCCCGCAGCAGCGCCCACGGTCGCCCGGCGACCTGCGCGAGCAGCAGCGCCGAGAGTCGTGCCGGGAGCCACATCACGACGTCGTCGAGGCGCGCGCTCGGCCCGCCGACGGGCTTCGACCGGTAGCCGAGCATCGAGTCCAGCGTGTTCACCGCCTTGACCCACGCCGCGCCCGCCGCCGCCAGCGTGAGCGAGAACGGTGCGAGGGCGGCGAACGCGCCGAGCGGGGCGACGAAGCCGTCCGCGAGGTTCTCCGCGGCGCTCTCGACGGCCGCGCTCCGGAGCAGCCCGGGCGAGAGCTCGCTGGCGTCCCGCCCCGCGAGCGAGCGCAGCGACTCCCGTGCCGCGTCGACGTCCTCGGTCGAGAGTTCGACCACGTGGAGTGCCTCCGCGACGAGCATCCGCAGGCTCGTCGCGACCGCCAGCGCGAGGCCCGCGACGACCGCGCCCGCCCACGGGTCGACCTGTGCCGCCAGCCGGACGACGCCGGCGACGACCCCCGCGGCGAGCAGCGGGAGCGCGACGGCTGCGACCACGCCGACGAGCAGGGGTCGGTTCCACTCCCGGTCGACGGGTGCGACGAGTCGACCGAACCACGCGACCGGGTGGAGCCGGGTCGGGGGTTCACCGACGAGGACGTCGAGAGCGACCGCGACGACCACCGCTGCGGCTGCGGTCACCGGCACCGCGACCACCTCGTACGCGCCTGTCGGCCACTCGACCGCGCCGGCCGGCCCCTCCGCCGCGTCGTCATCCCGACCACCCCAGCTCGTCGGCGAGCTCGGTGAGCGGGACGTCGGTCACGTCGACAAACCGCCCGCCCAGTGCCTCGATTCCGCCGTCCGTCCGGGGGTCGTCGCCGACGTGGACGAGGTCGGCGGGCTCGACGTCGAGCTGGCGTGCCGTCGTCTCGAACATCGCGGCGGTGGGCTTGCGCCAGCCACAGCCGACGCTGCTCACGACCGCATCGAAGTCGCCTCTGGAGAGCTCGGAGCGGACCAGCGTGCGGCCGACGAGCTCCGGCACCGAACAGTTCGAGCAGAGCGCGACCGGGCCGTGCTCGCGAGCGGCCGCGACCGCGTCGACCGCGCCGTCGCGGGTACGTATCTCGGGGTCGAACGCGGCGACGACCGCCCGGCGGGCCGCGTTGCCCGGTGCGTCGACCCCGCGGCTCGCGAGCGCCGCGGAGACGTGCGCCGGGAGCGGTACCTCCGCGCCCTCCGGCGCGTCGATGTGTCTCTCGCGGTAGGCCGCCGCCCAGTCGTCCGGGACCGCCACGTCGCGGGTCGCCAGCTCGGCCGCGACACGCGCCGCCGGGTCGCCTGCCCCGGCGTCGACGCGCTCGACCAGCGTCCCGAACAGGTCGAACGAGACTGCCACTACCGTGAGACTAGCGCAATTCTACTTGAACGACGCGGTCCCGGTCGCCGACGAGCCAGCACCGTCTTACAGCCCGATGTGGGAGGTCGAACTCGGCATGTCGTCGTCATCGTCGTCGCCGTCGTCGTCCGCGCCGCCCTCGTGGCTGAACTCGTAGGTCGCATCGTCGAGGTACACCGTCCCGTCCTCGACGGTCACGTCCACGCCGACGAGCGTCGTCTCCGCCGCCTCGCCGTTGTCGCAGTAGCCCGAACAGCCGTCGAACATCGATCCGTGCTTCGGACAGATGATCTGGCCGTCCCGCATCGCCGCGCCCATCCCCCGGTCGAGCTTCTGTGCCTCGTGCGTGCACCGGTTCACCCACGCCTCGACCCCGTCCTCGCAGGGCACGAGGATGACCTCCTCGGGCTCGCCGTAGGGGTCCCGCGCGGTGAACAGCCACGACCGCTCGTCGTGGACCGTCTCGACGTCCGTGAGCTCCGTCGTCATACCCGTCCGGTGGGAAGCCAGTGGCGTAACTCCTGTGGGTACTCGAGTATCGCTACTGTGAACCGTCTTCGAAAGAAGTCCGCCCTCCCCGATTTGAACGGGGGACAAGTCGATCTACAGTCGACTGCTCTACCAGTCTGAGCTAAGGGCGGGCGCACTCTGACGTAGTCGCCGAGTCCGATTTAAGGGTTATCATTCGTGGTTCCGCGACGTGTAGTACGACGCGTGTCAGACGCGGCAGATAGATTGAAATAGTTGGCGCATAGAACTGTGTGCGAAGCGGGTATGAGTAAGATTACCGTGCGTGCGGACGACGAGCTGGTCGAGCGCCTGGAGGCGCGCGAGGAGTCGAAGAGCCAGCTCGTCCGGGAGGCGCTCCGGGCGTATCTCGACGACGGGTCCACCGAGCCATCGGGCGGATCGTCCGACGAGCCGGTGGACACGCTGGACGGCTTCCTCGCCGAGCGTGTGACCGAACTCGTCGACGAGCGCGTTGAGCACCACATGCGCACGCGACAGCAGGACGTGAACGTGAACCTCCGACTCGAGGGTGCGACGGCGGGTCGGGCGTCGGTGTCCGACGAGCCGGTGGCGACGCCCGAGCACGAGGGGGTGGACCGGAGTTGCGGCCAGTGCGGCGAGGAGCTCGGTGAGGACCACGTGTACTGCCCGAACTGCGGCGAGAAGGCCTCGCGCCGGGTCTTCTGTGACTGCGGCGACGAGATCAGGTCGGACTGGGCGTTCTGCCCGGGCTGCGGGCGTCGGACGCCGGCGGCGGACGTGTTGGACTCCACGTAGGACAGATCCGGGTCGTCGTCACACATGGCGACGAATCGGACCTCGAAATAGGCGGTACCTTTATTATGTATGACACAGTGCATACAATTGCGTAAGACGGGTGTCTTACACACCACGGATTCGGGAGAATACGGGGCTCCCGCGTGCGAAATCGGTGTGTAAGACGGAACGCGTGCGAAAGAATCCCACGCGGGACGTCTTACCCAAAGGGGAATCAGAACCATGGAGCGTGTGACACTGCGAATACCGAAGCAGCAGATCGAGGAGGTAGAACAGATGGTCGAGACGGGCGAGTACCCGAACCGGAGCGAAGCGATCCGGTCGGCAGTCCGTGAGATGCTCAACGAGCAGAACGACCGCTCGAACGAAAAGTCCCAGCGGACCTGGGCCAAGGTGTAACGATGCAGGATATCGTCCAAGAAGCCCTCGAACACGAGGAACGAGAGCAGAAACAGCAGGCCGACGCGACGGGTGACGAGTTCGGCGATCCGCGCATCGTCATCGTCGGCTGCGGTGGTGCCGGCAACAACACCGTCAACCGACTGTACAACATCGGTGTCGACGGTGCCGACACGGTCGCCATCAACACCGACAAGCAGCACCTCAAGATGATCGAGGCCGACACGAAGATCCTGGTCGGCAAGTCCCTCACCAACGGGCTCGGCGCGGGCGGCGACCCCTCGATGGGCGAGCGCGCGACCGAGATGGCCCAGGGCACGATCAAGGAGGTGCTCGGCGACGCGGACCTCGTGTTCGTGACCGCCGGCATGGGTGGCGGGACCGGCACCGGTGCCGCGCCCGTCGTCTCCAGTATCGCGAAGGAGCAGGGCGCGATCGTCGTCGGCATGGTGTCGACGCCGTTCAACGTCGAGCGCGCCCGCACGGTGAAGGCCGAGGAGGGCCTGGAGAAGCTCCGCGAGGAGGCCGACTCCATCATCGTGCTGGACAACAACCGGCTGCTCGACTACGTCCCGAACCTGCCCATCGGCAAGGCGTTCTCGGTCATGGACCAGATCATCGCAGAGACCGTCAAGGGCATCTCGGAGACCATCACGCAGCCGAGTCTCATCAACCTGGACTACGCCGACATGACGTCCATCATGAACCAGGGTGGCGTCGCGGTGATGCTCGTCGGCGAGACACAGGACAAGAACAAGACGCGTGAGGTGGTGAACGACGCGATGAACCACCCACTGCTGGACGTGGACTACCGTGGTGCATCCGGTGGACTCGTCCACATCACGGGTGGCCCCGACCTCACGCTGAAGGAGGCCGAGGGCATCGCGAACAACATCACCGAGCGGCTGGAGGCCAGTGCGAACGTCATCTGGGGCGCACGCATCCAGGAGAACTACAAGGGCAAGGTCCGCGTCATGGCCATCATGACCGGCGTCCAGAGCGCGCAGGTGCTCGGCCCGAGCACGCAGAAGCAGGCCAACAAGTCCCGCCAGGCCATCGACGGCGTCGACGAGGCGGAGTTCGAGGCCCAGCCCGGCGGACAGCCCGCCCAGAACGGCGGCAACCAGTCGCTGAACGGCGGCTCGAACTCCGGCAGCACCTGGGGCGACGGCGGCCAGGACGAGATCGAGCAGAACAACGGACTCGACGTCATCCGCTGACTCGGTATCCGCACCCTTCTTTCGACCCGACCGGGCAGCGGCGGCGCTCGGTCGATGTGAGACGGCAGCCGTCGGTAGTCAGTCCAGCGCGGACGTAAACGTCGTCTCGGAGCGGAACGCGCCCGTCGCGATGGCGAACGGATCGACCGTCTCCTCGCCGTCGGTGACGACCCAGTCGCCGCGCTCGACCCACTCCCAGCCGGCGTCGCGGACGAGCGTCTCGCCGCAGTAGCTACCGAAGGAGCGGACGACGCGCTCGAACGCTCGTGCGTCTGGACTCCCACCGGAGTCGGGGTCGACGCCGACGAACCGGCGCGACTCGAACCGTTCGTCGACGGCGTCGTCGAGCCGCGAGAGGGAGTCGGTCGTGAAGTCGAGGTCGTAGTCGCTCCAGAAGTCGGCACACTCCGCTGCCTCGTGGGCGAACAGCTCGGGTGGGTCCGACGGGCGGTCGGTCCCGACGGGGTCGGGGTCCGGGCCGTCGCCGTCGTCCGACGGTGCGGTGGCGTACATCCGGTCGGGGTCGGCCGCCGGCGTCGCACGCTCTCCGGGGTCCTCGATGGAATCGTCCGACCCCGACGACCGCAGCAGGCTCCGCAGCGTGTCGAGCAGTCCCATGGTCGGCGTTTCGAGGCGCGTCGGAAATCCGTTTCGAGTACGTTGGGGATCGGCGGTGCGGGCGTGTCTTACACGTCACACACCAGGCCGTCGACGCGTCTCACGTCCGAGGTGGACCGTGAAAACAGCCGGTTCAGACCGCCTCGAGGGAGTCGAGCAGCGAGCACTTCCGGCAGCGCTCTCTGGTCGTCGTCGCGCCGCAGTCCTCGCACTCGTTCAGGTCCGGCCCTGCGTCGTCCTCGTCGTACCGATCCGCGAGCACGCCCGCCAGCTCCTCGTAGCCGGCCATGATGGAGTGGCGCGTACCGGGGTGGTTCTCCTCCAGCCCGTACAGCAGCTGCTGGATCTCCCCGCGGTAGGCCTCGCTGGAGTGCGGGCACTCGGTGATGTGCGCCGGGAGGTCGCGGAGGTGGCAGTAGAGTGCGACCTCCTTCTCGGGCACGTCGCGAAGCGGCTTCGCGCGGGGGACGAACTCGTCCTGCTCGCTCCGGGCGTCGTCGCCGTCGAAGCCGCCGATGGAGGCGTCGAAGTGCTTGGCCATCTGGGCGACGTCGCCCTCGAGGAAGTTCATCATCGCCGTCTGGGCCTCGTCGTCGAGGTTGTGGCCGGTCAGCAGCTTGTCCGCGCCGAACTCGTCGGCGTAGCGTTCGAGCAGGTCGCGACGGAACACGCCGCAGTACGCGCAGGCGGCCATGTTCTCGGGGTCGTCCTCGACCACGTCGTCCATGCGGACGCCGAACTCCTCTTCGTAGGTGACCAGCTCGTGGCGCATCGAGAGCTCGTCGGCGAGTTCGACGCAGGCGTCGACGCTCTCGTCGCGGTAGCCCTCGATACCCTCGTGGATGGTCAGCGCGAGGAGCTCGATGCGGGGGTCCTCGGCGAACGTCTCGTCGAGGATGTGGGTGAGGACGACGCTGTCCTTCCCGCCGGAGAGCCCGATGACCCACGTCTCGGGGTCGTCGGGCGTCGCGTCGCGTGGCACCAGGTCGTCCTCGCGGACGCGCTTTCGCACCCGCTTCTCGACGGACTCGCAGAAGTGCGGTTCGCAGAGGTGCGCGCCGGAGTAGGCGGCGTGCATGACGGCCTCCCGGCCGCACCTGGTGCACTCGGTCATCGACGACGCCTAGCTCGTCCGACGGGATACGGGTTTCGCTGTCGGCTCAGACCGCGTCGAGGCCGCAGTCGACCCCGGCGAGTCCGTCGTCGACGGCTGCGAGCACGTCCTCGACGTACTCGTCGCGGCGACGCGAGGAGAACAGCTCGTGGCCGCCCTCGTAGGGTCGGATCTGGTCGGCGTCGGCCGCGTCGCCCACTGCCCGCACGCTGACGACCCGGTCCCGGAGCGAGCAGAAGACGACGGCGTCGTCGTCGACGGCGGGCCGGTTCCGGTGGCCGCGGCTCGCCTCGCGGACGAATCTGGGCGAGACCTTCGACGGGATGTCCGACAGCTGCCGGTCGGTCGTCAGTTCGCCGATGACCGACCGGTCGTCCACCTCCGAGGGGACGAACTTCGCGTCGAACCCGAGTCTCGAGACGAGCGAGAACAGTACGCCCTTCGACTCCGGCGGGAAGTCCCACCACGGGCTCAGGTAGGTCGTCGTCTCGGCCCCGTCGAGGTACGCCGCGATGAGCCCGCCCGTGCTGTGGCCCACGAGCCGGAACCCGTCGAGGTCGCCGACGTACGACTGCACCGGTTCCACGTAGTCGGCGTAGAAGTCGTCGGGGAACACCGGAATCTGGAGCGCGTGGACCCGGTAGCCCGCGTCGGCGAACTGCCCGACGAGCCAGTCGACGGTCTCGTGCTCGTGGCGGTTCCCCCAGCCGAGGACGAACACCAGGTCCGAATTCCCGTCCTCGTTCGTGACTCGTGGTTTCATACCACGCCCGTCGACCCGGCGCGTCATAAACGTCCCAGAACTGTCGACCCACTGTCCCGGGTTTCCGACCGCCCCCGTCGCACACGTATTTGTACCCTCCCCTGCAAGCCGGTGCCATGCACCCGGCGTCCCGCCGTGCCGTCCTGACCGCCGCCGTCGCGAGCCTCGGCGGCTGTCTCAGCACGTTCGACACCGTCGAGCCCCCCGGCACCCACCCGCCCGACGCCGAGCTCCGGCTCGACATCGAACGCCCCGGCGAGAACGGCGAGCGCGTCTACGTCCACAACGACGGCACCACCGACGTGCCGATGCGCGGCTACCTGCTGGAGTACGACGACGGCATCGTCTACGAGTTCGACCGCCTCACGCTCGAACCCGGGAGCTGGGTCGCCGTCGAGTCCACCAGCGTCCTCGAGGGCATGGACCGCTCAGACCCCCCGAAGTTCGTCCGCGGCGCGAACCGCGACGACCGGCTCTGCCCCGACGGCCGCGTCACCCTCGTCGGCCCGCAGGGCACCATCGTCGGCAGTACGACGTGTCCGGCCTGACCCAGCGTTCGTCGTCTGTTACCCGGGACTTTCTGGGCGATGTCGATCGCAGCGATACCATCGACGGGCGGGGCATCTGGCTGTCTCCGCCACACGCGACTCCGTCGACCGAGCACAGCGGCGTCGAAAACACGAGACGACGCGACATCAGTTCCACAGCACTCACAACCTCGAACGGCCTCGAACAGAACCAATGAGCGAATCGTGGCGCACCCGACTGCAGCGGCTCGGGTTCAACCTGTGGCCGTCGTATCGGGGGACGGGCGGACGGGTCCGGTACATCGCCGAGGACTGGCAGGAGGTGAGGGTCGAGATCCCGCGGAACCTCCGGACGCGGAACTACATGGGGACGACGTTCGGCGGGAGCATCTACGGGGCGTGTGACCCCATCTACGCGATGATGCTCATCCAGGCGTTGCCGGACGAGTACACGGTGTGGGACAGGGCTGCGTCGGTGGCGTTCAAACGCCCCGGCACCGAGGACCTGTACGCCCGGTTCCGGCTGTCCGACGAGGAACTGACGACGATCCGGGAGCGCCTGCGGAGCGAGGAGAGCGTCGACCGCGAGTACGAGGTCGACGTCATCTCGGCCGACGGGACGACGCACGCGACCGTCGAGAAGACGGTGTACGTCGGGCGGGACTGACGGCAACAACCTTCTTTGGCGTCTGGGCCTCATACCAGACGATTATCGTCCTTCGTCCCCCCCGTCGGTCGCCGTCGTTCGAGCGGCAGCCAGCCGTGGGTCCGCGGGACGGACCGCTCCGCTGGGGTGAGCGATGGCGCTGCAGCTGACGCCGTACCACCTGCCGCTGGTCTGCTCGCTGGTGCTCTCGGTCGCGGTCGCCGCATTCGCGGTCCGGAACCGGGACGTGCCGGGTGGTGCACCGCTCGCGGTGTTCGCGGCCGCGACGGCGGTCTGGACGGCCGGCGAGCTCGGCAACGTCAGCGCGACGGGGACGGCCGCGAAGACACTGTGGACGAACGTCGAGATCACGGCCTCGACGCTGGTTCCGCCGGCGTTCCTGCTGCTCGCGCTGGAGTACACGGGCCGGCTCGATGGGCTGGACCGTCGACTGCTCGGCGCGCTGGGCGTCGAACCCGTGGTGCTCTCCCTGCTCGTCTGGACGTCGGGCCACGGTCTCGTCAGACGGGTGACCGGCCGTCGGCTCGCCGACGGTGGCTACTGGATCATCACCGAGTCGCTCGGCCCGGCCTTTTTCGCACACGTCGCCTACTCCTACCTCGTCATCGGCCTCGGTATCGCCCTCATCGTGCGGACGTCGCTGCTCTCCCGCGGGGTGTACCTCGTCCAGGGGACTGCGTTCGTCCTCGGGGTCGCCGTCGTCCTCGTGGCGAACGTCGCCTACGTCTCCGGCCTCACCCCGCCGGGGCTCGACCCGACGAACATGGCCTTCGCGGTCTGTAGCGCGCTCCTGCTCGCGGCCATCCGCAGTCAGCGCCTGCTCGACGTGTCGCCGGCGACGCGGGAGCTCGCCCGCGACGAACTCATCGCGACGCTCCCCGACGCCATCGTCGTCCTCAACGAGTCGGACCAGGTGGTCGACGCGAACCCGGCCGCCCAGGAGGTGTTCGACGCGACGACGCCCGACATCGTCGGCGAGCCGCTCGGGGCGGTCGCACCGCCGCTGGCCGATGCCCTCGCGGACGGGACGCACATGCTCACGCTCGAGCGTGGCGACGAGACCAGACACTACGACCTGCGGGAGTCGGGGCTCGACCGGGGCTACGGCACCGTCACCGGCCGTGTCGTCACGCTCCGGGACGTCACCGACCGCAAGCAGACGGAGGAGCGCTACCAGACGCTGCTCGACCGCTCGCTCGACATCGTCACCGTCATCGACGAGGACGGCACCATCACCTACGAGACGCCGTCGGTCGAGGAGGTGCTCGGCTACGCACAGCCCGAACTCGTCGGCGAGTCGGCACTGGAGTACGTCCACCCGGACGACCGCGGGGCCATCGTGGAGTCGCTGACCGGGCAGCTCGCCGAACCGGGCTCCGAGGCGACGCTGGAGTTCCGATTCCTGCACGCCGACGGCTCCTGGCGCTGGCTGGAGGCCCGCGCCCGCAACCGGACCGACGACCCCATCGTCGACGGTATCATCGTCAACTCCCGGGACGTGACCGAGCGCAAGCGTCGCGAGCAGCAGACCGACGTGATGCGCCGGCTGCTTCGGCACAACCTCCGCAACGACATGACCGTCGTCGAGGGCTACGCCGACCTGCTCTCCGAGGCGGCGGTCGACAGCGAGGGGGACACGGCTCCCGGCGACGGCTCAGCCGCCGATCAGCCAATCGCGGAGTACGTCGACGCCATCGAGGAGCGCGTCGAGAAGGTCGTCGAGCGCAGCGACAAGCTCCAGCGTGTCACCACCCAGCTACGGGACGACGAACGCCGACTGGTCGACCCGACCGCGGTCATCGAGGAGACCGTCGACTCCGTCCGGCTCTCACACCCCGAGGTGACCGTCGAGACCGACCTCGGCGACCTCCCGCCGGTGCGGGCCGGAGACGCCTTCGAGGTCGCGTTCGCCGAGCTGGTGGAGAACAGCATCGAGCACTGCGACGGCGAGCCCGGGATCACCGTCACGGCGACGGCCGAGCCCGAAGACGTCCGCGTGCGGATCAGCGACGACGGTCCGGGCATCCCCGTCGACGAGCTCGACCCGCTGCGGAACCGCGAGGAGACGGCGCTCGAGCACGGCAGCGGTGTCGGCCTCTGGCTCGTCATCTGGGTCGTCCGCTCGGTCCGGGGCGACCTCGAGTTCGACGTCGAGGACGGCACGACCGTCACCCTCCGGCTCCCCCGGGCCGACGCGGCGACCGGTGTCAGCGCGTCCGACGCACCAACCGACGGAGCGAGGGCGTTATCCACCTCCGACGAGTAACCGCGGGTATGAGCCTCCCACGCGACGACGCGCTCGACCGCGTCGCGGCCATCCTCGACACGGTCGAGCACGAGGAGATGCCCGTGCCGGTCCGCGAGGTCTGGGTGTACGGTGACGTGGCGCTCGGGCTGGACCCAGTCGACCGCCTCGACGTCTACCTCACGAAGGACATCCTGCTCGGTGGCGACGCCAGCCGCGCCGAGGAGTTCGAGGCCGAGTACGGCGTCCAGGGCGTCGGCCAGACCGTCCGGACGGAGTGGGCCGACGAGCACCCGGAGCACCTGCGTGCGAACGCCAACGGCCACGCCGCCCCCGAGAAGTGCCTGGGGGCGCACCTGCTCCCCGACGAGGAGGAGCCGGTCCACCTGGAGGTCTGCAACGCCAGCTTCGAGGACAACGTCACCCAGCGCCTCGCCGGAGCCAAGCGCCGCGAGGACTGGTCGACGCTGCTCGACCCCCGCGGCGTCTGCCTCTGGGTCGACGGCCAGCGCAGCGACGAGGCGATGCGCAAGCTCCGCGAGTCCGAACTGGCGCTGCCGACGCTCTCCCGGGCGCTCGGGATGCTGGGACTGGCGGACGAGCAGGCGGAGGCGGCCGCCGGCGAACTGCACGAGTGGCGCGAACAGCAGGAGGGCGCGACGGTTCGGGGAGACGTGGTGTAGACGCGCTCCCGCTCGCGGGTCGCTCGCATCTCGGAGACGCCTCCCTGCGTTCGGCGTCTCCCTACTCCTCTACGGCTCGCTGCGCTCGCCGTTTCGGTTCGAGGTTTCTCGCTGGCGATCGAACCCTCGCTACTGCTCGCGGGTCGCTCGCGCTCCCCGCTCGCCTTTCGGAGACGCCTCGCTGGCGCTCGGCGTCTCCCTATCCCTCGAACCCGTCTTCGAACCAGAACGTCCCGTCTTTCTGCACGAGTTCGCCGTCGATGGTGATGCTCGAATCCTCGCTCATGTCGACGATCATGTCCATGTGGATGGCGGACTCGTTGCGCTCGACGTCGCAGTCCTCGGGGACGTTCTCCTCGTAGGCGCGACCGAGCGCCATGTGGACGGTGTCGCCCATCTTCTCGTCGAACAGCATGTTGTAGGTGAACCGGTCGATGTCGCGGTTCATCCCGATGCCGAGTTCGCCGATGCGCTTCGCGCCGTCGTCGGTGTCCAGCACCGCGGCCAGCACCTCCTCGTTCTTCTCCGCGCTGTAGTCCACGACCTCGCCGTCCTCGAACTCCAGGTGCACGTCCTGCACCTCCCGCCCGTGGGCCATCAGCGGCATGTCGAACAGCACCTCGCCCTCGACGCTGTCGGGCACCGGTGCGGTGAACACCTCGCCACCGGGGAGGTTGTTCTCTGCGTGGTCGTTCTTCCCGACGGTGCCCTCGATGCTCATCACGATGTCCGTGGCGTCACCCGAGACGATGTGGACCTCGCTGCCCTCGTCGAGCCTTTCGGCCATCGGCTGCTGGAACTCGCGCTGTTCGTCCCAGTCCTTGTTGATGGCGTTCCAGACGAACTCCTCGTACGCTTCGGTGCTCATCTCGGCGTCCTGTGCGTTCCCCGGGGCGGGGTACTGCGTGCCGACCCAGCGTTTCTCCATCATCTGGGACTGGATGGGCTGGAACAGCGTCGCCATCGCCGTGTTCTTCTCCGGCGGGATGTCGCCCTGCTCGTGGGTGTTCCGCGCCGCCCGGATCCCCACAGTGGCGTCGACGTGCTCGACCATCGCCGCCAGCGTGTCCGGGACGTCGTCGTAGTTCTCGGGGTCCATCGCGTGCATGAACGCCCGATGCGCCCGCGACGGCCGACTCCACACGACGGGGAACGCGCCCCGTTTGCCGATCTCCTCGTGGAGCGCGATGAGCAGGTCCTCGGCGAGTTCGCCGCCGGAGAGGAGGACCTCGTCGCCCTCCTGCAGGTCGATGGAGTGCTCGACGATGATGCGTGCGTGTTCGCGGACTCTGTCGTCCATACAGCCGTGGTCGCCGCGTCGGCGGATAATGGTTTTCAGAACGATTGTTCTGTATAGCAATTGATGGTTTGTCGCCGGCGTCCCGACTACTCGAACCCGTCTTTCACGGCTCGCTGGCGCTCGCCGTTCCAGTACGCGGTTCTCGCTCGCTAGCGCTCACTCCGAACCGCGCTACTGCTCACGGGTCGTTCCTCCCCGCTCGCGTCTCGGAGATTCTCACTCGCTAGCGCTCGCTCCGAATCTCCCTACTCCTCGAACACGAACGTCCCGTCGCGCTGGACGACTTCACCGTCGACCTCGATGAACGAGTCCTCGCTCATGTCGACGATCATGTCCATGTGCATCGCGCTCTCGTTGAACGGCTGGCCGTCGGGCACGGTGTGCTCGATGGCCTGCCCGATGGCGAGGTGGATGGTGTCGCCCATCTTCTCGTCGAACAGGACGTTGTAGGTGAACCGGTCGATGTCGCGGTTCATGCCGATACCGAGCTCGCCCAGCCGACGCGCACCCTCGTCCGTGTCCAGTACGGCACCGAGCACGTCCTCGTTCTTCTCGGCGGCGTGCTCGACGACCTCGCCGCCCTCGAAGCGGAGCCAGGCGTCCTCTATCTCGCGGCCCTGCGCCATCAGCGGCTTGTCGAACAGCACCTCGCCCTCGACGCTGTCGGGCACCGGCGCGGTGTACACCTCGCCGCCGGGCAGGTTGAGTTCGGCGTAGTCGTTCGCGGTGACCATGCCGTCGACGCTCATCCGGATGTCGGTCGTCTCGCCGGAGACGATGCGGACCTCGTCGGCTGGGTCCAGGATCTCGACCATGTTCGCCTGGAACTCGCGCTGTTCGTCCCAGTCCTTGTTGACGGCGTCGTAGAGGAACTCCTCGTAGGCGGCGGTGCTCATCTCGGCGTCCTGTGCGTTGCCCGGGGCAGGATACTGCGTCCCCACCCAGCGCTTGCCCATGCGCTCCACCTGGACCGGCTTCCAGGCCTGTGCCAGCGCGCCACGGGTCTCGGGGTCCACGTCGCCCGTCTCGCTCGTGTTCTCGTCGGCGCGGACGATGATGACCACGTCGGTCTCCTCCATCTCCGCGAGCTTGTGCTCGGGCAGGCTGAACTCCCCGGGGTCCGAGGCGCGCATGAACGCCCGGCTCGCTCGCGAACTGCTCATGCTGTAGGTCGGGTTCGCACCCTTCTCGCCCAGTTTCTCCGCGATGGCGACGACCAGGTTCTCGGCGACCGGCGGTGCGCTGACGATGACGTTGTCGTCTTCCTCGACCTGCGTGGAGTGCTCGACGATGATCTCTGCGTGCTGTCGGACTCGTGGGTCCATGTCCGAGTGGTATCGCGTCGGGATGGTAAGGGTTTCCAGAAGGAACGTTCTGTCACGCAACGAACCGGTCGGCGCTCAGATGGGGGTTCGCTCGGTGGCGACGACGACGCCGCGTTCGTCGAGGATGAGGTCGAGCCGTTCGTCGTCGACCTCGACACGCACCCGGTACCGCGGCGGGCCCTCGTCCGTCTGGACCGTCTCGCCATCGGTGAGGAACGGGAGCGTCCACGGGAGCCGGTCGGCCACGTCGATACCGTGGTCGTCGCAGAACGCGATGAACGTCTGGTCGCGGAGCACCACGACGCCGGCCGACGAGCGGGTGAACGCGCCGCAGCGCTCGCAGCTGGTCCGGAACGTGTAGTCGATGTCGGCGTCGTCGGGAGCCGCGACGATCTCGCGCTCGACCCGTCCAGTGCACTCGTGACAGATACCGCCGACGAGCAGTTCGATGCGGGCGTACGTCGTCCGCGTCGCGAGCGCGACGAGCTCGCGCATCGACCGGTCGGTCGCGGCTCCCGGCGGCACCGTCGTGCGGAGGATGGTGTGATCGTTCTCGCAGCCGACGTCGAGGTCGCCGCTGTCGAACCGGGCGACGAGCTCGGCGTCGCACCTCGTGCACGTATCGCCGAGTGGTTCCGGGTCGAGTTCGACGTCCGTGTCGTACGTGCCCCCGAGGATCGCTCCGACGACCTCGCGCCCGGCGTAGGTGAGCAGGTAGCCCTCGTCGGTCTCCTCGACGAACCGGCCGCGGAGCTTCCCGAGGTGGTAGTTGAACCGTCCCGAGTCGGTGACGCCGGTGCGGTCGCGGAGTTCGGAGAACGTCATCGCGCGGTTCTCGGGGTCCTCGCGTCGTGCCTCGACGAACGCCTCCAGGATGGCCACGCGCGTCTCGTCCCCCAGCGCGGCGAAGGCGTCGGACACCGGCGCGTCGTCGGCTGCCACCCCCTCTGCCGTGTCGTCGCTCATGTCGGACCGGTCGCCGTGGCGTATCAAAAGCGTCCCGGCGGGCGGCAGCTCCCGGCACGAGCGGCCTACTCGTCGCCGGCGACGCGCCCGGCCGTCACGTAGAACGGCACCGTCTCGACCCGTCGGTAGTCGCCGTCGGCGGCCTGCGCGGCGGCCTCGCGACCCATCTCGCGCCAGGACTCCCGGAGGTCGTCGTACTCGGCGTCGGACAGCGTCGCCCGCAGGCTCGCCTCGTCGCTCGCCAGTCCCGCGCCGCTGGCCTTCTTCGCGACGGCCCGGAGGTCCGCCTCGTCGTACGGCGGTGCGAGCGTCCGGACGTGCTCGTACCGCCGCGTCTCCACGTCGACCAGCCCGGCGGTTTCGAGGAGTCCAGCCGCGTCGCTCCCGAGTGCGGGGTCCACCTCGCTGCCGGCGATGTACGCCGCTCGCGCCGCCCGCGCCAGCCCGGCCTCGCGGTCGACCGTCGACTCCACGGTGACGGCGGCGTTGTCCGGCTCCACGACCGCCACCCGCTTCCCGGCGACCCTGGCGAACTCCCGCACCGCGACGGCCGGGTCGGGGAGGTTCACCAGCAGCGCCTGGCAGGTCACGAGGTCGAACGCGCCGTCGCGGAACGGGAGCCGCGTCGCGTCCCCCGCCACGACCGGGACGAACTCGCGGGCCACCGCCAGCAGCGCCGGGTCGGCGTCACAGCCCACGACCCGCCCCGCCGTCTCCTCGGCGAGCACCCGCGAGAACTCGCCCGTGCCACAGCCCACGTCGAGCACGTCGTCGGCGCGCCCGAGTTCGAGTGGGTCGAGCGCCGCCCGCGAGTCCGCCCACATCCCGCTGCGGGTGTGTTCGAGGTACTCCGCGTCGAATCGTCGCACGGACGGGCTTGGAGAGCACGGGTGAAAAGCGATTGGAAGCGGGGCGGGAGCCGGTAGCGATGGTGGCGGAGCAGCCGGCAGACGCGACTCGCGGGCCCGGGAGTCGAGAACCTCGGGGCTCTCCGGCTGTTCGTCGGGCTTCGTCACCATCCGAAACCGAGCCGAAGAACCAGTCTCAGACGTCGTCCCGGAGCTCCCGGACCTTGTCGACGTTCCAGGCGAAGCTCCGGCCGTCCTCGGTCGGGGTCTCCAGCACGAGCGGCACGTCGCGAACCTGCTCGTGGTTGACGAACGCGCGCATGCCGTCGTCGCCGATGTAGCCGTCGCCGATGTGGGCGTGTTCGTCCTTGTTGGTGCCGCACTCGTGCTTGGAGTCGTTGAGGTGGACGCAGGCCAGTTTCTCCGCGCCGACGACGTCGTCGAACTCGGCCATCGTCTCCGCGACGGCCTCGGGCGTGGAGAGGTCGTAGCCCGCGGCGAACATGTGCGCGGTGTCGAGACACACCTCGAGGTCGTGGTCGGACTGCTCGAGGACGCTCGTGAGGTGCTCGAACTGGCCGCCGAGCTTGGTGCCCGAGCCGGCGTCGGACTCGACGAGCACGGTGACGCCGTCGGGGACGTCGAGTTCGTCGAGCGCGCTCGCGGCGTTCGCGATGCCGCCCTCGACGCCCGCGCCGGTGTGCGCGCCGAGGTGGACGTTCACGTAGTCGATGTCCAGTTCGGCGGCGGCGTCGACCTCCTGCTGCATGGAGTCGATGGACTTCTCGCGCAGGCCGTCCTTGGGCGTACAGAGGTTCACGAGGTAGGAGGCGTGGATGACCCACGGCCCCGCCAGCGACTCAGCGGTTCCCTCGCGGAAGGCTGTGGCCTCGTCGTCCTCGATGCTGCCGTGGTCCCACACCTGCGGGGAGTGGGTGAAGATCTGTCCGCAGTTGCCGCCGATCTCGAGCTGGTTCTCGACCGCGTTGTCGACACCGCCCGCGATGGAGACGTGTGCGCCTACCTTGACCATATTCTGCCGTAGTGGTACCCGTTCAAAGTGGCTTCGGAAGCGGTTGAATAGAGGATTGGTAGATAACTGCGCTTGGATTCCCATCAGTCAGAAAGCCCCCGTCAGCTCGCCGCCTGCGACTCGCTGTGGTCCTCGTCCCTGCGGTCCTTGCGTCGTCTCGGCTGGCGAGCTGACGGCCCCTTTCAGCCCCACCCGACCGCAACCGCACCTCACGCCTCCCCAGCCGATTGCGATGCTCGCTGCGCTGCGCTTCTCATCCCTCGCGCGAGCTTAGACGAGACGCGCTCGCTTCGCTCGCGCAGTCTCGCCAGTCCGCGCGCCACCCGGCTGGTCAGTCGTCGCTGCAGGCGAAAGTTCCCAATATCCGGCTGCCCCCGTCCGAAAACGGTCTACCGCGAGTCGTCCCGGTCGCGCACCCACGCGTCGGCGGCGTACTTCGACTCGGCCAGCTCCGCGGCGGCGTCGAGTTCGCCCTCGGTCCAGGCTCCCTCGTCCGCGGCCGCCCAGTCCGCAAGCGAGTCCTCCAGCGCGGCGACGAACGTCTCGCGGTCGACGTCGGCCTGCTGGCGGACACCGGTGACGCGCTCGCGGAACTGTTCGGGGGTCACGTCGTGGTCGGCGAACACGCCGAGGTGGCGGTCGGGCGCGAGGTCGAAGGAGATGGAGCCGTGCTGGATGACGGCGTCTCGCTGGCGGTACTGGGCGTTACCGGAGAGCTTCCGGGGCTCGTCGTCGCCGTAGGCGAGCACGTCGTGGGCGGGGTGGATGCCCCGGAGGTAGCAGGCGGGCTGGTGGATGCGGGGGTACTCCTCGTCGGCGAAGTCGGCGTCCACGCCCACGGACCGGATGGCGTCGAGGACGGGTTCACAGAGCAGTTCGTAGCAGTCCATGAGCGAGCCCGGCAGCTCGTCGGCGGGCGCGATGATGCTGTAGGAGACGTCGGCGTGGCTGTCGTGGTAGATGCCGCCGCCGCCGGTCTGCCGGCGCGTCACGTCGATGCCCTCGCGCTCGCAGAACGCCCAGTCGACGCTCTCTTCGGCCTGCTGGTAGCCCATCGAGAGGCAGCTGGGCTCCCACCGGTAGACGCGGAGCGTGCGGACGCCGTCGGTCGTGGCCGACGCTGCCGCGACCTCGTCCAGCGCCATGTTCGTCGGGCCGTCGCGTGACTCCTCGCGTATCAGTCGCCACTCCCTGTCCGCAAGCATACCTGCGGGTTCGTGGGGTCGGGGCAAAGGCGTTGCGTGACGTCTCACCCCATGCGGCAGGGCGCTACCCGGCGTCGGTGTCGGGTGCCTCGACGGCCTCACCGAGCCCGTCGTCCCGGGCGGTCCGCTCGACGTACGACTCGATCTCGTCGTCGACCTGGCGCTCCGTCTCGGCAGCACTCTCGTCCTGCTCGTCGACGAACTCCGTCTCGCCGGTCACCTTCTGGAACAGTGCGCTGTAATCCGAAACTGACTGTGATTTGGACATCGGTGGTTCCTCCGTACCGTCGGGTACGGACGGACGGGCTTGGGGACCCTACCTACCTGGTTTGGCCCGCGCTGGACACCGTGCTCCCCAAAGGTGTTTCACACTGCAAGTCCCAGCGAGCGGCATGCGCTGGGTGCCGACGTTCCGTGGGGTCATCGACCGTCGCATCCTCGTGAACTTCGCCGTCGAGCCCGCGGCACTCGACCCGGTTCTCCCCGACCGCTTCCGTCCCCGAACCGTCGACGGCCCGGCGGGCGAGCGTGCCATCGGTGGGGTCTGCTGTATCCGTCTGACGGCGATGCGGCCGCGTGGACTCCCGGCGGCGATTGGCGTCACCGCCGAGAACGCGGCCCACCGCATCGGCGTCGAGTGGGAGGGCGACGACGGTGAGACGCGATCGGGCGTGTACGTCCCCCGTCGGGACACCTCCTCGCGCCTCGTCAGCGTCTTCGGCTCGCGGAGCTTCGGCCGGCACCACCACGCCGACTTCGCGGTCAGCGAAGGCGACGGTCGCTACCAGCTCCGGATGGCGAACGTCGCCCACGACGTGACCGTCGAGGTCGACGCCACGGCGACGGACGGACTGCCCGAGGGGAGTGTCTTCCCCGACCTGGCGGCGGCGTCAGCCTACCACGAGTGCGGGGCCGTCGGCTACTGTCCGACCCCGAGCGGCGACCGGCTCGCGGGCGTCGAACTCGCCACCGACGAGTGGCACGTCGAGCCGCTCTCGGTGGCCTCTGTCCGCGCCAGCTTCTTCGAGCAGCTCCCCGACGATGCCGTCGCCTTCGACAACGCGCTGTTGATGCGCGACATCGGCCACGAGTGGCGTCCGCGACGGTCGTTCACGGTCGAGCAGTCGCCCCCTCCGGAACGGTGATGCGTGTCCTCGTCGAGTTTCGCGTCGACTGACGGGACCGCCAGGTCCTGATATCCGCACTCGGAATGGGTCCGGTGCCGGGATTTTGGGTTCCACCGCCGTCGCGAGACGAGTACTCGCACGTCGTTCCGATGCCGACACGCCGAGCGACCGTTTCCCACGAGAGACCGATTTCATATCGCAGTATATCATTTATACCACGTGCGGACGGGGACACATCGGGCTTTTACCTCCCCACCGGCTACGGGTCGCCATGGTACAGAACGTCGCCCCGCTCGTCGCCGAGCTGGAGCCCGAGGACTTCCACCTGCTCTCGGGCGTCGAGCAGGGGATGCGCTTTTCCGAGTGGGTCCAGCGCTCGAAGATCCCGAAGTTCTCGCGACTCACCGCCGAGGAGGTCGACTACCGGCTGGACCGCTGTCTCGACCGGGGGCTGCTGGAACGCAAGACGATCCAGTACGAGGGCTACAAGCTGCAGTTCGAGGGCTACGACGCGCTCGCGCTGCACACCTTCGCGGAGCGGGACACCGTCACGGGTTTCGGCTCCTCGCTGGGCGTCGGCAAGGAGTCCGACGTGTACGAGGTGCAGTCCTACCGCCCGATGGCGCTGAAGTACCACCGGGAGGGGTTCACCAACTTCCGCGAGGTGATGAAAGAGCGCGACTACACCTCCGACCGCGAGCACGTCTCCTGGCTCTACACCGCGCGCAAGGCCGCCGAACGCGAGTACGAGCGCCTCGAGGCGCTCTACCCCGACGTGTCGGTCCCCCGACCCATCGACCAGAACCGCCACGCCATCGTGATGGAGAAGATGGAGGGTGTCGAGCTCTCGCGGGCGAAACTCGACGACGCGCAGGTCGTCGGCGTGCTCGATCTGGTGCTCGCGGAGGTGAGCGAGGCCTACAACCAGGGGTTCGTCCACGCCGACATGAGCGAGTACAACGTGTTCGTCGACGAGAGCGGCGTCACGGTGTTCGACTGGCCGCAGGCCGTCGAGAGCGACCACGAGAACGCCGCCGAGTTCCTCGCGCGTGACGTTCGGAACATCGTCGGCTACTTCGCGCGGAAGTACCCGGCACAGGTACCGGATATCGACGAGGAGGCGGTCGTCGGCACCATCGAGTCGGGCGAGTTCGAGTCGGTCCGGGAGCACAGCGACTGAGTCGGTCGGTTTTTCGCTGCCGGTCTCGGTTTCGGGGCTCCCTCCGCGCACCGTGTGATACACTCCATTCTACGATACCAATTCGACGCGCTCGTTTCGGGTCCGGAACGTCACCCGGCCAGTGCTCCGGTCGACATCCCCAGCGTCGTGGTCGGTATTCCGTGTAGACCGCCCGACGAGCCGTCGAATGGAAGGTAGTATAAATAACTTCTCTCGGCTTTCCGAACCGGTGGGAGGACGGTCCGGTATTATGTCACTGCCCCCTGTTCGGAGTGGTATGACAGGACGAGACGACGCCGGCGGCCACAGCAGGCGGGAGCTGCTGACCGCCGGCGGTGCGGCGCTGGCGACGGCCGCCACCGCGTCGCTGTCGGGCTGTACCGCGGCGATGCCCCCGCTCGGACAGGAGATCCGGTACGGGCGGGTCGACGTTCCCCCGGCCGGTGACCCCGTCTACCGCCGCTGGGTCCCTCCTGTCGACGAGAGTGCCGACAGGAACAGCCCGCTCTGGGACGACCTCATGGTCACGACACCACGACAGACCGGGAGCGACGCGGTCGACCGTGTCCACGTCGGTCGCGGCTTCCTCAAGTCGAGCATGGACTACTTCGGCCTCGGCTACGACAACTACGACCGCATCATCGGGAACCTCGTGACGCTGGTCGCGGAGGTCGACGTCGACCGCGCGACCGTCGACGAGACGCTGCTCGGAAGCGGCTACGAGGCACAGGGGTCCTACGGAGCGTTCGAGATGTACGGACGCTCCGATCTCCCGCGGACCGTGGCCGTCGGCGACGAGGCCATCGTCTTCTCCCGCTCGTCCCACCACGAGACGGACGTTCGACGTATCGTCGACACCGGCTCGGGACGCATTCGACCGCGTCACACGCGGGACGAGCAGTTCGCCAGGGTGACCGAGGCCGCGGGTGCACACCCGTTCACGTGGACCGGCTCGGTTCCGTTCCAGGACTGGGAGTCGCTCGACATGTGGGCGATGTCGACTGTGTACGACGACTCGGCGGCGTACTTCGTCCACACCCTGCTGTTCCCCGAGAACGACGTGCCCACCATGAGCCGCATCAAGGAGGAGATGGCGGATGTGCAACGAGCCATCGACGCCCACTCCGTCGACATCTCGCTGGAGGGGGCCCTCGCGACCATCGAGATGCACCAGCCGCTCGAACGCTACTTCCAGGACCTCGACGTGAACCGCCTCAACCCCCAGATAACGTGGGGGCTCGACCACGACACCGACGCCGGAACCGTGACGATTCGCCACGACGCCGGCGACGCCGTGCGTGCGGAGCTGCTGACTGTGTACGTCGACGGGTCGAACGGGGGCGAGGACGTGGCTCCGTCACAGTTCGCCGACGAGTACACGACGGTCACGTCCGGCGACTCGCTCACCGTCGAGGTCGGCGGGCTGGACGAGTCCGTCCGGCTCGTCTTCGAGAGTTCGGACGGCGACACGATGATGACGCTCGTCGATTACGACCTGGATGGTCCGGACGGGTGAACCGGTCGTCGTCCGGAGCGTCGCGGTCCTTTCACAGGTCGACACAGTCCCGAAATCTATAGCTTCCCACCGAAAGACAGGATGGACGTGAGTGAGGAACCGACTCTGGAGACCGTCGTCGGCCTGCTCGACGACCAGTACGCACGCACCATCCTCACCGCGGTCAGCACCGAACACATGTCCGCAACAGAACTCGCCGACCACTGCGACTGCTCGCTCCCGACGGCGTACCGCCGCCTCGAACGACTGGAGGCCGCCGGCCTCGTCGCCGAACGGACCCGCCCCCGGACCGACGGACATCACGACACCGTCTACGCCGCGACGCTCGACCAGGTGGCCATCCGCCTCCGCGACGGCCAGCTCCAGCTGACGGTCGAACGGCGCGACGACGACCCCGCCGGCCGACTCGCGGACCTCTGGGGTGACCTCTGAGATGGTCGGCTTCGCGTTCACGACCGTCGAACTCGCCGTCATCGCGGCGGCCTCGCTGTCGACGCTGGTCGGCCTCTACATCGGCTACCAGGCGTTCCGCGCACTCGGACGGTACGACAACCGGCCGATGTGGTACCTCTCCGTCGGGCTCATCGTCCTGACCGCGGTCACCTACAGCGTCGCGTTCGTCGGGACCGTCCTGCTGCAGGGGCGCGTGCTCCCGCTGCCGTACCAGGACTACTTCAGACTCGGGGTGCGGGTGCTCCAGCTGGCCGGACTCCTCTGTATCGCCTACTCGCTGCACATCCGCGAATGACGGCCACGATACCTCCGAGGAATAAATCCTCACGGACAAATTACTAAGAATTGGTAAGTTATTAGCCCAGCCGTCTCGTTTTCGTGAAGCATGGACGACGAACGGTCACCGAAGCGGTTCGAGACGCTCGCAGTCGCACACGGCGAGGAGGCCACCCCCGGCGCGCCGGACGTCGGGGACGTGGTCTCGCCGATCCACCTCTCCTCGACGTTCGCGCTCCCGGGACTGGACACGGAGATGAGTCTCGAGGACGTGGACCCGTCGAAGGGCGAGTTCCTGTACTCCCGGCTCTCGAACCCGACCCGGCACGCCCTCGAGGAGCGGCTCGCGGCGCTCGAGGGCGGCGAGCACGCCTACGCGTTCTCCTCGGGCACGGCCGCCATCTTCACGAGCGTCCTCGCGGTCGTCGAGCCGGGCGACCACGTCGTCGCCTTCGACGACCTCTACGCCGGCACCCGTCGGATGTTCGAGAACACCTTCCGGGACCGTCTCGCCGTCGACGTGTCGTTCGTCGACGCGACCGACACCGACAACGTCGCGGACGCGATGACCGACGAGACCGCACTCGTCTGGATGGAGACGCCGACGAACCCCCGGATGAAGCTCTGTGACCTCGCGGCCATCGCCGAGGTCGCCGACCGCCACGACGCGGTCCTCGGCGTCGACAACACGTTCATGAGCCCGTACTTCCAGGCACCGCTGGCTCTCGGCGCGGACCTCGTCGCGCACTCGACGACGAAGTTCATCAACGGACACTCGGACTCCATCGGCGGTGCGGTCGTCACGAACGACGACGCCATCGCCGACGAGGTCGTCTTCCTGCAGCAGGTCGGCATCGGGGACATGCTCTCGCCGTTCGACAGCTACCTCGTCCTCCGGGGGACGAAGACGCTCCCGATGCGGATGCGCCAGCACGAGGCCAACGCCACCGCCATCGCCGAGTACCTCGAAGACCACGAGCTCGTCGAGTCGGTGTACTACCCGGGGCTCCCGAGTCACCCGCAGCACGAGCTCGCGAGCGAGCAGATGTCGGGCTACGGCGGCGTCCTCAGCTTCGAGCTGGCCGGCGGCCTGGAGGACGCGAAGGCGTTCTTAGAGCACCTCGAGACGTTCACGCTCGCCGTCTCGCTCGGCGGAGTCGAGTCGCTCGTCGAGCACCCGGCCGCGATGACCCACGAACCGGTCCCACGGGAGGAGCGAGAGGCGCTCGGTATCACCGACACGCTCATCCGCGTCTCCGTCGGCGTCGAACACGTCGACGACCTCGTCGACGACCTCGAACGCGGGTTCGCGGTGCTCGAAGACCGGGTCGCCACCGCGGACTGAGACAGCCACACCGTCGCACTCGGCTTCGGTGCGGAGGGCGAAGCCTGCACTGACGGCCGACCAGCACCCCGGCGCTCCTTCGGAAGACCGATAGTCCTCCTGTTCGTCCTTCACTGTGACAAGCGATGCCATCCTCGTCCGATGCGCCCGGCGGACTGGAGACCGTCGCCGAGGTCCGCCTCTCGCACGACGAGTTCCTCCTCGGGGAGACCATCGGGAGCCATCCCGGACTGAACGTGGAGCTGACCGCACAGGCACCGACGCCCGACGGCGACTGGGTGGTCTTCCTCACGGCGACGGGGGCAGATGCACCCCGGGTCGACGAGGCACTCCATGCCGACTCGACCGTCGCAGACCCGACCCCCCTCACCGTGACGGAGAGCCACTGCGTCTACCGGGTCCGTGTCGTCGACGGCCTGCGCGTCTCCGGCATCCTCGGCGACCTCGGCTTCCGCGTGCTCGACGTCAGCAGCGACGACGGCGACTGGTGCTACCGGGTACAGGGTCCGGACCGGGCCGCCCTCACGGCGTTCTTCGACTACTGCCAGACGGTTGGAATCGGCTTCGAACTCGAACGCATCTACCGGGTTCCGGGGGCAGACAACCCGGCACCGCGCAGTCTCACGGACGCACAGGCCGAGGCACTCCGACTCGCGAACGAGGGCGGCTACTTCGCCGTCCCCCGCGAGATGACGCTCCGGGACCTCGCCGACGAGCTCGACATCTCCCGGCAGGCCGCCTCCGAGCGGCTCCGACGTGCCGTCGGCTCGCTGCTCGCGGAGACGTTCTGAATCGAAACGGTTTCACTGGCGACCCTCCGAGTCCCGGTCGTGTCCGACGACGCCAGGCAGTTCTACGCGCTCTACCTCGCCCGCTTCGCCACCGGCTTCGGCTTCGTCACGCTGGCGACCCTGCTACCGACCTACATCACCCTGTTCGACCCATCGGGGTTCGTCATCGGCCTGTTCACGACGGCGTTCACCCTCGCCCAGACCGTCGCCGTCGTCCCGCTCGCGTGGGCTGGCGACCGGTACGACAAGCGTACCGTGCTCGTCGCGAGCCTGCTCGTCGGCATCGTCGCCTACGCCGGCTTCGGGGCCATCGCGCTGTTCGACGGTGCGAGCCTCGAGTTCATCGCGGCCCGCGCGGTCCAGGGCATCGCCGTCACCGGCTCCGGGCTGATGACGCTCTCGCTCGTCGGCGAGCGCTCCGCCTACGACGAGCGCGCGAGCCGCATCGGCACCGCCAACGCCGCCCGGTTCGCGGCGGCCATCGTCGGCGGGCTCGCCGCGGGCGTGGTCTACGACGCCTTCGGCTTCACGCCCATCTACACCACCATCGTCGTGCTGCTCGCCGCGGTGACGCTGTGGCTCTGGCTCGATCTCGAACCCGACGACACCCGCATCGAGGGCTTTCCGTTCTCCGACCTCGCGCTGAACGAGCGCATCCTCACGCTTTCGAGCTTCCGCGCGCAGTACGCCTTCGCGGTGACGCTCGTCCGGACGTGGGTGCCGATCTACGCCGGCGTCACCGTCGCACAGGGCGGGCTCGGCTACGAGTCGGCGTTCGTCGTCAGCGTCGTCCTCATCTCCGAGAAGACGACGAACATGCTGCTCCAGCCCTACACCGGACGGCTCTCCGACCGGTTCAACCGCTCCTTCTTCGTCTTCTTCGGCGGCGCGATGTACGCCACGGTCGCCGTGCTCGTGCCGTTCTCGCCGTTCCTCGGCGGCTGGCTCGGGCTCCCGACCTCGTACCCGGTCGTCGGGTCGCTGTCGGCGGCGTTCCCCGTCGTCGTCGGCCTGAACATGCTGCTCGGGGTGGCCGACTCCTTCCGCGAGCCCGCGAGCATGGCGCTGTTCGCCGACGAGGGCAGCGACGGGGCGGGCGTCGCCTCCAGCTTCGGGGTGCGAGAGCTCGTCTGGCGGCCCGGGAGCGTGCTCGCGCCGATGCTCGGCGGCTTCCTCATGACCGGCCCCGGCATGCACTGGGTGTTCCTCGTCGGTGGCGGGTTCGCACTGACCGGCGTCGTCGCCTTCCTCGGCGCGACGTGGTACACCGAGGGCTACGGCGCGATGACCGACTTCGGTGTCGACGGGACGGCTATCGACCCGTAGCGCCCCCCGAACGCGGGGCCACCGGTCCTACACCCGTGGGACGTACTCCATCTCCGTCGCGACCGCGTCACCCACCTCGTCCCCGCACTCCCGGCGGACGATGTAGAGCGCCAGGTCCAGCCCCGCGGTGACGCCGCCGCAGGTGAGTACGTCGCCGTCGTCGACGATGCGCTCCTCCCGCACGTCGGCGAACACCGAGAGGTCGTCCATCGCGCTCTGGTGTGTCGTCGCCGGGCGGTTCGTCAGCACGCCCGCCGCCGCGAGCAGCATCGCGCCGGTGCAGACGCTCGCCAGCTGTGTCGTCGGGGCGAGCGTGCGGAGCACGTCGGGGACGGTGCCATCGTCGAACTCCCGGCGCGCACCCGGGGCGTCACCGTCGCTCCAGCCGCCGCCCGGGACGAGTACCAGGTCCGGGTCCACGTCCTCCAGCGCGGCGTCGGGCTCGACACGGAGCCCGTGACTGGCCGTCACCGTCGCTGCACCGTCGACGGTCACCAGCGTCGCACTCATCTCACCGCCCAGCTCGCCGGCGGTCTGGAACACCTCGTACGGTCCCACTGCATCCAGTTCGTCGAACCCCTCGAACAACACGATCGCGACGTTCATAGCTCGACTAGGAGTGTAACGCTCTTATCTGTCGGGGACGATTTTCCGGCCATGACCGACGACGACACGAAGGACAACGTGGTTCCGGGCTCCGAGGAGGAGCTCGCCACACCCGACGTTCGCGGCTACGACTTCACAGGCGAGTTCGACCTCGGCGAGCTGCTCGCGAGCTACGAGACCACCGGCTTCCAGGCGACCCACCTCGCGGAGGCCATCGACATCGTGAAACGGATGCGCGACGAGGGCGCGACGATCTACTGCACCTACACCTCGAACATCGTCTCCTCGGGCCTGCGCGAGACGCTCGCGTACCTCGCCCGGGAGGACCTCGTCGACGTGATGATAACCACCTCCGGCTCCATCACCGAGGACGTCATCAAGACCGAGAGGCCGTTCAAGATGGGCGAGTGGGACGTCGACGAGGCCGCGATGCGCGAGCGCGGCATCAACAGGCTGGGGAACATCTTCGTCCCCTCGGACCGCTACGTCTGGCTGGAGGAGTACCTCAACGACTTCTTCCCCGACTTCTTCGCCGAGGAGAAGGTCCGCACGCCCGTCGAGTTCTCGCGGGAGCTCGGCGAGACCATCGACGACGAGCACTCCATCCTGGCCAACGCCGCCGACAACGACATCCCCATCTTCTGTCCGGCGCTCACCGACGCCGAGGTCGGCAACTTCCTCTACTACTACAAGCAGGGCTACGACAGCGAGGTCGGCATCGAGATCCTCCAGGACTACGACGACCTCATCGAGGAGGGCCTGCTCGCGGACAAGACCGGCCTCGTCGTCATCGGCGGGGGCATCCCGAAGCACCACGCCATCATGACGAACCTGTTCCGCGGTGGCGCGGACTACGCGGTCTACATCTCGACCGGCGTCGAGGGCGACGGCTCGCTCTCCGGTGCGCCGCCGGACGAGGCCGTCTCGTGGGGGAAGATCAAGGAGGAGGCGACGAACCACGTCGAGGTGAAGGCGGAGGCGACGCTCGTCACGCCGCTGCTGGTCGCGGAAGCGTTCAAGAAGTACGAGCCGGAGCCGGTCGAAGACGGAGCGGAGGCGACCGCCGCCGACGACTGACGCCCGCTAATCCTCCAGCAGTTCGTCGTCCCCGAACTCCTCGCGGAGCCGGCGGAGGTACTCGCGCTGCCGGTCGAGCTTCGGCGGTCGCTCCGCGTAGGTGTCCTCGAAGATGTCGTCCGGGTCCGGCTCGAACGACTCGGCCTCCTGCACCGCGGCCTCGATGCGCTCGTCGATGTCGGCCTCGAGGGCGTCGACGCCCTCCTCGTCGATGCGACCGCTCTCGAGCATGAACGACTCCAGCCGCGGCACCGGGTCGTACTGCTTCCACTCCTCGGTTCGCGCCTCGTCGCGGTAGACACCGGGGTCGTCGGAGGTCGAGTGTGCGCCGAGGCGGTACTGGATGGCCTCGATCAGTGTCGGGCGCTTCTCCCCGTCGATGGGGTCGCGTGCGCCGTCGACGGCGTCGCGGGTCACCTCGTAGACGGCGAGAGGGTCCATCCCGTCGACGCGGACGCCGTCGAAGCCGTAGGCGGTGGCCTTCTGGGCGATGGTCTCGCTGGCGGTCTGCTTCTCCCGCGGGACCGAGATGGCCCACTGGTTGTTGTTGCAGAAGAAGACGACGGGCGCGTCGAACACGCCGGCGAAGTTCATCCCCTCGTGGAAGTCGCCCTCGCTCGTCGCGCCGTCGCCGAAGTGGACGAGCGAGACGCGCGTGTCGCCGTCGAGCCGGGAGGCCCAGCCGTGGCCGACGGCGTGGGGGACCTGCGTCGCGATGGGGTTGGCGACCGGGAACACGTTCCGGTCGTGGAGGCTGGCGTTGCCGGACTCGGAGCCCATCCAGTACTCGAGGTTCGCCGCCATGGGCGCGCCGCGGGCCAGCATCGCGCCGTTCTCGCGGTAGGAGGGGAACAGCCAGTCCTCGTCGTCGAGCGCGTGGACGCTCGCGACCTGTGCGCCCTCCTGCCCGTAGATGGGTGGGTAGGTGCCCATCCGGCCCTGCCGCTGGAGGGAGACGGCCTTGCGGTCGAACTGTCGGGCGAGTTTGAGGTCCTCGTAGAGGTCCCGGAGGGCGTCGTCGGAGAGCGGGACGGATGCCCCGTCGGCCAGGGAGCCGTCGACGTCGAGCACCCGGTGAACGTCGTCATCGTCGGTAGTGATGCCCAGAGACATGCGAAGCTACCTGAAACCATGGCAGTATCTGCGATAAAACTGCCGCCGGGCAGCGTCGCTGGTGGACGTGTGGCGAGCAGGCGACGCGTGAGCCGCCGTGGAACGACCTCGGTGGCGGCGTCGTCGCACACGGACGCGTCGCACACCCGCTGGCCCGCGTGCGGTGGCGGTCAGGGCACGCCGGGTCTGGTCCCGGCATCGCTCATAAAGGTCGGGTGGCCGGAACCCCGACGGTTAACGCACGGCGGCGCGTACGTCGTGGCAGTGACAGAGCTCGACCCTGCGTTCGAACGCGCCATCGCGGCGTTCCCCGACAGCCCCGAGTGGCACGAGCTCGGCGTCGACCGGGCGAGGGAGCTGGAGGCGGAGCTGTTCTCGCGGTCGGCCGACGGCGATGTGGAGACGACCGACCGAATCGTCGATACGGCGAGCGGGGGGACGGTTCCGAGCCGCGTGTACCGGCCGTCCGGGGTCGACGACCCGGCACCGGCGCTCGTGTTCGCCCACGGCGGCGGCTTCGTCCTCGGGACGCTCGACTCCGCGGACGACCTCGCACGGCGGCTGGCGGCGACCACCGGGAGCGTCGTCGTCTCGGTCGACTACCGGCTGGCACCGGAGCACCCGTGTCCGGCCGGCCTGGACGACGTGACGGCCGTCCTCGAGTGGACCGTCGAGTCGGCGGCCGACCTCGGCGTCGACGCCGAACGTGTCGGCGTCGCGGGCTCCAGTGCGGGCGCGAACCTCGCCGCACTGGGCGCCCGACGGGCCGACGTGGCCGTCTCGATTGCCGTGCTGTTCTACCCGATGCTCGACCCGACGCTCGACGCGCCGTCCCACGAGGAGCACGCCGACGCCCCGCTGCTCACCCGGGACGACCTCGACTGGTTCTGGCGGCTCTACCGCGACGACGGGGCGATACCGGTGGACGACCCGCGGCTCTCGCCGCTTCCGGCTGTGGGCGAGGGACCGTCGTCGTTCGCCGACTCGCCGCCGACGGTCGTCGCTACCGCCGGCTGCGACCCGCTCCGGGACGACGGCGCGCGGTACGCCGACGCGCTGGCGGACACGGACGTGTCGGTCGAACGGCTCCACTATCCGGGTGCGCCCCACGGGTTCCTCTCGCTGGCGGACGCGGTGCCGGCGGCGGCCGACGCCTGGGACGACCTCGCAGCGGCCGTGCTGGCCCGTCGCTGATTGAATCGGTCTCGTGGTCCGGCGGTGGTGCGCGGGCCGCGTCACCCGGCGGTGCCGTTACGGTGCTCGACCGGGTACTGGTGGTATGAGCACACGAAGCGACGCCAAGCCCGTCCGACTCGCGGACGGGGACGAACTCGACGAGCTCCTCGCCGAGGAGCCACTCGTCCTCCTCGAGCTGTACACGAACGGCTGTGGCAAGTGCCAGGCGATGGAGCCGGTCATCGGCACGGTCGCCCGGGTCACCGACGCGACCGTCGCGATGGTCAACCCCGGCGACGACATGACGCTGCTCGACCGGTTCGAGGTCCGGAGCACGCCGACGTTCGTCCTCATCGCCGACGGCGAGCAGGTCGCGACGCTGGCCGACGGCTTCGTCGAGACCGACCGGATGGTCGCGTTCGTCGAGTCGGGCGGGGAGAGCGAGACGTGAACGGCGGGTCGGGTGCCGCGTGAACGCGTGTCGTAACACCGCTGTAACCTGCTTACACCGCCGTCCGAGAGCAGTTATGGGCGTCGCGCCCCGAGTGTGAGTCGAACCGCGGCGGCCCCGGTCGTCGCGTGACCACCACCCACCATGTCAGAAAAAGCGGAGTATCTCACGACGGTATCTGCGGACGAATCGTACGACCAGCTCCCCGACGAGGAGACGGTGCAGGCGACGGTCGAGAGCCTCGAGGCCCGCGGCTTCGACGTCGTCGTCGTCGACACCGCCGAGGAGGCGCGCGACGAACTCGTCGACGCCATCCCGGCCGGGGCGTCGGTGATGAACGGCCACTCGACGACGCTGGAGGAGATCGGCTTCGTCGACCACCTGAACGGCGACGGCCACGACTGGGAGAACCTCGCCGGGCAGGTCTGGGAGATCGACGACGACGCGGAGCGCCACCAGTTCCGCCGCGAGGCACAGGCCGCCGACTACTTCCTCGGGAGCGTCAACGCCATCGCGGAGACGGGCGAGCTCGTCGCGGCCGACGCCTCGGGCAGCCGGGTCGGTGCGTACCCGTTCGCGGCCGGCAACCTGCTGCTCGTCTCGGGCGTGAACAAGATCGTGGACGACCTCGACGCCGCCCTCGACCGCGTCGAGGAGTTCGTCTTCCCGCTGGAGGACGCCCGTGCACAGGACGCCTACGGCGCTGGCTCGGTCGTCGCCAAGCAGCTCATCTACCGCCAGGAGAACGAGGCGGGCCGGACGACGGTCGTGCTCGTGCGCGACGACCTCGGCTACTGAGCCGGCTCGCATCGCGACCTGGCAACGCGTCTGATTTTATGTGTCGTGCCTCGGTAGGGGAGCGTATGGAGGACGTGGACTTCGACGAGCTCGTGGCGTCGCTGACGCTGCGGGAGGAGAACCAGTCGGTGAAGAGCTACCAGAACACGGTCGCGGTCGCCTGTCCGGCCTGCGAGGAGCCGTTCGACGACCTCGTCGTCTGCAAGGAGAACCCGACGAGCCTGAACCTCTCGAAGCAGCTCGACCTCTGTGTCGGCACGGTCGACGACCAGGCGGTCATCTTCACGCACAAGCAGTAGCTCAGAGTATCGTGGCCACGTCGCCGAGCGAGTCGATGACGTGGTCGGGCTCGACGCCGGAGCCACCGATCTCCTCGCGTCGGGTCGCACCCGTGAGCACCAGCGCCGTCTCCATCCCGGCGCGTTCGCCCATCAGGATGTCGGTATGGAGGTTGTCCCCGACGACGAGACAGTCGCTGGGGGCGACATCGAGGCGTTCGGTGACGGCGTCGGCCATGTGCTCCGACGGCTTGCCGACGACCAGCGGGTCGCGCCCGGTCATCCCCTCGATGGCCCCGATGGTACAGCCCGCACCGGGTTTCAGTCCGTCCTCCGTGGGGAACGTCCGGTCGGTGTTCGTCGCGACGAACAGCGTCCCCGGGTCGAACGCCCAGAGCGTCTCGGTGAGGAGGTCGAAGTCGATGTCGTAGGCCTTCCCGGCGGCGACCACGTCCGCGGGCTCCCGCTTGGTCGGTCGCGATTCCGGGTCCGGCTCGGAGACGACGGTCAGTCCCGCCCGCCGAATCTCGTCGTAGAGCACCTCGGAGCCGACGACGTACACGTCGGCGTCCGGGTGGTGCTCGGCGAGGTACGTCGCCGTCGCCGAGGCCGCGGTCGAGAGCCCGCCCACGTCGCCCGGGATGCCCATCGAGTCGAGCGTCTCGGGGAACGTCTCGCGGTCGACACCCGTGCTGTTCGTGACGAACTGGACGGCGAGCCCGGCGTCGACGAGGGCGTCGATGCCCGCGGCCGCGCCCGGGATCACCGCCTCGCCGCGCCAGACGGTCCCGTCGAGGTCGACGATTGCCGCGCGTCGTGTCATCGGGTGGGACTTGTGGCGGTGGGGACGTAACGCTTCCCGGTCAGCGCGCCGTCGCCAGCTCCGACAGCGGCGCGGCCACCTCGCGCGACGGCGTCTCGAACTCCCTGTGGAGCACGCCCGCGAGGTGCTCCAGCGAGTCGACGACGCGCGGCCCGGGACGGTTCAGGAAGTGGTTGCCGTCGATGGCCCAGACGTCGCCGTCCTGGACGGCCGTCAGCTCCCCCCAGCCGGGCCGGTCTGTCAGGTCCGACAGGTTCTCGCGGGTCTGGTCGAGGTCGTAGCCACAGGGCGCGACGACCAGTCCCTCGGGGTCGTACGCGCGCACGTCGGCCCACTCCCGCGGCGTGGAGGCGTCGCCGGGGTCGGCCATGCCGTACTCGCAGTTCGCCCACTCGACGAGCTCGGGCACCCAGTGACCCGCGACCATGGCGGGGTCGGTCCAGTCGAGCACCGCCACTCGTTTCGGCTCGCAGTCGGCTGCGCGGTCGCGGACCGCCTCGACGCGCTCGCGGAGGGAGGCGACGAGGTCGCGGGCCTCGGCCTCGCGGCCGAGCGCCGCGCCCACCGACCGCACGTCGTCGAACACGTCGCCGACGCTGTGGGGGTCCGTCGTCAGCACCTCGGGGTTCGCGTCGATCTCCCGAACCGCGTCCTCGACGAGCACCTCGTCGACGGCGCAGACGTCGCAGACGCCCTGCGTGACGACGAGGTCCGGGTCGAGCTCGTCCAGCAGCTCGACGTCGATGCCGTAGACGCCGCCCGATTCCTCGGCTTCCTGCACCTGCCGGTCGATCTCGGCGGTCGAGGCGTCGGCGTCGATGCGGCTGTACTCGACGGCGGGCAGGTCGACGGCCGCGGGCGGGTAGTCGCACTCGTGGGACACCCCGACGGGCTCCACACCGAGCGCGAAGACGACCTCCGTTGCGGAGGGGAGCAGCGTCACGACGTTCATACCCGGGGTTGGGGGCGGTGGCAGTATAAATCGCCGGTCCGGAACGCGTTACAGCAGCCCGACGACGACCACGACCAGGCCGCCGGCGACCATCAACAGCGCGCCGCGGCGTCGCTGGGACACCTCGTCGTCCGACACCGCGACCGCGTCGAGGTCCGCGACACCTTCCATCCGGGCGCTCAGCCAGACCGCGAGTATCTCCGCGTGGGCCACGTACGTCGCGCCGACGGCGGCGAGAAAGAGCCCGATGACCGCGGTGCGCGTCGCCGTCGCGTCGAGCCCCAGCGCGGACACCGACGCGCCGGTCGCGACGACGGCGACGACGAGCGCGCCGAAGCCGACGATGACGCCGGCGAGGCTCCACTTCGCACGGGTGAGCGCCTGTTCCCTGCTCATGTTCGGGGCGTGACGCCCCGGCGGTTTAGCCCTGCCGAAGCGTGGTCGACGGCGGGGAACGGCGGTGGGCTCGGAGCCTGTCGAGACCCGTACCCCAGACTTTTGCCGTTGCCAACGGTTACAGGACGTATGCATCGGCGAGCCCTCCTCTCGACGGTCGCCGCCGCGGGCGCGGCCGGTCTCGGCGGTTGCCTCGCGTCGGTCGGCATCGGGACCAGCGGTCCCGCGAACCCTGTCGACGACGAGGAGCGACGCATCTCGCTGCTCGGTGTCGATTCGGTCCCCGACGAGTCGGGCCTGCAGATCGACGTCCGGGTCCTCGACGACCGCATCACCGTCTCGGAGACGGCCGAAATCGTGGTCGAGACGACGGTGGTCGGCGACACCACGGTGCTGCCGGTCACGCAGGGGTCGTGCGCGATACTCAACCGTCGGACCTGTTCGAGCGCCCCGCGCGGGCTGTGGCTGGAATCCACGGACGGGGCCGGTGGGACCGCGACGCCGGACGGCGAGGGCTGGGTGCGACGGGGGCTCCCGACTGGTGAGCAGGGGTTCGGCGGCTACGGCTGTCGCCGGGTCGAGTACCAGCCGGGCGAGTCGGTCCGGAACACGTTCGCGGTGTGGGACGACGGCCGGGTCGACGGCTACCTCGACCCCGGCGAGTACCGTTGGGGCGAGGACGTCTCGGTTCGCTCCGCGTCGTCGGACTCTGAGGAGTTCCGCGGTTTCGACTGGGGGTTCTCGCTCGAACTCACCCGCGTCGAACGCGAGTAACGGAGCTGGTTACTCGTCGTCCGCTTCCTGCACCCACACCGTCTTCCGGTTGACGAACTCGCGGATGCCGTCGGCGGCCAGCTCGCGACCGTAGCCCGAGATGCCGACGCCACCGAACGGCAGGCGCGGGTCGGACTTCACCATCTCGTTGACGAACGTCGCGCCCGCGTCGATCTCGTGGGCGACGCGCTCGCCGCGGTCCAGGTCGTCGGTCCACACCGACGCCCCGAGCCCGTACGGCGAATCGTTCGCGAGTTCGACGGCCTCGGCCTCGCTCTCGACGCGGAACACCGCCGCGACCGGCCCGAACGTCTCTTCGCAGGCGACGGCCATGTCGGGGTCGAGGTCGGCCAGCACCGTCGGCGGGTAGTAGTAGCCGTCGCGGTCCATCGGCTCGCCGCCGAGCAGGCAGTCCGCGCCGGCGTCGACGCTGCGCTCGACCTGGTCGTGCAGGTCCTGCATCAGGTCCTCGCGGGCCTGCGGACCGACCTCCGTCTCGTCGTCCATCGGGTCGCCGACGGTCCAGGCGTCCAGCTCAGCGACGAACTGCTCGACGAACTCGTCGTAGACCTCGTCGTGGACGATGAACCGCTTCGCCGCGATGCAGGACTGCCCGCTGTTCTGGAGCCGGGCCAGCGCCGCCGTCTCGACGGCCGCATCGACGTTCGCGTCGTCGAGCACGACGAACGGGTCGGAGCCGCCGAGTTCGAGGACGGTCTTCTTCAGCTCCTCGCCCGCCGTCTTCGCGACCTGCTTGCCCGCGAACTCGCTCCCGGTCAGCGTCACCGCCCGGACCCGGTCGTCGCGGATGACCTCGTTCGCCTCCGAGCCGCCGACGAGCAGCGTCTGGAACGCCCCCTCGGGGAAGCCCGCCTCCCGGAACACCTCCTCGATGGCCAGCGCGCACTTCGGCACGTTCGACGCGTGCTTGAGGAGGCCGACGTTGCCCGCCGCCAGGCTCGGTGCGGCGAACCGGAACACCTGCCAGAACGGGAAGTTCCAGGGCATCACGGCCAGCACCGGCCCGATGGGTTCGTGGCGCACGTACGTCTTCGCGTGGCTCGCCCCGCCGATGACCTCGTCCTGCAGATATTCGGGGGCCTTCTCCGCGTAGTGCTCGCAGACCCAGGCGCACTTGCGGACCTCGCCTCTCGCCTGCGAGATGGGCTTGCCCATCTCCACCGTCATCAGCTCCGCGTAGTGCTCCTCGTTCTCGCGAAGCACGTCGGCGGCCTCCTCCAGCAGCTGTCGCCGCTCGTTCATCGGCACCTCGCGCCAGGACTCGTAGGTGTCCGCCGCCGTGGCGAGGCGCTCCTCGACCGCCGCGTCGTCGTGCTCCTCGACCGTCTCGACGTGCTCACCGGTCGCTGGGTTGATGCGCTCCATGTCCCGTGATTCGCGGACTTGGTACTACTAGTTTTGGCCGCCGGAACCGATAGTTGTGGGTGAGTGACGTGGTGGAGTGTGTCGATTCGGGCCCGGTGGAATGCGCTGATTGTCATGGGAATACACTCGAACACGAACAGCCAGAAAGCCCCGAGCGTCTCGACTCCCGCGGCTCGTTGTGCTCCTCGTTCCTGCGGTGCTTGGCTGGCGAGACTCCTCCGTCGTCTCGCTGCTTCCCGCTCGGTCGCAGGCTCCCTCGCGGGAACGTCGCCGGGGTTCGTCGAGACGCTCGCCCCTTTCAGTCCCACCGTCGGACCTGCGGACCGACGAGCCCCCGTTCGCTCGCAAGCTCGCTCACGGGGACACCCCACCGCAACCGCACCGCACCTCACGCCTCCCCAACCGATTGCGATGCTCGCTGGCGCTGTCGCCCGAAAATCGGAGATTTTCGGGATGTGGCCAGAAATCTACGATTTCTGGCTGCCTGCCGGACGTAGTCCGGCACTGACGAGAGAGCAAGCTCTCTCGAACCACGCTTCTCATCCCTCGCGCGGAATGGCTCGCGGCCTTCGGCACGCTCGCCAGCGCGCGCCGGTGGTGGAAAATCGGCAGAAGTGGTACGTCCTCGGGTTCACTCCACCGTCGGCAGGTCGACTTCCTCCCCGTCGGCGTAGACGGTGGGGTCGCGGATGATGCCGTCCTGGTGGAGGGGTGCGCTGGTGTCGCCGCCGATGCCGGCGTCGTCGCCGAAGGCGATGTGGACGGTGCCGCCGGCCTTCTCGTCGAGCAGGACGCTCCCGACGAGTTCGGTGACGGCGACGTTGGTGCCGATGCCGAGTTCGGCGAGGTTGTAGGCGTCCTGGCCTACTTCCTCGGCGGCAGTCTCGAGCATCGCGTCGATCTCCTCGGAGTCGGTGGCGGTGACGTAGCCGTCCTCGACCTCGATGGTCACCGTCTCGCCCGCCTCGAGCAGGCCGTGGGGGTCGATGGTGCCGTCGACGACGTAGGTGCCGTTCGCGGTCTCGGGGGAGACGAACACCTCGCCGGCGGGGAGGTTGGAGAACTCGCCGGGCTCGTGGACCATGCCGGTGTCCGAGCGCCAGTCGCGGTCGCCCGGCTCGAACGTGATGTCGGTGCCCAGTTCGGTGGTGACGCGGATCTCGTCGGCGTCTGCGACCTGTTCGAGCATCGACTCGCACTCGGCGGCGATGTTCGCGTAGTCGGCGTCCAGCCCGGTCAGGAACACCTCCTCGGTGATGCCGGGGAGGGTCGCGCCGCGCGCGCCGGCCTCGCAGGCGTCGCCGCGGGCGCGGGTGTGGCTGATGCTCTTCGTCGTCGGTGCGAGGAACACGTCGCTGGCCGCCATCGCGGCGGCGACGGGTTCGGGCGGTTCCTCGCCGTGCTGGTTCCCCGGCGGGTAGCGGAGCAGGGTGGCGTCGTCCGTTATCTCGCTCGCGACCTCGTACAATGCCTCGCCGATGGGGCGGCGCTTGTCGTCGGTGACGACGGCGCAGGACTCGTCGCTGGCGAGGTTCAGACACTGGCGGATTGCGGTTTCGGCGGGTTCGCGGAGGTCGGTCATACCCGACCGGTCGGCCGGAGCCCTGTTAGGGTTTGCCGTCTGCGCTCAGAGCAGCGTCGTCCCGAGCATCACGAGCAGACCGAGGATACCGAGCACCGCGCCGTCGACCTGCACGTAGTCCATCGGGCCGTCGCGGTGGTGGCGGCGGGCGCGGCCGGTGAGGAAGGTGTCCGCGGGCTCTGTCCCGCCCGGCGTGGTCCGGATGGCACTCACGCCGCCGACGAACAGCACCAGCCCGGCGACGAACATCCCCGCGGAGAGCATGGTTGATTCCGGCTACGCGAACAGCTACTAAAAGAATTTTCATCGTATATATCCAGAAATGAAGTGTTATCGCTGCCGGGTGACGGGTGCTGACCGCCTAACGACCGATTAGATCCGTCCGGGACGGGAGCCGGTTCCGTCGCGCGAGGACTTACTCGCCGACGAAGTAGGGCGGAGCCTCGAAACGGTTATCTCGCGGGGCTATCGACGTTCCGGTATGATCCAGGTGGCCATCAACGGCTACGGTACCATCGGCAAGCGCGTCGCGGACGCGGTGCGAGCCCAGCCCGACATGGAGGTCGTCGGCGTCGCCAAGACACGTCCCAACTTCGAGGCCGAGACGGCCGTCGACAAGGGCTACCCCCTCTACGCCGCCATCGAGGACCGCATCCCACTGTTCGACGACGCCGATATCGAGCTCGCGGGCACGGTCGACGAGCTCGTCGCGGCCGCCGACGTGGTCGTCGACGCCTGTCCCTCGGGCATCGGCGCGGACAACGTCTCCATGTACCGCGAGCACGACACGCCCGCGCTCCTCCAGGGCGGCGAGGACGCCGACGCCGCCGACGTGAGCTTCAACGCCCGAGCGAACTTCGACGAGACCACCGGCGCGGACGTCGCCCGCGTCGTCTCCTGCAACACGACCGGGCTCTCCCGGCTGGTCGCGCCGCTCCAGGAGGAGTACGGCATCGAGAAGGTGCGCGCGACGCTGGTCCGTCGCGGCGGCGACCCCGCCCAGACCGGCCGCGGCCCCATCAACGACATCCTGCCGAACCCGGTCAGCCTCCCCTCACACCACGGCCCCGACGTGAACACCATCTTCCCCGACCTCGCCATCGACACGCTCGGGCTGAAGGTGCCCGCGACGCTCATGCACACCCACAGCGTCAACGTCGAGCTCGAATCGACGCCCGACGCGGGCGAGGTCCGCGAGCTGCTCGAGTCCCAGTCCCGAACGTTCGTCATCGACGAGCACATGGCCATCGACGGCGCGGGCAAGCTCAAGGAGTACGCCCAGGACGTGGGCCGGCCGCGCGCCGACATCTGGGAGAACTGCATCTGGGGCGAGTCCATCACGATGGAGGGCAACGACCTGTACCTGTTCCAGGCCATCCACCAGGAGTCCGACGTGGTGCCGGAGAACGTCGACGCGGTGCGGGCCATCCTCGGCGAGAGCGACGCCGCCGACAGCATCGAGACGACGAACGAGGCCCTCGGGATGGGGCTGTAGGGTGGACGCTCCCGTTCCGGCAGATTTCGAACGCTAGCACGGCCCGGAACCGGCGACGTTGACCGGGACAGAAGGCTTTTGACGTGACGGCCGCAAGGAACTGCCATGCGTCGTGACGACCGTGACGAGCCGTTCGACGACTTCTTCAAGGAGATCGAGCGGATGATGAACGAGATGATGGGAGACCGGTCGGTCGACATGCAGTTCGAGGGCGACGCAGGCTTCGGCTCGGACACGCACGTCGACATCCACGAGACCGACGACGAGATCCGCGTGGTGGCGGACCTCCCGGGTGTCGAGAAAGAGAACATCAAGCTGGAGTGCGACGGCGAGGCACTCACCATCGGTGCAGAGAGCGAGCACCGACAGTACCACGAGCGCGTCGAACTTCCGAGCCGCGTCGACGAGCACAACGCGACAGCGACCTACAACAACGGCGTGCTCGAGGTCGTCTTCGAGCGACTGGACACCTCCGCGGGCATCGACCTGAAGTAGCGACCTGCCGTCCTCCGTCTTTCCGCCGCGAGCCGCCGGCTACGCGCTCGCGGTCTCCCGAATCGCCTCTGCGAGCCGGTCCCAGAACCCGTCCTCGTACTTCGCGGCGTCGTCGATCGTCGGGCGCGCGTTCGTCTCGTTGACCAGCACGTCTTCCGTCCCGACGAGCAGGTCGACGCCGAGGAAGCGGACCCCGAGCTCGTCGGCGACCCGTTCTGCGAGCCGCCGGTACCCGGGGTCGAGGTCGACGGGCGTCGCCTCGGCTCCCCGGTGGACGTTGTGCTTCCAGCGCCCGGCCTCGCGGTCGGCATCCGAGAGCCGGCGTTCGACCGCGCCGACGTACTCGCCGTCGAGCACCATCACCCGGTAGTCGCGGGCGTCGGGGACGAACTCCTGGACGAGGTAGGAGCGGTCGCCGGTCGCCCGGAAGTCGTGGACGAGGTTCAGGTAGTCCGTGACGCCGAGCGCCGAGTCGAGGTCGGGCACCTTCGCGACGCCGATGCCCCTCGTCGTGGAGTTCGGTTTGAGGACGACCGGCGGGTCGAGCGACGCGACGGCATCGGCCACGGCGGACTCGTCGGCCGGATTCGAGACGTAGACCGACCGCGGCACGGGAACTCCGGCGCGTTCGAGCCGCGCGAGGATGCCCGCCTTGTTGCGCGAGGTGAGCACCGCGTCGCGGCCGTTGAGCCAGGGCACGTCGAGTAGCGCGTCGGCGACGCCACCCTCCATCATCCGGCCCGGATAGACGAAGCCGGCGTCGAACTGGTCGCGGGAGAACGGTGCCGAATCGGGTGAGAGCGCGAGGGTGCGCTCTTTCACCTGGGCGTGGTGGACGGAGATGCCGCGCTCGGCGAGCGGCTCGCGCATCCGCTCGAACGTCTCGGCACGGTTGACGACTGCGAGGTCGACCATGTGACAGGGTTCGACCCCGGAACAAAAAGCCTACGCGATGAGTTTCTCCTCGCCGCGCTCGACGACGACGCGACAGGGCGGGGAGATCTTGTTGTAGGCGCGGCGGAAGGCGTCCTTGACCTCGGGGGCCTGCTCGACGGTGCACCAGCAGGTGAACAGTCGCTCACCGTTCGGGACGCGGGCGGCGGTGCCGACGATCTTCCCGAAGGACTGGCGCATGCCGTCGGAGACACGGTCGGCACCCGCGCCGGTGGCCTGCTTGTTCTCGCGGATGACGTGGTGCGGGAACTTCCGGAGGATCATGTAGTAGTTGCCCTCGCCGAGGGTCTTGATGAGGTGGCGGTTGGCCGACAGCCGGGAGGCCTCGAGCGAGCCGTGGCGCAGCTGGCACTCCTCCTCGAGCACCAGCGAGATCTGGACGGGCCAGTCGTCGGGGTCGCTGGCGGTGTCGCCCATCTTGTGCTGTGCGATCTTCGAGCCGGGGATGCCGGTGATGTACTCGCGTCGTGTGTACGCGGGCTTGGAGATCTCCCGGTACATCGACGCCGGTTTGTCGGACATGGTTATTACGGGCAACTGAGGCCGAGCGCGCGAATAAAGGCTTCGAAGCGGAGCGGGCAGGAGAGAGAACGGCCGGTCGAACGGCGGACTCAGCTGGCGGCGTAGCAGTCGCCGTCGCACTCGACGAGGCCGGAGTCGGTCAGCGAGCCGAGGACCGAGAACAGCGCGAGCTTCGGGACGTCGAGCGACTGCTGCATCTCGTCGACGGTCGACTGACCGGCGGTGTCGAGGTAGAGGTAGATCAGCTTCGCCGTCGGCGACGTGAGCTCCGCGGGAATCGGTTCGGTGGTCTGTCTGAGGGCAGCGCGTTGGGTGCTCATTGTATCTCAAACGACGTCTGCATCAGATATAAAGCTATGCCCAATGCGATGAAAATACCTAATATTGCCTTCGATATGTAATGATACACGCTCCCTCGGCTGGGTGTGTATCGCACAGTGCGGCTCGCCGTCTGGGGCGACGGGGACAGCCGTCGCTCCGTGGTGTGTAGGACACGGGGACGGCGGCCGTGCAGCCACTCACGGCCGCCGTCAGAGCATGAGTGACGGCAGCACACGGAGATCCTGCAGACTCGCGTCGACAGGTGCACTCCAGCGCACAGCGGGTCACCGCTGCAAGCATGGCTACGTGCCGGTGTATTAAAATCTTGCCCAATAGCGCAAGTTTGGACACTTATATTCCTATAATAGTGCTGTCTCAGATAGTTATCTGGACAGAATCTGCCTGAATGTGTGTCTCGGAGGGGTGTGGAGTCGGGAAACTGTCCGTTCGTGTACGCACCCGCCGTAATCGCCACGGACGGCGTCGTCACTGACCGGCGAGCGACCGTTCGCAGGATGGATGCGAGGAGCGGTGCTCCTCGTGGTCGAAGTTGTGGCTCGCGCCGAAAGGGGCGCGAGCGTGAATCGGATCGTGGGCGTCCGTTAGGAGCCGACGCTCAGAGACGGGTTACGTTCTTTGCGCGCGGGCCCTTCGGGGCGTCCTCGATCTCGAATTCGATCTCCTGTCCCTCTTCGAGGTCCGGTCCGCCAACGTCCTCCATGTGGAAGAAAACGTCCTCGTCCGCGTCCTCAGTGTCGATGAAACCGTAGCCGCCAGTGTCGTTGAAGAAATCAACCTTGCCTTTCGCCATTGCAACTGGACTAACGAGCGGGAGACCGATAAGGCTTCCGCGTTCGGTTCGAGCCCGATATCGGGGGTGTATCCGGGCGCTCTCGGGCGAATTCGAGCCAGATTGGCACTTCACGGCGGTGCTCGGCCGCGAGTGATCGCTCGGAGGTGTCAGTAGGGACCAGGACCGCCGCCACCGTCGGTCGTCGTGTCGGTCGGTCGGACCGGCGAGCCATCGGGTGCGAGCACCCACCAGACGTCGTTCGCGCCCTGACCCGTCGCATCACCCGCCTCGGTGTCGCTGGCGTAGTAGTACAGCGGCCAGCCGTCCGCGGCGACCTGCGTCGAGCCGTCGTCACGGTCGAACGTCGTCAACATCGCGTCGACACCGTCGCCCGCCACTGCGTCGCCGTCGACCGTCAGCGGGGGCCACGCGTCGGCACAGCCACCGGTGCAGCTACTCGCGCCCGACCCCTGCTCGTCCTGGTCGAACATGTACAGGGTCAGTCCGTCGGGACCGACGAGGATGTCGCCGTGGTCGGGATGGCCGCGAACCTGGACCGTCCCACCGCCGCCGGCGTCATCTGTGGTCGTCCCGGCCACCGTGGTCTCGGCGGCGGTGGTCTCCGCCGCCGCGGGCTGGGTCGTCGGGGGTGCGGTCGTCGTCCCGTCACCGGCACCGCCGCCGCCGTCACCGAGGCAGCCGGCGACCGCGAGCGTTCCCGCGACCGCGCCGAGCAACGTCCGTCGTGTACGTTCCATGTGAGAACTGTTGGCACAGTTGCTGAAGAGGGTTTTCCGAACTCAGTCCAAAATTCGTCCGACATCGCGCGCGTCGACGGGGGCTCGGTCCGGCCGTCTCACCGCCACGTGATGCGCACGAGGAACAGCAGGGCGACGAGCTCCAGCCCGCAGAGCATCGTCATCCCCACCTGCACCTCGGTGGTGGTCGCCTCGAACCAGCCGACGAACGCGGGGTGGAGCAGGTAGAAGTACACCCACAGCAGGTTCTCGACGAGGAGGAAGCCCGCGAACACCAGCAGGCCGAGGGTGTGCTGGGCACCGTGCTGTCGGTAGCCCCGGAGCCACACCGAGCCCAGCGCGAGCAGCAACAGCACGTTGACTCCAGCGGCGGCCAGGGCCACCTCAAGCCAGACCGTCATCGTTCACCCCTCGTGTGCGGACCGTAATCCGTGTTGTCCAAATTTCGTCCATACTTAGTCCTCTCCCACCGTCGCCAGTATCTCCTCGACGATGTCCCAGTTCGCCCGTGTGGCGTCGGTGAACGTGTACACCGCCGCGTACTCGTCGCCACTCCGGTCCACGACGTTGTTCTCGAGCAGCACGTCGAGGTGGTGGCGCACCGTGGTGTAGTCGAGGTCGAGCTCGGTCGCGAGCTGGTTGGCGTTGCGCGGGCGCTCGTCGAGCGCGCGCACGATACGGACACGTGACGGCCCCCCGCGTGAACTCGCCAGCACGTACCAGAGCACGCCCTCCATCCGTCCGACGGTACTCGGGAGGTGCTTGTAAACGTACACGGTGGACACCGGGCCCGCCCCGGGATAGCGATAGCTCACTGTTTCCCCTTCCCAAAGTACTATATATGGGCCTTGTAATTGATAGGCTGTATGTCAGGAAGACCGCAGGTGACGGACCCGACAGCGTTCGAACAGAAATCACTCGGAAAGCAGGTCCTGTTCTCGATCGTAACGTTCGGCCTGTATATGCTATACTGGAACTACACCACCGCCGAACAACTCGACCAGGGCACCGACCAGAGTCTGTCGCCGATTCTGGTCTTCATCCCGTTCGTCAACCTCCTCGTGATCTGGCAGATGGCCGGTGCCGCCGAGGCTGTGACGGACAAGGACCGAATGGTCATCCTGCTCGGCTGGATCTTCACCGGCGTCCTGGCGTGGTACTGGATCCAGTCCGGCATCAACGACGTAGCCGCTAACTGAGTGGGTGCGGACCCCAGAGCCAGACTGAAGGGTCCTTCGGAACCGCCAGACGGCGATATATTTTACAGTCCCGGTACCCGGCTCGCCCAGCCGTTGACGGAGCGGTCTCTCACCGAGCGCACCCAGTCGTCGCCGCGATCGCTGTCGCGGGTCGAGTGGGACTATCCCTCCTCTCCCGCCCAGTAGTCCACGTCGTCGTCGATGCGGTAGTAGCCGTGGACGCTGCGCTCGCCCGACCCGCCCGGTGGTGAGCCGACGAACACGCCGATCTTCCCGGAGTCGGGGTACACCGTCACGTCCGGCTCCGCCATGGTCGACATCGCGAGGTACCTGACCGGGCCGTCGCTGTCGTTGACCACCCGGTGTGCGCCGCGCTCGTCCGCCGGCAGCGCCACGTAGTCGCCCGCCGTCAGTGCGATCATCTCGCCGTCGAGCCGGAGCGTACACTCGCCGTCGAGGACGTACATCGCCTCCTCGTTGGCCGTGTGGTAGTGATATGGCCACGACTTCCCGCCGGCCGGGAGCTCGTACAGGCTGCAACCAAGCGCCTCGCCGCCGGCCGGGTCGGCCAGCTTCCTGCGGCGGAGGGCGTCCTCCCCGTCGCCGACCGTCGTCCACTCCAGGTCGTCCGCGTTGACGATTGGCATGGTTCGCTGTTCCGAAAGGAGCGACGTAAGCGTTCGCCCGTGGGCGGTCGTGGTGCTCCGTCGGTGGGAAATCTGCGGTAGAAAGTCCGACAGCATGGGTCGCTAGGACCCGAGCCAGCTCGCGAATCCGCCTGCCAGCACGACGAGTGCACCGGTGATGAACGTACCGGGAATCGGGAGCACGAACAGGCCCAGTCCAACTGCGATGGCGAGTGTAGATGCTTTCATGCTGTGGGTTGGAGCGCCGACGGCGTGGTTGGCGGCCCGATGCGACCCGCCCGCTACGACTGGAACGGCTCGTCGTCGCGGTGGTTGTCCGGGTTCTCCTGTTCACTGGCCTCCGTCTCGCGGAGCTCGGACTCCTGTTCGATGTCGTGTTCCGTCTGTCGCTGCTCCGCACGACGTTCCGCCTCGCGGGCCTCGGCTTCGGCCTCCTCGCGGTCCTCCTCGTCGGCGTCGTCGGCCGTCTCCAGCTCGGTGTCCTCCTCGATGTCGATGCCGTGTTTGTCTTCCCCCATGGGAGGACGAACGGGCGCGAACCGATTCGAAGCCGGGCCTACACAGTGAGCCACGCCGCCTTTAGTTGGTTCTCTCACCCGTCGAGGCTGACACCGTCGCCCCTCGCCACGCCCGCGAGCAGGAACTCGGCGCTCGACCGGGTCGTCGCAAGCGGCGTGTCGTGGACGTCGCAGATGCGCAACAGCGCGGAGATGTCGGGCTCGTGGGGCTGGGCCGTGAGCGGGTCGCGAAGGAAGACGATGCCGTCGAGGCGTTCGTCGACGACCTCGGCACCGATCTGGAGGTCGCCACCCATCGGGCCGGAGGCCTTGCGTTCGACCTCGATGCCGACCTCCTCCTGGATGCGGGTGCCGGTCGTGCCGGTCGTCACGATGTCGATGCCGTCGAGGTACGAGCGGTGCGTGGCGGCGAAGTCGAGCATCTCCGGCTTCTCGTCGTCGTGTGCGATGAGCGCGATGCGTGTCATGTACACCGTGTCGGTCGCCGGCGGCAAGAGCGTTCCTGCGTCGGCGGAAACACCTATGTTCCCGACGTGACACGACAGTTCATGGGCAGAGACGTCACGCGACGCCGGGTGCTCGGTGCGGGCGCGACCATCGGCATGGGGAGCATCGCGGGCTGCTCCGGCAGCGACGACCCGGGGACGGCGACCGAGACCGACGGGGCGACCACCGTGGAGACGACCGCAGAGCCGACCGAGGGGACGGAGACGACGACCGAGGGGCAGGAGCCGGTCGCCGACGGCTCCGGCCTGCTTCCGGCGGCCTACGTCGTCACGAAGGAGGACGACGAGATACGCGCCTACAACGGCCAGACGCTCGAAGTCGAGTTCAGCGGCGCGGCCGGCTCCGACGACGGCCGCGTCCTGCAGGCAACGTTCGACGCGCTGGCGGACGGCCACGTCGAGGGCGGCCGCGTGTTCATCCGCCGCGCGGAGTACACGCCGGACCGCCAGCTGGACATGACCAGCAGCCACACCGAGGTCCGTTCTGACTTCGCGCGGTTGACGTTCCAAGACCACCCCCGTGACGACGGCGAGTCCCAGACCGACTTCGCCATCGAATCCGATGACGGGTCGACAGAGCACGTCACACTCCAGGGGCTCGTCCTCGACGGCAACAAGGACGCACGGACGACACGGACCAGAACGGCCGACGTTCGGGCCAACGTCCGCCACGTGACGTTCCGCGACTGCGTCGTCTTCGGCGGGAAGAGCGTCGACGGCAACGGCGGCTACGGTATCGGCGAGGACAACGACGCCGACCACGTCACCATCGACAACTGCATAATTCGCGACAGCGACCGCCACGGCTACCACACCTCCGCGCCCCACCTCCGCATCGTCGACTCGACGTTCCTGAACAACGGGCTCGAGACGGGCGACGTGTTCGACCTCGCCGCCACGGACGCCGTCATCGCGAACAACCACTTCGAGAACAACGGGCACGGGATCAAGATAGACGACTCCGACAGGGCGGGCGGCAACATCGTCATCACGGGAAACGTGTTCGTGGACAACTACCTGCCCGACATCGCCTCCGGGCAGATCGAGTTCGCGGACACCACCGTCGACTCGGTCCACATCTCGGACAACACGTTCGTCCTCCCCGACATCGACGCCAGCGAGACGTCGGCGCACATCCTCTTCGACTCCGACGAGTCGCTCGGGAGCGTCCGCATCCGGAACAACCACTTCGAGGGCGGCGGGCCCAACGCGCTCACCTGGTTCACCGAGACCGGTCGTCGCCTCCGGACGCTCGTCGTCGAGCACAACACGTTCGAACGGATCCCGAACGACGTGGGCCTGCTCGCCAGCGCCGAACGCCTCCTCGTGCGCGACAACCTGTTCGACTGTTCTGGTGGTGGCCGACTCGAGATCAAGGAGTGCTCGACCGGCGTCGTCTCCGGCAACGTCAGCTACGACGCCAGTCTCGACGTGCAGGCTGACCTCGTCGTCGAGCGGAACTACGAGTTCTGAGGGGCCGGCGAGCGGGCGGCCGCGGTCGCCCCCGGGGCGGACGGCTACAGGGGGTCACCGTCCACCGTCACGGACAGCACGTCGAGCGCCTCGTCGAGCCTGACCGTCGCGGTCCGGCCGTCCTCCTCGAGCTCGAGTTCGTACACGTCCCCGTCGCTCGCGACGCTCGGCTCGGGATACTCCCACATGTACAGGTCGTCGATGGGCACGTCGAGCGCGGTCAGGGCGGCTACGACCCGGAAGTCGAGGCTGAGCGCGAACAGGACCGGGACGACGACGAGCCACGAGCAGGCGTCGCAGGCGAGACGTCCGTAGCCCGGGATGTCGTCCTCCAGCAGACTCGGGCTGACCGTCCCGGCGCAGGCCGGGCACTGCCCGCTCCGGGCGAGCGAGACGTGGTGGCGGGTGCGTCGGTGGACCGCCTCGACCAGCGCCGGGCCGTCGCGACCGTCGAGTCCCCGGGCCGGGAACGTGATGGTGAACCGCTCGGGGGTGGCCTCGCAAGCGGGACAGTGGACGGTGAAGAAGCCGTGCTCGTACCGGCCGGTCAGCTCGCTCCCGCAGTCCGAACAGGTCGAGTCCACGTCGACCTCGGTCCGGTCGGGGCTCGCCGTCGGGCGCATCGCCAGGGCGGTCCGGTAGAGCGCGGTCGCGCTGGCGGTCGGCACGTAGCCGCCCTCCACGTCGCGGAGGTAGGTCCCGAGGAGCGACTGGAGGTGGTAGTTGAACTTCCCGCTGTCCGCCAGCCCGACGGCGGCCATCAGCTCGGAGTACGACTGCGGTTCGGTCCGGGAGCCACGCCAGTTCGACAGCGACGCGAGGACGATGTCGAGTCGGGTGTCGTGTGCGAGCAGGGAGAACGCCTCGCGTGGGTCCGCGGTCGGTTCGCCATCGCCGTCCGTCATGGCTGTCTGTTGGCCCGAGTGCACAATCAGGCTGCTGGTCGTCCTGGTGTCGCGTGATGTGTCAACAGGGCTTGTGAACTCGAACTCGCAAAACCACTAAGACGCGGTCGACAGCAGGATGGAGTGATGACGACGGATTCGGTCTCCCACCCGGTCGGCGAGGGGCGAACCCGGACCGACCGGTGGTTCGAGTGGATCAACACGTGGAGCTTCCGCCTCGGACTGCTCGGTCCCGTCGGACTGCTGGGCTATCTGGAGTCCGCGGTCCCCGCGCTCGCGATCATGGAGCTGTTCATGCTGTTCTGGCTCTTCTTCCTCGTGCCGCCGGCACTCGCCCTCGTGCGCTACGCGGTCGACGGGCTCCTGTCGCGCTTCGGTGACGGGTCGGACCCGGCGGACGGTACGGCGGTCGACGGCCCGGGCGACTGGATCGAGTCGGGCTACGAGTCGAGCCCGCTCAAGGCGCTCCAGATCCTGCTGGTGATGGTGCACCCGGCCATCGTGGTCCAGGGCATGTTCCAGATCGTCGGGACGGTCCTCGCGGTCGTGCGCCACCGGGGTTCGCCGCCGTCGCCGGCCACGCACGAGAGCGACGTGGACTACCGCCTCCCCTTCGACGGGGAGTGGACGACCGTCAACGGGAGCCCCGACCGCTGGTACTCCCACTCGTGGTTCCCCATCCAGCAGCGGTACGCGTACGACTTCGTCGTCACCGACGCGGACGGCCGGAGCCACGACGGGAGCGGCGGCGTCGAGTCGTTCTACTGCTTCGACGAACCGATGCTCGCCCCCGCCGACGGGACGGTCGTCGCGGCGAAGGACGGCCACCGGGACAGCCCCCACACGACGGGCTGGCTCGACCCGCTCCAGTACCGCATCTTCGGGAACTACGTCGTCGTCGACCACGGCGACGAGTACAGCGTCCTGGCGCACCTGCGGGAGGGGAGCGTCGCCGTCTCGCCCGGGGACCGGGTCGAGCGCGGCGAGCCGGTGGGCCGCTGTGGACACTCGGGCAACTCCAGCGAGCCACACCTGCACTTCCAGGTACAGGACCACCCGAGGCTGTACCTCGGTGCGGGACTGCCGGTGCAGTTCGACGACGTGACGACCGACCACCCGGACGCCGGGCGGACGCACTACGAGCGCGGCTACGTCCACAGCGGCCAGCGGGTCAGCTACGAGCCGACGACGGACCCGGCATCGGCCGGCGAGGACGACACGGAATCGGCGGCCGTCGCGCCCGAGGACTGACCGCACCTCGCGCTCCGGCTGTGCCTGTCCCGCACTGCCGAAGAGCGTGGCGGACCGCTCAGAGCAGCCGGTCGGCGATGATGTTCTTCTGGATCTCGCTGGTGCCCTCGTAGATCTTCGTGATGCGGGCGTCGCGGTAGAACCGCTCGACGGGGTGGTCGGTGACGTAGCCCGCGCCCCCGTGGACCTGGATCGCCTCGTCGGCGACGTCGACGGCGTGCTCGCTGGCGAACAGCTTCGCCATGCTGGCGAACTTCGCGGCGACGTCGTCGTCGCCCGACTCGACGTGGGTGGCGGCCCGATACGCCAGCGACCGCGCGGCCTCGACGTTCGTCGCCATCTCGCTGATCTTGTGCCGGATGGCCTGGTACTCGGCGATGGGCTGGCCGCCCTGCTCGCGCTCGCCGGCGTAGTCGACCGCGGCGTCGAGGGCGGCCTGGGCCGTCCCGATGGCCTGCGCGGCGACGTTCGTCCGACCGTCCGCGAAGAACGCCATGAGCTGGTAGAACCCCCGGTTCTCCTCGCCGATGACGTTCTCCGCGGGGATGCATACGTCGTCCAGGACGATCTCGGCGAGGTCGGAGGCGCGGATGCCGAGCTTGTTGTCGATCTTCGTCGTCTCGAAGCCGTCGAGGTCAGTAGGGACGAGGAACGCGGTGATGCCCCGGTGGCCGGCACCGGGGTCGGTCTTGGCCATGACGACGGCGACGTCGGCGACCGTCCCGTTCGTTATCCACATCTTGTTCCCGTTCAGGACCCACCCGTCGCCGTCCTTCTCGGCGCGCGTCTCGATGCCGGCGACGTTCGAGCCGTGGGCCGGCTCGGAGATGCAGGAGCAGGTCGCGGACTCGCCGCTCGCGACCCGGGGCAGCCACTCCTCCTTCATCCAGTCGTCGCCGAACTCCTGTATCATCGTCGAACCGAACCCGCGGGAGCCGATGGCGCTCCCGATGCCCGGGTCGGCCCGCCAGAGCTCCTCGGTGACGAGTACGCTCTCTAGCAGGTCCATCCCCGCGCCGCCGTACTCGGGGTCGATGGTCGGCGCGACGAGGTCGTACTCGGCGGCCTGCTGGACGAGGTCGTGCGGGTACTGCTTCGCCTCGTCGTGCTCGCGGGCCACCGGTCTGATCTCGTTGTCGCCGAACTCGCGGACCGCGTCGCGGATGGCCCGCTGTTCGGCGGACAGCTGGAACGACATACCCCAACCACGGATTCCATCGTAAAGAATGTGTTCCAGAGTGTTACTACTGTTAACCTCCGGTCAGGTCCCGAGGTACACCTCGCGGACGTACTCGTCGTCGCGGAGCAGATCCGGGTCGCCGTCGCGCTGAATCTGGCCGTTCTCCAGCAGGTAGACGCGGTCGGCGTGCTGGAGCGCGAACGTGACGTTCTGCTCGCAGAGCAGCACGGAGACGCCGTCGTCGCGGATGCGGTCGAGCCCGTCGCTGATGTCGTCGAGGACGACCGGCGCGAGCCCGAGCGTCGGCTCGTCGAGCACGAGCAGCGACGGGTCGCCCATCAGCGCGCGGCCGATGGCGAGCATCTGCTGTTCGCCGCCGCTCATCGTCCGGGCGGGCTGGTTCCGGCGCTCCTCGAGGCGCGGGAACAGGTCGTAGACGGCGTCGAGCCCCGCCCGTGCGTCGGACTTCGCGTAGGCTCCCAGCGTGAGGTTGTCCTCGACGGAGAGGTAGCCGAACAGGTCGCGCGACTCGGTGCAGTGGATGAGCCCACGCTGCACGAGCTCCTGGGTCGACAGCCCGGCGATGTCCGCCTCCCGGTAGCTGATGCGCCCCGAGTAGGGCAGGAAGCCCGAGACCGTGTTAGCGAGTGTGGACTTCCCGGCTCCGTTCGGGCCGACGACGGCGACCATCTCGTCGTCGCTGACGGTGAGATCCACGTCGCGGAGCGCGGTTATCTGTCCGTACCGGACTTCGAGGTCCTCGACGGCGAGCGTCGTCACAGCGTGTCACCCCCGAGGTACGCCTCCTGCACGGTCGGGTCGTCGCGGATCTCCTCCGGCGTCCCCTCCGCTATCTTCGCGCCGAACTGGATGACGACGGCGCGGTCGATGAGCGAGAGCAGCCCGCGCATGTTGTGGTCGACGACGACGAGCGTGATGCCCTCCTCGCGGAGCGACTCGAACAGTTCGGACAGCTCCGCGACCTCGTTCCCGGCGAGCCCGGCGAACGGCTCGTCGACGAGCAGCAGGTCGGGGTCGGTCGCCAGCGCCCGGGCCAGCTCCAGCCGGAGCATCCCGGCGTGAGGGAGCTCGTCCGGGGTCTGGTGTAACCGGTCGCCGAGGCCGACGCGCTCGCACATCTCGACGGCCCGCTGGTGGGTCGTCCCGCGCAGTCCCGACAGCGAGAACAGCCGGTCGGGCGTCAGCGCGAGCCGCACGTTGTCGACGACCGAGCGGTCGTGGAGCGGCCGGAACGACTGGAAGGTCCGCGCCAGTCCCCGGCCGACCATCTCGTGGGTCGCGACGCCGGTCACGTCCTCGCCGCGGTACCAGACGGTCCCCGAAGTCGGGCGATACGTGCCGGTGACGCAGTTGAACGTCGTCGACTTCCCCGCACCGTTGGGGCCGATAAAGCCCAGTATCTCGCCCTCCTCGACCGCGAGGGAGAGGTCGTCGACGGCGGTCAGGCCGCCGAACCGTTTCGTCAGGTTCCGGATGACGAGCAGGCCGTCGTCAGGGTCGAGGCTGTCCGCGTCGTCGCCCGACTCGGCGTCCCAGTCCGCGGGCCGCTCGTCGGCGTCGGTGCTCATCGGCGCCCACCTCCGACCCTGGCCTGGAGATCGGCGACGTCTTCGCGCCAGCGTTCCTGCACCGCATCGAGGACGTCGCGGTCGGGCGGATCGCGCCCGCCGTCGGTCGCCGCGTCGCGCCCCCTGATGTTGTCGAGCGCCGTGCCGCCGCCGTGGACGGCCCAGCGGACGATGCCGCCGGGCAGCGCGAACAGCAGGACGAGCGTCACCAGCGAGAACAGCAGCAGGTCCACGTCCGCGACGGCAGTGTCGAGGACGGGGACGACGTACTCGACGGTGCCGAGGTAGAGCTGGAACAGCCGCAGGAAGATGCCCGCGACGGCCGCGCCGACGATGGTGCCCATCCCGCCGAGGATGGCGGCGATGATGACCTCGATACTCACCGTCAGCGCGAGCAGCTGCGAGGGGTTCGGGTTGCCGACGGGCGTGTGGACGAACACCGCGCCGGCGAGGCCGCCGACGGCGGCGCTCAGCGCGAACGCGAACACCTTGAACTTCGCCGGGTTGAGCCCGGAGGCGGCGACGGCGTCCTCGTCCTCGCGGATTGCGGTGAACACCGCGCCGGCGTCGGACCGGGTCACCGCGAGCAGCACGGCGAGGATGCCGACGAACAGCGCGAACGCGAGGTAGTAGTTCGCCACCAGCGTGACGACGAGATCGTCGAAGCTGAGGATGGGGGCCGGCGAGTCCAGCCCGAGCTCGCCGCCGAACGTGCCGCTGAACAGGATGAAGACGTTCAGCAGGATGGTCGGCGCGACCAACGTCACCAGCGAGAAGTACGGCCCGCGCAGTCGCAGTGCGGGGACGCCGACGAGCAGGCCGGCGACGACGGTGACGACGACGGCGATGGGCACCGTCACGACCGGCGGCAGGCCGAGTTCCAGGTTGAGCAGCGCCGACGAGTAGCCCCCGATGGCGAAGAAGAAGGCGTGCCCGAAGCTGATTTGCCCGGTGTAGCCCGACACCACGTCCCAGCTCATCGCGAACATCGCGAAGAACAGTGCGATGGTGAGGTTCCGGACCCAGACCGTCGGCACGAGGTAGGGTGCGAACGCGAGCAGCACGAGGCCGACCGCGCCGACCTGGTGGCGGATCCCGTAGCGCCGCGGGTCGAGCCACCCGGTCAGTCCGCGGGTAGCGGTCGCGTCGGCGCTCATTCGGCGAGCTCCCTCCCGAACAGGCCTTCAGGTTTGACGAGCAGGACGAGGATGAGCAACAGGAGCGGGACGAGCCCGGTCAGCCGTGTGCTCACCGCCCCGGTCAGGACCTCAGCCGTGCCGATGACGTACGCCCCGACGAGGCTGCCCTTGACGCTCCCGATGCCGCCGATGACGACGATGGCGAAGGAGAGCATCAGCGGCCCGCGGCCCATCGCGAAGTTCGCGGTCTGGAACGAGCCGAGGAACAGCCCGGCGACCCCGGCGAGCGCGCCCGCGACGACCCAGGTGTAGAGGTTGACGCGGTCGCTCTCGATGCCGACCAGCGCGGCCCCCTTCGTCGTCATGCTCGTCGCGAGGATGGCCTTGCCCGTCTCGGTGTTGTTGATGGTGTAGAACAGCGCGGCGATGATGAGCCACGAGAGCGCGAACACGACCAGCAGGTTCGTCTGGAACTTGCTCCCGCCGAGTGCGACCGTCCCGTCGAGCAGCGACGGGATGGACTTCGGCTGTGTGCCCTCGGCGACGAGGAACACCTGTTCGACGGCGATGGCGACGACCAGCGTCAGTATCATCACCATGATGGGCTGGTCCTGGATGCGCTCGATGAGCCCCTTGTAGACGACCGCGCTGAACAGCGCCGGGACGACGATGGCGGCGAGGACGGCCCCGCCGACGCCCGCCTCGACGATGCCGCCGCTGGCGTAGTAGGCTGCGAAGGCTCCGAGCGTGATGGTCGCACCGTGGGAGAGGTTGAGGACGCCGCCGACGCCGAAGATGAGCGTGAACCCGATGGCGACCAGCGCGTACAGCGCACTGATGATGACCGAGTTCACGGCCAGTGTAGCCACGTCGACCATGCTCAGATCCAGGGTGGGCTGGCGTAGTCGGCGGTGGCGAGGCTCTCGGGGTAGATGACCTCCTGGCTGCCGTCCTGCCACTGCTGGAACAGCGGCCAGACCGTGTCCTGCCCGTACTTCACGTCGTGGGCGTACTCGTGGTCCGAGGCGTAGTACTCGATGGTGCCCGCCGTGCCCCGGTAGGAGCTGTCCTCGAGCGCCGTGACGACCTCGTCGGAGCTGACGTAGCCAGCAGTCGAGACGGCCTGTGCGTACTGCTTGACCGCGTCGAACGTGATGTAGCCGGTGTAGACGGGATAGCTCCCGAACTCGGACTGGTAGGCGTTCGCGAACGGCACCGTCTTCTCGGTCACCTCCGAGGTGGGCGTCGCCGAGTTCTGGGTGATGCCGAACTGGCAGGCCCCCTCGGTCGCCGCCGAGTAGGAGGGGAGCTGCATCGGCACGTGGATGCCGCCGAACTCGAAGCCGCGCTGCTGTCGTGCCCACTGGACGATGGCGGGCGTCCCGGTGTGGGCCATCGCCGTCAGCACCGCGTCCGCCCCGGACGACTCGACCTCGTCGTAGATTGGCGTGAAGTTCTCCGTGCCGCTGGCGTAGCGCTCGCGCATCACGACCTCGACGCCGGTGTCGCCCAGCTGGTCGTCGAGCGCCCGCGAGACGGGGCGGGTCCACTCGTAGTCCTCGACGAGGACCGCGATCTGCTCCCAGCCCATCTCGTCGAACATCTCCTCGCCGAAGTCGACGAGGTTCGTGCCGAGGTGGTAGGCGTTGATGGGGCCGGTCCGGAAGTGGTACTTGTACTCGTCGTAGTCCTCGTTGACCCGGGCGCTCGCCTCGGGCGTCGCCGCGCCGGTCGTCAGGTGGACCTTCTGCTGGTCGGCGATGTCGTCGAGGATGTTCAGGAGCACCTCGCTGGTGAAGATGCCCGTGGTCGCGTGGACCTCGTCGTCGAGGATGAACTCCTGGTACTTCTGCTTGCCAGTGCCGGGGTCCTCCTTCGTGTCCTTGACGACGACCTCCACGTCGTTGCCGTCGACCCCGCCGTTCTCGGTGAGCTGCTGTGCCGCGAGGCGTGCCCCGTTCGCGATGGACGCGCCGATGGGATTGTTCGCCGGCTCGGGCGCGAGCACGCCGATCTTCAGCGGGCCGTCGAGCTCCTCCCGTCCGCCGCCACCGCCTCCGGCGAAGCTGTCGAGACAGCCCGCCGACAGCGCCAGTCCGGTGCCGGCACCGGCCGCCTTCAGCAGCGGTCGGCGGCGGAGGATGGCCTCGCGAGTCCCACCCCGCCCCGCAGTTTCTTTGCCCTGTGAGTCTCTGACCGTATTTTGGTTACCATCGTTAACCATACTCGACTGTCTGCTTTACCCCAATGGTACTTAATACACGGGGTCTGTTGCCATATGACATGGAAGGAGTTCGATGACTCGAAGGACGTATTAGGTGGCGTCTTGCCGCCGGACTCGCCTCGATGGTGGCCGAAGCCTTATGCGACCGAACGCGTATGTCCAAGCGATGACCGGGTCGGACGAACCGCAGGTGGGTGAGGTGGTGGACCCGCCGGCGGCGTTCGTCGCGCAGGCCGCCGTCGGGTCGGCCGGTTCGACGGCGTTCGACGCGCCGTGGCCGGACTGCTGGGCGGCGGCGGCCGACCGGCTCGACTGGCACCGCGAGTACGGGGCGGTCCTCGAGTCGGCCGACGGCCGACCGCCGTTCCGCTGGTTCGCGGACGGCGAGCTGAACGCCTCCGTCAACTGCCTCGACCGGCACCTCGACGAGCGTGGCGACGACGTCGCGCTCGTCTGGGAGGGCCACCTCGACGAGCACGTCACGTACACCTACCGCGAGCTGTTCGACGAGGTGAACGCCGTCGCGGCCGGCCTGCGCGACCTCGGCGTCGGGGCCGACGACGTGGTGACGACGTACCTGCCCTCGATCCCGGAGGCGGTCGCGGTGATGCTCGCCTGCGCCCGTATCGGTGCCGTTCACAACGTCGTCTTCGCGGGCTTCTCGGCGGACGCGCTCGCCACCCGGATGGAGCGTGCGGAGTCGCGCTACCTCGTCACCTGCGACGGCTACTACCGTCGCGGCGAGGCGGTGAACCAGCGCCGCCGGGCGGACAACGCGCGGATGGCGCTCCCGTACGAGCTCGAGGCGACGGTCGTCGTCGACCGGCTCGCCGCCGGCAGCGGGCGCGACGGCGGCGACGACACCGCCCGCTACGACGACATCCTCGCGGCGAACGAGGGTGCGACCGTCGACCCCGTCCCGCGCGAGGCCTCGGCCCCGCTCTTCCGGATGTACACCTCGGGCACGACCGGCGAGCCCAAAGCCGTCACCCACACCACCGGCGGCTACCTCGCGCAGGTCGTCTGGACGAGCGAGCGCGTGCTCGACGTCGACCCCGGGACGACGGTCTGGAGCACCGCCGACCTCGGCTGGATCACCGGCCACAGCTACGTCGTCTACGGCCCGCTCTCGCTCGGCGCGACGACCGTCCTGAGCGAGGGGAGCCCCGACGCGGCCGACCGCGACCGGCCGTGGGAGGTCGTCGAGCGGAACGGCGTGAACGTCCTCTACACCGCCCCGACCGTCGTCCGCTCGTTCATGAAGTGGGGGACGGCGTCGCCCGATGCGCACGACCTCTCCAGCCTCCGGCTCCTCGGCAGCGTCGGCGAGCCGCTCGACGCGGAGACGTGGCACTGGTACCACGAGCACGTCGGCGGCGGCGACTGCCCCGTGGTCGACACCTGGTGGCAGACCGAGACGGGTGCGGTGCTGCTGACGACGCTGCCGGGGGTCGACGCGATGAAGCCCGGCTCGGTCGGCCGGCCACTGGCCGGTATCGACGCCACCGTCCGCGACGACGCCGACGCGGTCTGTCCCCCGGGCGAGCGGGGCTGGCTCTCGGTCGACCGGCCCTGGCCCGCGATGGCGCGCGAGCTCGCCACCGCCAGCGAGTGGGGCGCGGCGGCCGACGCGGCCGGGCGCTGGCGCTACCGCGTCGGCGACGAGGCGGTGACCGACGCGGACGGCTACGTCACCGTGCTCGGTCGGGTCGACGACGTGCTGAACGTGGGTGGCCGGCGGTTCAGCACCGCCGAGATAGAGCACGCCATCGTCGAGGTCGACGGCGTCGCCGAGGCGGCCGTCATCGGTCGCGACGATCCAGACGTCGGGACCGCCATCGTCGCCTACGTCACCACCGAGGACGGTCCGGCCGGCGCGACCGTCTCGCACGACGACGTCGACGCGGCGGTCTCGGCTGCCATCGGCGCGGGCTCGACGCCCGACGAGGTCGTGTTCACGCCCGACCTGCCGAAGACCCGCTCCGGGAAGATCATGCGCAGACTGCTCGGCGACATCGCCAACGGCGAGGACTACGGCGACACGAGCGCGCTGCGCAACCCGGAGGTCGTCGGCGAGCTGGAGGCGCGCCAGCGCGAGTAGCTCGTCTCGCCAGGCCAACACGAGTTCGCTGCTGACAGAGAGCCGAAATAGAGATGGTCGATTGTAGTCGAACGGACTCCGGCCAGCGTCCAGTCCCCGAGCTGGACGGAACTGAAGCGGCGATACAACTATTTCGCTGGCTGTGGATAGCCGAAACACATGGGTCGACCGCTCACTGACGCGGGCTACGACCGCCTCCGACGGCACGCCGAGAGCCACCGCGAGGACCTCGTCTGCCGGCTCTGTGCCGAGGCCGGACTCCGTCCAGCGGAGGTGACGCAGGTGACGCCGGACTCGGTCGTCGCGGTCGACGACGCGTTCCTGCTCGACCTCCCGGACCGGACGGCGTTCCTGCCGGCCGACGTGGCGCACGACCTGCGGCTGTACGCCGACGCGACGGACTGCGCGCCCGACGAGCCCGTCGTCGACGTGTCGCCGCGCCGGGTACAGATGCTCGTCCGCGAGGTCGCCGACCGCGCCGCCGACGTGACCGGCGAGGCGCGCTTCGCCGACGTGTCGAGTCGGGACCTCCGTGAGCAGTTCGTCCTCCGGCACCTCCAGGCCGGCGTCGACCCACGGGTGGTCGCCGCCGCGGCCGGGTTCGAGGGCGTGGCCGGGCTCGCACCGTACCTCGACGAGCCCTCGGGCGTGGAGCTCGCGGCCGCGCTCTCCGGGGGCGACGGCCACGACGACGACGAGCTGTCGGCCCGGTCGCGCGCCGCCGTCGACCTCCTCGCGACGCTCGCAGGCGATCTCGGAGCCGTGACGACGACGGAGGAGCTGTACGCCCGGCTCTGCGACCGGGTCGTGAGCGTCGCGGGCTACGAGTCGGCCTGGGTCGCGCGGGCGACCGACGACGGGCTGGAACGGCGGGCACACGCGGGCTTCGACGGGGCCGTCGTCGACACCCTCCTCGCGGACTACGCGGACGACCTCGACGCGGTCCTGCGCTCCGGCACACACCGCGTCCTCGACCTCGCTGGCGACGACGTTGCGGTCTGCCTGCCCTTCGGCGCGACGGAGGGCGCGGACCGCGTGCTCGGCGTGGGCGTCGCGGGTCCGGTCGCCGACGCCGAGACGGACGCACTCGTCGCGCTCGGCGGGCTGGCCGGCCGGGCGCTCGACGCGCTCCGCCGCCGTCGCCGGCTCGTCGCCGACGTGGTGACGGAACTCCGGTTCACCGTCCGCGACAGCGATGCCGTCGTCGTCGACCTCTCGACCGGCCCGGCCGACCGCGTCGAGGTGACCGGCGTCGTCCCCGGCGGCCCCGGACTGGTGCTGTACGCCGTCGTCGCGGGGGCGACGCCGGACGCCGTCTCCGACTCCCTCGCCGACGACGAGCGCGTCGAACGGGTGCGCTACGTCGACGACACCGTCGACGGCCCCGTCGTCGAGCTCGCGCTGTCGAACTCGCCGGCGTCGAGACTCGTCGAGTTCGACGCCCGCGTCGAGTCCTACGTCGCCGAGGACGGCGTCGGGTCGCTCGTCGCCACGGTCGCGACCGACGCCGACGTGCGCGCGGTGGTCGACGGGCTGACCGAGCGGTACCCGGATTCGGGCCTCGGCGCGAAGGAGACCGTCGAACGCACGGTCGACCCCGGCGCGGGCTTCTCGGCGTCGCTGCGGGACGACCTCACCGAACGGCAGGCCGCGGTCCTCCGGGCGGCGTACCACGGTGGCTACTTCCAGTGGCCCCGCGAGTCGACCGCCGAGGAGCTCGCTGACTCGCTGGACGTGGCCTCGCCGACGCTGCACAACCACCTGCGGGTGGCCCAGGCGAAGCTGCTCGACGCGTACTTCGAGGGCTGACCTGCGGTCGGTGTCCGGCGAGCGCATCCGGCGGCTAACTGTCTAGAGACCACCGTCGTCGAGCCGCAACCAACGGTTACTGCCGCGGGAGATCCCCTCTCCGGCCGAACGGGCGTTTGAGACGCCAGCGCGCCCGAGAACGGGCGTTCACCCGGTTCCCGACTGCCGGTCGCCCCGATTAGCGCCCCCGCTTTTTACGTGGCATGGTGGCTGATGGCATATGTCGGACGACCCCGACGTCGACCTCGAGGCGCGGCTCGAGGAGACGGCAGCGTTTCAGCCACCGGAACCGTTCGTGGAGCAGGCCAACGTCTCGGACCCGGGTATCTACGACGAGTTCGAGGCGAACTGGCCCGACTGCTGGGAGGCGGCGGCCGACCTGCTCGACTGGAACGAGCCCTACGACCAGGTGCTCGACGATTCGAACCCGCCCTTCTTCGAGTGGTTCACGGGCGGCGAACTGAACGCCTCGTACAACGCGCTCGACCGGCACCTCGACGAGCGCGGCGACGAGGTCGCCATCGAGTGGATCGGCGAGCCGACCGACGAGGCCGACCGCAGCTACACCTACGAAGAGCTCCACCGCGAGGTGAACGAGTTCGCGGCGGGGCTGCGCGACCTCGGCGTCGAGGAGGACGACGTCGTGACGATGTACATGCCGATGGTGCCGGAGCTGCCCATCGCCATGCTCGCCTGCGCACGCATCGGCGCGCCGCACTCGGTCGTCTTCGCCGGGTTCTCGGCGGACGCGCTCGCGACGCGGATGAACGCCGCCGACTCGGAGTACCTCGTCACCTGCGACGGCTACTACCGGCGCGGCGACGCCCTCGAACACAAGGCGAAGGCCGACGACGGGCTCGCCGGCGTCGAGCACGACGTCGAGACGGTCGTCGTGGACCGCCTCGGCGACGCCTACGACCACCCGACGGGCGAGCACGGCCACGCGTACGCCGACCTGGTGGCGGCCAACGAGGGTGCGACGGTCGAACCCGTCTCCCGTGACGCCGAGGACATGCTGTTCCTGATGTACACCTCGGGGACGACGGGCCAGCCGAAGGGGGTGAAGCACACGACCGGCGGCTACCTCTCGTGGGTGACCTGGACCAGCCAGGCCGTCCTCGACATCGAGCCCGAGGACACGTACTGGTGTTCGGCCGACATCGGCTGGATCACCGGTCACAGCTACATCGTCTACGGGCCGCTCTCGCTCGGCACCACGTCGGTCATGTACGAGGGGACACCGGACTACCCGGCGAAGGACCGCCTCTGGGAGATCGTCGACGAGTACGACTGCACCCAGCTGTACACCGCGCCGACGGCCATCCGGGCGTTCATGAAGTGGGGCGGCGAGTACCCGGACCGGCACGACCTGTCGAGCCTGCGGCTGCTCGGCACCGTCGGCGAACCCATCAACCCCCGGGCGTGGAAGTGGTACTACAAGCACATCGGCGACGAGTCCTGTCCGGTCGTCGACACCTGGTGGCAGACCGAGACCGGCGGCATGATGGTCACCACCCTGCCCGGCGTCGGCGAGATGAAGCCCGGTTCCGCCGGGCCGCCGCTCCCGGGCCTCGACGTCCGCATCGTCGACGTCGACGGCGACCCGGTCGACGAGGGGCAGGCGGGCTACCTCACGGTGAACAAACCCTGGCCGGGGATGCTCCGCACGCTGTACAACAACGACGAGCGGTTCATCAGCGAGTACTGGGCGGAGTACTCGGACACCGACAGCGACGACCCCGACGACTGGGTGTACTTCCCGGAGGACGGCGCGAAGGTCGACGAGGACGGCTACATCACCGTGCTCGGTCGCGTCGACGACGTCGTCAACGTCTCCGGCCACCGGCTCGGGACGATGGAGATCGAGAGCGCCATCGTCGGCGTCCCGGGTGTCGCCGAGGCCGCCGTCGTCGGTGCCGACCACGAGCTGAAGGGCGAGGCCGTCTACGCCTACGTCATCACCGAGGACGCCCACGACGGCGACGAAGAGCTCCGCGACGCCATCGTCGAGGGCGTCGAGGAGGCCATCGGCCCCATCGCCCGTCCCGAGGCCGTCGTCTTCACGCCCGAACTGCCGAAGACCCGCTCGGGCAAGATCATGCGCAGGCTCCTGGAGGACATCGCGAACGGCGAGGAGCTCGGCGACACCTCGACCCTGCGGAACCCGGGCATCGTCGACGACATCGCCGCGAGCGTGGCCGACGACTAAGCGCGGGCTCCACCACCACCACTCGCCATTTGCTGTTGCATCGCACACGACCGCACGACACACCACCACGACACGAACCATGGCAGACACCGACACTCACGATACAGATTCGCACGCACCCGTCGAGACCGACGGCGGTCACGACACCGCCGACTACCTCGACGTGGAGGTACACATGTTCAAACCCGCGACGCCGTTCATGCGCGACCACCTCAGGATCATCTGGGCGATGTTCGTCGCCTGGGCGCTGTTCGTCTTCGGGCCGGTGCTCGCGACCTACTTCGCGACGGACCTCATGACGAGCACCACGCTCATCGGCTTCCCGTTGCACTACCTGCTGACGGCCATCGGTGCGCCGGGCGGCGCACTGGTGCTCTCGTTCGTCTACGCACGGCAGCGCGACAAGCTGGACGCGAAGTACGGCATCGACCACTCGACCGACGAGGAGCCCGGTAGCGACGCGGACACCGTCGCCGCGACCGACGGAGGGGTCGACGAATGACGGTTGCGGCCGGACAGCCGGCGCTCGCGGCCGGCGACGCGACGCTCGCACCGCTCCAGCTCCTGCCGGACGCGCTGAACGCCTCGTTCAAGCTCGTCCCGGCGATCATGGTCTCGCTGATGCTCCTGCTGTTCCTCGGCATCGGCTACGCGTTCCGGGTCGCCGACACGGAAGACCTGTGGGTCGCCGGGCGCTCCATCGGCAACGTCGAGAACGGCATGGCGATCGGCGCGAACTGGATGTCGGCCGCGTCGTACCTCGGGATGGCCGCGCTCATCGCCCTCTCGGGCTACTACGGACTGGCGTTCGTCGTCGGCTGGTCGACGGGCTACTTCATCCTGCTCATCTTCCTGGCCGCGCAGATGCGCCGGTTCGGGAAGTACACCGCGCCGGACTTCGTCGGCGACCGCTTCGACTCCGACGCCGCCCGCGCCATCGCCGCACTGACGACCATCCTCATCGGCTTCGTCTACTCGGTCGGGCAGGCCCGCGGGATGGGGCTCGTCGGCATCTACGTCTTCGGCGGTGATTACGTCACCATGGTGATCCTGATGATGGGCATCACGGTCGGCTACCTCGCCCTCTCCGGCATGCTCGGGGCGACGAAGAACATGGCGGTGCAGTACGTCATCCTCATCGTCGCGTTCCTCGCCGGCCTCTACGCCGTCGGCTTCACCCAGGGCTACTCGACCGTGCTCCCGCAGGTGGAGTACGGCGCACTGCTGTCCCAGCTCGACACCGAGTTCACCGAGCCGTTCGCGACCGGCGGCGTCTACATCTGGATCGCCACGGCGTTCAGCCTCATCGTCGGCACCTGCGGGCTCCCGCACGTGCTCGTCCGGTTCTACACGGTCGAGAGCGAGCGCACCGCGCGCTGGTCGACGGTCTGGGGTCTGTTCTTCATCTGCCTGCTCTACCTCTCGGCACCCGCGTTCGCCGCCTTCGGCACCGATCTCTACGCGAACCAGGTCGGCGAGGTGTACGGCGCGAACGGGATGTCCGGCGCGGAGGGCGACGTCATCGTCGTCCTGGCGAGCCAGCTCGCGAACCTCCCGACGTGGTTCGTCGGTCTCGTCGCCGCCGGCGGTATCGCTGCCGCCATCGCGACCACGGCCGGGCTGTTCATCGCCGCCTCCTCGGCGGCCGCCCACGACATCTACACGAACATCATCAACCCCGAGGCGACCCAGCGTCAGCAGCTCCTCGTGGGCCGCGCGACCATCATCGCGCTCGGGGCCATCGTCACCCTGTTCGCGCTCGACCCGCCGGCACTCGTCGGCGAACTCGTCTCCTACGCCTTCTCCCTCGCGGGGCTCGTCCTGTTCCCGATGTTCTTCCTCGGGCTCTGGTGGGAGAACGCCAACCGGCAGGGCGCACTCGCCGGCATGACGACCGGTCTGCTCATCTGGACCGCCGCCATCGTCAACGAGGTGCTCCCGGCGTACGTCGGCTTCCTCGCCGACGCGGCCGGTGAGAGCGGGGCCATCGTCCCGATCTATGCGGACATCTTCCCGGCCATCGGGGCCGCGCTGGCGGGCACGCCCATCGTCTTCGCCGTGACCATCCTCGTCTCGATGGCGACGGAGGAGCCCGACGAGGAGATAAAGCGCATCGTCCGGCAGTGCCACAGTCCCGAACCGATGGGCCAGCAGCAGTCCGCCGAGGAGGTCGCCGCGACCGACGGCGGGACGACCGTCACCGACGGCGGCCGTTCCGCCGACCCGTCGGCGACGGCGACCGACGCGGAGGCCGGTACGCCCGAGGAGACCGGCGGCACCACGGAGGAGTGACCATGTACGACAGCATCCTCATCCCCACGGACGGCAGCCCGACGGCGGAGCTGGCGGTCGACCGCGCGCTCGCCATCGCGGAGGCGTTCGACTCGACCGTCCACACACTGTTCGTCGTCGACACCGACGCGATGGAGCTGAGCCTCGGCACCGAGCAGGTCGACCGCATCCGGTCGGGCCGCTTCGGCGAGATGGACGAACTGGAGGCCCGTGCCCGCGAGGCGACCGACCACGTCGTCGAGGCCGGCCGCGAGCGCGGCGTCGACGTGACCGCGCACTTCCGGGCGGGCCAGCCCCACAGGGTCATCGCCGACTTCGCCGAGGACCACGACGTCGACCTCGTCGTGATGGGCAGCCACGGGCGCTCGGGCGTCCGGCGGGTACTGCTCGGCAGCGTGACCGAGAACGTGCTGCGGTCGACGCACCGCCCCGTCATGGTCGTCGACGAGCGCGGGGAGGACGACTGAGATGGTCGACACCGCCGCCCTCGCCGACCACGTCCGCGAGCACCGGTTCGGGATGGCCGCAGACCTCGCGTTCGCGGTCGTCTGGGTCGCCGTCGTGACCGCGCTGTTCGGTTGGCTCGGCAGCCCGCGGTGGGCGTACCACCTCGCGCTCGCCGGTGGCGTCGTCGCCTACTACGGCTTCTTCGGCTCGCTGGACGCTGTCCGGGGGCGCGACCGCGAGTCGTAGCGGGCACCCGCTCCACCCGGCTCGCCGGGACCGACGGACAGTTGTGCCATCCCGTACACCTCCGAACCATGCGGGCCACCCGACCGCACACCGTCGTCGCCGCCGTCATCGCCTGTACGTTCTTCGTCGGCTTCGGCGGCGGCGTCGTCTTCCCCATCCTGCCGAACCTCGGCGCGGTGCTCGGCATCTCGTCGTTCATGGTCGGGCTCATCCTGAGCGCCAACCGGTTCGTCCGGCTGTTCGCGAACGCACCGGCCGGTGCGCTCGTCGACCGGATCGGTACCCGGAAGCCGTTCATCGCGGGGCTGGCCATCGAGGGGGTGGCGACGCTCGGCTACAACGTCGCCATCGAGTCTGCGGCCCCGGAGGCGTGGTTCCTGCTCGCCAGGATCGCCTGGGGGCTCGGCAGCGCGCTCGTGTTCGCGACGGCGTACACCATCACCGCGGACGTGAGCGAGGCCAAGTCGCGGGGCACGAGCATGGGGTTCGTCCGGGCGGGCATCACCTTCGGCTTCCCCGCGGGGCTCGTCCTCGGCGGCGTCGTCAGCGACCTCTACAGCGTCCCGGTCGCGTTCTCCGTCGCCGCCGCGTTCGCGCTCGTCGCCAGCGGCCTCGCGTACGCCATCGTCCCCGAGACCCACGCGAGCGAGGTGCAGTCCTCGGTGAAGCCCTGGGAGATCGACCCGAGCGTCCCCGCGCTGACGACGGGACTCGTCAACTTCGGGCTCTACTTCTCCTACGTCGGCGTGCTGTTCTCGACGCTCGTCGTCTTCCTCGGCGAGCGCGGCATCGCCGTCCTCGGCTACACCGCACAGGGCACCTCGGGCTTCCTCATGGCGGGGACGGTGCTCGCCGGCTCCGTGTTCATGCTCGTCGGCGGGAGCCTCAGCGACCGTCTCGGTGCGCGGGTCCCCATCGTGCTCGTGTTCCTCGTCGCCGCCTGCGCCGGCTTCCTCGCCCTCTCGGTCGCCGACACCGCAGCCGGACTGCTCGTCGGCTGTCTGCTCATCGGCGCGGGCCAGGGCGGTGTCGGCGGCCCGCTGCTCGCGCTGCTGGCGGACCTAACCCCCGGCGACCGGATGGGCCGGGCGACGGGGACGAACAACGTCCTCGGCGACGTCGGCGGTGGGCTCGGCCCGCTCGTCGGCCTCCCCGCCGTCGAGACGTTCGGCTTCGTCCCGGTGTACGCGGCCTGTGCCGTCCTCCCGCTCGCGGCCGGGCTCGTTCTCCTCGTCGGCGTCTACAGCCACACCGGGAGTCTGAACCCGCAGGTCGACGACGCGCCGGCGGACTGACTCAGCCGTCGAGGTAGGCGACGAACACGAGTCCGTCCGTCTTCAGCTCGTACTCGACGTCGGTCACCAGCCCGGTGTAGTCGAACGGGTCGGTGACGAGGTGGAAGCCGTTCGGGGTCTCCCTGCGGAGGCGAATCGTGGTCCGCTCGCGGAGCTCGGATTCGAGCGCGTCGGCGTCGACCGCCGTCGCGTCGTCCAGGTCGAAGACGAAGTTGGTCTCGTCGCGGCAGCCGTCGGACTGCAGCGTCGACGTGAACTCGCCGTCGACCCGCCCGAACTTCCGCAGCACGTCCGTGGAGCCGTTCAGCCGCGCCTCCAGCCAGTCGTCCATCGACCGGCGGAGCGCGAACAGCGCCTGCTGGGTGTTGCGGGCGTTCGCCGTGAGGTAGAGCCGGTAGGTCGCGTCGAACCGCGAGACGGCGTGGTCGAGCTCCGCAGCCGCGGGTTCGAGGTCGTCGGCGTCACGGACGACCTTGCGGATGGCCGACGGGCCCTCGTGCGCCTCGTTCTCCTTCGACCGCGCCAGCGCGAGCAGCAGGTAGACACGCTCCGGGCCGAACTCGCAGTACTCGCGGAGTGTCGGGATGTACTCCATGGTGGGCGTCGGTTTCGCGGGAGTACCAAAAGCTGTCCCGGGGCCGTGGTGGGTGGTGCCACACCCGGCGCTACCTACATCCGGCCGGCCCGCGAACCACGACCATCGCGATGCTCACAGACTCGCCCGGCATCCACCACGTGACCGCCATCGTCGGCGAGGCCCAGACGAACGTCGAGTTCCACGTCGGGGTGCTCGGCCTGCGGCTCGTCAAGCGGACGGTGAACTACGAGAACATGCTCGCCTACCACCTCTACTACGGCAACGGGACGGCCGAACCGGGCACCGTCCTCACCTGCTTCCCGTACCCGAACGACGTGCCTGCACGCCTCGGCAAGCCGCAGTGGGAGTCCGTCGGCTTCGCCGTCCCGCCGGACTCGCTGGCGTACTGGGCCGACCGCCTCGACGACCACGCCGTCGAGTTCTCGGGGCCGGTCGAGCGCTTCGACGAGCGCCTGCTCCACTTTTCGGACCCGGCCGATACCCGCATCGAACTCGTCGAGCGCGACAGCCCGGTCGCCCCGTGGAGCGACGGCTCCGTGCCCACCGAGCACGCCATCCGGGGGGTCCACGGCGTCACCGCGCTGTCGGCGAACCCGTACGCCACCGCCGGCATGCTCGACACGCTCGGCTTCGAGATGGTCGGGGAGGAACCGGATACCGGGTCCGAGGGCACCCGCGTCCGCTACCGCGCCGGCGGCGACCACGCCAGCGTCGTCGACGTGCTCGACCGCTCCGCCGACTACGGCCGCGAGGGCATCGGCACCATCCAGCACGTCGCGGTCCGCGTCGGGGGCGTCGACGAGCTGTACGAGTGGCACGAGCTGTTCCGCGAGCGCGACTTCGACGTCTCGCGGGTCCGCGACCGGAACTACTTCCACTCGCTGTACGTCCGCGAGCCCGGCGGCGTCCTGTTCGAACTGGCGACCGAGGAGCCCGGCCTGACGGTCGACGAGGACGTCGCGACGCTCGGCGAGTCGCTCGTCCTGCCGGACTGGTTCGAGGAGGACCGCGAGCTCATCGAGTCCCAGCTCCCCCCGCTTTCCGTACCGGGGCTGAACTGAGCCATGGCGGACGAGGCGGAGGACACGGCTGCTGCCGGTGAGGAGGGACCGGACCCGCACGCCGACCAGCCCGTCGTCACCGCCGGCGCGCCCAGCATGGCGGCCGAGGTCGCGGTCGTGCTCGTCCACGGGCGGGGCGCGACCGCCGACGGCGTCGTCAACCTCGCCGGGTCGTTCTACCGCCACGGCGTCGCCTTCTTCGCGCCGCAGGCGTCGCGCAGCCGGTGGTTCCCGTACGACGGCCGGGGCGATGTCGACCGCAACGAGCCACACCTCTCCTCGGCGGTCGGGGCCGTCGAGCGCGTGCTGGTCGCGGTCGCGGACGCCGGTATCCCGCCCGAGAGGACGGTACTGTTCGGCTTCTCGCAGGGTGCGGCCGTCGTCACGGAGCTCCTGTGCCGGAAGCCGCGACGGCTCGGCGGCGTGGTCGTCCTCTCCGGCGGCTTCGCCGGACCGGACGACAGGCGGTTCGCCGACCCGGGCGGCTCGCTCGCCGGGACGCCGGTGTTCGTCGGGTCCGGCGACGCCGACGAGTCCGTCCCGGTCGAGCGCGTCCGGGCGACGGCCGACCGCCTCCGTGCGCTCGACGGCGACGTGACCGTCCGGGTGGAGCCGGGGCTGGAGCACGGTATCTCGGAGGCCGAGTTCGAGGTCGTCCGGGAACTGCTGGACGACCTGCTGGCGGACTGAGGCGGACCGCCGGCGACGCCGGTCAGATGAAGTCGGAGACGCTCGGGCCGTCGTCCTCGCCGCCACCCTCCTCGCCGCCGCCCATGCTCTGGAAGACGATGGGGTCCCGGGTCTGGAGCCAGACGCGGCCGTCGCCGGAGAACTTCGAGACGTAGCCCTCGCCGCCGAGCATCGTGGACTTGATGCCGCCGTCCTTCTGTCGGTCGAGGTTCAGGCCGTCGGTCCAGGCGACGAGGTGGTCCTCGTCGACGATGGCCGGCTCGCCCGGCGAGACGTCGACCTCGTACACCGAGCCGTACGCCGAGAGGAACGCCATGCCCGTGCCGTCGAGCGCGAGCACCTTCAGCTGGCCCGAGGAGAACAGGTTCCCCGTCTCGTTCATCGCCGAGGACTTGTTCACGTCGGGCCCCCACGCGAGCGTCGAGCCCGACTGGGACTTGATGCGCCCGGTCTCGCCGAGGTCGAACGCGACGATGTCGCCGGGGTGGTCGGGCGCGAGCACGACGTTCGCGCCGGACTCACGCGCCGTGAACTCGTTCGTGATGAGATCCTTGCTGCTGCTGACCGCGCTCTTGACCATGCCACCGAGCCCGCCGTCACCGCCGACGTTGGCCTCGGTGTCCATCGTGTCGCTCCGGCTGACCATCGCGCCGGTCTTGGCCCTGATCGACTCCCCCTGCTCCATCGTGACCCGCAAGATCGCGTTGCTGGGTCGCTTCTGGATGTCGAACTCCATACACCCGTAGTCGTGTGGCACTCCACTAATATGTTTTCATACCGATGCCAATCGGTCTGGTTTTTAATACCGATACCGGATTCGAGGAGCGATGGTCACTCGACCTCGCCGAACGCGCCCGTCGCGGCGAGCTCGTCCAGCGTCTCCTCGTCGTAGCCGACCTCGCGGAGCACCTCGCGGGTGTGCTCGCCGAGCTTCGGCGGGAGGTGGTCGAAGCCGCTCTCCGACCGCCCGTAGTTCAGCGGGTGCTCGATGACCGGCACCGTGCGCTCGCCGTCGGAGAGCTCCGTCATCACGCCCCGCGCCTCGGTCTGCTCGTTGTACAGCGCGTCCTCGGGCTCGTTCACGGGACCGGCGGGGATGCCCGCGTCCTCGACCAGCACGTCCATCCACTCGTCGGTCGTCCGTTCGCCGAACGCCGGTGCGAGTTCGGCCTCCAGTTCGTCCATGTGCTCGACGCGGTCGGCGTTCGTCTCGAACCGCTCGTCGTCGGCCAGGTCCGGGCGGCCGATGGCGTCACAGAGCCCGCGCCAGAGCTTCTGGTTGAGGCAGGCGACGTTGAGGTGGCCGTCGGCCGTCTCGAACGTCTGGTACGGCGCGAGCACGGGGTCCTTCGTGCCCATCCGGCGGGGCTGCTCGCCCGCGAACACCTTCCCGGCCTGCTTCGTGAGCCAGGGCAGCGTCGCGTCGAGCATCGCGAGGTCGATGTACTCGCCCTCGCCCGTCACCTCGCGCCGGTAGAGCGCGGTGACGATGCCGAAGGCGGCCCACATCGCCGTGATGAGGTCCGTCTGCGGGAGCCCCACTTTCACGGGCCGGCCGTCTGGTTCGCCGGTGACGCTCATGATGCCGCTCATCCCCTGCACGAGCAGGTCGTAGCCCGGCCGCTGGCTCCACGGTCCGGTCTGGCCGAACGCCGAGATGGCGCAGTACACCACGTCGTCGTTCACCTCGCGGATGGAGTCCTCGTCGACGTGGAGCTTCGTGGCGGTGCCGGGACGGTAGTTCTGGACGAACACGTCGGCCTCGGCGACGATGTCGTACAGCGCCGCGAGGCCCTCCTCGCTCTTGAGGTTCAGTTCGACGCTGCGCTTGTCGTAGTTGATGGTCCAGAAGTACGGCGACTCGCCGTCGATGAACGGTGGCCCCGAGTGGCGGTTGTCGTCTCCCACGCCGGGGCGTTCGACCTTGATGACCTCTGCACCCTGGTTCGCGAGCATCAGCGACGCGAAGCCGCCCGTGACGAACGTCGTCAGGTCGACCACGGTGATGCCGTCGAGTATCTGGCCGTCCGGGTTCATGCTACCAATGCGCGAGGGGAACGCGCAAAAAGGTTCGTTTCGGTCCCGTACTCGGTATATCCCTCACGAACGATTCGACGGCAGAGCTACATGTTCTCGTACCATGTGCCACGCTAGCGATGAACCAGCCACCAACGCACTGCCCGTACTGTGGCACCGCCGTCGCCCCCGTCGATTCGCCGGTGGCCAGCGATGCCGCGGAGACGGCGGCGGTCTACCGCTGCGAGTCGTGCGACGACTACGTGTTCTACAACCCGACGCCCGGCGGGAGCGTGGCGGTGATCGACGGCGACGGCGTGCTGCTCGTCGAGGACTTCCGATCGCCCGGCGAGTGGAAGCTGCCCTCCGGCCGCATCGAACTCGGGGAGACGCCGCGCGAGGGCGTCGCCCGCGAACTCGCGGAGGAGACCGGGCTGTCAGTCGACCCGGCCGAACTCGTCTACTTCTTCGACGAGGCGGGCGAGCCCGCCGACGAGCAGTACATGGTCGGGATCGACTACGCAATCCACCGGGGCGACACCACGGGCAACGTCGCGGCGGCCTCGGACGCCACCGACGCGCGCTTCTTCACGCCCGACGAACTGGCGGCCCCGGCGCACGAGCTGAAGTTCACGCACGTCCAGCGCTTCGGCGACAGTCTGGAGTGGCTGGTCGCGGAGGCGAAGAGTGCGCTGGCGGCGTGTCGACCGCCGTCGACGCCGCCCGGCCGCACGTACTGATAGCCGTCTGTGCGGTCGCCACTACGCCAGCGCCGCTACTCCAGCGCCCCGTACGGCACCACGTCGACCGTCTCGTCGGCCGCGAACCCGTCCTGCGTGAGGACCACCCCATCGGCCCGTGTCGCCCGCGTGGACGAGGCCAGCACGCTCGGGTCGAACGTCCGATCGTAGATGGCGAATCCGGAGTCGGGGTGCCCGAGCGGCGTCGCGTTCCGGGTCGTCGCCGTCTGTCCTTCGTCGAGTACGACGGGTACGGCGTACACCACTCCCTCGCCACCGATGGCGTCGGCCTCGGACACGTCGAGGTCGACGGTCGCCGCCGCCGGGAGCGTCGGGAGCGACGCCGAGCCGGTGAACAGCGGCCGCGCGACGAGGCAGGCGGCGGTGTGGGCGGCGACCGGTTTTCCAGGCAGTGCGACCGCCACGGCACCCTGTTCCGGAAGGCGAGCGACCGTCACGGGCTTGCCGGGTCGGAGCGCGACGCCGTGGACGACGAGCTCGCCGAGGTCGGCGAGGGCGTCGACGACGTGGTCGCCGTGGCCGACGCTCGTCCCGCCCGTCGAGACGACGACGTCGTGGCGCTCGGCCGCGTCCGTCAGGAGCGTCCGTACCGCGTCGGGGTCGTCTGGTGCCGTGCCGGCGAACGTCGCCCCGTGGCCCCAGGAGCGCGCCAGTCCGAGCAGCATGTTCGAGTCGCGGTCGGGCTGGCTCCCCTCGTGGATCTCCGTGCCGGTGGCGACGACGCCGACGGAGCCGCGCTCGCGGACCGTGACGGACTCGACGCCGAGGTCGTCCAGCAGCACGGCGTCCTTCGGCGAGAGCCGCTCGCCGGCTTCGAACACCTGCTCGCCCGCCTGGACGGTGCTCCCGCGCCCGTAGACGTGCGTGCCCGGCGCGAGGTCCGGTCCGGTGAGTTCACCGTCGGCGACGGTCGTGTCCTCGCGCTTGACGACGACGGTCGCCCGTTCGGGCAGCGGCGCGCCGGTGGCGATGCGGACGGCCTCGCCGGGGTCGAGTTCGGGCGGGTCGTCGTCGGGTGTCACCTCGCTACCGACGACGGTGAGCGGGTAGTCGTCGGCGGCGTCGAACGCGAAGCCGTCCATCGTCGCGTAGTCCTGCGGCGGCACGTCGGCGGGCGCGTCGACGGGTTCGGCGAGGGTCCGGCCCGCGACGGCGTCGGGACTGACGGGCTCCGTCGCACGGGCGGCCAGCGCGTCTGCGCGCAGCGAGAGCACCTGCTCGGCGGCGCGGTCGCGAGTGGGGAGGTCGTCGGTCATGCCGGTTGGTTCGCCGGCGTTCGTGTTAACGGTTGGCGCGACGGGCGTGCGGCTCAGCTCGTCCGCTCCCAGCCAGCAGAGCCCTCGACGTAGGGGTCGAGCGCACCTTTCAGCGCCTCCACGTCCTCGGGGTAGATGGTGAGGTCGTCGGTCTCACCCTCGGCGCTGACGCGGACGCGGTCGCGGCGGCCGTAGGTGATGTAGAGGCTGACGCCGCCGGCGACGCAGAAGCCGACCCCGGCGATGAGGTTCCGCGGGATGGAGAAGAGGCCGAAGCCGACGAGCGCGAGGCTCATGATGACGAGGAACCAGTCCAGCGGTTCGACGTGGATGGTCTCGATCTGGTCGAACTCGACGTACACCGGGTTCTCGTTCCGGTGGACGACGGCGAGCCTGTCCGGCGTGACGCCGACCCAGCCGCCGTCGCGCAGCTGTCCCCTGTATTCGAGGTTCGCCTCTATCTCCGACGCTTGCACGTTCCCCTCTCGCGACCCCCAGGCCCGTGACTGTTGCGGTGGGGCGGGCTGTCGCTGGCGGGACGATGTCGAAAGAAGGGGTGTGGCTGTGCGAACGGTCGCGGTCAGTCGCCGCCGGGTGCGGGGCTCTCGTCGTCGCCGCCGCCCATGCGCTCCCAGAACGGCTTGAAGTCGTCCGCGTCCTCGGTGATGTCCTCCCAGGTCGTCAGCCCGCGCTCCTCGCGGGTGCCGGGGATGGTGTTGTCGAGGACGAACGCGACGATGCCACCGACGGCCATGCCGGTGCTGCCGATGACGAACGTCGTCGTCGCGATGATGCCGAGCGGCGAGACGCCGGCCACCTCGACGCCCTCGAGCAGGGTGAACGGGAACTCGCCCGCCAGCCCGGTCTGGAACGCGGTCGCGCCGCCGACGTTACCCATGTACGCCGGGATGGCGAGGCCGGCGAACAGCGCGATGCCGATGATGAACACGTTCCGGTTCTTGTCGAGGTCGACGAACTTCAGCTGCGAGAGGCCGACCGCCGCGATCTGCCCGAACATCGCCAGGAACAGCCCCCCGACGATGGGGTTCGGGATGGTCGCGACCAGCTGGCCGAAGTAGCCGACGAAGCCGACGAAGAGCATCACGATGGCACCGATCTGGACGACGTACCGGGAGGCGACGCCGGTGATACCGATCGCGCCGACGTTCTCCGTGTACGAGGTCGAGCCGTTGCCGGTCCCCATGAGCCCGGCGAACGTGTTGCCGATACCCTCCATGCCGATGCCGTGGTTGACGCGGCGGGCGTTCGGTGCACCCTTGCCGGCCATGCGGGCGACGGAGTGGTAGTCACCGAAGCTCTCGATGACCGACGCGAGCATCCCGGCGAACATGCCGATGATGAACGAGCCGGTGAACTGCGGCATCCCCCACTGCAGCGGGTAGATGGCGAGGATGGGCTCTGCGTTGGTCACCGTGTCGAAGTTGATGTAGCCGGACGTCCCGGCCGCGTAGACGCCGGTGACCGACAGCACGGCCGCGACGAGCCACGCCGCGACGAGCGCGAGCAGGACCGGGAACAGCCGGAACGCCCGGTTGTAGTTGTTGAGGTACTGCGAGAACAGGACGATGAGCAGCACCGTCAGGCCCAGCAGCCACCAGTTCTGCGTGGCCGTGGTGATCTGCGGCGTGCTGAACAGCGCCAGCCCGATGAGCGCGATGACCGGGGCGATGACGATGGGGCCCATGTGCCGCTTGAGCCAGCCCATGACGCCGAGGTAGCCGATGAATATCTCGGCGATACCGGCCACGATGACCGCGCCCTGTAGCTCCAGTATCATCGTCTCCCACCCGCCGCCGCTGCTGGCGATGACGCCGATGATGGCGAGTGCGGGTGCGAGCATCGAGAACGTCCCGCCCTGTACGAGTGGGTAGCGGTTTCCGAGTGTGGTCTGTGCCAGGGTTGCGATGCCGGAGACCACGAAGAACGTCCCGATGAGTTTCGCGGTCACGTCGGCCGGCATTCCCATCGCACCCGCGAGTACGAGCGGGATGGCGATGGTCGCGCCGACCATGGTGAGGTAGTGTTGGAACCCGAGGAAGATCGACTCCAGCAAGGGTGGTTTGTCTTCGATACCGTATTCTACGAAATCGGACTGTTCCGCCCCGCCCGCGGCGGCTCGCGCCTCCTCGGGAATCGGCGGCTCGTCCATATCGTCAGTGTTGTCTTCGTTACTCATACGTGCCTCCGATAGTGTGTCACGTGTCCACCTGCCACACTATACCCCTTCAATCAAAAACATCATAATTAAAACTGTCGTCGTTTCGTCGGTGGAATCGGCCGTTCGGTGGGGGTGACAGGCAGTATCGGTGGGTTAGTCCGGCCTCCCGGGCCCGTCCAGACCGAACTAGTTGCGTCCCGCGGGCAGGTACGGTCGGCCCTCGCGGCCCCGATGTCCGGCCGGCAGGAACGATATGGGGGCAAGCTATTTGCAGTCCGTGGCGGTGTGTGGGTGTATGACAGTCGAACCGAGATACGCCGTGCACGCCGACCTGAACGTCATGATCGAGACGCGGGACGGCACCGGACTCGCGACGGACATCTACCGGCCGGCGGACCCTGACACCCACGAGCCAATCGACGAGCCGCGACCCGTCATCCTCGACCGCACGCCGTACGACAAGACCGGCGGCCGGACCCGCCACGGCGAGTGGTACGCCTCCCGCGGCTACGTCATCGCCATCCAGGACGTACGCGGGCGCTTCGACAGCGAAGGCGAGTTCGACATCCACGTCAACGAGGCCACGGACGGCGCGGATACCGTCGAGTGGCTCGCCGAGCGCGACTACTGCGACGGGCAGGTCGCCACGCTCGGCACCTCCTACGGCGCGTGGGTCCAGAGCGCGCTCGCCACGCAGGACCCCGACGGACTCGGTGCGATGTTCGTCAACATGGGCGCGGCCAACGGCCGGACGAAGACGTTCCGCCACAACGGCGCGTTCGAGCAGCGCTGGCTCTCCTGGGCGTTCACCCTCGGTGCCGGGTTCGCCCACGAGAGCCTCGCCGACCCCGACGTGCAGCAGGCCTTCGCGGACGTGGACTTCCGCGAGGTGCTGAGAGATGGCCCGGTCGAGCGCGGCGAGACCGCACTCGCCACTCTCCCCGGCTACGAGGAGTGGGCGTTCGACATCATGGAGACGGGCAGCGCGAGCGACGACCGCTGGCAGAACCCCGGCGTGAACTTCGAACGCCACTACGACGAGAGCGCCGACGTTCCCACCGTCTACTCGGGCGGCTGGTACGACTCCTACACCGGCGCGACCTGCGACAACTTCGTCGGCCTCGCCGACCGGAAGGACGCGGACCACTACCTGCTGATGGGGCCGTGGACCCACCTCGCCCGGCTCCCCGGCGGCCACGACCACAGCGAGCAGCTCCTCTTCCCGCCGCTGACGTGGGAGCACCCGACCGCCGGCGACCTCGCGTTCGGCGAGAACGCCACCAGGAAGTACCGCGAGACGCGCAAGCGCTTCTTCGACCACTACCTCCGCGGCGAGGAGTCGTGGGACCACCCCCGCGTCGAGTACTTCCTGATGGGCACCGGCGACGGGCACCGGACGGAGGACGGCAACCTGTTCCACGGCGGCGAGTGGCGCAGCGCCGAGGAGTGGCCGCCAGCCGGCACGGCGATGACGAAGTTCTACGCCCACGGGGACGGCACGCTCTCGACCGAGGAACCGACCGCGGCCGATTCGGCGACCACCTACGAGTTCGACCCGGACGACCCCGTCCCGACCATCGGCGGCAACACCTCCTCCTATCTGACCTACGAGCCCCGCGACGAGCCCGTCGGCGCGTACCCGCTCGGCGACCGGAACATCATCGACTTCGCCGGACGCGGGGGCTACGACCAGCGCACCGACGCGGACACGTTCGGCGCGAGCGAGCCCTACGGTCCCCTCGCCGACCGCGACGACGTCCAGGTGTTCCGGACGCCGCCGCTCGACGAGCCGGTCGAGATCGCCGGCCCCATCCGCGTCCGCGTCTACGGCGCGACCGACGGCCCCGACACGGACTTCACCGCGAAGCTGATCGACGAGTATCCCGAGAGCGAGGACTACCCCGACGGCTACGCGCTCAACCTCTCGGACTCCATCTGCCGGGGGCGCTACCGGGGCTACCGCGACGAGCCCGACCTGCTCGAGGCCGGCGATGTGTACGAGTTCTACATGGAGCCCTACGACACCGCGAACCGCTTCGACGCCGGCCACCGCATCCGGCTCGACATCTCCTCCTCGAACTGGCCGCGCTTCGACGTGAACCACAACACCGGCGGGCCGCTGTACGGCGGCGACGAGACGCGCGTCGCCGAGAACACCGTCTTCCACGAGGCCGACAACCCGACACACATCGAACTGCCGGTGCAGCCGACGGAGTGAGGCCGTCGGCGAGGAGACCGGCCGTCGTCGGCGACTCCCGCCCGGCCGGAACCGAGGCCACGCTTTTGCCCTCGGCCCCAGTACGTGCCCGTATGGCTCCCGTCCGTCGCCTCGTCATCGACGTCCTGAAACCGCACGACCCGCCGCTCGTCGAGTTCACCGAACAGCTGTCCGACCTGGGCGGCGTCGACGGCGTCACGTCGTCGCTCGTCGAACTCGACAGGGAGGTCCAGAACGTCAAGCTCACCTTCGAGGGCGCGGCCGTCGACTACGACGCGGTCGAGGAGCGGGTGGAGACCATCGGCGCGACGGTCCACTCGGTCGACGAGGTCGCCTGCGGGGAACGGGTCGTCGAGGACCGCCGGACCCCGCAGGACTGACCGTGCCCTCGATATACCAGCGCCTCCTGCGCCTGCTCGGCAAGGAGGACGTCCGCTCTATCGCCCGACGGTACTTCATCTCGAACGGCTTCGACGGCACGCTGACGAGCGTCGGCATCGTCGTCGGCGCGGTGCTGACCGGCGTCCCCGACGGTATCACGGTCGTGAAGATCGGACTCGGCGCGGCCGTCGGGCTCACCACGTCGGCCGTCTGGAGCGTCTGGGAGATCGAGCGCGCCGAGACGAGCGCCGAGATCAGACGGCTGGAGCGGGCGATGCTCACCGACCTCGACGACACGCGCATCCAGCGCGAGCAGAGTGGCGCGCGACTGTTCCACGCCATCGCGAGCGGGCTCGGACCACTGCTCGGGGTCCTCGTCCCGCTCTCGCCGTTCCTGTTCGAGGGCTCGCTGTTCAGCATGGTCGAGGCCGCCATCGTCGGCGTCGCCCTCGGCGTCGGCGTGCTCTCGACGTTCGGCGCGTACATGGGCTCCATCTCGGGGCACCCCTGGTACGTCTCGGCGGCCCGGATGGGGCTGGCGGGGCTCGTCGTCGCCGGTATCAACCTGCTGCTCCCGGGCTGAGGTCGGCGTCGTCGCCATCGCTGCCGGCCCCGTCGTCGTGGTGGCCGGTGTGGCGTTTCACCAGCCAGCCGACACCCAGCAACGGGCCGAGCCCGACGAGCAGCGCCGCGCCGAGGACGCCCCAGTCGGCGAGGCCGAGCGGGACGGTGCCGAAGTACTCCGAGAGCGGCGTGTACAGCACCGACAGGTGCAGCGCGAGCGACGCGGCGACGGCGAGCCCGAGCCACCGGTTCGAGACGAGCGGCGTGTCCCGCGACCAGCGGACGACGTACAGCTTCAGGAACTCGAAGACGACGAAGCCGGTGAACACCATCGTCATCGCGTACGGCGTCACGCTGGCCGCACCGTCGAGGACGTAGACGAGCAGGCCGAGCATGACGACGGTGACGACGAGGCCCGCGCCGCCGATGAACGTGAGCATCTCGCGGTCGATGATGCCGGCGTCGCGGCTGCGCGGCTCGCGTTCCATCACGTCGCCGGCGGGGTCGGTCCCGAGCGCGAGCGCGGGCAGGCCGTCGGTGAGCAGGTTGATCCAGAGCAGCTGGACCGCCGGGAGGACGAGGTAGCCGAACAGGGAGGCGATGAACACCAGCGCGACCTCGGCGGCGTTCGCGCTGAGCAGGTACGCGACGAACTTCCAGACGTTGTCGAATATCTTCCGCCCGCGGCTGATGGCGGTGCGGATGGTCGCGTAGTTGTCGTCGAGCAGGACGATGTCGCTGGCCTGCTTGGCCACGTCGGTGCCCCGGATGCCCATGGCGATGCCCACGTCGGCGTTCTTCAGCGCCGGCGCGTCGTTGACGCCGTCGCCGGTCATCGCCACGGAGTAGCCGAGCGCCTGCAGCGCCTGCAGGATGCGCACCTTGTGGACGGGCTCGGCGCGGGCGAACACGTCGATCTCCTCGACGCGGTCCTGCAGCTCGGACTCGGAGAGCTCGGCGACCTCGCTCCCGGTCATCACGTCGGACTCGATGCCGACCTCGCGGGCGACCGCGGCCGCAGTGACCGCGTTGTCGCCGGTGATCATCTTCACGCCGATGCCGGCGCGGTGGGTGTCGGCGATGGCGTCACGGACCTCCCTCCGTGGCGGGTCCATCAGCCCCTGGAGGCCGACGAAGACGAGGTTCTCGTCGATATCCCCGTCGTCGTCTCGTGGTTTGTACGCGAACGCGAGCACCCGAAGGGCGTCGGCGGCGAACGTCTCCACCTGCTCGCGGATCCGGTCCCTGCCGGCGTCGTCGAGTTCGACCGGGCCGTCGTCGCCGAGGATGCGGGTCGAGCGTTCGAGGACGACCTCGGGTGCGCCCTTGACGTACACCACGTCGTCGTGGACGGTCGCCATGCGCTTGCGCTCCGCGGAGAACGGCAGTTCGTCGACGCGCTCGCGTTCGTCCCGGAGCGCCGCGACGTCGATACCGTGGTCGGCGGCGGCCGCGACGAGCGCCCGCTCGGTGGGGTCGCCGTCCTCGGCCGTCGCGTCGTTGCAGAGCGCGCCGATCTCCAGCAGGAGACCCACCCGGTCGCCCGTCCCGGCGGCCGCGACCGATTCGGCGGTTTCGGGCATCTCGCCACCGTCGCTGGCGGGCGCGCCGGGGTCGGCGTCACCATCGCCCGACCCCTCCTCCAGGTCGACCGTCTCGTCGTACACCCAGCCGGCCTGGACGCGCATCTCGCCCTCGGTGAGCGTGCCGGTCTTGTCGGTGCAGACGACGTCGACGGCACCGAGCGCCTCGACCGCCGGGAGGGTGCGGACGAGCGCGTTCTCGTCGGCCATCTTCCTGACCCCGAGCGCGAGCGTCAGCGTGACGATGGCGGGTAGCCCCTCGGGGATGGCGGCGACGGCGAGCGAGACGCCGGTCAGCCCGGCCTGCACCCACGACGTGCCGCCGTAGACGAGCACGGGGATGACGATGGCGGCGAGCACGATGACGGCGACGCCGAGCCGGCGGCCGAGCGCGTCGAGGCTGCGCTGGAGCGGTGTCTGGGTCTCCTCCGCACCGAGCAGCTCGGTCGCGATGGCACCCATCTCGGTCTCCATGCCGGTGCCGACGACGACCGCATCGGCGCGGCCGCGGGTGACGCTCGTCCCCCGGTAGACGGTGTTCGACCGCTCCGCGAGCGCCGTCTCCGCCGGCAGCGTCCCGGTCGACTTCGAGACGGGGACGCTCTCGCCGGTGAGCGCGGCCTCGTCGACCTCGATGGAGTGTGTCTCGACGAGGCGCGCGTCGGCGGGCACCACGTCGCCCTCGCCGAGGACGAGCACGTCGCCCGGCACGAGCTCGGTCGCCGGGACGCTCCGCTCCTCCCCGCCGCGCCGGACCACGACCTCGGGTGCCGACAGCTCCCGCAGTGCCTCGAGGCTCTGCTCCGCGCGGTACTCCTGGACGAAGCCGAACACCCCGTTCGCGAGCAGGATGATGCCGATGAGGATCGCGTCGACGGCGTGGCCGACGACGAGCGAGAGCGCGGCGGCCGCGATCAGCACCCAGATGAGCGCGCTGGTGAACTGCGCGAGGAACACCCGGAGCGGGCCGCGGGCCGCCCCGGTGTGGATCTCGTTCGCCCCGTGCTCCTCGAGCCGGCGGGCCGCCTCGTCGGTGTCGAGCCCCTCGGGCGACGAGTCGACCGACTCGAACACCGCCTCGACGTCCTCGGTGTGCCAGGGCATCTCGTGTCGGATGGGATGACGGGGCCCGGGAAGTTAGCGTTAGTGTCGCCGGCACCGCCGACCGTTCGTCAGTGGCGCGCCAGCCCGACGGTCCGTGTCCACAGCAGCGCGACGCCACCGACCGTCACTGCCATCGCGCCGAGGCCGACCGCGAACGTCCCCGTGGCGACCAGCGCGCGCCCGACGAGCCACGGGTACGCGAGCGCGGCGAGGTTGCCGACGACGAGCATCCCGACGAGCGTGACGCCCGGGTCGGGCGCGATCTCCGTGAACGCCAGCGCGAAAAGCGGGCCGAACGGGACGCCGAACCCGAGCCCCGTCAGCACGACGCCGACGGCGACGAGCGACGGTCGGTCCGCCGCGACGGCCGCCGCGGTCCCGCCGAGGACGACGGTCTGCCCGACGAGCGACCAGCCGACCGTGGCGGCCTCGCCCACCCGGGCCGCGAGCACGCCGCCGGCCGCGCGTCCGGCGACGGTCGCGAGCGCGAAGCCGACCAGCACCGCCGTCGCCGGGACAGCGGCCCCCGCGAGCAGGTCGGCGTACCACGTGCCGGCGACGATGAGGAAGCCGAACGTCGCGGCGTTGCCCAGTGCGAGCGTCGCGGCGACCGGCTCCCGGAGCGCCCGGAGGTAGCCCTCGACCGACGGCACGCCCCACGACGAGGTGGCCCGACCGAGGGCGAGTGCGCCGACGCCGCCGACTGCGACGACGGCCGCGGAGACGAGCGCCGGTGCAACGGTTCCGAGTCGGGCGATGACGCCGGGCCCCGCGGCGAGCCCGACCGCGAAGCCGAGCGTGAAGCCCGCGCCGAGCAGTCCCTGGGCGGTCGCGGTGTCGTCCCCGGTCGTCAGCCGCCCGACGTGGATCATCGCCGCGACGAACGCGGCACCCTGGCCGAGGCCGACGAGGGCCCGGGAGGCCAGCACGGCTGCGACGGTCGTGCTCGCGAGCAGCGCCGCGCCGACGGCAGCGAGGACGAACCCACCGGCGGCGACGCTCCGCGGCGCGTACCGCCGGGTGAGCCGGTCGGCCGGGAGCACGGCGAGGGCCTGTCCGAGCAGGAACGCGCTGGTGCCGGCCCCCGCAACGTCGGCTGGGACGCCGCGCTCGACGAGCACCGGGACCACCGCGCCGTAGCCGCCGACGGTGAGCCCGAGCCCGAACAGGCCCGTGCCGAGGACGAGGATGGCGCGACGGGGGAGACCCTCGCGGACCGTGTCGGCGGGCTCGGTTGCGGTTTCACCAGCGGCCGATGCGTCGCTCACGCCCTCCGTTGCTCGGGGAGGGACAAGGGCGTTCCGGCGTTGGCGGTCGGTCACGGGAGCCGACTTCGCTCATCGCTCGTGTACCGTCACCTCGACCTCGCCGGCCTCGACCTCGGCGGTGAGCATCGTCGCGGCCGTCGCGGGGTCCGCGCCGGTCACCGAGCCGGGGTTCAGCAGGCGAACGCCGTCGTGGACCAGGTCCTCCAGCCGGTGGGTGTGGCCGCCGACGCCGACGCGGGGCTCGTCGGCGTGTTCCCGTGCCGTCTCGGCGATGGTGTCGTACCAGTCCTCGAGCGACCGCACCGTCCCGTGGGTCACGACGAACGTGACGCCGCCGAGCTCGACCGATGCGACGGAGGGGAGGTCGATGTCGTCGCCGTCTACGTTCCCGTGGACGGCGGTCAGCTCGCTCGCGAGTTCGCGGACCGTGGCCAGCGTGTCGGTGCTCGTGAAGTCGCCGGCGTGGAGCACGTGGTCGGCGGTGGCGATTCGCTCGCGGAGCGCCGCCGGAATCGACTCCTCGCGGTCGGGGATGTGCGAATCCGAGATGATGGCGACCTGCATATCCTCTCTCGTGTCGGTCTGCCTCAAAAGGGTTCGGTCGGTGTGGGTCGCGATGCGGTGTCGTCCCGTGTCGCCCTACGGCTCCAGCACGCCCATCCCGCTCGTCTCGCCGGTACGGAGCCGTCGGTGGTAGTCGGGCACCTCGTCGAGCGAGAGGGACTCGCCAACGTCGGCGTCGACGCGTCCGTCGGCCACGAGCCGAGCGGCGCGGACGACCTCGTCTCGGGTCGCGTACCTGGACCCGATGAAGGAGGCCTCCTTGACGACGTACTCCTTCATCGGCACATCGAACACCCGGTCGTGGTGGGTGGTCAGCGAGACGACGCGGCCGCCCATCGCCAGCGCGTCCCAGGCGTCGTGCAGGGTGTCGCGGTCGCCGACGGTGTCGACGACGACGGTCGGGCCGTCGCCGTGGGGCGTCGCGTCGGTGAGGGCCGCCGAGAGGTCGTCCCGCCGGGCGTCGACCGCGGTGACGTGCTCGCCGGCCGTCTCGGCGTGGGCCAGGCGCTCGTCGGTCACGTCTGCGGCGAGGACCTGTGCCCCACGGAGCCCGGCGACCTGTGCGAGGTGGTAGCCGATCCGTCCGGCCGCGCCGACGACGAGCACGGTGTCGGCGTCGGTCACGTCGGCGCGCTCGCAGACGTGGATGGGCGTGGCGACCCCGTCGGCCGCAACCGCGCCCTCGGCGAAGCTCGCGGCGTCGGGCAGCGGGAGCGCGTTCTCGGCCGGGAGCACCGTGCTCTCGGCGTACGCGCCGTCGGAGTTCACGCCGAACCAGCCGCCGAAGTCGGTGCACTGGGCGGTGTCGCCGCGGCGGCAGGCGTCGCACTCGCCGCAGGTCAGGTAGAAGTACGCCAGCACGCGCTCGCCGACGCGGTCGGGGTCGACTCCCTCGCCGACCGCGTCGACGACGCCGGCGAACTCGTGTCCCGGGATTCGTGGGGTGAGGTCGGGGTCGTCGGAGAGCCCGCCCTGGATCGCGTTCTCGATGGTGCGCGTGACGCCGCAGGCGCGCACCTCGACGCGGGCCTCGCCGGGGCCGGGCTCCGGTCTGTCGACTTCCCGTACCGTGAGTTCCCCACCCCACTCGTCGAGGATGGCCGCGTGTATCGTCGACATACCTGCTCCCTCGCCCCCGAGTAAGTTAGTCGTACTGCCGTTTTCTCCCTTCTCGCGCCGGATTTAGCCCGATTCCGTCTGAAATTATAAATAGAATGCCATCGTGGACGTTTGCATGTCTGATGCTACCGAATCACAAGGGCGTTCCGGAACGCGACTCGCCGAGTACGGCATCGAGGACAAACCAGACCTGGAGAAGGCCATCCCGCTCGGGATACAGCACCTCCTGGCGATGTTCCTCTCCACGGTGGCGCTGCCACTCGTCATCGCCGGGGCCATCGGCCTCTCGTCGGCGGACACGCAGTTCATCGTCCAGATGGCGCTGCTGGTCGCCGGGGTGGCGACCATCGTCCAGGTCTACCCACTCGGACCCGTAGGGGCGAAGCTCCCCATCGTGATGGGGACGAGCGCCATCTTCGTCGCACCGCTCATCAGCATCGGCAGCGAGTTCGGGTTGGCCGCCATCTTCGGCGCGGTGCTGGTCGCTGCACCCATCGAGGTGATCATCGGGTACTTCTTCGACGACGTGAAGCGACTGTTCCCGCCGCTCGTCACCGGCATCGTCGTCATGCTGGTCGGGCTGACGCTGATTCCCATCGCGATGCAGTACTCGGCCGGTGGCCCCGGAGCCGATACGTACGGGAACCTGGCCAACCTCGGACTGGCCGGGCTGGTCTTCGTCGTCGCGGTCGTCCTGAACCAGTTCTTCAGCGGCTTCCTCAGGGCCGGTGCCGTCCTCGTGGCGGTCGTGGTCGGCTACCTGGCGGCCATCCCCCTCGGCCTGCTGGACCTCTCCGGGGTCGCGTCGGCCGGCTGGGTGTCGGTTCCCGTGCCACTCTCGTACGGCCTCGCGTTCGAGCCCAGCGCGATCATCGTCGTCGCCTTCGCCTACGTCATCACGTCGATGGAGACCATCGGCGACATCTCCGGGACGACCGAGTCGGTCGGGCGTGATCCCACCTCGGAGGAGGTGAAAGGCGGCCTCGTCGCCGACGGCGTGATGAGCGCGTTCGCCGCCGTGTTCAACGCCTTCCCGAACACGTCGTTCTCCCAGAACGTCGGCCTCATCGGCTTCACCGGCGTCGCCAGCCGGTTCGTCGTCGCCATCACCGGCGTGTTCCTCGTCGTGCTCGGGTTCATCCCGAAGGTCGCAGCGGTCGTCTCCGCGATGCCGGCACCGGTCCTCGGCGGGGCGGCGGTCGTCCTCTTCGGGATGATCATCTCCATCGGCCTGCGCATCATCTCCCGCGGGGCGGCGCTCACCCAGCGCAACCTCACCATCATCGCCGTCTCCCTCGTCCTCGGCGTCGGGGTCGAGGTCCAGTCGGACATCCTCGTGAACGTCCCCTCCGATATCCAGGTGCTGGTCGGCTCGGGGCTCATCTCGGGCGGCGTCACCGCGCTGGTGCTGAACGCCGTACTCCCCGAGGGTGACGACGCCGCACGCGGCCCCGAGTCCGACCCCGACCCGGCCGTCGACAGCGTCGACGAGGACATCACGGACACCGACGAGGAGGCCGCGACGGGCAACTGAGGACCAGGCGGTAGCGAGCGTGTCGTAGTCGACCAAAAACCGACCGCGCGCCGCTCAGGCCTCGGTGAAGGCGACGACGCGGGACACCGAGGACTCGCCGCCGCGGAACCGCCACGGGAACGTCCCGATCTGGCAGCGCTCGTTCAGCAGCTCCTCGGGGACCTGCGCGTTCTCGACGTGGACGATTCCCTCGGGGAACAGCTCGGTGTGCATGAGCTGGTAGCCCTCCGGCGGGAATATCTCGTCGAGGTCGTCGACGCCGTGCTTCTCGCGGGCCTCGCGGGCGAGTTCGGGGCGCACGTCGCGGATGACCGTGTTCATCGGGTGGTCCGCGCTCCCGCAGTCGAGTATCAGGTAGTTCAGGTCCATGTCGCGGCACCACTCCGCGAACTCCATGTTCGGGCCGGGGTGCTTGCAGAAGAACGCGTGCGGGTCGGCCTCCTCGCGGTGCCAGGCGTACTTCTGGTAGCCGGTGTGGACGAACAGGATGTCGCCCTCGCGCACGTCGCAGACGTCCTCTATCATCTCGCTGGTGTAGACGTCGTAGTCCCCGACCTTGTCGGAGATGTCGGCGACGACGGCGTCGCTCACGAGTTCGTCGAGCGGCATCGACTCGATGTCCCGCCCGTGGGCGATGAAGTGCTTCTCGCCGTCGAGGTGGGTCCCCGTGTGGTTCATGAACTCGATCTTCTGGCCGTTGACCTTCTCCGTGTCGAGGCTCTTCTCGTACCAGATCTTCGGGTTGTCGTACGTGGGCCAGGCGGGCGTGTCCTGGGACCAGGGCTGTGTCAGGTCGTGCATCTCGTAGCCGTCGAGCATGGCATTGAAACACACGGGGAGGGGTAATGAAAGTTCGCCGCAGATCGGGGCGGGACAAGTGCTCACACACGCCAAGATTTAATACACCGTCCTCCCGTGTTATTGGGTATCGTTCGCCCAACACCGCCCGAGTCGGTCAGTCACAACAGTCACAATGAAACCAGCCCAGTTCCAGTACCACCGTCCCACCTCGGCCGCCGAAGCAGTCGAACTCGCGGCCGAATTGGAGGAGGCAGAGTTCATGGCAGGTAACCAGTCGCTCGGCATCGTGATGTCGAACCGGCTGGCGACGCCTGCGAACATCGTCGATCTGAGCCGCGTCGACGAGCTCGACTTCGTCGAGGTCGACGAGGACACGGTTCGCGTCGGCGCGCTCACGACACACCGCAGCATCTCGCAGTCGGACGCGCTCGCCGAGCACGTCCCGATGCTACCCGCGGCGGCCGAGCAGATCGCCGGCCCGAGCGTCCGCAACCGCGGCACCCTCGGCGGGAGCCTCGGCGAGGCCGACCCGGCGGGCAACTACCCGGCCGCGCTGGTCGCCCTCGACGGCGACATCACGCTCCGTGGACCGGACGGAACCCGGACCACCAGCGCCCGCGACTTCTTCATCGCGTACATGTTCACCGACATGACCGAGGCGGAGCTCATCGAGTCCGTCTCGGTGCCACGGGAGCCGTTCCCGCCCGACCGGACGGGGATGGCGTTCGACGAGCTGAAGCGCGCCGCCCAGACGTGGCCGACCATCTCGGCCGGGGCGTCGGTCCGCGTCGACGACCCCGACGCCGACGAGCCGACGATCGAGGACGCCCGGCTCGCGCTGGCGAACGCGGCGGACGTCCCGCTGCACGTGCCCGACGCCGAGGCCGCCGTCGAGGGCGAGCCGCTCTCGGAGGCGACGCTCGACGAGGTGGGCGCGGCGGCCCGCGAGGCCGCCGACCCGTCCGAGGAGATGCACGCCGACCGCGAGTTCAAGCTCGACGTCGCCGCGGAGTACAGCCGGCGGGCGCTCGAGACGGCGTACGGCCGGGCCTGCGGCACGGGAGGTGGGGCCGCATGATCGAGTTCGACGGCGAGTTCGAACTGGACATGCCCCCGGAGGAGCTGTGGCCGTACTTCACCGACCCCGACGTCATCGCGGACTGCGCGCCGGGGATGAAGGAGCTGAAGCTGAACTCGCCGTCGGACCTCGAGGCCGTGATGTCCGTGAAGGTCGGCAGCGTCAGCCCCACCTTCGACGTGGACGTGACGGTCGTCGAAGCGACGGAGCCGTCGACCCTGCGGATGAGTGCGGTCGGGAACTCCAGCCGGAACGCGTTCGAGACGGCCGCGCACATGGACCTCCAGCCGACCGACGAGGGTGGGACGCTTGCGACCTGGCACGCGAGCGCCGAGGTGTCGGGCCTCATCGCCAGCCTCGGCCAGCGCGCGCTCGGCGGCGTCACCACCCGGCTCGTCAACAACTTCTTCGACGACCTGCAGGCGGCCGCCGAGGAGGGCGAGCCCGCCGAGTCGAAGCTGGAGGGGGCCGAGGACGCCGAACCGGTGGTCGAGGTCGACACCGACGAGTGAGCCGACTGGGAGACCGACCGCTCCCAGCCGATGTCTTTTCGACCCTCGCGGTCCGTCTCTCGGTCGATGAAGTCGATGTCCGTCGAGCTCCGCTACGCCGAGTCGGCGCTCGCGCCGATGCACCGCGGGCTCTGTGAGTCGTCCGACCTCGACCGCGAGGTCGTCCTCGGCGGGCAGTCCGTCGACGGTGTCGAGACGGTCAGCTCGTTCGTCTACGGCGAGCCGGACGCGTACGAGGCGCTGCTGACCGACCGAGAGGCGGTACTGGAGTACGACATCACGCCAACCGAGGACGGCTGCTTCGTCTACGTCCGGCAGGAGCTCGGCCCGGAGGGACTCTCGCTCCTGGACTCGCTCGCACAGGACACCGTGGTCGTCGTCCCGCCCATCGAGTTCCGTTCCGACCGGACGATGGCGCTCACGCTCGTCGGCCACGGCGACGACCTCAGGGCCGTCCTCGACTCGTTCCCCGAGGCGGTCACGGTCGACGTCCGACGGGTGAGCGACGGCGTGACCGCCCACGACACGGCCGTCTCGGCGCGCCAGCAGGACGCGCTCCGGGCGGCGTGGGACCTGGGCTACTACGAGATACCCCGGCGCAACGGCATCGAGGCCGTCGCCGACGAACTCGACTGCGCCGTCTCGACCGCCTCGGAGCTCCTCCGGCGGGCCGAGGCCCACGCAGTCGGTGAGGTGCTCGGCGGCGACGTATAAAGCCACGATAGCTATCGGGGGAAGGCCGGTGCCCCCGGCGCACCGAGCTATCGTATGGCCGAGACCACGATGCCGTCGGGCGAGCACCGGAGCCGTGTGGAACGCAGCCGTCGCAAGTGGGACTTCTGGAGCTCGTGCGAGCGGCTGTGGTCGGTCTACGAGCGGGACACCGTCGAGGTGCGACGCGACGCCGTCGCACAGCTCGACCTGGAGCCGGGCGACGCCGTCATCGACATCGGCTGCGGCCGGGGCGCGAACTTCGAGCTGCTCCGGGAGGCGGTCGGTCCGGACGGCTCCGTCCTCGGCGTCGACTACAGCCCGGGGATGCTGGCCGGCGCGGCCGAGCGCATCGAGGAGCACGGCTGGGAGAACGTCGAGACGCTTCGCGCCGACGCGACCGCGCTCCCGGTCGCCACCGAGCGGTTCGACGGCGCGCTGGCGACGACCGCCGTGAGCGCCATGCCCGACGTGCGGGCCGTCGTCGAGAACGTCCACGACGCGCTCGCGCCGGGTGCGAGCTTCGCGGTGTACGACATCCGGCTGGCACCGTCGGGAGCCGCCAGACTCCTGAACCCGCTGGTCTACGCCGGGTACCGACTCATCGGGAACTGGAACCGGGAGGAGAGCGTTCTCGACGAGCTGGAGCGGGCGTTCGCGGACGTAGAGCTGGTCGAGACGTTCGCGCTCGGGACGAACTACGTCGCCGTGGCGAGGAAGGCAGGACTGGAGTCGGGTCGTGCTGCTGCCGCCGAGGTCGACGGCGACGAGTGACTCAGGACAGCGAGAGCGAGAGTCTCCCGTCCCGACCGACTCGAAGTGTACACATCACGTTCTGTTCGATTGACGAGCCCGACTCCATGTGTTGGTCACCCCGGGGCTGGCCGATCTCGATGGCGACCTCCGTCCGATACTCGCCAGTCGGCAAACAGCGGTCCGCAGGGCCGTGGTAGTACACCTGCTGCCGAGCCGTGTACGTCTCACCGCCGGGGATGTGGACGGCGGGTGCCATGGAGATGAAGGAAACGTAGGCCTCGCCGTCGTCGCCGTCAACGACCCGCCAGCAACCGGCCTCCCGTTGCCGCTCGCCCCGGCGGACGTCGACCTGGCTCGACTGCTCCGGGAGCAGGATCACCTCGCCGTGCTCGCCGGCCAGCTCGGAGACGAACTCGAACGGGCTGGCACCGAGATTCGCGTGCTTGACACCGAGAACTGCGCCGCCCGCGTTCTCGATCCGAATCTCGGTCCGGCCGGGGGCGTCGGCGGACGGCTGTTCGACCACGGCACCGTCGAACTGCAGGGGCGGTTCGTCGTGACCGTCGCCCTGGTCGGTCGGCAGTCAACCACAGCCCGCGAGGCCGCCGACGGTCGCGACGGCCGCCGACTGGAGGAACCGCCGCCTGTGGAGGGGCATATCGTGTTCTGTGACACGTCGTGGCAAGTGCTTTGTCCCGCGTCCACCCGGCCGTTCACGGGGCACCTGCACCCGGCTGGCGGGTCACGTTCCGTAACACTATACCCGGAGCCGACCCTCGCCACGACCAGATGACGCTGGCGAACGTCCCCCGCTACGCCGAGTCGGTGGTCTCCCGGCAGGGCGAGCACGCCGTCGTCGTCGGGGCGAGCATGGCCGGGCTGGTCGCGGCCAGGGTGCTCGCGGACGCGTTCGACCGCGTGACCGTGCTCGACCGCGATTCGCTCCCGGACGACCCGGTCACCCGACGGGGCGTGCCGCAGGGCCACCAGCCGCACGTGCTGCTGGAGGCGGGACGGGCGACGCTCGCGGACCTGTTCCCGGGCTTCGCGGAGGAGCTGCTGGCGAGCGGCGGGCTGGTCATCGACTGGACGCACGACCTCGTCCACTACGAGGCGGGCGACTATCTCGAACCCGGACCGACACGACGGCCGATGTACGCGGCGAGCCGGCCGCTGTTCGAGGCGGTCAGCCGACGCTGTCTGGCGACGGTCGACGGCGTGCGGCTCCGTCCTTCGTGCCGGTTCGTCGACTACCACCTCGCCGACGACGGGAGACGGGTCGACGGTGTGGTCGTCGACTCCGGCGACGACGCGGACACCGCTACCCTCCCTGCTGACCTCGTCGTCGACGCGACGGGGCGGACCTCCCGGACGCCCGCGTGGCTCGCCGAACACGGCTACGAGCGCCCGCCGGAGGAGGAGGTGATGGTGGACGTCCGCTACGCGACGGCGGTCGTCGACCGACCGCCCGGGGACCGCCGCGCCTTCTTCGTGCCGCCGACCGCGCCCCGGACCCGCGGGGGTGGCGCGTTCCCCGTCGAGGGCGACCGCTGGCTCGTCACGCTCCAGGGCGTCCACGGCGACGACCCGCCGACGGACCCGGCGGGGCTGCAGGCGTTCGCGGCGAGTCTGCCGGTCGACCACCTCGCGCGGCTGCTCGACGAGCGCGAGTGGGTGGGCGATGGCGTCCAGAGCTACCCGTTCCCGTCGAACAGGCGTCGCTACTACGAGCGGTTGGACCGGTTCCCCGACGGGCTGGTCGTCGTCGGCGACGCCGTCGCGAGCTTCAACCCGGTGTACGGGCAGGGGATCTCGGTTGCGGCGCTTGAGGCGCTCGTCCTGCACCACGCGCTCGCAGACGGCGGGGTCGACGGACTCGGCCCTCGCTTCTTCGACCGGGCGAGCGAGGTGGTCGACGTGGCCTGGACGATGGCGGTCGGCTCGGACCTCGGCTACGAGGCGACCGAGGGCTCGCAGTCGGCGGTCGAGTGGCTGTTCACGCGCTACCTCGCGCGACTGGTCAGGACCGCACAGGACGACGGGGCGGTCGCCGACGCCTACGGCCGGGTCGTGACGATGGCGGAGCCGCCGTCGTCGCTGCTCAGGCCGGGGCTCGCGGCGCGTGTGCTGTCGCCGCGGTAACGGGGACGTCGACAGCTCGTCACCGCTATTCCTCCGCCTCCCGAAGCCGCTTCCGTGCCCGGTGCGCCGTAAAGGGAAGGCGGTCGGCGGTCACGCCCAGCGGTTCCAGCGCGTCGTTGATGGAGCAAGCGATGGCCGCGGGCGCGTCTATCATCCCGCCCTCGCCGACGCCCTTCGCGCCGGTCTCGGTGAACGGCGACGGGTGGCTCGTGTGCTCCATCTCGATGTCGGGCATGTTCTTCGTCGACGGCAGCAGGTAGTCGAACATCGTGATTGCCTGCGGCTGGCCGGAGCCCTGGTCGTAGCCGAACTCCTCCATGAGCGCCGCGCCGAGGCCCTGCGCGATACCGCCGTGGGCCTGCCCCTCGACGATCATCGGGTTGAGCATCGTCCCGCAGTCCCGGAGCGTGTAGAACTTCAGCACCTCGACCTCGCCCGTCTCGACGTCCACCTCGACGATGGGCGCGTCGACGGCGTAGGCCGCGGTCGGGTACACCGGATACTTGCTTGTCAGGGCGTCGTCGAACTCGGAGATGCCGGTCGCGGGATGCTCGTAGTCGTAGCTGACGCGGGTGCGTCCCTCGTCGTCGAGCTCGGCGAGCTTCGCGAGCGAGAGCGACTCGTCGGTGCCGCCCCGTTCGACGCGACCGTCGCGGTAGGAGACGGCCTCGCGTTCGACGCCCCAGTGGTCGGCCGCGAGTTCGGCGAGGTTCTCGCGCAACTGCTCGCCGACGCCGACGCTCGCGCCCGAGAGCATCACGGCCATGCGGGAGGCGGCGCTGCCGTACTCGGTCGGGGCCTCGACGCTGTCGAGGTAGTCGACCTCGATGTCGCTCGGCAGGAGTCCGAGCTCGTCGGCGAGCAGCTGGGCGACGAGCGTCTGGTGGCCCTGCCCGGAGCTGTCGGTGGCGAGCCACGCGAGCACCGTGCCGTCGGGTTTCACCTCCGCGCGGAGGTGTTCGGGGAGCTCCGCGACGTCCTCGCGGGTACGGTTCTCGATGGTCTCGTCGTCGGTGCGCTGGCGGTCGGTCCAGTCCGACCCGGAGACGCCGGGCTCGATGAGGACCGCGGTCTGGGTGCCCCGGTAGTAGCCCTCCTCGCGACGCTGTTCGACGATGTCCGGGTCGAGTAGGCCGCCCTCGCAGCGCTCGTTCTCGTCCAGTATCTCGTCCATCCGGTCCATCGCGCCGGGGTAGTCGCCGGAGTCGTAGATGTTCCCCGAGGGGATGCGGTACGGCAGCTGGTCGGGCGTGATGAGGTTCCGGCGGCGGAACTCGGTCGGGTCGATGTCGAGCTCGCGCGCGGCGTCGTCGACCAGCATCTCCAGCGCGTACTGGTGCGGGTCGACGCCGAAGCCGCGGTAGGCGGTCTGTGCGGTCTTGTTCGTCAGCACGAGGTCGTACTCGTAGACGACGTCCTCGACGTCGTACGAGTTGGTCAGCACGGACAGGGGCTTGAGCACCTGGTTGACCGGGTAGTGCGGCCACGCGCCGAAGTCATCGACGAACCAGACGTCCAGCCCGCGCATGGTGCCGTCGTCGTCGACGGCCAGCCGCATCTCGTACCGGCGCTCCGAGCAGTGCATGTCCCCGCCCTGCAGGTTCTCGATGCGGTCCTCGACGAACTTGACGGGCTGGCCGAGCTGTTCGGCGGCCATCGCGGCGAGGTTGCAGTACCGGTGGATGGCGATCTTCGTCCCGAAGCTCCCGCCGACGTCGGCGGGGACGTTCAGCTCGACGCGGTCGGCTGGTCGGCCGAGCGTCTCGTAGACGGTGTCGTCGACGAGGGTGTGCAGCTGGATGTTGCAGTCGATGTGGAAGCTGTCGCCGTTCTCGTCGTACTGGGCGACGACGCCCGCCGTCTCCAGGGGGACCCCGGAGACGCGGCCCCACTCGTAGGTCCCCTCGACGACGTGGTCGGCGTCCTCGAACGCGCCGTCGGGGTCGCCGAACGCGATGCGCTCGTTGTCGGCGACGTTCGACCCGTACTCCTCGTGGACGAGCACCTCGCCCTCGCGGGCGGTCATCCCGTCGACGACCGGGTCGAGCGTCTCGTACTCGACGTTCACGAGGTCGGCCATATCCTCGGCGAGGTAGCGGTCCTCGGCGACGACGACGGCGATGGGTTCCCCGACGAAGCGGGCCTTCCCGTCCGCGAGCGACCACTCCTCGAACCCTTCCAGCCCGCAGGGCTGTGGATTGTACGACTCCTTGAGGTCCTCGACGGTCATGACGAGCTCGCAGTCCGGGTGCTCCTCGGCGGCGCTCGTGTCCACGTCGACGATGTCCGCGTGGGCGTGGACGCTCCGGACGATGGCCATCTCGAGGCAGTTCGGCGGCGTCACGTCGTGGATGTACTCGGCCTCGCCGGTGAGGATGCGCCGGTCCTCGAACCGGCGGACGCTCTGGCCGGTGAACGACCGGTCCTCCAGCTCGCCGGTCGTCTCGTGGCCGGCCTGCGGTTCGGACTCCGACATCTACCGCTCGCCCCCGTCGGTCGCGGTGTCGTCCGCCCCGCCGTCGGTCTCGACGGCGTCCAGCTTGTCGGCGGCGCGGTCGACGGCGCGGTAGATGTTCTGGTAGCCGGTGCAGCGACAGATGTTGTCCGCGAGCCCCTCCTTCACCTCGTCGCGGTCGGGGTCGGGGTTCTCCTCGAGCAGGGATTTGGTGGCCATGACGAACCCGCTGGTGCAGAAGCCACACTGGAGCGCGTGCTCCTCGTGGAACGCCTCCTGGACGGGGTGGAGCTGGCCGTCATCGGCCAGTCCCTCGACCGTCTCGACCGCGAGGCCCTCGGCCTGGACCGCGTACAGCAGACAGCTCTTGACCGTGTCGCCGTCGAGCGAGACGGTGCAGGCACCGCAGACACCGTGCTCGCAGCCGACGCGGACCCCCTGGAGGTCGCACTCGTTCCGGAGGAAGTCGGAGAGCTTCAGCCGTGGCTCGACCTCCCTGGTCACTTCTTCACCATTGACGGTGACCGAGATCTCGCGCGTCGGGCGGTCCCCAGAATGGGGCATGTCCTCGATGCTCATGGTAGATACCACCGTACTTTCGGCGATTCGACCTTAAGCGTTGCCGTGAGTCGCGGGGGACAATCACTCGACCAGCCCCGGGGGGACCGTGATTGGGATAGCTCTAAGTCCCCCGCCTCTGTCTTTTGGTACCATGCCACGAGCAGAGCTCTGCATCCACAACGCTCGCGTCGTCACCCCCTCGGGTACCATCCACGGTGGCGTCGCGTCGACCGACGGCACCATCACGGCGGTCGGCGGCGACGCGTCGCTGCCCGATGCTGACCGGACCATCGACGCCGAGGGGAACTACCTCATCCCCGGCTTCATCGACCCGCACGTCCACTGGGGGCTGTCCCGCTACGAGTTCGAGTACCACGACGGGCTCGAGCACGACTTCGAGACCGAGACGCGGGGCGCGGTCCACGGCGGCGTCACGACCGTCGTGAACTTCCTGCTCCAGCCCGAGCCCTACCTGCCCGACATGGAGTTCTTCCGGGAGGCCGGCGCGGAGAACTCCTACATCGACTTCGCGTACCACGCCATCATCCACAAGGACCACCATTTCGATGAGATAGACGGGCTCGCCGAGGAGGGCGTCCGGTCGTTCAAGATATTCTTCAACTGGTACAAGCACGCCTCGCCCGAGCTGGGCATCGAACACTCCGACGCGGGCCGGGTGTACAACCTGCTGTCGCAGGTGGCCGACATCCCGGGGGGCGTCGTGATGTTCCACGCCGAGAACGAGGACATCGCCTACGAGCGCCGCCAGGAGCTGCAGGACGAGGGGCGCAACGACCTCCCCTCGTGGTCGGAGTCGGCACCGAACATCTGCGAGTTCATGCAGATCGAGCAGATCGGCCACATGACCGAGCTGACCGACTCCCGGGCGTACATCGTCCACATGTCCACGGGCGAGGGCGTCGACATCTGCAAGCGCTTCCAGGAGCGGGGCGTGAACCTCCACGCGGAGACGCTGCCGGCCTTCCTCACCCACACGAAAGACGAGGAGGAGCTGGGCGTGTGGGGGAAGATCTCGCCGCCGCTCCGTGGCGAGTGGAGCAAGGACCGCCTCTGGCAGGGGCTCCGGGAGGGCACCGTCGAGTACATGGGGACCGACCACTGCCCGCACAAGATCGAGTTCAAGGAGAAGGACACGGGCAAGCACGGCGACATCTGGGACGCCATCCCGGGCGACAACAACGGCATCGAGTACTTCCTGCCGGTGATGATGAGCGAGGGCGTGAACCGGAACCGCATCAGCATGGAGCGGCTCGTCGAGGTCTGCGCCGAGAACAACGCCAAGCGCTGGGGCCTCTACCCCCGGAAGGGCGCGCTCGTCGAGGGCAGCGACGCCGACATGGTCGTCGTCGACATGGGGAAGTCGAAGGTCGTCGACGACGACTTCTACCACACGATGGAGCCCCGGTACTCGACGATGCACGGGATGGAGCTGACGGGCCTGCCGACCCACACCGTCGTCGGGGGCGAGGTCGTCGTCGAGGACGACGAGCTGCAGGTCGAGCCCGGCGGCCGGAACTACCTCCACCGCGGCGACAGCGGCGTCGAACTGGAGTAGGGCGTGGTGAGCGAGAGCGACGACGCCGACGGCGAGGTCGCGTCCGACACCGTCGTCGGCGTCCTCCTCGCTGCCGGCACCGCCTCGCGCTTCGGCGACGACCAGAAGCTGCTGGCGGAGCTCGACGGCGAGCCGCTGGTCCGCCACGCCGCCCGGACGCTGCTCGACGCGAACCTCGACGGCGTCGTCGCGGTGCTCGGCCACGAACGCGAGCGCGTCGCGGCGGCGCTCCCGGACGGTATCGAGACGGTCCACAACCCCGACTACGCCGGCGGGCAGGCGACGACGGTCGCCCGTGGAGCCCGCGCCGCGGCGGAACGCGGTGCTGATGCGGCCGTCTTCGCGCTCGGGGACATGCCCTGTGTCGACCCGTCAACGGTCGACGCGCTGGTCGCAACGTACCGCAGCCGGAGCCGCGGTACGGACGCCGACATCGTCGTCCCGACGTACGGAGGCCGACGCGGAAATCCGGTACTGTTCGGCGCTACCCACTTCGACGCGCTCCAGGACGTGTCGGGCGATACCGGCGGTCGCGCGCTGTTCGACGAGTTCCCCGTCGAGCGCGTGGTCGTCGACGACCCCGGCATCCACCGCGACGTGGACACCGACGACGACCTGCGCGAGCTGGCGGACCGCTGCGGGGAGTAGTCCCGCTACGGCAGGACGACCGCCCGATACCGCACGTCCCCGCTGTCCATCGCCCGGTAGGCGGCCTCGGCGTCGGCGAGGTCGAACGTCTCGACGGTCGTCTCGATGTCCCGGCGCGCGCCGAAGGCGACGGTGTCCTCGGCGTCGCTCGGGGTACCCGACGCCCAGCCGGAGAAACTGCCCCGCGTCGCGGTGAGGCTCCCGACCTCGACCGGGACGGGCTCCTCGGGGATGCCGACCGCGACGACCTCGCCGTTCGGACCCAGCCCGTCGATGGCGGCGGCGATAGCGTCGCTGGCGGGCGCGGTGGCGAGCACGAGGTCCACCCCACCGAGGTCGGTGAGGGCTTCGGCGGGGTCCTGTGCCTCGCTGTCGACGAAGTGCGCCGCACCGTAGTCGAGGGCAGCCTCGCGTTTCTCGGTGCCTCGCGAGACCGCGACCGTCTCGAAGCCCGCCTCGTGTGCGTACTGGAGCGCGAGGTGGCCGAGCCCGCCGATACCGACGACGGCGACGAGGTCGCCCGGGCGTACGTCGGCGTTCCGGAGCGCGTTGAACGAGGTCAACCCGGCACAGAGCAGCGGCGCGGTCGTCGCGGCGTCGGACCCCTCGGGGATGGCGGCGAGGGCCTCTGCGCGCGCCGTCGCGTACTCGGCGTAGCCGCCGTCGCGGTCCATTCCCGTCACCGGCTTCTCCTCGCAGAGGACGAACTCGCCGTCGCGGCAGGGCTCGCAGGTGAAGCAGTGCCCGCCGTGCCAGCCGACGCCGACGCGGTCGCCCACTGCCCATTCGGTGACGCGGTCGCCGACGGCGTCGATGTAGCCGACGAACTCGTGGCCCGGGATTCTGGGGTAGTCCACGTGCTCGGCTCCGCCCTCGCAGACGTGGCCGTCGCCGCGGCAGACCCCGCAGGCCGCGACCGCGATGCGGACCTCGTCGTCGGCCGGCTCGGGGATGGGGCGCTCGACGAGTTCGAACCCGCCGGCCTCGGTCACCTGCATCGCGCGCATCGTCTCGTCGGTGTCGGCTGTGGAACCATCGTTCGACATGGGCGGCACGTTACAGCCCCAGCAACGTCAGTGATTCCGGACGCGAATTCACGTAGAAACGCCGACACCTCAGTCGTCGACGATGATCTCCCGCTCGCCGTGGATCGCTCCCTCGCGGTCCCGGAGTCGACCGCCCTCGCGGCCGTTGAGCACCGCGAGCGCCTCGCTGACGATGCTCAGTGCGATCTGGACCGGTTCGCCGCCGCCGACGTCGAGGCCGACGGGTGTGGCGACGCGGGCCAGCTGTTCGTCGGTGAACTCGACGCCGTCGGTGGCGAGCTCCTCGCGGATCTGCTCGAACCGTTCCCGGGGGCCCATCAGCCCGACGTAGGGCGCGTCGGTCTCCAGCACCGAGGCGAGCGCGAGCTCGTCGTCGAGCTTGTTGTGGCTCATCAGCACCACGGCGGTGCGGTCGTCGGCGTGCTCGCCAAGGTTCGCGGGCCGGAGCGACAGCACCTCGTCGGCTGCCGGGAACCGCTCGGGGTCGGCGTGGCCGCCGCGGGCGGTCGCGACGGTCACCGCGAAGCCGACGTGGCGCGCGAGGCTCGAGACCGGGCCGGTGTCGGGCTGGCCGCCGAAGACGAGCATCTCCGGTGCCGGCTCGACGCCGTCGACGAACACCGTCACGTCGTCCGCGTCGGTCGTGACGGTCCGGGCGATCCAGGTGCCCGTCTCGGCGCAGTCGACCGCCTCATCGCGGATCGCCTCGACGACCGCGTCGGGCAGCCCCGCCCGGTCCGACGGCGTGGTGACCGACCCATCCGTCTCGACGACGGCGCGCGCGCCGAGCGGTGCGTCGCCCTCGACGGCGGTGACGGTGGCGACGCTCTCGCCGGCCTCGAGCGCGTCGAGCACCGGGTCCCACGAGTCGTCGACGGGTTCGACCAGCACGTCGATGACGCCGTTGCAGCCCAGCCCCAGCCCCCATTCGTCGTCGTCCATCAGGTCGAACGTCTCGCTGACCGGCTCGCCCGACTCGAACACCCGGCCCGCGAGGTCGACGACCGGCCCCTCCAGACAGCCCGCCGTGATGCCGCCGAGGTGGTCACCCTCGGGTGTCAGTACCATCTTCGCCCCCGGCCGGCGGTACGCCGACCCCTCGACGCCGACCACCGTCGCCACCGCGCCCTGTTCGCCGGACTCGCGGAGCGCGGACAGCCGCCGCTGGACGTCGAGTGCGGTCGCACTCCAGGGGTCCGCCGTGGATTCGTGCATGGTATCATCTAGCGGTCGAGGTGGTTTAGCCGTTGTCCCACGGAACCGCTGTCACATGGCAGGACAACCCGACGTTTCAAATCCCACACCGCCCAACCCACTCCCGATGGAGAAGACGCCGACCGGGACCTCCGTGGGGGTGGACGACCCGTACGAGCACGCCACGCTCTGTGACCACCTCACGGGCGAGGGAACCTGTCGGTACGCCTTCGAGCACCCGCAGCACGACCCCGAGTTCGCCCGGGAGCGCCGCACGGACGAGTTCGCGTGTCCGGTCGTCAGCGACGACGCGAGCGCGGACTGGGACTGGGGCGACTGCCCGCACTTCCGGGCGACGGCGACGAACCGGGAGTGCGCCCGCTGCGGACTGGAGGCGAAGCCGATGCAGCTCGACCCGGACGAGCGGCCGCTGCTGGAGGAGCACCACCTCTCCTACGCCGACGCGGGGCGGGAGGTGAGCCACGAGATCACGGTGTACCTCTGCCGGTGGTGCCACGCGAAGGTGCACAACTCGTGGGCGAGAGTGACCGACGACGTGAACCCGGACCCGGAGGCCATCGCGGCACTGGAGGAGCGCCGGAGCAGGGAGCAGCGCGAGCTGTCGTTCGACACGGCGCGGGAGCGGCGGTCGGGGGACGACGGGCACTGAGATGGACCGGCGCACGCCACCGCGGCTGGTGCTGCTGGCGGCGGTCGTCGTCGGCTGCATCATGCTCGGCTCGCTCCGGCTGAAGCGCCCGGGCGACCTCGGGCTCGACCTCGCGGTGTACCGGGTCGCGGCCGACGCGTGGCTCTCGGGCGGGCCGCTGTACGATGTCTCGCCGGCCCGTGCGCCCGAGTTCACGTTCCTCTACCCGCCGGTCGCGGTGCTCGCGTTCGTCCCGTTCGCGGTGGTACCAGAGGCCGTCGCCCTCGTCGCCTTCTCGGCGCTGAACGTCGCGACGGGGCTGGCGCTGGCGTGGGTACTCGTCCGCTATCTCCGGGGCCGGGGTGTCGACCTCGCACGAGCCGACGTGGCGCTGCTCGCGGCGGCGTGTACGGTGTCGGGCTACCGGGGCGCGTCGCTGTTCTTCTCGCAGGTGAACGTGTTCCTCGCGCTGGCGCTGGCTGTCGGGTTCGTCGCACTGGAACGCGAGCGGGAGGCGCTGGCCGGCGCGGCACTGGCGCTCCCGGCGTTCCTGAAGCTCTTCCCCGCCGTCGTCGGTGCGTGGCTGCTCCGCCGGAGAGCGTGGCGCGGTGTCGGTGCGGCGGTCGCCGTCGGCCTCGGCCTGCACCTGCTCGGGGCGCTGGTGTTCGGGCCGGACCTCGTCGCGGCGTACGTCGAGGTCGTCCTGTCGGAGCGGACCGGCGTCGGGGTGTTCGCGGGTGGGCTCGCGCCGACCGAGACGTACCTGACGCTGCACCGTGCCGGCTCGCACCTCGTCGGCGGGGGGAGCCTGGCACGGTACGGCGTCGCCGCCGCGATACTGCTCCCGGCGCTGGCGGTCTGCTACCGGGACACCTCGATGCCGGACCGACGGCTCACGGCGTGGTTCGCGACGCTCGTCGCGATGCTGCTCGGCTTCCCGTCCTACCAGGTGTACGTCGGCCTCCTGCTGTTCCCGCTGTTCGCGCTGCTGTACCTGTTCCCCCCGGGCCGCGCTCGGCTGCTGTTCCTCGGTGGGGCGGCGCTGTCGACGACGGTGTACGCCGGCGGGGAGTTCGTCGCGGCGGCGGCGGCCGTGCCGGTCGCCGGGGGACTGCTCGCGGGCGTGCTCCGGCCGGTGCTGACGCTCGCCGCGCCGGCGACGTACGGCCTGCTGTGCTGCCTCGCGGCATGCGTGGCGTTCCACCTCGGGGACGGGTCCACCGGCGGTGCGCCCTGAACGCGATTGCCGAAAATGACGGAGCAGCGGCTACCGGGAGTCGGGTCGTGGAGGAGAGCGACAGCGGACTAGTGCACCAGCGGTGGGTCCGCGGGGTCGTCTCCGGTGCGCGCCTCGGTGACGGTGTCGATGCCGGCGAGCAGGCGGTGGATGGCGACTTCGTGGTCTCGTTTGTTCCGGTTGCACGCGTTCGGGGCGACGCCGAGTTCGTCGTAGGCCGCGAACGCGTCCGATGGAACCGACTCCTCCGTCTCTAGATTCCGACGCACCACGCTCAACAGCTGGTGTACGTGGAGGAGCTCTTGTTTACGCATCGCGAGACGTTGTAGCCCTCCGACCCGTGTAAAAGTGTGGCATCGTTCGGTGCCTGAATCCCTGGATTGTAAGGGGGTTACTCGTCGTTTTCGCCGCGCGCCGCTCAGATGATGTCGCCGATGCGCCGGGGTTCGCCCTTCAGGTCGGGGTTCTCCTCGACCATCTGCAGCACCTCGTGGTCGGTGACGTCGCGGTAGTCCTTCTCTATGGCCTCCTCGATGAGCGCGCGCTCGAGTCGGAACTCGGTGCCTTCGTACACCACGTCGCAGCCGTCGTCGTCGAACGAGAGGGTCGTCATACCGGGGCAGATGTGACGCGCAGTTAAAAACCCACAGAAGCGCGTCTGACGGGCGTCAGACGCGGACACGGGGTTTAAGAGGCCGTAGAGCCGATTGCGCTGTGTGTCGCTGAGTACGGACCCACTCGACGAACTCTCCATTCCCGACGGGACGACGGTGGAGGAGCACGACCTCGTGACCGACGGCGACGTGCTCATGGGCGGGCGGTCGACCGTCGAGTTCGGTATCCGGGGACGGAACGTCCTCGCGGGCGAGGGGGTCCGCATCGGCGGTGGCGTCGAAGCAGAGGCGGACTGCCGCCTCGACATGTGGTCCGACGTGGCCGGGAACGTCCTCGTCGGCCGCGACGCGTTCATCGGCGAGCGGACCCACATCGGCGGCCAGCTCATGGTCTCGGGCGACCTCGACGTCGGCGACGACGTGGACATCGAGGACGGCTTCGAGGCCAACGGCTGGATCGTCATCCGGAACCCGATGCCGACCATCGTCTTCCTGTTCGTCTACCTCAAGCAGCTGATGCTGCTCGGGGAGGAGGAGGCCGCGGAGAACCTGGTGAACGAACTGTCCGACGAGGAGGACCCCGACGAGCCGCCGCTCATCGTCCCGCGCGGTGCGACGGTGAGCGACGACGCCTGGCGGGTCTCGACGCCGGCGTCCATCGGCGACGAGTGCCGGCTCCACGGCAACATCCGCGCCGAGTCCATCGAGGTCGGCGAGGACTGCAACATCTTCGGCAGCCTGCGCGCCAAGCACGACATCTACATCGGCGAGGGCACCCGCGTCCACGGCGACGTGACCACCCGCAAGGGCGAGGTCCGTATCGCCCCCGGCGCGCTCGTCCTCGGCGACGTCTCCTGTTCGGACCTCGAACTCTCGAAGGGTGCCGAGGTCGACGGGACGATGCGCGCCCGCGGCAACATCACGATGCAGGGCATCGCGCGGCGCGACGTGGAGTAGCGCGGTCGCTGTTCTTCCGGAACTACTGCGGGCTAGGGACCCAGAAAGCGAGGCTTACCCGTCGAGCGTCGTCTCCAGCAGCACCCTTTGCTCGACGAACTCGCCGTTCCAGACGACGGTGACGGTCTGGCCGGCTTCCGCCTCGAAGTACACCTTGTTCCCGACCGAGATGGGGTAGTCGACGGCGGCGGCCTCGCCCTGGCCCAGCTGGTCCTCGTCGGCGGCCCAGTAGGCGAACGTGTCACGCTCGTCGAGGCTGCTCGTGCCCGCGAAGCTGCTGGTCGAGGTGGCGTCGGGGACGACGGGGACGCGCTCGCCGTCGACGCGGACCTCGACGGAGGCGGTCGCGCCGGAGGTTATCTCGTCGCCGTCCATGTGGACGACCTTCCGCCAGGTCGCCTCGACGGTCTCGACGGCCATGCGCAGTTCGGGGGCGGCGCGCGGGTCGGTGCGTGTCGTCGCCGTCTCGGTCGGGTCGGTCGGCTGGCCGCCGGGACTGCCCGTGCCCAGCGTCGAGACACAGCCGGCGAGGCCGAGCGTCGACAGCGTCGCCGTGGTGGCGGCGAGGAGGTCGCGTCGTTTCATACGTGTAACTCTTCATCGGAACGGGGTTTAGGACGTTTCGGGTTATCGCCGCTTCGTGTTGCGGTCTCTCGGTCCGTGTCATCGTGTGCCGTACTATCACGGGACTGATGTGAGCGGCGGTCGCCGACCGATACGAACCCGTGCCACCGACCGAAAGGCAGTTTCCCACGGCGCGAGTAGCCGACCGGTATGCTCTCTATCGCGCTGGCGGGCAAGCCCAACGCGGGCAAGTCCACGTTCTACTCGGCGGCGACGCGGGCGGAGGTCGACGTGGCGAACTACCCCTTCACGACCATCGACGCGAATCGAGGGGTCACCCACGTCCGCACCGACTGTCCCTGTCTCGACCGCGACGAGCGCTGCGGCAACGACAACTGCCACGACGGCAAGCGCTACGTCCCCGTCGAGCTCCTCGACGTGGCAGGCCTCGTCCCCGGCGCACACGAGGGGAAGGGCCTCGGCAACCAGTTCCTCGACGAGCTGACGAACGCGGACGTCATCGTCAACGTCGTCGACGCCTCCGGCGCGACCGACGAGAAGGGCGAGCCGGTCGAGCCCGGCAGCCACGACCCGCTCGACGACGTGGACTTCATCGAGGCGGAGATGGACCTCTGGCTGGCGGGCATCGTCGACCGCAACTGGGAGTCCGTCGAGCGCAAGTCCCGCTCCCCGGATTTCGACATGGACGAGGCGCTCGCGGACATGCTCACCGGCTTCGGTGCGACCCAGGCCGACGTGCAGGCGGTGCTGCGGGGGCTGGACTACTCGCCGGACCCGATGGCCTGGGACGACGCGGACCGCGAGGCCCTCGCCCGCGACGTGCGCCAGCGCACGAAGCCGATCGTCGTCGTCGCCAACAAGGCCGACGTGGCCCCGCCGGAGAACGTCGAGCGCCTGCTCGCCCTCGACAAGCCCGTCATCCCCGCGACGGCCCAGGGCGAGCTCGCGCTCCGGAAGGGAGCCGAAGCCGGTGCCGTCGACTACGACCCCGGCGACGAGTCCTTCGACGTCGTCGGCGAGGTGTCCGACGCCCAGCGCGACCTCCTCGAGGGCCTGCGCGACACGATGGCGGAGTACGGCGGCACCGGCGTGCAGGCCGCGCTGGACTACGCCGTCTACGACCTGCTCGACCACCTGACCGCGTACCCGGTACAGGACGCCTCGAAGTGGACGGACGCGAAGGGGAACGTGCTGCCCGACGCCTTCCTGCTGCCGCGGGGGTCGACGCCCGTGGACCTGGCCTACGCGGTCCACTCTGACATCGGCGATGCCTACCTGCACGCCGTCGATGCGCGGTCCTCGCGCGAGATCTCGGATTCGTACGAACTGGCGGAGGGCGACGTCGTGAAGATCGTCTCGACGGCGAAGTGAGCCGGATCCGGGTTCGCACTCCACGTACCCTTTCGCGGCGACGAACCTGCAATCCGACGGTACCCTCGGCCTGGCGTCCTCGGTCGCCGCCTGCACGGAACCGGTTCACATACCACCCGATCGCTTTTCTCCACCTCCCACGACGCACGCCACATGGTCGACTGGCTCCCCATCGACGAGCCCCAGCCGAGCCAGTGCTACCTGAGCAGGGCGAAGCTGGACGGCGTCGTCTCGTGGTTCGACCCCGACGAGCCGGCGTACGAGCCGCTGCCGGTCATCGAACTCGACGCCGAGTGGGTCCTCGTCGACGGGCACACCCGGGCGTTCGTCGCGAGCCTCGCGGGGGCCGACGAACTGCGCGTCGTCCACGACACCGACGACCACCCGCGCGAGCTGTACGGGCGCTGCGTAGCGTGGTGCCGGGAGGCGGGCATCACCGAGGTGGCGGAGCTCCACGGACGGCTCGTGAGCGAGGCGGCGTACGAGCGGCTGTGGGTCGACCGGTGTACGCGGGCGGCCCGGGCGCTGGAGGGCGGGTAGCGCCCCGACCGGCACGTCTTTGAGCCCCCGTCGGGTACGTAGGTCGAATGTCTGACCGTCGGAACCCCGCGGAGCTCAAACGCGAGACGGAGGTGGACGCAGTCGCGTCGCTGTTCCTCTGGGTGAAGGGGAGCGCGGTCGGCGGGCTCGCCTTCCTCGTCGGCCTCGGTCTGATCCACTTCCTCGTCCGGACGCGCTTCGTCGGCGAGGCCGCGGTCGCGGCGTCGTCGGTCGGTCGCTGGCGGGTCTCGGCGTGGATCTACTACAACGCCCACCTCGTCCCGACGGAGGGTATCACCTTCGAGCGGGCGGCCGTCGTCGCCGAGTCCGGGAACTCGCTCGCACGGCTCGCAGCGGCCGACTCGTCGCTGTTCGTGGCGTTCCTGCTCCCGCCCGCGCTGCTCGTGGTCACGGGCTACGCGGTGGCCAAGCGCCGGCCGAGGAACGTCCACTGGCTCCGGGCCGGGCTGGCGACGTTCGTCGGCTACTTCTTCGTCGCCGTGGTGTTCATGCTGGTCGCCTCCATCCAGCCCGAGGGGGCGGTCCAGGGCGTCCCGACGGACTCGGAGTTCCGGCCGAACCCGTGGTACGCCATCGGGCTGGCGGCCGTCGCCTACCCGGCGGTGTTCGCGCTCGTCGGCGCGATGCTGGGTCGGCGGACGGCCTGGAACCGACCGAGCAGGCAGGGGAAGCGACGGCCGTGAGTCAGGCCAGGGGCTCGTAGTACACCGCGACGAGCAACACAGCGAGGAACAGGTAGCAGCCCCGCACGAGCAGCATCGTCGCCAGCTCGTCGGTCCCGCGGTGGGCGAACGCGGCGACCGGGACGAACACGAGGACCGCGGCCGCGGCCGACGGCGGGAACACGCTGACGGCGGCGAACGCGAGCACGACGAGGAGCCCGACGGCCATCAGCCCGAAGGCGACGGTGCGGGCGCGCTCGCGCCCGACGACGACGGCGACGGTGCGCTTGCGGATGGAGCGGTCGTACTCGTAGTCCTTCGCGTCGTCGATGACCTTCACGCCCGAGAGCAGGACGAGGAAGACGAGGGCGAAGGCGACGGGAACGGCCGCGAGGCTCGCGGTCTGGACGTAGTAGCCGCCGACGATGGCGACCGCGATGCCGAGCGGGTAGCCCGTCGTGGTGGTCACGGGGTTCGTGTCGAGCTGGGGGGCGTGGTGGTAGGCGATGAGCCAGCAGGGCAGCGTCACGAGCGCCGCGACCGGGTCGACGAGCAGCCAGAGCGCGCCGAGGCAGAGGAAGAAGCCGGTCGTGGAGAGCGCGAGGGCGAGGCGACAGCCCCGCTCGGTCAGGGGGTGGTCGTCGTCCTCGTCGCGGACGTAGAAGTCGACGTAGCCGTCTTTCACGTGGGCGGTGTAGACCGCGAGGAAGACGGCGACCATGTGGAGCGCGCCGAGGGCCACGTCGAACTCCCCGGCGAGGACGCTCCCGAACCACGAGGCGGCGAGCGGTGGGAGCATGAACACGGGATGGACCTGCGAGGAGAGCGCGCGGGCGTCGGCGACGACTCCGGAGCCGTGCCGGGAGAACGTCATGTGCTATCGTTCGTCACGGACGCCAATAACTGCGGGGGTCGGCGACTGGACTGCCGGAGTGCACACGTGAGAACGGGAGTCGGGACGGCAGGACGGACCGACGCTTCAGACCGTCTCGTCGACGAACGACTCGAGCAGCTTGCGTTCGGCGGCGCGGAGGTGCTCGTGGAGCGTCGGCGCGGCGATGTCCATCGCGTCTGCGACCTCCTCGGCGGTGGAGTCGCGGGGCCACTCGTAGTAGCCCGCCGAGTACGCCGTCTCGAGGGCGGCGCGCTGGCGGTCGGTCAGCCGGTCGCCGAGGTCCTGCCGGAACGACTCCGTCGACTGGACGGAGCGTTCGACCTCCCGCTTCGAGACGAGGTCGATGTCGTCGTACGTGGACTGGACGGCGCTGGCGATGGCCTTCAGGTCGGCGTCCGGTGCGGCCTCGACGACGACGCTCCCCTCGCCGTCGGTCACGTCGAACGAGCGGACGGTCGCGCCGACGCCCGAGAGCGTCTCGATGGCGGCATCGGTGACGGAGAGCTCGAGCAGCGACTCCTCGCCATCGGCGGCGAGACGCGCGTTCCCGATGCCCGACAGCTCGGCGGCGAGTTCGAGCGCCGTCTCGCCGTCGCCGCCGACGAGGTCGACGAAGCAGGTCAGTCCGGACTCGTCGTTCGAGGCGATGCCCCGCAGCGAGAGGTCGCCGCCGGTCTCCGCCGCGATGCGGACGAGCGGGTCGGCCCGGTCGCTGTGGCGGAACTCCAGTTCGGCGACGGTGTCAGCGAGCAGGAGGCGGCGCTGTTCGACGGCCGTGATGCCGTTGCCGATGCGTGCGCCGAGCTGGGCGAACACGTCGAGCTCGTGGTCGCTGACCGTGTGGTCCGTCGTCGTCCCGACGACGAGCGCGCCGTAGGACTTCTCGCGGTACGACAGCGGCGTCACGAGCGCGACCCCGTCGTCGACCCCGGCCGCGTCAGCGTCGAGGTCGGTCAGCAGCTGGACCTCGCCGTCGTCGACCGCGGACTCGACGCCGTCTGCGAGCCCGCTGCCGGTGATGTCGGCCGCCTCGTCGACCGCCCCGGCGGTCTCGCGGAGCCGGACACCCCTGCTGTGGTCGGTGTACTCGGCGACCAGTGCGGCGCGGTACGGCTCGGTCCCGACGACGGCCTCGCAGACGGCGGTGTCGATGGCGTCCCGTGTGTCCGCGTCGACGAGCGCGCGGTCCACGCGCCGGATGACGCGGTTGACGTTCGTGAGGCGCTCTAGCTGCTGCTCGCGCCGGGCGATGGCCTCCTCGTTCGCCTCGTACGTCTCGTCGAGCTCGCTCTCGAGTTCGACGAGCTGGTCCTCGTCACGGAGTGCTTCCCGTTCCCGGCTCGAGAGCGCGGCCTCGGTCGCCTCCAGCGCGAAGTACTCGCGGACGGTCTCGGAGAAGTCGGAGCGGGCGAGCAGTTCGTCCGCGGTGTCGACCACGTCGTCGCGGTCGACCGGCTTCACGAGGTACTCGTCGAACGGCATGTCGACGATGTCGGTGTCGGGCGCGACGGCGGTCATCATCGCGACCGGGAACTCGTAGCCCTCCTCGCGGAGGACGTCGAGCGTCTCGTCGCCCGACTTGCGGGGCATCCGACGGTCGAGCAGGACGAGGTCGACCTGGTCGTCGACCGCCTCCAGTGCGTCCTCGCCGCTGTAGGCGGTCCGGACGCGGTAGTCGTCGTCCTCCAGCCAGTAGCGGCACGTGTCCGCGAGGTCCTCGTCGTCGTCCACCACGAGGACCGTGGGTCGGGAACTGCCGACCTCGGCGTCCCGCGACAGGTTCGTTGCCATTGGCGATGGGTACGGGGTCGACGAGCAAATGGAGTCGGACCTAAACAGTTTGGCTCCCCGGCCGTCGAGGAGAGAATCGGCCGATCACACCCGGTCCGTGGCGACGGTGGGCCTCACCGAACTGCGTCCGTCGCCTCGCGCATCACGTCGAGGGCCTCCTCCAGCTCCTCGGTGCTGGTGGCGTAGGAGATGCGGGCGTAGCCCTCGCCGTGTTCGCCGAACGCCTCGCCGGGGACGACGACGACCCCACGGTCGAGCACCTCGTCGACCCAGCCGTCGGGGACCTTCGGCATGACGTAGAACGCGCCCTTCGGCTCGGGCACCTCGAGACCCATGTCGGTGAGGCCGTCGACGACGAGGTCGCGGCGCTCCTCGAACGTGGCGACCATCTCGTCGACGACGTCCTGCGGGCCGTCGATGGCCCCCTCGGCGGCGTACTGCGCCGGGGCGGAGGCACACGCCTGCACGTACTGGTGGACGCGGAGCATGCGCTCGATGCGCTCGTTCGAGCCGACCACCCAGCCGAGCCGCCAGCCGGTCATCGAGTAGGTCTTGGAGCAGGCGGAGACGACGACGACGTTGCCGGAGTCGGTGAACTCCATCGGGGAGTGGTGCGCGCCGTCGAAGACGATGTGCTCGTACACCTCGTCGGAGACGCAGAGCACGTCGTGCTCCTCGGCGATGCGGGCGAACTCCTTCATGTCCTCCTCGGACTGGACCGCACCGGTCGGGTTGCCGGGGCTGTTGACGATGAACGCCGCGGTGTCCTCGGTGATGTGCTCCTCGACCGTCGCGGGGTCGAGCGTGAGGTCCTCGCGGAGCGGCACCGGCGTCGGGTCGCCGCCGGCGACGTGGGTGAGCGCCTCGTACGCCACGAAGCCGGGGTCGGGGTAGATGACCTCGTCGCCCTGGTCGACGTGGGCCTCCATGACGAGGTGCAGCGCCTCCGAACCGCCGGCCGTCGCGATGATGTCTTCGGGGTCGACCGCGAGTCCGCGGTCGCGCTCGAACTTCGCCGAGATGCTCTCGCGGAGCGATTCGGTGCCCTTGTTCGAGGTGTAGGCGTCGGTCTTGCCCGCCTGGATCGCCTCGACGGCGGCCGAGCGCGCGTGCTCGGGCGTCGGGAAGTCGGGCTGTCCGAGGCCGAGGTTGATGGCGTCCTCGCCCGCCGCCTCGAATACCTCGCGGATGCCACTGATACTGACCCGTTCGACCCGGTTCGAGAACTCGGTCATACACCAACCAGCGTAGCGATTGCGGATAACTCTTGATGTGATTCGTGGTATCGAATCACACCGAACCGAACCGGGCTACTGGTACATCCGGAGCGGCTGTGCCTTCGAACTCTCCTCGTCTTTCGCCTGGCGCATCTTCTCGGCGAGCTTCTCCTTCTGCTTGCGGATCTCCTCGGCGTGGTCGACCAGCTCGGAGATGTCGACCTCGATGTCGGTCAGCGGGCCGATCCCGTGCTCGATGAGGACCCGCGCGGCCTCGGGGTCGGGGAACCGCTCGTTCGACTGCACGACGAGTCCCACGCCGTCGAGCCCGGCCTCCCCGGCCTCGTTGAGGAACGCCCCGGTCGGACCACTGACGACGCCGTTCTCGGGTGGCAGGTCGATGTCGATGTCGTCGAGCAGGTCCCCCGCGCCACCCGTCGAGATGCCGAACAGCTCGGGGACCCCCGACTTCTCGGCGGGGAGGCCGCTGAGGAAGACGGGCGTGACGTTCTCGTTTTCGAGCCAGCCGACGAGGCAGTCCGCGAACTCGGCGACCGCGGCCGAGTTCACCGGGATGTCGCTCTGGAGCGCCACGAGGTCCTCGTCGGGGGCGGCGTAGAGCCGGACCGGCGGGAGCAGCTCGCGCTCGCCCTCGTGGTAGACCCCGATGGGTGCGAGGCTCTCGCAGTGGACCGTCCCGTACAGCTCCATGTCGAACTCCTCGACGAGGTGATCCGTCGCGATCTTCCCGACGAGGCCGACGCCGGGCATCCCCTCGACGAGCATCGCGCCGTCGATGTCCATCTCCGCGTGCTGCTGGATGTGTCCCATGCTCGAACCGACACACCGACGCGAGGTAAAAGCTCCCCACGGGTGCGCCGGCCGTTCGAAACCGACAAACCGCTCCCCCGCGAAACCGCGCTCGATGGAGCCATTCGAGCGGTACCGGGACGTTGTCGACGACTTCGAGGCGTTCATCGACGCCTGCGGTCGCTCGCTCCCGATGGCGGTCCGCGTGAACACGCTGAAGGCGACGCCAGAGCAGGTCGAGCACGCGTTCGACGAGGCCGGGGTCGGCTACGAGCGCGCCGGCTGGCACCCCCACGTGATGCGCGTCGAGACGGACACGCCCGGAGCCACGTGGCCGAGCTTCCACGGCTGGGTCCACGGGCAGGAGGAGGTGTCGGCGATCCCGGCTACCGTCCTCGCACCGGAGCCGGGCGAGCGCGTCCTCGACGCCTGCGCCGCGCCCGGGAGCAAGGCGACCCAGCTCGCCGCCGAGATGGACGACGAGGGGACGCTCGTCGCCAACGACAACAACCTCGGCCGACTCTCCGCGCTGCGGTTCAACTGCGAGCGCCTCGGCGTCACCAACGTCGCGGTCACGAACCGCGATGCCAGGAACTTCTCGCTGAAGCCGTTCGCCGCCGACGGCGAGCGCGAGGGGCCGAAGTTCGACCGCGTACTCGTCGACGCCCCCTGCTCGTGCGAGGGGACCATCCGGAAGAACCCGGACGCACTCGACGGCTGGAGCGAGGACCACGTCGCCGGCATCGCGGGCGTCCAGAAGGGCATCCTCCGGCGAGCCGTCCAGGTCACCCGCGACGGCGGCACCGTCGTCTACTCCACCTGCACGTTCGCGCCCGAGGAGAACGAGGCCGTGCTCGACCACGTCCTCCGGCAGGAGGACTGCCGCCTCGTCGACTACGACCTCGCGCTCGAGCACGACGACGGGCTCACCGAGTGGGAGGGAACCGAGTTCGACCCGCAGGTGACGAAGGCAAAGCGCGTCTACCCGCACCAGAACGACACGGGCGGCTTCTTCACCGCGAAGCTGGAGGTGGGCGCATGACCGGGAACGACGGCCAGCGGTTCGACCGTCTCCCCGCCACCGAGGACGACCGCGAGGTCGACGGACGGGCCACCCGCGAGGAGGTCCTCGACTGGTGGGAGAATCGGTTCGACATCCCCGCCGACACTTTCGAGAACCACACGTTCTGGGAGAAGGGCGCGGGCAAGATATGGATCTTCGGGGGCGACGTACCCACCCCGATCTCGGTCGAGGGCCTCGGGATGACGTTCCTCCGCACCCGTCAAGAGCACTGGAAGCCGACGACCGACGCGGTCCAGCGATTCGGCCGGCTCGCCACGACGAACGTGTTCGAGCTCACCGACGAGCAGGCGGAACGCTTCGTCGCCGGCGAGGACCAGGAGATACCGTACGACGGCGACTGGGGCTACGTCATCGCCGCCCACGAGATCGCCGGCGAACGCGAGCCGATCGGCGTCGGGCTCTACGTCTACGGCGAACTCAAGTCGACGGTGCCGAAGGGTCGGCAGCGCTCGGTCTGAACTCCCACCCTCCAACCCTTTTTATTCGAACCCGGACCCAGATGCGGCGTGTCCTGACCAACCGACGTGCGACGGCCGAGGCGGGTGCGTGACGCACCGTCGCGCGAACGACCGCGTCGCCTGTTCGCCAATCCTGCCAGCGACGGCTCGGCTCTCACCCGTTCACTCCTCGTCGGCGTCGGCCACCCGAACCGTCCCCCCGTCGAGCCCGGCCCACTCGACTCGATAGCCGAGCCGCGAGAGCGTCGCACCCGCGTCGTCCAGCCCGAACTCGTCGAGCACCGTCTCCGCCTCGTCGAGCCCCATCCCGGCCTCGACGCGCTCGCCCACCGCGTCGAGCACCGCCTGCCGCACGAGCGTCCGTCCGACGCGCTCGTGCTCGGGGAAGGACTTCCCCTCGACGGCACTCTCGCTGACGCCGTGGCGGTCCGCGAGTGCCGACAGCGTCACCACGTCGTCGTCCGGGACGAGTGCGTCCGGTAGCTCCCCGGCCGCGGCCGCCACCAGTTCGCCCTCGTAGCGTCGAAGCGCGTCGCGGACGTCCTTCACCCGGATGGATCCCGAGTAGGTGATGACGCGGTGGTCCATCGCGGCGATCTCCTCGCCGACGCCGAGCGACTCGTCGACCGCGACGAGCATCTCCACATCCTCCAGATCGTCGAGCTGTGAGAGCTTCTTCGCGACGTACTCGGGCGTCCAGAACCCCATCACCTCGAAGTACACGCGGAACTCGTCGTCGCCCGGGAGCCAGTCGAACGCGAAGTCCGGGATCATCACCCGCGAGCCGGTCGCGAGCGGCTCGGGCTCCCGGACGATATCCCAGTCCAGCCCGAGCGACTCGAACCGCGTCGCCACGTCGCGCTCGACCTCGCTGTCGAACTCGACCTCGGTGACCGGCTCCGTGCCGGGCACTCGAACGGGGTCCTCGTCGGTGAGCACCAGCTCCCGCTCGGTGCCGCGGTCGTCGATGGTCGCGGCCAGCCGCCAGTCGTCGGTCTTCGCGACGGTCCGGAGCAGCCGGGCGAAGCGGGTGCCGTAGCGGCGCGACCGGCGAAAGAGCGCGTCGGGGCCGGTGACGACGACCTCGCGGCCGCCGTCGGTCCGGTGGATCTCGTACATGAGCCGGAGGCGCTTGACCGCCGAGACGAGTGCCTTCGGGTCCGACGAGCGCACCCTGATCTCGGTCGCATCGAACAGCGCCGTCTGCGCGAGCGAGAGGTTGTACTGGGCGACGAGTTCGGCCGGAGACCACGGCGCGTCGACGCTCGCGAGCACCTGCCGGTCCTCGAGGTCGGCGTACAGCGACGCGGCGAGCTCGTCGGGAGCGACGCCACGGTCGGCCGCCGCCCGTGCGAGTGCGTCGTCGCGCTCGGCGGTGGTGACGACGCCCACCTCCTCGGCGGCCTCGAACGCGGCCCGCCGGGCCTGCGGCGGTTCGACCGGCGCGCGCGTCTCCAGCGTCGTCTCCCGTTCGAGGAGCTTCGCGAACCCGCGGACGAGCTTGAAGTCGGGTGCGTCGGCCTCCAGCTCGGCGAGTGCGTCCTGCAGGTCGCCCCACTGCTCGTCGACGTGGCCCTGGAACACGCCGAGGGTGCGTGCCGCGAGCGCCTCGTGCTCCGGGCCGGCGAACTGCGGGTGGTAGCCGCCGCCGGCGCGTGACACCCGGAGCAGGTCCTTCGTCAGCATCGTCTGCCCATGGGCGGCGTGGGGTGAAAAGCGCCACTCCCCGCGGCGAGTCACAAAGGTTTCGTACCGACCCACCGAAGCCGCGGTCGATGCGACGGCGTGCTCTCTGTCGGAGCCTCGTCACCGGGGCCGTGCTGTTCGCGGGCTGTAGCCGGCGGCCCGGCGACCAGCCCGGGGCCGACCAGCGACCGCCCCAGACGGAGCCAGCGGTGCCGACGACGGACGGCTCGGAGCCCGCCAGTTCGACACCGACGACCAGCCTCGGGGAGAACATCTCGATCGGGCTGGAGACGGACGAGACCGACGACGAGTTCGTCGTGACGGCGGTCGTCGCCAACAACCGGGAGTCGATGGTCGACCTGACGCTCGTGGCGGTCTGGACACGGGACGATGAGCGACTGGAACGGGCGCGTCGGGTGCGACTCGCCGCCGGGGCGACGGGACGCTTCGAGTACACGTTCGACCGGGTCGGCTCCATCTCCTTCGAGTGGCGCGACCCCGGCGCGTCGGCTAGCTTCGACGGCGGCTCGCGACGCGCTCCTCCGCGGTCTCGGCGCTGACGAGTTCGTAGAGTAGCGCGCGACCGCCGTCGGATTTCGGTCGCAGGATGCGCCCGAGCCGCTGGGTGAACTCCCGCTCGCTCCCGCTGCCCGAGAGGATGACGGCGACGTTCGCGTCGGGCACGTCGACGCCCTCGTCGAGGACGTTCGAGGTGACCACACGGGAGTAGGTGCCGTCACGGAACTTCTCGAGCACGTCGCGGCGCTCGTGCGTCCCGGTCTCGTGCGTGATGGTCGGAACGAGGAACCGCTCCGAGATGTCGTAGGCCAGGGCGTTGTGTGCGGTGAAGACGATGACGCGGTCGTCGCGGTGGTCGTCGAGGATGTCGGCGAGCGCGTCGACCTTCGCCTGGCTGCCCATCATGATGCGCCGGGCGCGCTGTTTCGCCAGCAGCGCCTCGCGAGCCTCGGGGTCCGTGCCGGAACGCTTGACGAGCTCCTGGTAGTCGCTCCCGCTGGTGAACCGGATGTTGCTGCGGGCGAGGTAGTCGGTGAACGTGGACTGGTGCTCCTCGTAGCGCTCGCGCTCTTCGGCGGTGAGTTCGACGGTGAGACGCTTCACGTCGTAGCTGGCGAGGTGGTCGCCGGCGAGATCGTCGGCGGAGAGTCGGTAGACGAGCGGACCGGCGAGCCCCGCGACCGCCTCGTGGGCGTCGTCCGGCCGCTCGAACGTCGCGGTGAGGCCCATCCGGGCGGGCGCGGCGAGCAGTCGACCGATGTCGCGGTAGCCCTCGCCGCCGAGGTGGTGGACCTCGTCGAAGACCACGAGCCCGAAACGGTCGCCGATGTCCTCGGCCTTGAGGTACGCCGAGTCGTAGGTGGAGACCGTCAGCACCTCCTCGCGCTGTTCGCCGCCGCCGAACTGGCCGACGGGGAGGTCGAACTCGCGTTCGAGCTCGGTCCGCCACTGGTGGACGAGGTCGAGCGTCGGCACGACGACGAGCGTCGGCGTCCGGAGTCGCTCGATGGCACCGATGGCGACGACGGTCTTGCCGCTGCCCGTCGGGAGCTCGATGCAGCCACGGTTCGGGAGCGGACCGTCGCCGTTCGTGCCGTCCGTCACTCCCCCCTCGCTCCAGGCGTCGAGGGCGTCCTGCTGGTAGCTGCGGAGCTCGTAGTCGGAGTGGAGGTCGGGGACGGGGTCGAGGGAGAGCACGCCGTCGTCGACCGTGCGGCCGTGGCGGTCGAGCCAGTCGCGAACCGCGGCGTAGCGGTGCGCTGGCGCGCGGCCGGAGTCGCTCCGGTCGTCGTACTCGACGTGCGGGATCTCGTCGAGTCCGTCGCCGTCCACCCGGAGCGTACCGTCTTCGTAGCGGAGCGAGACCGTCACGGGCCGGTGGTTGCCACCCGGGCGAGTTACGTGTTCCGGGTGTGCGGGTGACCGTTGGCTTCGGGTGTCTCCCTCGCCGCGTACCTGAACCCTTTTGTTCACCCACGGGTTTTGTTTCGCACATGGACGAAGACGAGGATACGGAGCAGTCGCCCCCTGATCAGGGGTCGACAGCCGCAGACGAGCCACCGGAGTCGCCACCGGAGGAGGCCGAGGAACCCACCGATGACGCGGCGGTCGACGAGGAGCAGACCGCCGAGGCGTCGGCCGAGGCAGACGCGCCGGACGCCGGCACGTCCGAGGCCGCGCAGGCGACGGCTACCGAGGGTGACTCTGCGACGGACGAGGACGCGGACACCGAAGCGGCGGGGACGGACGCCGAGTCCGTCGGCTCCCCGGTGGGCGAGGACCTCGTCGGCCGCGCCAGTCAGTACGACGAGGACCTCGGTGCGGAGGTCGCCGCGCTCGTCGAGCGCGCGTTCGAGCTGAAGGACGACACGGACGACCTCCGACGCCGCGTCGACGAACTGGAGGCGGAGGTGGACGAGCTCGAGGACGAGCGCGAGGACCTGAAACAGCGCCTCGTGCGGAAGCAGGCCGACTTCAAGAACTACAAGGAGCGCGCGAAGAAGAAGCAGGACCAGATCCGAGAGCGCGCCACCGAGGACCTCGTCGAGCGCCTCCTTCCGGTCCGGGACAACCTCACCCGGGCGCTGGAACAGGAGGGCGAGGACGCGGACATCCGCGAGGGTGTCGAGGCGACGCTGCGCGACTTCGACCGCGTGCTGGAGGAGGAGAACGTCGAGGAGATCGTCCCGGCGGCGGGCGACGACGTCGACCCGCAGCGCCACGAGGTGATGGTGCGTGTCGACAGCGAGCTCCCCGAGGGCGACATCGTCGACGTCTACCGACCGGGCTACGAGATGGCCGAGAAGGTCATCCAGACCGCGCAGGTCACGGTGAGCAACGGGGCCGACCACGAGCCCGAGGAGGAGGCCGTCGCACTCGGCGGTGAGGTCGAGGCGGACGACGACGGGTCGGCCGCGGACGGCGCGGCGGCGGAGGTCTCGGAGGTGGCGGCGGACGACGACGCGGAGTCGGCCGAGGGTGAGGACGACACGGTGGCGGAAGAGGAAGCCACCACCGGTGACAACCGACACTGACGGCGGTCAGTGGCCGCAAGCGTAAAGCCAATCTCCACGAACGCGAAAATTAACTCTGCTGGCGGTATGTCGGCGAGTAACGGCTTTAATTCGTTGGATAGTCGAGTAAAGCAAGTTTTAAAACCTCAAGCGAGTTAGTAGACCACAACATGGCGAGCAACAAGATAATCGGAATCGACCTTGGGACGACCAACTCCGCGTTCGCGGTGATGGAAGGTGGCGACCCCGAGATCATCGTCAACAGCGAGGGCAACCGGACGACGCCCTCCGTCGTCGCGTTCACCGACGACGGCGAGCGACTCGTCGGGAAACCGGCGAAGAACCAGGCCATCCAGAACCCCGAGCGCACCATCGCGTCCATCAAGCGGCACATGGGCGAGGACGACTACACCGTCGAGATCGACGGCGAGGACTACACGCCCGAGGAGATCTCGGCGATGATCCTCGGGAAGCTCAAGCGCGACGCCGAGGAGTACCTCGGCGAGGAGGTCGAGAAGGCGGTCATCACGGTGCCGGCGTACTTCAGCGACCGCCAGCGCCAGGCGACCAAGGACGCCGGCGAGATCGCCGGCTTCGAGGTCGAGCGCATCATCAACGAGCCGACCGCCGCCGCGATGGCGTACGGGCTCGACGACGACTCCGACCAGACCGTGCTCGTCTACGACCTCGGTGGGGGCACGTTCGACGTCTCCATCCTCGACCTCGGTGGCGGCGTCTACGAGGTCGTCGCGACGAACGGTGACAACGACCTCGGTGGCGACGACTGGGACGAGGCCATCATCGACTGGCTCGCCGACGAGTTCGAGAACGACCACGGCATCGACCTCCGCGAGGACCGCCAGGCGCTCCAGCGGCTCAAGGACGCCGCCGAGGAGGCGAAGATCGAGCTCTCCAGCCGGAAGGAGACGGAGATCAACCTCCCCTTCATCACGGCGACCGACGACGGCCCCATCCACCTGGAGAAGTCGATGACGCGGGCGAAGTTCGAGAACCTCACGGGCGACCTCATCGACCGCACGGTCGAGCCGACCGAGCAGGCGCTCGAGGACGCGAGCTACGACAAGGACGACATCGACGAGGTGCTGCTCGTCGGCGGCTCCACCCGGATGCCCCAGGTCAAGGAGAAGGTCGCGGAGCTCATCGGCCAGGAGCCGAAGAAGAACGTCAACCCCGACGAGGCGGTCGCGCTGGGCGCGGCCATCCAGGGCGGCGTGCTCGGCGGCGAGGTCGACGACATCGTCCTGCTCGACGTGACGCCGCTCAGCCTCGGTATCGAGGTCAAGGGCGGCCTGTTCGAGCGTCTCATCGAGAAGAACACGACCATCCCGACCGAGGAGTCGAAGATCTTCACCACGGCCGCGGACAACCAGACGTCCGTGCAGGTCCGCGTGTTCCAGGGTGAGCGCGAGATGGCCGAGGACAACGAGCTGCTCGGCGAGTTCCACCTGACCGGCATCCCGCCGGCACCGGCCGGAACGCCGCAGATCGAGGTCACGTTCAGCATCGACGAGAACGGCATCGTCAACGTCTCCGCCGAGGACAAGGGCTCGGGCAACCGCGAGGACATCACCATCGAGGGTGGTGCGGGCCTCTCGGACGCCGAGATCGACCAGATGCAGGCCGAGGCCGAGGAGCACGCCGAGGAGGACCGCAAGCGCCGCGAGCGCATCGAGGCGAAGAACAACGCCGAGGCGACGCTCCAGCGCGCCGAGACGCTGCTCGAGGAGAACGAGGACGCCGTCGACGACGACCTCCGCGAGACCATCGAGGCCGAGATGGACGAGGTCGAGGCGGTCATCTCCGACGACGACGCCAGCAAGGACGAGATCGAGGCCGCCGCGGAGTCGCTCTCGAAGGAGTTGCAGGAGATCGGCAAGCAGATGTACGAGGGCGCGGCGGCCGCCAACGGCGGCGCTGGCGCGGCCGGAGCAGGGCCGGGCGGCGCGGCCGGCGGTGCGGCCCCCGGCGGTGACGCGGCCGAGGACGACGAGGAGTACGTCGACGCCGACTTCGAGGACGTGGAGGACGAGCCGGCCGAAGACGACGAGGAGTAGGTAGTCGAATCCGACGACGGCAGCCCCGTCGTCGAGCGGGACACGCTCGCCAGCCGAACCCGTTCTTTTCAAGTGTTCCAATCCGCTACAGTGTGATAACCAATGAGTGAGGACTTCTACGACGTTCTCGGTGTCGGCAGGGACGCGTCCGAGGACGAGATCAAGCAGGCCTACCGGAAGAAGGCCGCCGAGTACCACCCGGACGTGTCCGACGCGGAGGACGCAGAGGAGAAGTTCAAGCAGGTGAAGAAGGCGAAGGAGGTCCTCACCGACGACCAGAAGCGCCAGGCGTACGACCGCCTCGGCCACGAGCGCTTCGAGCAGGCCGAGAAGCGCGGCGGCTTCGACCAGGGTGCTGGCGGTGGCGCTGGCGGCTTCGGCGGCGGTCGCGGTGGGGACCCCTTCGGCGGCCAGGGCGGCATGGGCGGCATCAACGACATCTTCGAGCAGTTCTTCGGCGGCGGCCAGGGCGGCCAGCGCGGACGCGACCGCGGTCCACAGCCCGGCCGCGACCTCCGCACGCAGATCACCCTCGACCTCGAGGAGGTGTACGAGGGCGTCGAGAAGCAGGTGACCATCTCACGGCCCGCGCACTGCGACACGTGCGAGGGCGAGGGCCACCCGCCGGACGCCGACGTCGAGACCTGCCCCGAGTGCAACGGCCAGGGCCGGGTCACCCGCGTCCAGCAGACGCCGCTCGGGCGCGTGCAGCAGACCCAGACCTGCCACCGGTGCGAGGGCGAGGGAGAACTGTACGACGAGCAGTGCGCGGACTGCGGCGGCGACGGCGTCGTCGCCGAGGAGGCCTCCCTCTCAGTCGAGATCCCCCCCGGCGTGCAGAACGGCCAGACCATCCGCATGGGTGGCGAGGGTGCGGTCGGGGACCCCGGCGCGCCGCGTGGCGACCTCATCATCGAGGTCAGCGTCGCCGACCACGAGGACTTCGAGCGCGAGGGCGACGACCTCTACTACCGGCTGGCCATCTCCTTCCCGCAGGCCGTCTTCGGCGACACCGTCGAGATCGAGACCCTCGGCGGCCGCGTCGAGCTCGACATCCCCGAGGGCACCCAGAGCGGCGAGACCTTCCGCCTGCGCGGCAAGGGCATGCCCCACCTGCGGCGGCGGGGCGAGGGCGACCTGTTCGTCCAGGCCCACGTGGTGACGCCCTCGGACCTGAACGAGGAGCAGCGCGAGGCGCTCGAGGCGTTCGCCGAGGCCGGCGGCGAGGATATCGAGGTCAAGAAGGGGTTCTTCGAGAAGATCGAGAGCTTCTTCTGAAAGATTCGGGTTGATTTGTTTCGGCTGTTGATCGCGTTCCTGAGTGGTGAGTCTTGACTGGCGTGAGAACTGCTGGTGTCGATTACTGCCAGAAAGCCCCGAGGCGCTGGAGCGGGGGGACTCGCTGCGCTCCTCGTACCTGCGGTGCCTGAGCGCTTCGCGCTCAGACTAACGAGAGCTTCGCTCTCGTGTCGCTTGCTTCGTCCGCCTTCCTCCAGCGCCTCGCCCCTTTCAGTCCCACCAGACTGCACCTCACACCTCCCCAGCCTATTCGCTCGGTCGCAGGCTCCCTCGCTCATCCCTCGCGCGCGGAATGGCTCGCGGGCTTCGCCACGCGAGCCAGCGCGCGCCAGCCGGAAGGTTCCCGGGCATCGCCACGTGGAACTCCACGCACTTTTCCCGACATGCACCTAACACTGAGCCATGCAGACGCTCGCCGACGTGCTGGCACGGGACCGCCGGAGCGACGCGCCCGCCCTGTTCGCCGAGGGGCCGACGACCCAGCGGTACGACTACCGGCGCTTCCTGACGACGGCGTGGAAGACGGGCAACCTCCTGCACAAGCTGGGCGTGCGGACGGGCGCTGAAGTCGCCATCGTGCCGTCGGCGCGCGCCCAGCCCGTGCTCACGTTTCTCGGGGCGTCGTTGCTGGGCGCGGTGACGACGTTCGACCCGTCCCGGGAGGTCGAAGCGCGGGCGTTCGTCGCGCCGACCGACCGGCTCGGAGAGTACGACATCGCGCCGGGGACGGCGACGATAGGCTACGGCGCGGACCCGGAGAACCCGGCACACGACTACTGGGAGGGCGGCGTCTGGAGCGAGAACCCGACGATGCCGCCCGAACCCGCGACGCCGTCGGACCCCATCCTCGACGACGGCGACCGGCGGTACACCCACGCGGACCTGCTCGCCGGGGCCGAGTGGGCCGTCGACGAGCTGGCGCTGACAGCCGAGGACACGGTGTCGGTCGGCGGACGGGTGGCCTCGCCGGCGGTGCTCGCGGCCGGCGTCATCGCGCCGCTGGTGGCGGGGGCGTCCACCAGGCTCGACGGCGGCGACGGGGACACCGCGGGGGTCGTGGACGGGGCGAGCATCGACGTGTCGGACGGGTTCTTCGAGCGCGTCGAGGCGTCGCGGTAGCGCGGGGACTGGTGGCCAACAGCTTGGACCGGGGCTTATCGGGGAGAACGCCGTCTGTACAGGTATGAGCGAGCACTCCAGCGAGCACGAGGCATCGACCGACGGGGGCGCGCCCCCCGAGACGTTGCGGTCGGCGGGCGGCATCATCACGGGGTTGCTGGACCGGGTGACCGAGTCCGCCGCGGTCGACGCGGTGTACGGCGAGCCCGTCGAGGCGCAGGGCCGGACGGTGATCTCGGTCGCGAAGGTGGCCTACGGCTTCGGCGCGGGGAGTGGGACCGGGAGTTCCGGGGAAGCAGAGGGTGACGACGAGGACCCGGAAGCCAGCGAGAGCGGTGGCGGCGGTGGCGCGGCGGCCAGCCCCGTCGGCGTGGTCGAGGTGACGGAGGACGGCACGCGGTTCGTGCGGTTCGACGACCGCCGAAAGCTCGCGGTCGGTGCCGTCCTCGGACTCGCGCTGGGCTACCTGCTCGGGCGGCGACGGCGCGGCGGCGACTGAGCTACGCGGCGGTGGCAGTCACGTAGGCCGTCCCGGCGAGGACGACGTTGTAGAGCGCGTGGGTGACGATGGGGACGGTGAGGTTGTCGGTCCACTCGTACAGCGCGCCGAGGACGGCCCCGGTGCCGGCGATGAGCAGCGCGCCAGCGACGACCTGCTCGACGGAGCCGGTGTAGTTCGCGAGGTGGACCGAGCCGAACAGCAGGCTGGACCCGACGACCGCGCCGACCGGGCCGAACGTCTCGCGGAGCCGGCCCTGGACGACACCACGGAACAGGTACTCCTCGGCGGGTGCGACGATGAGGACCGACAGGACGGCGACGCCGAGGAAGAAGTTCGGGTCGATGGTCCCGCTCTCCTCGATGACCGAGCCCGGCACGAGGTCGAGGGCGGCGAGCAGCACCGAGAGCCCGGTCGCGAGTACGAGCGCGACGAGCGTGCCGCCCAGCGCGAGGCCCGCCTCGCGGGCGGTGGGCACGCGGACCGGAACCGGGAGACCACGCTGCCGGGCGTACAGCACGGCGAAGGCGAGGAAGCCGATCTGCCCCGCGGCCGTCAGCAGGAGCAGTCCGAGCGTCGTCTCCACGTCGAGGCCGAGTGCGAGCGACGGGACGAGGAAGACGACGCCGACGAGCGTCGAGACGACGATGGCGAGCACCGTCAGCCCCGTCGCCGCGAGGACGGTGCGTACCGGGCCGGTTGCGGGAGGTGTTTCTGTCACGGGTCACAGTACGTCGTCACCCGACAAAAACGGACGTGGCGCACCGCCAGGACGTCTCCGCGCCGGTTACCGCGCGTCCTCGAGTCGCTCCAGCGCCGCCGGGTTCTCGATGCTGCTCATGTCGCCGAGGTCCTCGCCCTGGTACGTCGCCTCGATGGCCCGGCGGATGATCTTCCCGGACTGGGTCTTCGGGAACTCGTCGACGAACAGCACCTCGCGCGGGCGGAACGGCTTGCCGAGCTCCTCGCCGACCTGCGCGCGGAGTTCGTCGCGGAGCTCGTCGGTCTCCTCGTAGCCGTCCTCGAGGATGACGTAGGTGACGACGGCCGTGCCGGTGGTGTCGTCGGGAGCACCGACGGCGGCGGCCTGGTTCACCGCGTCGTGGTCCATCAGCGCGCCCTCGACCTCGGCGGGGCCGACCTTCCGGCCCGCCACGTTGAGCGCGTCGTCGGCGCGGCCGTGGAGGAACCAGAAGCCGTCCTCGTCCTTCTGCGCCCAGTCGCCGTGGTCCCAGAGGTCCTCCCACGAGGACCAGTACTCCTCGAGGTAGCGTTCGTCGCCCGACCAGAGGCTCTTCGTCATGCTGGGACAGGAGTCGCGCGCGACGAGGAAGCCGCGTTCGTGGGTGTCTCTGATGGACTCACCCGACGAGTCCACGATGTCGATGTCCATGCCCAGGCCCGGCCCGCCGAGCGTGCAGGGCTTGAGGTCGTTGATGGGCATCGGCATGAGGAAGCAGCCACAGATCTCGGTGCCGCCGGAGATGTTGATGATGGGTGCCTCACCGCCGCCGACCGTCTCGAGGAACCACTGCCAGGACTCGGGGTCCCACGGCTCGCCGGTGGAGCCGAGGATGCGCAGGCTGGAGAGGTCGTGCTTCTCCACCCACTCGTCGCCGTGCTTGCGCAGGGCGCGGATGGCCGTCGGCGAGATGCCGAACTGGGTGAGTCCGTGGCGGTCTATCATCTCCCAGAAGCGGTCGGGCTCGGGGTGGTCCGGCGCGCCCTCGTACATGAAGACCGTGTTGCCGAACGTGTGGTTGCCGATGAGCGTCCACGGCCCCATCATCCAACCGATGTCGCTCACCCAGAAGAAGCGGTCGCTGGGTTTGAGGTCGAAGCCGAAGTACAGCTCCTTGGCACACTGCAGCTGGACGCCCGCGTGGGTGTGGACGATGCCCTTCGGCTTGCCCGTCGTCCCCGAGGAGTACAGCAGCATCGACTCCTGGCTCGAATCGAGCGACTTCGAGTCGTACTCGTCGGACTGGCCCTCGATGGCCTCCGCCCAGGTGTCGTCCCGGCGCTTCCACTCGATGGACTCCTCCTCGCTGCTGACGAGGCCGAGACGCTCGTAGACGACCGTGTGCTCGACGTGGCCCGCCTCCTCGATGGCGTCGTCGGCCGCACCCTTCAGCCGGACCTCGCCGCCGCGGCGGTAGAAGCCGTCGCCCGTGAAGAGCACCGAGCACTCCGAGTCCGAGATGCGCGTCGCCGTCGCGTCCACGCCGAAGCCCGAGAAGATGGGCACCGCGATTGCGCCCACCTTGAAACAGCCGTAGAGGATGGAGACGACCTCCGGCACCATCGGCATGTACAGCCCGACCGTGTCGCCAGTCCCCACGCCGACCGACTCCAGGTAGTTCGCCACCTGGTTGGACTGCCGGGCCAGCTCGTGGTACGTGACCTCGCGCACCTCGCCGTCCTCGCCCTCCCAGATGGTCGCGACCTTGTTTCGCGTCTCGTTGTCGGCGGCCGCGTGTCGGTCCACGACGTTGTGCGCGATGTTTATCTCGCCACCGGGGTACCAGTCCGTGAACTGCGGCCCCTCGCTGTCGTCCCGGATCGTGTCGTACTCCTCGTAGAACTCGATTCCGAGGTAGTCGACGAGCTCGTCCCAGAACCAGTCGACGCCGGACTGGTCGAAGCCGTCGGCCTCCGACGTCGTCCGCTCGACGAGTTCGTCGTAGTCCGCGATGTCGTACTCCTGCATGAACTGCCAGACGTTCGTCGACTCGACGAACTCCTGTGACGGTTCGAACGCCACCTCGGATACGTCTTCCAGGGATTCCATGTCGTCCTACGTGTTTCCGTGGGTGGGTCATAGAAATTGCCCTCAACGTTCGTGCGGTTCCTGTGTCCGCGTGCGTCCGGTGTCCGTCCCGGATTCGGGTTTGGGGGCTCGTCCGTCGTGGGACGCTCTGGAACCGCGAACGGCCAAAGAGCCCCGCGGTTCTCGGCCCCTTCTGCCTGGTATCGACTCAACGCTCCTGGTCACAGAATCCACATACCAGACACACTCACCCATCGTACGAGAGCCGGGGTCTTTATTACCGAACCGGGAGCCTACTTGGCATAGACGATGCGTGTCGCGTTCGTCGCGCTGGAGACGGCACTCCACGTCGACAGCGAGGCGAACCGACGATTGAAGGGGATCGCGGAGGACCTCGCGAACCGGGGCCACGACGTCTGCGTGTTCTGTGCGAAGTGGTGGACCGGTGAGAAGGGCGAGTGGGAGCACGAGGACGTCGTCTACCGCGGGGTGGTCGACGAGGTCGATTCGGAGCGGAAGTTCCGGTACGCGCTCCCGATGGCGGTGCGGAAGTTCGGGGCGGAGGTCGTCCACGCCGCGGGGCGTCCGCCGAAGCAGGTGTCCGCGGCGAAGAAGGCGGCGCGGGTGGCTCGGGCCCCGCTCGTCACGGACTGGTACGGCGACGTCGCGGAGTACGGCCGGGCGCACCGGAAGGCGCTGAAGAAGTCCGACCGGGTCATCACGCCCTCGGAGATGGTGCAGACGCACGCATGGGAGCACGGCGCGAGCGAGGACTCGGTCGACGTGATCCCGAACGGCATCGACTTCGACCTGCTGCAGTCGGTCGAACCCCGCGAGGTGGCCGACGTGGTGTACGCCCGGCGGCTGGACGAGGGCGCGAACCTCGAATCGCTGCTGCTGGCGCTCGCCGAGCTCCGGCAGGTGGACTGGTCGGCGGTGGTCATCGGCGACGGGCCGGAGCGCGAGGCGTACGAGCGACAGGCACGCGACCTGCGGATCGACGACCGCATCACGTGGCTGGGCGAGTGCGACCGCGAGCAGCGGGTCGCCGTCTACCGGGGCGCGCACGTGTTCGCCCAGACGGCCAAGGAGTGCCTGTTCGCGACGGAGCTGCTCTGGGCGCTGGCGTGTGGCTGCATCGGCATCGTGGAGTACCACGCCGACTCGTCGGCCCACGAGCTGCTCGTGCGGCGGGACGCCGACTTCGACCGGGGGTTCCGAACCACGAGCGAGCAGGAGCTCGCAGCCGCGATCAGCGAGGCCGCGGGGATGGAGCGCCTGACCGTCGACGACCGGTTCGCGGAGTTCGACAGGCGGGAGATCCTCGAACGCTATCTGCAGTGCTACCGCGAGGAGATGGAGTCGGTGGGGCTGTTCTGACGGTCAGTCGTCGAGCGTCTCCGGGTCGCGCGCACCGTCTGCGACACGGACGGCGTCGACGTTCTCGCGCACGTCGTGGACGCGGATCACGTCCGCGCCGCGGTCCGCCGCGATGGCCGTCCCGGCGACCGTCGCCGGGAGCCGCTCGCCGTCCGCGCGCCCGATGGCCCCGAACATCGACTTGTGGGAGTGCCCGACGAGCACGGGACAGCCCAGCGACGCGAACTCGTCGACCCGGTCGAGTAGCTCGAACGACTCGGCAGCGGTCTTCCCGAAGCCGAGGCCGGGGTCGACGACGATCTGCTCGCGGTCGAGCCCGGCCTTCTCCGCCAGCAGGACGCGCTCGCGGAGCTGGTCGAGCACGTCCGCCACCACGTCGTCGTAGGCGATGTCGGTCTCGGGGTCGACCGGCGTGTCGATGCTGTGCATCACGACCAGCGGCGCGTCGTGCTCGGCGGCGACGAAGCGCATCTCTGGGTCGCCCAGCCCGGAGACGTCGTTGCAGATGTCCGCTCCGGCGTCGAGCGCGGCCCGGGCGACGTCGGCCCGGCGCGTGTCCACCGAGATGGGGACGTCGATGCCGGCGTCGCGGATGGCCTCGACGACGGGGACGACGCGGTCGCGCTCCTGTGCGGCCGATACGGGTGCCGCACCCGGCCGGGTCGACTCGCCGCCGATGTCGACGATGTCGACGCCCGCGTCGACCATCTTCCGGACCCGTTCGAGCGCGTCGTCCACGGCGTCGTACTCGCCGCCGTCGTGGAACGAGTCCGGCGTGACGTTCAGGATGCCCATGACGGCGGTGCCGTCGGTCCAGGGGTAGTCGGGGGCGGCCCCGTCGTCGGTATCGAGCTCCAGCGTCGCCCGGAGCTCCCGGGCGAACTGCGCGAGCCCGTGGGGCCCGTCGGCGATGTCGTCCGCGAGCGCCGCGAACTCGGCGAGGGTACCCATGAGCACCACGTCGAGGTGCTCGCCTTCGGTCTCCAGTCCGGAGACGGCGCACTCCCCGCCGTGGGTCAGCAGCGAGTCGCGGATCTTCGTCGCCTGCCGGCCCTGCAGCCGGGTGCGGAGCACGCGGTGGACGCCGTCGTCGCGCAGCTCCGTGATCTCGTCGTCGGTGACCGCCGCGTCGGCCAGCACCTCGGTCGCGTCGTCGACGCTCCGGACCCGCGTGGGTACCTGCACCCGGGTCCAGCGCGTGCGGGCCTCCGCGACGGTGAACAGCGAGCCCGTCACGAGCACGCAGTCCTCTGGACCGGCGGCGTCGAGCGCCCGGTCGAGTGCGGAGTCCACCGCGCCGCAGGGCTGCGGGTCGGCGACACCCGCATCCTCGAACACCCGCACGAGCACCGCATCGTCCTCTGCGCGCTGGAGGTCCGGCTCACAGGTGTAGACGGCGTCTGCTGCGGGGAGGCCGGCCGCCATCTCGCGGTGGGGCTTGTCGTGCATCGCGCCGAAGACCACGTGTAGCTCGTCGTAGTCGAACTCCGCCAGCGTCTCCCCGGCGCGCTCGCAGGCGGCCGGGTTGTGCGCCCCGTCGAGTATCGTCAGGGGTGCGTCGGCGAGCACCTCGAACCGCCCCGGCCAGTGGGCGTTCCGGAGCCCGCGGGCGAGCGTCTCCTCGCTCACGGCCGCGCCCAGCGCCTCGCCCGCCTGCCGGGCCAGCGCGCAGGCGATGCCCGCGTTCGTCGCCTGGTGCGCGCCCAGCGTCGGAACCCGGGTGTCGACCCGCCACTCCGTCCCGTCCGCGTCCGCGCCCACGACCGACACCGCCGCCTCCACGTGGTTCTCCCGGCCGCCGTAGCTCGTCGTCACGTCCGCGTCGTCGTCGCCCACCGTGAGCACGTCACCTGCCTGCTCCCGCACTGCGGCCAGCGCGTCGCCCGTCGTGCCCGTGACGAGGGGGCGCTCCGACGGCGCGACGTGGGCCTTGTCCGTGGCGATCTCCGCGACCGTGTCGCCGAGCAGTTTCGTGTGCTCCAGCGAGACGTTCGTCACCGCGCTCGCCACCGGGTCCACGACGCTCGTCGCGTCCAGCTTCCCGCCGATGCCGACCTCGAGCACCGCCACGTCCACGTCCTCGCGGTCGAACTGCCACAGCGCCAGCGCCGTCATCGCCTCGAAGAACGTCGGCGACTCACCGTCGGCGGCCCGGTCCACCACGTGCGGCTGGATGGTCTCCACGAACTCGCACATCGCCGAGCGGGGCACCTTCCGGCCGTCCACCCGGATCCGCTCCCGGACGTCCTCGAAGTGCGGCGACGTGTACAGCCCCACCGTCAGCCCGGCGTCGCGGAGCACCGACTCCACCATCCGGCTGGTGCTGCCCTTGCCGTTCGACCCCGCGACCTGCACGCACGCCAGCCCCACGTGGGGGTCGCCGACGGTCGCGAGCAGGTCCGCCGTCGACTCCGTGCCCGGCCTCGCACCGTAGCGTCGGAGGTCGAACAGCAGGCTCGCGGCCTCGTGATACTGCATACGCGAGCATTTCTCGGCGGGCGCTTTAGCGTGTCGGAGTCTGAATGTCGTCTCGCTTGGGGGAGGGTATCGCGGTGGTTCGTACAGCCAGAAAGCCCCGTCAGTCGTGGGAACAGTCTCCTTCCCGAACCGCCAGAAAGCCCCACCCCGCCCCGAAACAGCCCGCGAACCTCCCCAGCCTCCTGCGATGCTCAGTCGCTAGCGTCCCCGGAAATCGGAGATTTCCGGTGGGCCCACGAGACGCGAGCGTCTCGTGACCGCTCCCTGCGCGTCTCGTCCCTCGCGCGGAATGGCTCGCGGCCTTGCGAGACTCCTTCGTCGTCTCGCCGCCCTCCACTCACTGCGTTCGCGGAGACCTCACTTCGTTCGGCAGGCTCGCCAGTCGCGCGCCATCCGGCTGGTCGGTCGTCGAAGTGTTTGGGAGATTTACAACAACTGGAAACGACCGGTGGTCAGGACAGCCAGCCCTGCAGCCAGAACACGCCCTCGACGTCGTCGCCGGCTTCGGGCACGTAGCCGTCGCAGACGTGGTCGGCGGCGTAGAGCGAGATCTCGTAGTCGGTGCCGTGGGCGTCGCGGAACAGGGGCGCGCGACAGCGGTAAAGCGTCGTGTCGCCGAACTCGCACTCGCGGACCGACTCGATGCGGGTCTGGAACACGTAGTCGTCGACGTCGCCGCCGTCGAACGGGACGAAGCCGGCCATCCCGGCGGTGGAGAACTCGTGGCCCTCGTCGACGGTGAGGGTCTCGTCGTCGGCCGGGTTGAGGTCGTAGCAGAGCGCGGCGAGTTCGACCTGTCGGGTGCCCTCGATGGGCCCGTCGATGGTGACGTAGTTCGTGGCGAACAGCGAGACGGTGGCGTCGCCGAGCGTGCCGGCCAGCTGGGCCTCCGCGCCGTTCGCCCAGGGGACGACCTGCTCGACGGTGAGCTCGTGCGTGACGCCCTCGGCGACGGGGTACGCTGTCCACAGCTCGCCGTCGGGGCCGGTGACGACGAGCGTCGAGACGGGGCCGGCACCGGCGCGGTAGCCGACGACCGTCTCGCCGTCGTCCGCGGTCCACTCGGTCGGCATCCCGGACTCGACCGCGCCGCGGATGGTGCTGATGACGCCCATCTGGTCGGTCGTCACGGTGTCCCAGTGGCTGCCGTGGCTGCCGCTCTTCTCGCCCGCGGCAGCCTCGTTGACGCCGCCGCGGCCGCGACCCTCGGGGTCGGCCGTCGGCTCCGGTGCGGCCGGGGCGTCGTCGTGTCCGGTCGCCGGCTGTGGCTCGGGCTCGTCGTCGCCGAAGATGCCACGGACGCGGTCGAACAGTCCCATGGCTTCGACTCCGTGGCGGTGCCTGAAGGTTTTTCCGTCGTGGGGGCGGGTGACGTCAGCGGGGGTGGATGGCGTCAGCGGGGGTGGGGGCAGGCGGTGGTGACAGAGGGGGGCAGACTGCTGGTGTCAGACCGCGTTCGACACGTCGGCCCGCAGTTCGTCCAGAATCGTGGTGGAGAGCCCGGCGACGATGCCGCCGAGGACCGCGAACCCGACGAACGTCCCGGCGACGAGGGTGGCGATGGCGACCTCCTGCCAGAACGTGAGGAGTTCCGGTGCGGCGGTGTTGATGCCGACGTGGACGCCGTTCTCGTGGTAGCCGACTGGCGCGAACGCGCCGGCGCTGGCGAGGTAGACCAGGGTGGCCCACGGGAGCGCCCCGAGGAGACCGGCGATCCCGCCGGCGACCGCACCGCGCAGGGGGTCGGTCGTTCCGCGGCCGGCGAGCCAGCCGCCGAGGGCGGGGCCGACGCCAGTGGGCGCGGTCAGCAGCACGGCGAGGCTGCCGAGCAGTACTCGTGCGATTCGCGTCGTGAGGGACCGCTTCGGGCTCGTCATCTGTGTCCGGATAGATGCGGGGGACGTACATCGTCTCGGCCGGCTGGCTTCAGCCGCTGAAGCCAGCCGAAACGTGGAGGATGGCCGAACAGTTATTGTGTGCTGTGGAGATGTCAGATTTGCCGTGTCGGACTCGCCAGACGTCGCCGCCCTCACGGACCTGCTCGCCGACGATTGTGCCCGACAGATACTCGTCGAGACGAAGGACCAGGCGTGCTCGGCGGCCGTGCTCAGCGAGCGGATCGGGGTGTCCGAGCGGTCGACCTCGTGATCGAGGAGGTGCAGGTGGTCACCGATGGGAAGAACTTCAGCGTCTACCGTGCACAGCTCGACGGCGTCGAGTTCGACCTCACCGAGGACGGGTTCGAGGTCAGCGTCTCGCGCCGCGAACGGATGTCCGACCGGTTCACGCAGCTCGTAGAGGATATGTGATGATGCTCGAACTCCCACTCCAGTCGTTCGACCTGGAAACGCTCAGTCTCGCCCGCCAGCTCAGCGAAGTAGTCACCATCGTGCTCGGACTGGCGATCAGCTACATCGCCTACCGCGGCTATCGGCGGAACCAGAGCCGTGCGATGCTGTTCGTCGCGGCGGGGTTCGTCCTCATCATCGGCATCCCCGCGGTCCTGACGGTACTCCTCTACTTCCTGCTGGACGTCCCCATCGAGATCGTCAACAGCGTCGGTCAGGCGAGCGAGCTCGTGGGGATGACGGCCATCCTCTACGGGCTGTGGACCCCTCGCGGCGGCTGAACCGGACGACCCGACGAGACGACCGACAGACGGGATTGGGACAACTCATATTGTGTTCGGCCTGCTAGGAGGTATCATGTACGTCCGGGACGCGAAAAACAGGGAGGAAGTGTGGTTGCTCGACCACATCGAGGCCATGGGACTGGACGACACGGCGTTCCGGTCGCGCGATTACGTCGTGGCCATCGACGAGGAGGCGGGCGCGAAGGCGGGCTTCGGGCGCATCCGTGTCCACATCGCGGGCGACGGCGAGCGCACGAAGAGCGGGCGGCGCGACCCCGACGAGGACGACATCTGTGAGCTGACGAGCATCGGCGTGCTCGAGGGGTGGCGCGACCAGGGCGTCGGCGCTCACATCATCGAGCGGCTGGTCGAGTACGCGGGCGACGCGGGCTTCGAGACGGTGTACGCGCTCACCGACGCGGGCGGCTACCTCGCGCAGTTCGGCTTCGAGGCCATGGAGGTCGACGACCTACCGCCGGTGCTGCAGGAGCGGCTGTCGGAGAAGCGCGAGTCGACGACGCCCGACGCGCGCCCGATGCGGCTCCGCGTCACCGACTTCTCCATGCCGGGCCGGTTCCGCGAACGGTTCAAGGAGGCCGGCGAGGAGGAGAGCCCGGAGCCCGAGGAGACCCCGGAGGACTTCGGTATCGACCCGGAGAAGGCGACCTACAAGTACGACACGGGGCGCTGAACCGACGCCTCACTCCGCGCCGTGGACCTCTTCGTCGGTACGGTCGCCGACGAAGCCGTACTTGAACGCGATCCAGCCGAGGAAGCTGATGAAGAGGATCGGCGGGAGGATCATGAACCCCCAGAGGGGGTCGAGCCCCCAGCCGAGCAGCAGCACCACGTCGGCGAGCCCGAGCGCGAGGAACGGCGAGATGAACAGTGCAGCCTGCTTGCGCGACACCTCGGTGTCGTCGTCGGGGATGGGTGCGCCGTCGCGGACGGGTGTCCCGTCCGCCGTGGTGTCGTCGGTACTGTCCATGCTCCGAACTCGGTTGTGGACGACGAAAAGTGACGCGGTCGACGGCGCGGCGGTAGTTTCTCGGCGGGCCGAGCCGTAGCCCTCGTATGGAGTCCGACGCAGATTCGAGCGCCGGTGACGAGGCCGAGACACGGCGGGTGTGGCTCGTCGAGCGCACGTACTCCGACGACGAGCTGAACATCGTCATCCTCACGTACGCGACGCCGGACGGTCAGTTCTACCACCGGCGAGAGCGCGCGTTGACGAGCTTCACGGGCGACCAGCGGGAGACGCTGGCGGCGCTCGACGTGCCGGTCTCGAACCTGGGGCGGGTCGAGGACGACGACGAGCGCGAGTGGTTCCGGACGGAGGCCTCGCGGATGCAGGCCGAGCACGACCCGGACGACGCGGTGTGAGGAACGCGGCGCACCACCACTGACGGTTCGTCAAAGGTTAATGCGGAGGCCGTCGTGGCTTCGAGTAATGTTCGACGAAGACGACCTCGACGCAATCCGCTCCGCGAAAGAGGAGTGGGAGGCGGACGAGGTCGAGCCGGTCGTCGACCGGTTCGGCGAACGCAAGGAGACGTTCACGACCGACACGGGTGGCCACGAGGTCGACCGGCTGTACACGCCGGACGACGTGGCGGACCTCGACTACGAGGACGACCTCGGCTACCCCGGGCAGGAGCCGTACACCCGCGGGGTCTACTCCACGGGCTATCGGGGCCGGCTGTGGACGATGCGCCAGTACGCCGGGATGGGCACGCCCGAGGAGACGAACGAGCGGTTCAACTACCTGCTCGACCAGGGCCAGACCGGGCTCTCGATGGCGTTCGACCTGCCCACGCAGATGGGCTACGCCTCCGACGCCGCGATGGCCGCCGGCGAGGTCGGGAAGTCGGGCGTCGCCATCGACACGCTCGCCGACATGGAGACGGTGTTCGACGGCATCCCGCTCGACGAGGTGTCCACGTCGATGACCATCAACGCGCCCGCGTCGGTCCTGCTCGCGATGTACATCGCCGTCGGTGACCGGCAGGGCGTCGACCGCGAGGAGCTCCGGGGCACCATCCAGAACGACGTGCTGAAGGAGTACATCGCCCGGAACACGTACATCTACCCGCCGGAGCCGTCGATGCGCATCATCACGGACATCTTCGAGTTCTGCGCCGACGAGACGCCGAAGTTCAACACCATCTCCATCTCGGGCTACCACATCCGCGAGGCCGGCTCGACGGCGGCCCAGGAGATAGCCTTCACCCTCGCGGACGGCATCGAGTACGTGGAGACCGCGCTCGAGGCCGGGCTGGACGTCGACGAGTTCGCCCCCCAGCTGTCGTTCTTCTTCGCCTCGTACAACAACATCCTGGAGGAGGTCGCGAAGTTCCGCGCGGCCCGCCGGCTCTGGGCGAAGCTGATGGAGGAACGCTTCGACCCGGAGGACCCGAAGTCCAAACAGCTGAAGTTCCACACCCAGACCGCCGGCTCCACCCTCACGGCCCAGCAGATCGAGAACAACATCGTCCGGGTCGCGTACCAGGCACTCGCGGCCGTCCTCGGTGGCACGCAGAGCCTGCACACCAACGGGAAGGACGAGGCGCTCGCGCTGCCGACCGAGGAGTCCGTGCGGACCGCGCTGCGCACCCAGCAGATACTCGCCCACGAGTCGGGCGCGGCCGACACCGTCGACCCGCTCGCCGGCAGCTACTACGTCGAGAACCTGACCGACGAACTGGAGGCCGAGGCCCGCGAGCTCATCGGCCGTATCGACGAGAAGGGCGGGATGCTCGAAGCCGTCGAGAGCCAGTGGGTCCAGCGACAGATCCAGGACACCGCGTTCGACCGGCAGGAGGAGATCGAGGACGGCGAGCGCGTCATCGTCGGCGTCAACGAGTACCAGGTCGACGAGGAGCCCGAGATGGACCTCGAGGAGGTCACCGAGGAGGACGAGCGCCGACAGAAGGAGAGCCTCGCCGCGGTGAAAGCTGACCGCGACGACGAGGACGTCGAGGCGACGCTCGAGGCGCTGCGGGCCGCAGCACGGAGCGACGACAACCTCATGCCGTACATCGTCGACTGCGTGAAGGCGTACGCGACGGTCGGCGAGATCTGTGACGTGCTGCGCGACGAGTTCGGGGAGTACCACCCCGGCAGCGCGCTCTGACGGCGGGGACTACTCCTCGCCGCCCAGGTCGACGTCGGCGTTCCAGGTCGCACGGGCGACCTCGGTGTCGCCGTCGGCCTCGCGGTGGACGACGGCGAACTGTCCGGGGAAGCTGTACTCGAAGCCCGCCGTCAGTTCGTAGTCGACCGCTCCGACGCAGTCCGCACACGGCCCGTCGTCCTCGGTGGCGTGAAGGACGACCCGGAACAGGTCCTCGTCGCGACTGTAGCCGGACTGGACCACCTCGACCGAGTGGCACGGGTCGGGTGTGAAGAACCTGCCGTCGACGGTCACGTCGGTCTCGCCGTACTCGATGCGCGCCCGGTGGGTGGAGCTCTCGGCGCAGTCACCCTCGCTCCGGTCGACCGCGACATCGCCGACCGTGACCCCGGGACAGCCAGCCAGTGTGCTACCCTGAGTCATGTCGACGGACCAGTCGTCGTGGACTCGTATCACCCGGCCCTTCGCGTTGCAGTCGAACTCCTGGTGGTCGAGGCGGTACTCGTAGAGCCGCCGTCCGTCACCGCCGACCGTCAACGTGTACTCCATCGGGGCCAGGAACCGGAGCCGCACGTACTCCCATGGCTCGAACGAGTGGCCGCCGAGGTCGCGCTCGTCCCACTCGGTCGTGACGCGGATTCGGACGTCGCGTGCGACCTCGGCGTGGTTCCAGACGACGCAGTCGACGGGGACGTCCTGGTCGATGTCCTGCTGCGGGAACGCGTCGTCGTCGACGTGTCCGACCTCGTACTGGCCGATGGCGTCGTACCGGTCGCGGCCGAACCGGGGGTCTTCGTGGGTTCGGCGCGGGTCGCGGGTACGGGTGGATTCGGTACCGATGCTGCCGACACCGGTTCCTTCGAGACAGCCCGCGAGGGACCCGACGCTGAGGCTGCCGACCGTGTACAGGAGGGCTCGCCGCTGCATACCCGTCCGTCGTCCGGAGAGAACCTAAAACCAGGTAATGTTTCACTCGGCTTTGCCGACGGACGGCGGGGGCGGCTGTCCTACAGGAACGTGCCGACCTCGTCGCCGTCGCCGAGGTTCACGTCCGCGTTCCAGGTCGCACGGGCGACCTCCGTCTCCTCGCCGTCGCGCCGGTGGACGAGCACGACGTGACCGGGGAGGTCGTTCGCGAAGCCGAAGTCGAGGGTGTAGTCGACCTGCCCGAGGCACTCCTGGCAGGCCTCGTCCGTGCCGGTCGCGTCGGTGGCCTCGACGACGGCGCGGAACGTGTCGGTCTCCTCGTCGTACGACGTGTCGGCGAGGTCGAGCTCGTAGCACGGGTTCGGCGTCACGAAGACGCCCTCGGCACCGACGCTGTCGTCGTAGTAGTCGACGGTCGCCTCGCTCGCGTCGCGGTCCGTACACTCGCCCTCGCTGACGCCTATCCCGCCGGAGCGGTTCTCGGGGCCGGAACAGGCGATCATCGTGCTGATACCGCCGGTGTCGACCGACCAGTCCTCGTGGACGGAGACGGAGTGGAAGCCGCTGTTGCAGTCGAAGTCGGTGTGGTCGAGCGCGTGCTCGTGGAGGGTTCGGCCGTCGCCCGTGACGGTCAGCGTGTACTCGGCGGGCACGTTGAACAGCACGGTGACGTAGGCGTCACCGGCGACGGCGACCGTGCCGAGGTCGCGCCCCCGCGCGCCCGTCGAGGCGGTCAGTCCGAACTCGCGCTCGCTCTCCGCGTCGTTCCAGACGTGGACGGGCACCGGGTTGTTGTTGTCCGGGAAGGCGACTGCCTCGCGGTCGCCGATCGCGAACCGCTCGACCTCCTCGCGCTCGTCCGGGCCGAACTCGGTGTCGTCGTCGCCGTCGTCGGTGTCGGTCCCGTCGTCGGTTCCCTCACCGGGCGTCGTCGTCGGGTCGTCGGTGGCCGGATCGCCGTTGCCGGGGCCGGCGTCGTCGATACAGCCCGCGACGGAGAGTGCGCCGATGCTCGCGACCGAACTCAGGAGGGTGCGTCGTCTCATGTGCGACCGTTGTCTCCCCGATAAGTAAACCGCTGTCCAAGCTGAAAACAGCGTTTCACCACGCCCCCGACCCGGCTCAAATCGACCGTTCACCCATCGAGGGCGTCGAGGAGGGCGTCCACGTCGTCCGCGGTGTTGAACACGTGGAGCGAGGCGCGGACGACGCCGGTCGTCGGGATGGAGCGAACTTTGATGCCCCGTTCGGCCACCCGTTCGACCGTCGCCTCGGGGTCGTCGTCGGCGAACGAGACCAGCCCGGTGTGGTACTCGCGGGGCGAGACGAGGCGGTCATCGCCGAGGCCGTCCTTCAGCCGGTCCGTCAGGCGCTCGACGCGGGACTGGACGGTGTCGAGGCCGATCTCCTCGATGGTCTCGATGGCTGTCCGGAGCCCGGCGTAGGGTGCGGGCGCGACGGTGCCGAACTCGAAGCGGCGCGCACCCTCGGCGTACTCGTAGGGGTCGGCGTACGGGTCGACGGTGTTCCGGTAGCCCAGCTGTGCCGGCGCGAGCGTCTCGGCGAACTTGGGGTCGACGTAGAGGAAGCCCGCGCCCCAGGGACCGAGCAGCCACTTGTGACCCGAGGCGGCGACCGCGTCGGCACCCCACTCCGCGACATCGACGGGGTGCTGGCCGGGCGACTGGACGGCGTCGACGACCACGCGGGCACCGGCGTCGTGTGCCCGCTCGGTGAGTTCGCGGACCGGGGCGCGCACCCCGGAGGTCCAGCAGACGGAGCTGAACGTCGCGAGCGTCGCACCCTGCACCGCGTCCTCCCAGTCGTCGGGGTCGATCCAGCCCTGGTCGGTCTCGACGACGCGCACCTCGACGCCGTACTCGTCGCGGAGGCGTCGCCAGGGGAGGATGCCGGCGGCGTGCTCGACGTCCGTCCGGACGACCACGTCGTCGGCATCCCAGTCCATCGCGAGCGGGAGGCGGCTGATACCGTCGGTCGTACTCGCCGTGAGCGCGACGTTGTTGGGTTCGGTGCCGATGTGCGAGGCCACCGTCGCGCGGGCGTCGTCGAACAGCTCGAACGCCGGCTCGTACATCCCCGGGCCCGCACCGGACTCGAACTCGTGGAACTCGTACCACGACTCGGTGGCGTCGACGACGTGGCGGGGACTGGGGCCACTCGCGCCGGTGTTCAGGTAGATGGTCTCGTCGAGGACTGGCATGTCGTCACGAAGCTGGGATGGGTTCATGGTCGGTGGTGTGTGTCGAGGCTACGAGTCGGTTTCTGTGCCGGAGGCAAAACTGGTGCGATGGCCGCGGGGTCAGTTCCCGCGGCGCAGGGTGCGGACGCCGAGCAGGCTGTACGCGGGGCAGGTCCGCGTGTACCCGGTGACGAGCAGGACGAGCCCGACGATTGCGAGTACGAGCGGCGCGCCGACGGTGGCGACGGTGCCGTTGCCGACGCTCACGACGCCCGAACCGACGACGATGGCGACGACGAGCAGCACCGAGCCGAGGCCGAGGCGGACGAGGCGGTCCGTGGAGCCGACGTTGAGTTCCATACGTTCAGTATTGTGTTGTATGCCCATAAATGTACAACCTCGCTCCCGATCCGTGGGAGTCCCGCCCGGTGCGGTGGAGTCTGTACCTTCATGTCGGTGCGCCGTGTCGGGCGGAGTATGCAGTTCGATCACGCTGGCGTCGCGACCGACGACGCGATGGGGATGGCAGAGCTGTACGGGGACCTCTTCGGCCTCGACGTCGCCCACGAGGAGGAGTTCGACGGGATGCACGTCGTCTTCCTCGACGTGGGCGACGGCTACTTCGAACTCCTCGAACCCATCGAGGAGGGGGGCGCTATCGCTCGCTTCCTCGCGAACCGGGGGCCGGGAATCCACCACGTCGGGCTCGCGACGGAGGACATCGACGCTGCCCTCGACAGGGTCCGGGAGTACGACGTCCGCCTCGTCGACGAGGAGCCCCGGCCGGGCGCGTGGGGACACGAGGTGGCGTTCCTCCACCCGAAGGACACCGGCGGCGTGCTCGTCGAGTTCGTCCAGCACTGAGCGCGGGTGCGGGCACCAACGCCGGTCACGGCCAGTCGTGCGCCCGGTCCTCGATGGCAGGGTGGAGGTCCTCGGGCAGGTCGCGGAACCAGCACGCGCCGTTGAGCTCGCCCGGCTGGATGGCCACCGTGCCACCGAGGTAGTCCGCCTCGAAGAAGGTGTAGCACAGGTGGACCTCGCTGCCGGTCTCCTCGTGGGTCCCGACGACGCGCTCGGCGAACAGGGCGTCGGTCACCTCGCAGTCGAGGGCGACCTCCTCGCGGACCTCGCGTTCGGCGGCCGCCTCGGCCGTCTCGCCGTCCTCGATGCCGCCACCGGGGACGCCCCAGTGGCTCACACCCCGCCCCATGATGAGCAGGACGCGCTCGCCGTCGTCGGCCGCGTCCTCGGGCATCGACTCGGACAGTTCGGCGGCTTCGGCCGGGCTGCGGCGGATCCAGCAGTACGCCCCGCCGACGTAGTCGTACTCGTCGGTGTCTGTGGTCCACTCTTCGAACTCCTCCCCAGTGAGCTCCCGGCGGTCGACTTCGACGGGGAACTCGCCGTATCGCTCGCGGAGGCGTTCGAGCCGGCGGTCGACCGCCGCCTCGTTGATGTACTCGGGCGGCATGGACTGGGTACGAAAACGGACTACGGAGTAATAGGCTTCGAAATCCCGTCGTCGCCGCGGCGACGGGAGGGTGCCGCGACGGCGCGGCGGATCAGCCGAAGCTCTCGACGTGCGCCTCGTCCGAATCGAGGCCGGCGTCGTCGAGCGCGTCGGTCGCGAGCTCGCAGAAGTCGGCGAAGCCGAACACGTACACCGTGCCGTCGTCGCCGTACTCGCCGATTGCGTCGCCGAGCGCGTCGTCCGCGTCGTCGCCGAAGACGTCGACCGCCGCGCCCGCGGTCTCGAGGGCGTCGAGGCGGTCCGTGTGGGCCGGACCGTCGTCCTGGTACAGCACGACGGCGTCGTGGCCGCCCTCGACGGCGCGCTCGGCGATGGCCACCGCGGGGCCGATGCCCGGACCGCCCGCGACGACGACCACGTCGCCCTCGTCGTCGTACTTGACGTTCCCGAACGGCCCCTCGATGGTGAGCTCGTCGCCGGCGTCGAGGTCGGCCAGCCACGGGGAGATGTCGCCGTCGGGGTCCACGCCGACGGTCAGCTCGAACGTCCCGTCCACGTCGGGGGAGGAGAGCGTGTAGTACCGCGACAGCTCCTCGCCATCCACGGTGGCACGCACGAGCACGAACTGGCCCGGGAGCGCCTCGAACCCGTCCGGTGTCTCTACGTCTATCGCGACGGTGTCGGGTCCGACCGTCTCGACCGCTGCGACCGTAAGGACCTGCTCGTCCATGGTCGGCGGTACCCGTGGCACCCGTAAAGGCGTTCCTCTCCCCACTCGCGGCAAAAGCGCCCTCGGCCCGTCGTCGGGTGTTTCAGAAGCCTTTTGCTCCCACGCTCGGTAGCCACATCACAACATGGCCGAGGACTTGAACTGGGCTATCGGTGGCGAGGCCGGAGACGGTATCGACTCCACCGGTAAGATATTCGCCCAGGCCCTCTCACGGGCCGGACGGCACGTATTCACCTCGAAGGACTTCGCGTCGCGCATCCGCGGCGGTTACACCGCCTACAAGATCCGCACGTCGACCGAACAGGTCCAGAGCGTCGTCGACAGACTGGACATCCTGGTCGCACTGACCCAGCGGACCATCGACGAGAACCTCGACGAACTCCACGACCAGTCCGCCGTCATCTACGACGGCGAGCGCTCCTGGGAGGCGGAGTACCCCGACCACATCACCGGTGTCGATGTGCCCCTCAAATCGCTCGCCGAGGAGGCCGGCGGCGCGATCATGCGCAACATCGTCGCGCTCGGGGCCGCCTGCGAGATCACGAACTTCTCCATCGAGAACCTCGACGAGGCCCTCGAGAAGCGCTTCGGCTCGAAGGGCGAGAAGATCGTCGAGAACAACAAGAAGGCCGCCCGGCTCGGGCAGGAGTACGTCGCCGAGAACTACGACCTCGACGTCGACTACGACCTCGACGAGACGGACAACGACTACGTCCTGCTCAACGGCGACGAGGCCATCGGCATGGGCGCAATCGCCGCCGGCTGTCGCTTCTACGCCGGCTACCCCATCACACCCGCGACGGACGTGATGGAGTACCTCACCGGTCGCATCGACGAGTTCGGCGGGCACGTCGTGCAGGCCGAGGACGAGCTCTCCGCCATCAACATGGCGCTCGGCGCGGCCCGCGCCGGGGCACGCTCGATGACCGCGACCTCCGGGCCGGGCATCGACCTGATGACGGAGACGTTCGGCCTCGTCGCGACCAGCGAGACGCCGCTGGTCATCGTCGACGTGATGCGCTCCGGTCCCTCGACCGGGATGCCGACGAAGCAGGAGCAGGGCGACCTCAACATGACGCTGTACGGCGGCCACGGCGAGATTCCGCGCTTCGTCGTCGCCCCGACGAGCATCGACGAGTGCTTCTGGAAGACCGTCGAGGCGTTCAACTACGCCGAGAAGTACCAGACGCCGGTCTACCTCGTCGCCGACCTCGCACTCGCCGTCACCGAGCAGACGTTCCCGCCGGAGACGTTCGACATGGACGAGGTCGAGGTCGACCGCGGCAAGGTCGTCGACGACGACACCGTCGGCGAGTGGCTCGACGAGGAGGGTCGCTTCCGGGCCCACGCCAACACCGAGGACGGCGTCTCGCCGCGCGCGTTCCCCGGCACCATCGACGGCGCGCACATGTCCACCGGCCTCGAGCACGACGAGCTCGGCCGCCGGACCGAGGACACGAACGTCCGCATCGAGCAGGTCGACAAGCGCAACCGCAAGGTCGAGACGGCCCGCGAGCAGGAGGACTGGGACTACCGCGAGTTCGGCGACCCCGACGCGGACAGCCTCGTCATCTCCTGGGGTTCGAACGAGGGCGCGATGCGCGAAGCCATCGACCTCCTCGAGGAGCGCGGCGTCGACGTGCGGTTCCTCTCGGTGCCCTACATCTTCCCGCGCCCCGACCTGACCGACGACATCGAGGCCGCCGAGGACGTCATCGTCGTCGAGTGCAACGCGACGGGACAGTTCGCGGACCTCATCGAGCACGACGTGCTCCAGCGGGTACAGCGCATCAACAAGTACGACGGCGTCCGCTTCAAGGCGGACGAGCTGGCCGACGACATCGAGGCGACCCTCGCAACGGAGGCGAACGCACAATGAGCTCAGACGTCAAATTCACCGACTTCAAGTCCGACAAGCAGCCGACCTGGTGTCCGGGATGCGGTGACTTCGGCACCATGAACGGCATGATGAAGGCGCTGGCGAACACGGGCAACGACCCCGACAACACGTTCGTCGTCGCCGGCATCGGCTGTTCCGGCAAGATCGGCACCTACATGCACAGCTACGCGCTCCACGGCGTCCACGGGCGCGCACTCCCCGTCGGCACCGGCGTCAAGTTCGCCAACCCCGACCTCGAAGTGATGGTCGCGGGTGGCGACGGCGACGGCTACTCCATCGGCGCGGGCCACTTCGTCCACGCCGTCCGCCGGAACCCCGACATCACCTACGTCGTCATGGACAACCGTATCTACGGGCTGACGAAGGGGCAGGCCTCGCCGACGAGCCGCCAGGACTTCGAGACGAGCACCACGCCCGAGGGCCCCAAACAGCCCCCGGTCAACCCGCTCGCGCTCGCGCTCGCCTCCGGCGCGACGTTCATCGCGCAGTCGTTCTCCAGCGACGCGCTCCGTCACGCCGAGATCATCGAGCAGGCCATCGAGCACGACGGCTTCGGCTTCGTCAACGTGTTCTCGCCCTGCGTGACGTTCAACGACGTCGACACCTACGACTACTTCCGCGACTCGCTGGTCGACCTCCAGGAGGAGGACCACGACCCGACCGACTACCAGTCCGCGAAGGAGAAGATCCTCGAGGGCGACAAGGAGTACATGGGCGTCATCTGGCAGGACGAGGAGAGCGTCCCGTACCACGAGACCCACGGCGTCACCGAGAACATGGCCGACATCCCCGACGGCGCCGCCGACGGGACGATGGACCTGGTCCGGGAGTTCTACTAACGACCGTTTTCTTCGTTGGGTCGCTCGCTGCGCTCGCGACCACGCCTCGAAAAAGCTCGGCCAAAAAGGCCGGCGACTCGCTCCGCTCGTCGCCGGTGAACCGTACTCGCTGCGCTCGCGCGGACGGTCTCGATTACTCCTGTCCGGCTAGCGTCGCTCCCGGTCGGATGCCTATCGTCCTGCTTCGAAAACTCTCGAATCGAACCGGTGCAACGCCGTCACTCCTCGTCTTCGTGCTGGATGTTCTCGATGAGTTCGAGGATGTCGTCGCGCTCGTCGGGCAGCTGGGTCGGGTGGCCGCCGATGGCCACGACGTAGTCGTCGCCGTGTTTGACCACGGAGACGTAGACGTTCACCTCGACCTCGCGGCCGGCGAAGTTCGTCGTCGTCGTGAACACGGCGACGTCGGTCTGCTCGCCGAGCATCGTGGCCTGCAGGGTGTCGGTGCGCTCGGCACCCGAGAGGTCGCCGTAGGCCGTCTCGTACTGGCCGACGAGTTCGGTGAGCACTTCGCCCTCGCTCATGTTGGCGATGGGGTTCTGCGGTTCGCCCACCACGTCGACCTCGTGGGTCGAGACGACCGCGAACACGCCGACGGTCTCGCCGATGAACTCGTCGTCCTTCTCGTACTGTGCGACCCAGTTCTCGATGACGACGGTCCGATTGCCCAGGTCCTCGCTCGACTGTTCGATGACCTCCTGCTCGACGGAGCGCTCCGTGTAGCCCGTCCCGCCGTCGCCGAGCGCGCTGTCGGCGACCGTCGCCCGTTCGGCGCTGTAGGTCAGCGCCTCTTCGCCGGAGATGAACCCGATGCAGCCCGCACCGGTCAGCAGGAGAGCCACCGCGAGAACCATAGCGAGACGTCTCGAAGTCATGGTTCGTCCCTCGCCACCTCCGGCAATCAAGGTTCCGGCCTTCCCCGGCTCAGCAGACGGGTTTCGGGTCCACGCCGAGCTCGGTCAGGGAGTCCGCGTAGTCGTCGTAGGCGAGCTGGACGACGTACTCGGCGACGGCCTGGGCGCGCTCCCAGTCCGCGTCGTCCTCGCAGGTCGCGTCGAGGAGGTCGAGCCCGGCGGACAGGGACGCCTCCGTCTCGCTCCGGAGGTCGCGGAACAGGTCGGCCTTCGCCGCGTCGGCCTCGTTGACGAAGAAGCTGACAATCTGGAGGTGGGTGCGGAGGCTGACGAGCCCCCGGCCGACGAGCCCCGCGGCGGCGCGTTCGACGGTGTCGTCGCGGTCGCGCAGGTAGGCGTGCATCGGGCCGACGCCGTCGGGTTCGACGGGTTCGCCGAGAGCACCGACGACGCGTTCGTAGTGGTCGGCCTCCTGTGCGGCCACGTCGGCGAACACCTCGCTGGCGGCGGGGTTGGCCTCGTCGGCCGCCCACGACTCGAACGTCCCGTGGGCGAGGTACTCGCTGAACGCGGCGGCCCGGAGGATGGCCGTCTCGGAGAGGTCCGCATCGGTCAGCGCGACGAGCAGCTTCGAGGAGCCGAGTCGGTCGAGCTCTGTGGCCGTTGCCGACTCGACCGACTCGCGGAAGGCGGTCGCGTCCATGCCGGAGGTGTCGGCCGGCGGCGGCTTCAACGTTGTCCCACACGCGTCGTTTCTGTGGTCCGAGGTGTCCACGCACGGTTTTTATCCTCCCGCCGGGCGTACTGCAGGGTATGAGTGTCCCATCCGAGGCCGACGGCGAGCCCCCGTCGGTCGACGCCCGCGAGCTCGACGAGCTGGTCCGCTCCGGCGAGCCGTTCACCCTGCTCGACGTCCGCGACCGCGACGAGTTCGAGGCGTGGCACGTCGACGGTCCCGGCGTCAGCGCGAGCCAGGTGCCCCACGTGAAGTTCGTACAGGCGCAGGTCACCGGCGACGTGGACTCCCTCGTCGGCGACGACCCGGTCGAGCCCATCGTCGCGGTCTGTGGCCACGGCGAGGCGAGCGCGCACGCCGCCGAAATTCTCGTGGACGCGGGCTACGACGCCCGGAACCTGGCGGGTGGGATGGACGCCTGGGCCCGCCTGCTCGTCGCCCGCGAGGTCGAGGGGGCGTCGGGCACCGTCGTCCAGTACGACCGGCCGTCGAGCGGCTGTCTCTCCTACATGATCGTCGACGGCAACGAGGCGGCGGTCGTCGACCCGCTCCGGGCCTTTGCCGAACGGTACGTCGCCGACGCCAGCGAGCGCGGCGTGGACCTCCGCTACGCCATCGACACGCACGTCCACGCCGACCACGTCTCCGGCGTGCGGGCCGTCGCGGCCGCGAGCGACGCCGAGCCCGTCCTCCCCGAACGGGCGAGAGAGCGCGGCCTCGCGTACGACGCGCGCCCGCTGGCCGACGGTGAGTCCCTCGAACTCGGCGACACGACCATCGAGGCCGTCGCGACGCCCGGGCACACCACCGAGATGACGACGCTCGTCGCCGCCGACACCCTGTTCACCGGCGACGGGCTGTTCGTCGACGGGGTCGCTCGGCCCGACCTCGAGGAGGGCGACGAGGGCGCGGCCGAGCTGGCGGGCGAGCTGTACGACACCATCCAGAAACGACTGCTCACCTACCCGGACGGGATGGTCGTCGCGCCGGGTCACCGCGACGACGAGACGCCGCGAGCCGACGACGGCACCGTCACCGCGACGCTCGGGACGGTGCGCGAGCGGGTCGACGCGCTCTCGCTCACCCGCGACGAGTTCGTGGATTCCGTGCTCGCCGACCTTCCCCCGCAGCCCAACGAGTACGAGCGCATCATCGAGACGAACCTCGGCCGCGAGACGCTGGACGACGACACGGCGTTCGAGGTCGAACTCGGGCCGAACAACTGCGCGGCGCGGTAGCCTGTGAACAGTTCCCATGGGGGCTGAAGACTTTTACCCGACGCCCGGCGACTCAACGCCACTCAGATGAGCGACGTGCTGCCGGAAGCGATGAGCGAGGAACCGATCACCGTCGAGCGACTCGTCACGGACCTGCGCGAGCTCGGCCTGTCGGCGGGCGACACCGTCTTCGTGCACAGTTCGCTGTCGGCGCTGGGCTGGGTCTGTGGCGGCCCGGCCGCCGTCGTCGACGCGTTGCAGGAGGTCGTCACCGCGGACGGGACGCTGGTGCTGCCGACGTTCACGGGCGACTACTCGGACCCGGGTGGCTGGCAGAACCCGCCGGTACCCGACGACTGGGAGCCGACGATACGCGAGACGATGCCGGCGTTCCGGCCCGAGTCGACGCCCTGTCCCCGGATCGGGGCCATCCCGAACACGTTCCGGGCGTACCCCGGCGTCGTCCGGAGCGACCACCCCGTCGTCTCCTTCGCCGCGTGGGGTGCCGACGCCGAGGACATCGTGGTCCCGCATCCCGACGACGAACCGCTCGGCGAGGGGTCGCCGCTGGCGCGCCTGTACGAGCAGGACGCGACGGTGCTGATGCTCGGCACCGACTACGAGACGGCCACCTCCTGCCATCTCGCGGAGTACCGCGGCGCGTTCCCGAAGGAGCGCGAGACGGGTGGCGGCCCGGCCATCCGCGACGGCGAGCGTATCTGGCTCGAGTTCGACGACGTTGCGCTCGACACCGCCGACTTCCCGATGGTCGGCGAGGCCTTCGAGCACGAGTGCCCGGAGGCCGTGACCGTCGGACGGGTCGGCGAGGCCGAGTCGCGGCTCGTCGACCAGCGGGCGCTCGTGGACTTCGCGACGGTCTGGTTCGGGGAGAACAGGCCGGAATCGCTCGAACGGGCGCGCGAGGACGACGGCGGGGAGTGACTAGTCGTCGCCCGCGGCCGCGCCGGGCTCTGCGCTCACCGCGGCGTCGTCCTCGATGCTCGGCGGGTACTTCCCGCGGTCGAGCTTCAGGTCCGAGGCGGGCCGTGCCATGCAGGTCAGCGCGAACCCCTCGCGCTCCTCCTCGGTGAGCCCGCGCGCGGCGGGCTGGACCACGTCGCCCTCGACGATCTCGGCGGAGCACGCGAGACACATCCCGACCCGGCAGGAGTACTCCTGGGCGATGCCCTCCTCGATGCATCGCTTCAGGATGGTCTGCTTGTCGGAGACGGTGATGGACTCACCGGTCCCCACGAACTCGACGGTGTAGTCGGTCATGGCTTCGGCTACAGCGGTTCCGGACTAAACTCTTTATCCCTTTTCTGGGTTCGCCCGGACGACAGAAACGGGAGTAAAACGTTTTTTCCCTGCGGCCTCGACGGGTGAGCATGACCAGCCACGAGTTCGACGTCGTCGTCGCCGGCGCGGGGACGTCGGGGTGCTACGCGGCGGCGACCATCGCCCGCGAGGGCTACGACGTCGTCGTCGTCGAGCGCAAGGACGCAGAGGAGGCCGGACACATCGCCTGCGGGGACGCACTCAAGGGCGCGGACGCGTTCCCCGAGGCCATCCCGAAGGAGCAGCTCGAACCGGCGTTCACGAACACCGGCGTGGACCACGGGCGCTTCGAGATCCCCCAGGAGGACACGGTGCTCGAGATCCCGGTCCCCGGCGAGCTGGCGGTGATCGACCGCTGGGAGTACGGCCGCTGCATCATCCAGGGCGCGAAGGATGCCGGCGCGACGTTCCACTACGACACCGTCATCCAGGAGGTGACACAGGACGACGACGGCGTCGTCACCGGACTCCAGGCCAAGAAGAAGGGTGACCCAGTCGAGTACGACGCGGACATCGTCATCGACGGCGCGGGCTCGCTCTCGCTGCTGCAGGACACGGTCGACTTCTCCGACGCGACGTTCGACACCAACGTCAACTACTCGCAGTTCTGCTCGGCCTACCGCGAGATCGTCCACGTCGAGGAGCCCGTCGAGTGGGACGACGCGCTCGTGTTCAAGCCGACCGAGCGCGCCGCGGGCTACCTCTGGTACTTCCCGCGCACCGAGACGGAGATCAACGCCGGTCTCGGCTTCCAGATGACCGAGGAGCCGATGGAGCTCGTCGACGACCTCAAGCGGGACCTCCGCAACCGCGAGGAGTTCGCGGGCGCGGAGGTCGAGGACAAGCTCGGTGCCGCGCTCCCGACGCGACGACCCTACGACTCCGCCGTCGCGCCGGGCTACATGGCCGTCGGCGACGCCGCGGGGCACGTCAACCCGACCACCGGCGGCGGCATCGCCGGGGCGGCCTACGCGGGCAAGTACGCCGGCGAGCAGGCCATCGAGGCCATCGAGCAGGGCGACGTGAGCGAGGAGACGCTCTGGGAGTACAACGAGCGCGTCATGGACCACTTCGGCGCGCGCTACGCCGCGCTCGACGTGTACAACATCCTCTCGACGGCGGTCGACGTCGACGACCTGATGGGCCTGCTCGCGTCGCTGCCGGGCGAGAAGCTCGCCGAGGCGCTGTACGAGGGCAGCACCGAGATGAGCACGCTGTTCAAGGCCAAGCTCGCGGTCAAGAGCTTCGGCTACTGGCGGAACATCCTCCAGTTCTACCGCACGAAGCAGTGCGCCGACGACCTGATGGACCACTACGAGCACTACCCCAGCAGCCCCGACGAGTTCGAGATGTGGCAGTCGAAGCGCGACACGCTGATGGAGGCGGTGTACGAGACGACCGGCGCGGAGCCGAAGTACTGATTATCGCGACCCGGTCCCGATCTTCGTCGCCGGCTTGTCGCTGATGTCGGCGCTCTCGACGTCCGGCCTGAACGCGTCACCGCTCATCGCCAGCGCGACGAGCGCACCGCCGTTGGCGACGAACGCGACGATGTTCCCGCCGCCACCGGCGGTGACGATGGCCCAGGCGTTCAGCGTGGCCGCGAGCGCGAACAGCAGCATTCCGACCGGGCGGGACCACGTCCGCATCTGGAACAGCGCGCCCGCGACGAGCATCCGGAGCAGTCCGAAGACGATCATCGTCCCGCCGAACGCGACGACGAGTGGCGAGTCGAGCGATGCGCCGAGGACGAACAGCAGACCGCTGTCGATGAGCGTCCAGAATCCCCCGATGGCCGCGACGAACGCCGCGAACGTGACCGTCGTCGGCCGGTACGTCGGTCTCCCCATACGAACCAGTTGGACGGATGAAACAAAAAGGTCGGGCCTAAAATTATCGGTCTCGGCCGCGACAGGATGCCGGTTCAGCGGTAGCCCGTGCCGATGTCGGTGGCGTGCATCTCGGAGGTGTCGGTTCTGCCGGTGTCGAACGCCTCGCCGGCGGTGAGCAGGCCGACGGTGGCGAAGGCGTTGGCGAGACAGAGCACCAGCGGGACGATGCGCACGCCGACCGTGACGAGCGCGTAGCCGAAGGCGAGCGTCCATGCGAGGTGGAGCAGGACACCCGGTGTGCGCGCCCAGCCGTAGTGCTGGTGGACGGCGGTCGTGACGAACGTCTGCACGAACCCGGCGGCCAGCACCCCGAGGGCGACCGTCCACGACCCGTACTCGGCGACGACATCCAGTCCGGGGTCCACCGCGAACGGGCCGAGTGCGAGCCCCACGACCACCAGGACCGAGGCCGTGAGCCCGCCGACGAGGACGGCCGTGGAGAGACCGATGGTTCGAACAGCTTCTTCTGGCATTAATTTTGTACAGCGAGCTACAATCAAATAATACTTTCGAACCGCTCCCCGTGAAAGAATCGCTGCGCGCGGTCAGGGACGCTCTTCGGCGACCGTCTGGATGGCCCCTGCGAGCACGTCGACGCCGATGGGCAGGCTGTCCTCGTCCACGTCGAACGTCGCGGTGTGGTGGCCGCCGGGGTGGTCCGTGCCGACGCAGACGTACGCCGCGAGGCCGCCACGTTTCTGTACTGCCTGCATGAGGAACGTCGCGTCCTCGCTCCCCCCGAGGGCGTCGCGGTCGACCACGCGCTCCACGTCGGCGTTGCCGCCCGCGAGGCGGCCCACGATGTCCACGAGCTCCTCGTCGCTCCGCGCGGAGGGTGCCTCGCCGCCGACGCTGGTCTCGGACTCGCAGCCGTGCATCGCCGCCGCGTTCTCGATGACGCGATGAGCACGCTCGTCCATGTAGTCCTTCAGCTTCGTCGTCACGCCGCGGACCTCGCACTCCATGGTGGCCTCCTCGGCGACGATGTTCGTCGCGTTCGCGGCCTCGAGGTGGCCGACGTTCACCCGCGTCGCGCCGTCGGAGTGCCGCGGGATGGCGTAGAGGTTCTGGACGGCAGCCGCCGCGGCCTGCACCGCGTTCTCGCCCTCCTCGGGCTTCGCGCCGGCGTGGGCGGGCTCGCCGGTGAACCGCACGTCGATGTGTTTCACCGCGAGGAACTCGTCGATGCCGCAGACGACCTCGCCGGTCGGGTGGTCGAGCCCGAGGTGCAGCGCGAAGAGGTAGTCCACGTCGTCGAGGTGGCCCGACTTCGCCATCGCCTTCCCGCCGCCGACGAGCTCCTCGGCCGGCTGGAAGAACACCTTCAGCGTGCCGGAGAAGTCGCTCCCCTTCACGGCCTCCAGCACCCCCAGCCCGATGGTCGCGTGGCCGTCGTGCCCGCAGGCGTGCATCGCGCCCGTCTCCGAGCGGAAGCCCTCCGCCGCCGGGACGTGGTCCTCGTCGGTCGACTCCTCGCGGGGCAGGCCGTCGATGTCCACGCGCAGGCCGACCGTCGGACCCGCGCCCTGTTCGACGACCGCGACCACGCCCGTGTGGCCGCCCCGGAGCTGCTCGAGGACGCCCTCGTCAGCGCCCGCCTCGACGGCCCGGTCGTACCACGATTCGAGCTCCTCCTCCGGCGGCACGGCCATCCGTTCGTCGCTGTTCAGCGCCTCCGGACCGACGTACAGCTCGTCGACGCCGATGCGTTCCAGCTCCGTGACGATGCGCGCCGTCGTCCAGTACTCGCGCCAGGCCGGCTCCGGCTGGCGGTGGAACTCCCGCCGCAAGGCGACGAGCCTGTCTCTGTCTGCCATGTCCGGGCCGACGCGCCCGAGGCACTTAACCGCGGAGTTGCCGCCGCGTGTTTCCGGGTGTGGTGTCGCGTGTGGCGGCCCTGGAGTTTACAATGTTTGTGAACCTCGATGGGCGATAGCGCCGGATCGGCCAAGTGGCGCGTGACGGGCTCCTGCGAGCCGAGCGGGAGGGAGCTTTCTGGCTGTCCGAGGTGCCACTGTTTACAACTGGAGACGTCAGCAGAGAACGACCGGGAGAAAACCGGGCAGAGAAGACCGATTACGAGCCCTGCGACCGGACCTGCTCGACCTCGGCGGCGACGTGGACGGAGTCGGGGAACGCCGAACCGGCGGCGATGGTGTGGGCGAGCTCGTCGTGGCCGACGATCTCTATCTCGCGCTTGTAGACGGTGTAGTCCCAGGCGTCGAACTGGGACCCGTCGTCGCTGGTGGGGCGTTTGTACGTCGGGACACGGAGTCGTTCGGGTGGGGCGGAGTGCGGGCCCTTCATCTCCGCACCCTTGCGGGAGACGCGCTCGCGGATGTCCTCGACGACGCTGTCGAGGGCGGCACGGTCCCCGCTCTGGAGTGTGAGGCGTGTGACGAAGCTCATGGTCGTATTGGTACTGGTCGCGGCTGAAGGTCAAAAACCCATTGAGACGCGTCGGCAACCGGTCCGATATTCTCTTAACTGGTGACCCTTTACAAAGGGGTAATGGCAGTCGAAGCTACGAGCGCAGGTGCCATCCTCTTTCGCGACACGCGGGGCCGGCGCGAGTACCTACTGCTAAAGAGCCGCCCTGGTGACTGGGAGTTCCCGAAGGGCGGTGTCGAGGGAGACGAAGAACTCCAGCAGACGGCTATTCGAGAAGTGAAAGAGGAAGCAGGCATCCACGACTTCCGTCTCATCGACGGATTCAGAGAAGAGTACGACTACGTCTTCGAGGCGGGTGGGGACACCATCCACAAGACGGTCCACCTGTTCATCGCCCGGTCGTTCGAGGCCAGTGCGGAGCTCTCGACGGAGCACCGCGACCTCCAGTGGCGGGACTACGAACAGGCGGTCAACACCGTCACGCAGGACGGCCCACGCGACATCCTCGAGGACGCACACGAGTTCCTGAACGAACTCGAAACGACGAGCGAAGGCGACGACTAGTCGCCACCGGCTCCGCGAGCCGTCTCGCAATCGTCTCTCCCATTCTACCCCTCCAGCGACGGCCCAGCCCCCGGCTCGGCCCGTTCTCACTCGATGCAGGCATCGAGCACCGCCTCGCGGTGCTCCACAAGGGCGGTGGCGTGGTCGGCGTCGACGACGGTCAGCTCGGCGCGGGCGGCGTCGGCGACCCGCCGGGCGTCGGCGACGGGGACGTTCGCGTCGCGCTCGCCGTGCCAGCAGTGGACCGGGACGTCGACGACCGACGGCTCGACGGGCCACGGCTCACCGAGCAGCCGCGTCTCGCGGACGAAGCCGGCCCGCTGCGGACCTACGCCCGCGACGAAGTCACGCCGGAACGTCTCGGCCTGCGGCTCCGACAGCGCGGCCGCACCCTCGCTGTCGGTGTACTGCGAGACGACGGCCGACGGGGAGCCGCGGTCGGCGATCCACGCCTGTGCGCGGACGAGCCCCGAGAGCAGCCGCGGGGCCCGCCCCGCCAGCGTCCCGAGGAGCCGCTGGACGGCCGGCTGGTCGCTCCGGAGCGACGGCGGGGCGACCCCGGAGACGCTGTGGACGGCGTCGACGCGGTCGGGGTGGCGGCCGGCCAGCGCGACCGCGACGGCTGCACCGCCGGAGAAACCGACGACGGGAGCACTCTCGACGTCGGCGTGGTCGAGGACCGCGACGAGACCGTCCGCGATGTCGGCGAGTCCGGCGTCGGGTGCGGGGTCGGACCGGCCGTAGCCGGGGCGGTCCGGCGCGAGGACACGCAGATCGCGCCCGCGTGCCGCCTCGTCGAGCAGCCGTCCCAGCACGCGTGAGCCGGGCGTGCCGTGGAGGAACAGCACGGGTGCACCGTCGGCGGCTCCGTACTCGGCGTAGGCGACTCTGCGGTCGTCCGCGATGGTGGCCACGGCGGGGCCGTCCGGTCGCGCGGCTGTGCTCCCGACATCGTCGGGTGGCGCGTCCTGCAGGTCGGGCGACGGGCGCATACGAACACGTTCCCACCGAACCGGAGAGGAGCTTGGGCCGTATTGATGCGGCGTTTTAAATACCGTCGTCACGCAGCCTCGGTCAGTGCGACGCGTCACCTTCGCCGTCGACTACCCGCCGTCGCTGGCGCATCCGATGCACCGGCGGCTCGACGACAGCAACGTCTCCCGCGCCGAGTTGCTGATGTGGGGCCCGATGGACACCGTGACGACGCTCGCGTGGTACGACGGCGCGCCGGACGCGGTCCGGTCACTGCTCGACGCGGTCGAGAGCAGCACCGCCGTGGACCTCGTGGCGGGCGACGGCGGCACCTACGCGTTCGTCCACCAGACCGGGTACGAACTCGGCGCGCCGGTGCTCGACCTCGTCGCCGACTCGGGCGTCGTCTTCCTCCCGCCGGTCACCTTCGAGCAGGGGTGCCGGGCTCGCGTCGACGCCGTCGGGGAGCCCGAGCTCCTCGCCGCGTTCCACGCCGACCTGCGCGAGCACGTCGACGCCACCGTCGAGCGCGTCGCCGACTTCCGGCGCTGGTCCACGCCCGCGGTCGACGTGACAACCCGGCAGCACGAGGCGCTCGCGGCCGCCGTCGCGGTCGGCTACTACGACGTGCCGAGAACGGGGAGCGTCGCCGACGTGGCGGCCGAACTCGACTGCGCGGCGAGCACCGCGGGCGAACTGCTCAGGAGGGGGGAGGCCGCGCTTGTCCGGGGGTTCGTCGGGAGTGACGGCGGGAGCGGGTAGGCCGCCGGGTCACCGTCCGAGCGTCCCGTCGTCCGAAGCGAGAACCTCCGGCAGGTCGGCGAGCGACGAGATCCGGACGTCGGGCTCCCGGTACGGCGTCTCGTCGTCTTCGTTCTCGACCCACACCGACGTCATCCCGAGACACTCGCCCATCATGAGGTCCTCGTTGTACTCGTCGCTCACGAAGGCGACCGGTTCGTCGCCCTCGGGGAGGCACTCAAAGTAGCCCCTCGGATGGGGCTTCGGACGCTGGATGTCGGAGGAGACGACGAGGTCGTCGAAGCAGTCGAGGACGCCGTGTTCGGAGAGCACCGTCTCGATCCACGGGCGCGCCATGTTGCCGAAGAGGACGAGCGTGTGCTCGGCCGCGAGGTCCCGGAGGACGTCTCCGTGCTCCGCGGGGAACTCGGGGTCGAGCCACGTCCGGTCGAGGTACTCACGACACGCGTCCTCGGACGCGCCCGTGAGCGTCGCGAGGAGGTCGACGTACCCGTCCGTGGTCTGGACGAAGCCGTCGCGGAACGCGAAGTAGGCGAGCCAGCCGGGGTAGGGGTCGGCTTCGGGGTCGGCACCCAGCAGGTGCGCGTGCTCGCGCTCGTCGCCGTGCTGGACGATGACGCCGCCGTAGTCGAGGACGAGATGCATGGAGTTCGTCGGACTTGCCGGGCGGTGTTCAATCTGTCGAACCGCCGTCCATTCGCGGTCGACCCGTAACGGCTTCGGCGCTCGAACGCACAGGGGTGAGCATGCTCCCCGGCGAGGACACCGAGTTCGCGTTCGAGCTCCGGGTCTGTCGCTGGGCCGAGCGCGCGTGGGAGCCCGCACGCGAGGACTCCGTCGTGCTCGTCGCGCGTCAACTGGGAACCCGTGACCGACGCTGGGACACCCTGGTTCTGGAGTGCGACCCCGACGGCCTGCGCCAGCGGGCGAACTTCGGGCTGGACGCGCTCGATTCCGACCTCCTGCACGTCGTCCGCCACGCGCCCGCGGAGTGGACGTACTACCGCGATGCGCTCCCCTACCCGGGCTACCCGTGGCGGTACGTCCGCGAGGCCGTACACAACGCCGCCGACCGGGGTATCGTCGAGACCAGAAAGTCGGGTGGCCGAATCGAGTGCCGCCGGAAGTGGGAATACCCCGACTGGTGCCGGCGAATCGTCGCCGTCGAGAACAAGCCGGACCTCGACGCCAGCGCCGCCGACGCGCTCGTCTCGCAACTCGAATACGACGTGGCGCTCTCGCTCGCCGACGAGGCATGGGTGGCGACGCGCGCGACCGGCGGTGCCGTCGAACCCGTACTGCTCGAGAGCCTGCCCGTGCAGGCCGGCATCCTCACCGTCGACGTGGGCGACGGCGATGGAACCCCGGCGTCCGAGGCCAGCGTCGCCTGGCACGCGCGTTCGCTCGCCGTCGACGACCCCGGAACCCGGATTCTGGAGCGGCCCGACGGGAGCGAGTTCGACGCCTCCGCCGCCCGGTTCGAGTACGCCGACCCCGAGTGGAAGGCCGACAAGCGCCGCGAGATCGCCGAACGGGCCTACGCCCGCGGCTGGCGCTCCTACGTCGACACGATGCGGCCCGACTGCCGCCACTTCCAGGCCCGGGAAGACGGCACGCTGCTGCCTTGGTGCGACGCGAAGGGGCGCTGTCAGACCGCCGGCGAGTGCGCCGGTCGCTGCGCCGAGTTCGAGCCCGAACCGCCCGCCTGGCGGACGAGGGGCTGGCCCATCGAGGGTGGGCCGGGCGCGGCGACGAAGCGACTGCTGTCGCGTCGGCGGCGGGGACGGCGGCCCGGGCTGGCGGAGGAGTAGGTCACCAGTCCATCGCCCGCTCGCGGAACGTCTCGGCGTCCAGGTCGCAGACGATGGCCGGCTTCCGAATCACGCCGGCTTTCTCCGCCCGTTTCGCAGAATCGGGATCGTGCGCGGGCTTCGTCACCGCGAACTCTCCGGCGAACTCGTCGTCGAGGAAGTAGCCCCGCCGCTCGCCGTCGAACGCCGAGAACGTGCTCATGGACCTCCCGACGCGCTCGAACAGCCCGCCCTCGTCGCCGTCGAGGAGGACGACCCGGCGGTCGTCGCGGTACGGTCGCCCGTCGACGGCGCGCTTCGTGTGGGCGTTCTCGGGATGTCGAGCCAGCTTCTCGCGCTTCGTTGCCCGAGAATCGTCGGCCTCGACGACGGTCACCCGGGAGACGCGGAACCAGCCGACGAGGTAGCGGTGCAGCCGCCCGTCCGCGTCCTCCAGTCCGGCGTAGAAGCCGACCGCATCGTCCCCGTCCGACTCCAGCGCGGCGAGGCGGTTCACGTAGCCGGGGCGGTGCTCGCCGTAGGTCAGCGCGTCGAGGTTCGGGTCGTCGTGGGGCGGGTAGTTGGCGATGGCGTCGGCTTCGGTCACCGGTTCGCCGTCGCTGCCGGGGTCGGGCACCAGTCTGGCGAGCAGGTCGGCCATGGTGCCGTCGCCGTGGCGGAGCGGGCGGTCGCCGTAGGGCCGACCTTCGCTCGTCTCGCGGGTCTTCTCCGGGATGGGGACGTACTCGAACTCTCCATTCGAACCGACCGTCGGGACGCGGGAGTCCCGCAGCTCGACGTTGGTCGTGTCGGCACCGATGCCACAGCAGACGACGGTCATCGCGGGCGCTGGGTCACGAGTCGTTCACCGTGACCTCGAACTCGTCGCGCGCGACGGCGAGGCGGAACGTCGGGACCGTCGTGTAGACGACCTCGACGACGTCCTTGCGGCGGAGCGACTGGAGCGCGTCGCGCACCTCGTCCACGTCGGGGTCGAGGTCGGCGTGCTCGCGCAGGGTCCGGAGGACGCTGACGACGCTCTGGCCGTCCTCGTCCGGACCGGCGAGGTTGTCGAGGATGGCGGCCTGGAGCGCCGGCACGCGGACGGCACTCGGCGTGCCGCCGGGCTCGTCGCCCGCGGTGACGCCGGGCTCCACGTCGACGAGCTCGGCGGCCTCCTCGGTCGCGCGGATGAGACTGTTGTCGTCCCGGAAGTAGTACTCCTTCAGCTCGCGTTCGAGGAAGCCGTGGACCTCGCTCCCGCTCTCCATCGCCCACCGCTCCTGCAGCTCGGCGTTCTTCGTCGGCTGGAGCTCGACGATGTCGGCCAGACGCTCGCGCGCCTCCTCCGAGAGGGTCATTGCGCGTCGCTACGGTCAGCCGGTATTTGGGCGTTCTGTCTCCAGACGGTTCGACACCACGCTCAAGGGGACGCGAGTCAAACGGGCACACATGACACGGCGTGTGGAGTACGCACACATCGAGTCCGCGCTCGACGACCTCACCTACCCGGTGCTCCGGGACGACGCCGCGGCGGACCTCGAGAACGTGACGCTCGTGGTCGCCGAGGACGAGGCCAACCTCGGGGTGCTCGTCTCGGAGACGGACAGCGACGCGTTCCGGACCCCACAGGACCTGCTGTTCGAACTGGAGGACGCGGTCGGCGTGGCGCTCGAGGATGCCCGCGCCCCCGCCGCCGACACCGACGGCGACGGGGAGTGAGTTCGGCAACGCCCCCGGACGAACGACCGAATCGGGTGCCGGGATGCGGTCGTCCGCAAGCCACGCACGGTTGGCTCTCGTTTTTCACTGTCGGGCCCGTAGCCGGGTCCATGACACGCGAGCACGTCGATTCCGTGACGGTCTACGCCGACTACGTCTGTCCGTTCTGCTACCTCGGGCGTCACGCGCTGTCGCTCTACCAGGACACCCGCGAGGAGCCGCTGCGGATCGAGTGGCACCCGTTCGACCTCCGGGCCGCACAGCGCGGCCCCGACGGCGAACTCGACCTGAGCGTCGACGACGGGAAGGACGAGGCGTACTACGAGCGGGCCAGACAGGGCGTCGAGCGCCTCCGCGAGAAGTACGGCGTCGAGATGACCGTCGACGTCTCCCGCGACGTGGACTCGCTGCAGGCTCAGCTGCTCTCGCGGTACGTCCAGGAGCGCGAGCCCTACGACACCTGGCGCGCGCTCGACGAGGCACTGCTGGCGGCGCTCTGGCGCGACGGCCGCGACATCGGCGACGCCGACGTGCTCGTCGACGTCGCACGCGCGGTCGGCATCGACGAGCAGATGGTCGAGACGGCGCTCTCGGACGACGCGAACCGCGACGCGCTCGCCGAGGACTTCGCCGCCGCGAAGGCCGCCGGCGTCACCGGCGTCCCGACGTTCGTCCACGACGGCCACCAGGCCCGTGGCGCGGTCCCGCCCGAGCAGCTCGAGCGACTCGTCGAGGGCGTCTGAGCCGGCGACTGGACAGCCGGCCGGACAAGCGGGTCGCTTAAGTCCGTTCGACGGCGAACGAAGGGGTACGATGGAGTTCTGTGACGAATGCGGTTCAATGATGAAGACGGAGGGCGACGAGTGGGTCTGCGGGAACGAGGAGTGTGGCTTCTCGAAGCCCCGCGACGCCCAGTCGGAACAGGCGATGGTCACCACACAGGGCCAGGAGGAGTCCGAGGTCGTCGACGTCTCCGACGCCGAGAACAAGGGCCTGCCGACGACGGAATCCCACTGCCCGAAGTGTGACAACGACGAGGCCTACTGGTACATGCAGCAGATCCGCTCGGCCGACGAGTCCGAGACCCGCTTTTTCATCTGCACCGAGTGCGAGCACAAGTGGCGCGAGGACGACCACTAACCGTACACGAGCGTCCACAGCGACCCGAGGCCGCCGAACACCACCGACGCGAGCACCAGCCCCGCCCAGTTGAACGCGCTCAACGGGTAGTCGAGCCCCGGACCGAGGACGAGGAGCGCAACCGCCAGCAGCGCCGGCGCGACGGTCGCCAGCGGTCGCCGCCCGTCACGCCCCAGCCAGCCGACGGCGACGAGGCACAGCCCGAAGGCGACCACCAGCCCGTACACCACCGGGACGACCCCCGCGGGGTCCAGCTGCGACCCGAGGTCCGACGTGACCGGCAGCCCGAGGAAGACCAGTCCGAGCAGTCCCGACAGGGCCGCGAACGCTCGCCCGACGAGTTCGGGATCGACGGGGAGTCCCGTGGCTTCGGTGGCGTCGCTCATGGCTGGAGTGTCGGCCGGGTGCGAGGAATGCGTTTCGTTACGCGTGCCGGTTCGACTGACGTGTTACGGCTCAGTGCGTCGCCCGGTACTGTCCGTGGGCCACACCGATGGCCAGGCAGACGAGCCCGAAGACGACCATCGACGGGGTGACCATCATCAGGACCGTCTCCGTCGTCATCATCGGTGCGACCACGAGCGCGAGCGTGCCGACTGCGACGAGCGCGATGAAGACCGCGGCGGTCTTCGTCTGGTCGAGTTCCATACCCGGGTCTGAGGGCTGGAGGTAGATAATCGGTGCGGAGCGAGTGGTGTTTGCTGTGAGTGCTGCGCCCTCATGAGCCCCGCTGGGCTCGTCGTGCCTGCGGTGTCTGAGCGCGAGGCGCTGGGACCGTTCCGACGCGCCTCCTCGTGGTCGCGCAGTCTCGCCGGTCCCACTCCGGTCCGGGGAGTTCACACCGGAGACACCCGGACCGGTCCGACGAGTCCCTCCTAATCGGTCGGCCGAACCAGGTTCGCGAGCGTCACGAGCACGCCGAGTGCCCAGCCGACCGGCACGGAGACGCCGAGCCAGAGCAGCACGTAGGCGACGCCGGTGAGGTCGTACTCGGTGCGGAGGTACTCGTTGATGCCGCCGACGGCGAAGACGTTGTCGAGGAACCAGATGGCGAGCGACTCGCTCTCGGTGAACACGAGCTCGCCGAGTGCGGGCGAGTAGAACGCCGCGACGACCGGCGGGAGGAACACGGCGGTCGTCGCGAACGGGTAGGCGAGGACGACCGTCGTCACACGCCCGCCGACGCGTGAGAAGCCGAGCGCGAGTCCCGCGGAGAGGGTCGCGACGCTGGCGGCGGCGACGACGGCGAGGAAGCCCGTGAAGGTGAACCGGACCCAGGCCGCGGCCGACAGCGCGCCCCAGAGCAGCGCGACGAGGAGCACGGTGCCGACGAGCCCGAGTGCCGAGGTGAGGTCGTCCAGCCGGTAGGCGTTGTACCGGGCGACGACGCCGGCGAGCGCGAACGGGTAGACGAGTGCGACGGCGACCGCGCCGACGGCCGCCCAGCCGTTGTACGCGAGCTTGCCGCTCGTCGTCTCGGGTTTCCACTTGCCGAGGACGGACTCGTCGGCACCGCGCTGTCGCGGGAAGAACAGCTCCATCCAGGTCTCGTGCAGTCGCTTCAGGTCGACGCCCACTGCTCCGACGAACCCGGCCATATCAGTTCGGTTCGCCCCCGTGGCGTTTTACTTTTCGGCTGGTACCGGCAGGGTAGTCCGCTCCTACCAGGGCGCGAAGTCGGGGTCGACCGCCCGCTCGCGCTCGTCGATGGCGTCGATGGCCGCCACGTCGTCCGCGTCGAGGTCGACCGACAGCGACGTCCAGTTGTCGCGGATGTGGTCCTCGCTCGTCGCCTTCGGGATGACGGTGACGCCCTTCTCGCGGAGCCACGCGAGGCTGACCGCGGCCGCACTGGCGTCGTGCTTCTCGGCGACGCGCTGTACCTCGGGCACGTCGAACACCCTCCCGCGGGCCAGCGGCGAGTACGCGACCACGTTCACGCCGGCGTCGTCGCAGTGCGCGCGCAGCTCCTCCTGCGGGAGCAGCGGGTGGCACTCGAACTGGTTCGCGAACACGTCCGCGTCCAGCGTCTCGATGGCCTCGTCGACGTGCTCGGGCTCGAAGTTCGAGACGCCGACGTTCTTCACCTTGCCCCCGTCGACGAGCTGGTCGAGCGCCGACAGCGTGCCCTCCGGGTCGTACTCGCCCGACGGCCAGTGGACGTACAGCAGGTCCACGTAGTCGACGCCGAGCTTCTCCAGGCTCGCCTCGGTGCTCGAGAGCACGTCGTCGTGTGCGAGGTTGCTGATCCACACCTTCGTCGCCAGGAACACGTCCTCGCGGTCGACGTCGGCCTGCGCGATGCCGTCGCCGACGGCGGCCTCGTTGCCGTATGCCTGTGCGGTGTCGATGTGGCGGTAGCCCATCTCCAGTGCGGTCGCGACGCTGTCGGCGCACTGGTCGTGGTCCTCGTTCTGCCAGGTGCCGAGGCCGAGCACCGGCATCCCGTCGGCGGTTGGGACGCTATCCGGGGTGAGTGTATCCTGAGACATCGTACCCGAAACCAGGCGTCTGACGTGGAAAGGGGTTGTGGATTCGGCGAGGGTGTCGCGGCGGTCGCCAGCCCACCAACGTGGCGCGCGTCACAGGGCTGCCGCTGTCCGGTGGATACCGACGGATCAGAAGAACACGAGCCTCAGTCGCTGATGAACTTGTTGTCCCGCCAGTTCACGCCGCTGTTGGCGGCCTGGCCCTCGGAGCGACCCTCGACGACCTCGATGGAGGCCGGGCGGTCCTCGCCGTCGACGATGCGGGTCGCGTCGAGGTCGCCGTCGTGGGCCGTGATGGCGGTCAGCGTGCCCTTCTCGGCCTCGCGGGCGATGGCACACAGCACGAGGAACATCTCGTACTGGAGCAGCGAGTTCTGGAGCACCGTCTCGCGGTCGCCCTTGAACGCCGCGAACTCGACGAGTTCGGAGGGGATTTCCTCCTCCTCTTCCTCGTCGCCCCAGCGCGGACCGCGATGCTGGTCCTCGGGTTCCTCCTCGTACACCCGGTTCTCGACGACACTGGCCTTCAGCTGCGCGGTGGGCGTGTACTTGCTCACCGACTTGTCCGCCGAGATCGCCTTGAGAATGAGGGTGTTGTTGCGTCGTGTGATGTCTACCGATTCGATGCCGTCTGGAAGCTCCGGGTCGTCCGAGAGGAACTCTCGAACGTCTTCGAGGGGAAGTTCCAGTGTCGAATGGAGCCTGAATACCTGACCGGAGTTTTCTGCTGACATGGTAAATGGGGGGGTGTGACGACGTGTCCGCTGGCCGTTCGTTCGGTCTCTACTAGGGGCGTTGCGCTTAAATGACCTGCTGTTTATTTCCGACCATTTCTCGGTAAAACCCCGCCGTTCAGGCGTCGAGGGTCGACCGGAGTTCGCCGCGTTCGTCCAGTTCCGCCAGCACGTCGCTGCCGCCGACGAACTCACCGTCGACGAACGTCTGCGGGATGGTCTCCCAGCCGGAGTGCTCCGAGAGCGCGGCCCGGAACTCCTCGAGGGACTCCAGGGTGTCGACGGTCTCGAACTCCTCGCGGTACTGGCCGATGAGCCCGAGCGCCCGGTCCGAGTAGCCGCACTGGGGCATCATCTCGGTGCCCTTCATGAACAGGACGACCTCGTTCTCCTCGATGGCCGTCCGCACGCGCTCGTCGACCTCCTCCTGCGGGAGGCTCTGGTTCGGGTCGAAGGTCATGACTGCTCGTAGGGGTGGCGCGCGGAAAGAAGTTACGTCAGTCGGTGAGAGGTGGATTGCGGGTCGTGTCGTTCACTGGCGGTGGACATCCGGTCGGTCGGCTGGTCGACAGAGACCACGGTGCCCGAGCGCGACGCGCTCAGACTCGCGGGAGTTTCGCTCTCGCGTCGCTCGTCCGTCGCGCGGAACGGTCGCGCCCGACGGCCGGTCGCGAATCCAGCCTACTTGTAGCTGAGTGCCGTACGTGTGCCCATGCCGAAGTTCGTGCTGTACGGTGGGAAGGGCGGCGTCGGGAAGACATCCTGTGCGGCCGCGACGGGCCTCGCCCTCGCCCGGGCGGGCGAGCGCACGCTGGTGGTCTCGACGGACCCGGCGCACTCACTGGGAGACGCGCTCGGTGTCGAACTCGGCGGCGAGCCGACCGAGGTCACGGAGAACCTCTGGGCCGTCGAGGCCGACCCGGAGGCGGGACAGGCGCAGTACGAGCGGGTCGTCCGCGCGCTGGCCGCCGAGTTCAGACGGGCGGGGCTCGACCTCTCGGAGGCCGACGTGGACCGGCTGTTCGAGGCGGGGTTCGTCCCGGGGAGCGACGAGGTGGCGTCGCTCTCGTTCTTCCTCGACTACGACGCGGACCGGTGGGACCGGGTGGTGTTCGACACGGCCCCGACCGGACACACCCTGCGGCTGCTGACGCTCCCGGACGTGCTCGGCGAAGGGCTCTCGACGGCGATGCAGATCCGCGGGGAGGTGCGCCAGCTGGTCGACCGTGCGCGCAGCGTCGTCTTCGGCCCGGCGGCGTTCTGGGGGAGCGACGACGACGCCGAGGACATCGAGTCGTTCCGTGCGGACCTGCAGGCGGTCTCGGAGCTCCTGCGTGACCCGGCACGCACCGAGTTCAGGGTGGTGCTGCTGCCCGAGACGCTGGCAATCGAGGAGAGCGACCGGCTGGTCGAGCGCCTGCACCGGTTCGAGGTGCCCGTGGAGACGCTGGTCGTGAACCGGGTGCTCGAGTCGGCCGACGAGGACTGCGAGCGCTGTCGGGCGCGTGCGGAGAGCCACGAGCGGCACCTCGACGAGATACGCGATCGGTTCGACGGGATGGAGATTCAGGTACTGCCCGACCTGGGTCCAGAAGCGTACGGAGCGGACGCGCTCGACCGGCTGGCCGAGCGGATCGATATCTGAGCTACTCCTCGCTGCCGACGGAGATGACCTGGAACAGCGAGTAGACGGGTACGCCCTCGACCTCGTCGAGCCCCTGCTTGTCGACGAGGACGCAGGCCGCGACGGGGTTGCCGCCCTCGTCCTGGATGGCTTCGATGGTCTCGGTCATCGTCGTCCCCGAGGTGATGGTGTCGTCGACGACGTAGCAGTCGCGGTCGCGGATCTGCGCGAAGTTGCGCGAGAAGGAGCCGCCGACGTCGGTGTCGAGCTCGCCCTCGTCCCACTGGTGCTTGCTGGGGGCGTAGCTCGAGAGGTCGGTGTCGAGCTCGCTGGCGATGTGCGTGGCGATGGGCGCGCCCGCCTTCTCGATGCCGACGGTGAGGTCGACGTCGTCTCCCTGTTTCGCGAGGAGGTCGGCCATCGCGCTCGTGACGGCTTCGAGCCGGTAGCTGTCGCGGCCGACGGCGGACCAGTCGACGTGGATGTCCTGCGGGCCACCGGTCGGGGCGGCGATGTCGTTCGTGGCCGGGGTCGCGGAGCCGCCGGCGCGCTCGACCAGCCAGGAGGCGGTCTCGCGGGAGACGTTCAGCTCGTCCGCGATCTCGCCCTTGGAGTGGCCGTGCTCGGCCAGCTCCGCGGCGCTCTCGATGAGGTCGTCGACGTTCTTCATATAGCACCGAGTTCGACCGCGGTTTTTATAGTGCTGTCGTCGGTCGCAAATGCGGCGTCGAGTTCGTCGAGACCGTAGACGCCGGTGACGAGGTCGTCGACGAACGACGCCGGGAACGAGTCGAGTCGGTCGATGGCCGCCCGGAAGTGGCCGACGTGGGAGTTGACGCTGCCGACGAGCGCCTTGTTGTGGAGCACGAACTCGCGGTGGAGCCGGCCGCCGTCGACCTCGAACGTCCAGTCGGTGGGGACACCCAGCAGCGCGCCGACGCCGTTGGGCGCGAGCGCGTCGATGGTGTCGAAGGCGTGCTTCGCGTAGCCGGTGGCCTCGTAGACGAAGTCGACGGGCTCGTGGACCGACGCGAACTCGGAGACGGGCGTCTCCCGCGAGTCGACGTACGTCGCGCCGAGGTCCTCGATGATGTCGATGCTGGGGTCGGGGCGGTCGCGCCGGCCGAGACAGTAGAGCTGGTCGAACCCGTCGCTGCCGTCGAGCATCGCGAGCGTCAGCAGGCCGAGGCTGCCGTTGCCCAGCACGAGCGCGGAGTCGGGCTCCCAGTCGAAGGCGGAGCGGGCTGCGAAGGCGTGCTCGAACGCCTTCTCCGAGATGCTGATGGGTTCCGCCAGGAATCCGAGGTCGGCCAGCTCGCGGGGGAGCGAGACGAGACAGTCCGCGGGGCTGGTGAAGTACTCGCTCATGAAGCCGTGCGCGCCGACGATGCCGCGCTCGACGTACTCGCCGTCGGGTGCCATGTCGGGCTCGCCGCGCTCGAAGTACCCGTTCGTGCCGCTCGGTGGAGCTCGCCGGACCGTCGGGACCACCACGTCACCCGCCTCGAGTTCGGTTCCGTTCGGGTCGTCGACGACGCCCACCGCCTCGTGGCCCAGTACGAGGTGGTCCTCGCCGTCGGGGTAGCCGCCGTGGCTGCCCTCGATGACTTCGTGGTCGGTGCCGTCGATGCCGACCCGGAGCGTGCGGACGAGCGCCTCGCCCGGTCCCGGCTCCGGGCGTGGCTTCTCCACGACCTCGGGTTCCCTTCCGTCACGACGCACTGCGACTGCGTGCATGTCAGCCCCAACGACCCCCCGAGACAAAAGATTTATTCTGTCGCGAGTAAAGTATTGGCCACGGTGGGCGGTCGCCACCTGTGACGCGAGGACGACACCGGCAGCACCCACAGTCACTCCAGTCACGGTCCGTGCCATCTCGACCGGCCACCGTTTTCCCCCTCTCCCCCACTCCCTTTCATACCGCTTCCACTCGATCACACTCCCATGGAACGATACGACCTGCTGTACAGACTGTACGACGAGTTCGACACGGAGACGCTCCGGGAGTACCAGGAGTTCGTCGACCTCTTCCCGGCCGTCGACTCCCGCGTCGCCCTCGAGCACTGGCAGGACGCCAGCGAGGAACTCGACGCACGCAAGGGCGAGATCCGCGACGCGTTCGTCCCCGGCGAGACGTTCGCCGAGGTCGCCGCACACGCCACCCGCGACCAGGCGTTCACCGCGCTCGACCTCCTCTCCACCTACGACCGCGCCATCAACGTCCTCGTGCTCGACGTGGACGAGACGCTTCGCTCCGCCGGCAACACCGACAACGAGATACCCCGGGACACGCTCCACCGGCTCACCGAGTTCCACGAGAGCGGCGTCCCCATCGTCATCTGCACCGGCCAGACCCTGGAGAACGTCAAGGGGTTCATGATCCAGGGACTCGGAAGCGAGGTCGTCCACTCGGGCGACCTCAGCATCGTCTACGAGTCCGGCAACGGCGTCTTCACGCCCGGCCACGGTGCCGAGACCAAGCGCCTGCTGTACGAGGGCCTCGACGAGTTCGTCCGAGCAGTGTTCGACGACGTGCGAGCCCGCGCCCTGACCGAGGCCCCCGAGGACGTCCGCCATGGCTGTCACCTCCAGGGCAACGAGTTCAACGTCACGCTCAAGCCCAACTACGAGACCGGCAGCGAGCGCGCCCGGGAGATCATCGACACCGCGCTCGGCTACCAGCTCCACCTGCTCGGCACCGCGGTCGCCCGCGCCGCCGACGCCGACCTCGACGAGGACGACGCCGTCGGCTGGGCGCGGACCTACTACGCCGACGCCGACCCCGAGATCCGCGGAGTGCTCGAACGCGAGGGCGAGTACGAGGCTCGCGACCTCGATTCGATCCCCGACGTGCTGGCCGACGCGTTCGACCGCGTCGACGTGGCCTACTACGAGGCCGACGCCGCCGAGATATCGAGTCTCGAACTCAACAAGGTCGCCGGCGTCGAGGCCGCCCTCTCGGTGCTCGGCGTCGACGACCCGTTCGCGCTCGTCATGGGCGACTCCAAGACCGACCTGCGCGTGATGCGCTGGGCCGAGGAGCACGATGCCGGCATCGCCGCTGCGCCCGACCACGCCTCCTCCGACGTGCTGGAGCACGTGCTCTCCACTGACGAGCTGGTGTTCGACCGCGGCAAGTCGGCGGAGTTGCTGGGCACCGCGTACGCGATGAACTGTCTCGCGAGCCTGGACTGAGATTCATTTCTGTTTCTACGTCTCGATCGTCGGGCCGTACCACCTGGTCTGGAGCTGCAGGTGATTCGAACAGCCAGACAGCCCCCGACCGTTCGGCTCCCGGGAGCCGTGCGAGACTCCTCCGTCGTCTCGCTGTCCTCCGTTCGCTGCGCTCACGGAGACCGCGCTGCGGTCCTCGTGCCTGCGGTCCTTGCGGGCTCCGGGTTCGCCGAGCGGTCGGCCCCATTCAGTCCCACCGTCGGAGCAAGCTCCGACGAGCCCCCGTTCGCTCGCAAGCTCGCTCACGGGGACACCCGACCGCACAGCACCGCACCTCATACCTCCCCAGCCTCCTGCATCTCCGGAAATCAGAGATTTCCGGCGTGCTCACGAAACGCAAGCGTTTCGTGACCGATGCTCGCAAGCTGCGCTCCTCGTCCACTGCGAGAGCAAGCTCTCGCAAGCCTTCGGTCGCACGCTCCCGAAGACCTCGCGCGAGCGTCGGCGAGACACGCTCGCTGCGCTTACGGGTCGCAGGCTCCCCGTTCGCATCGCGGGTCTCGCTGGCGCTCGCCCCGCGCACCGCTCGCGGTCTCGCCAGACCGCGCGCCACCCGGTTGGTCGGTCGTCGAAACGAACTGATGGCCAGTCCAGCACCCGAACAGTCAAAGCCGGCCCGGACGAAACAGCCGTCCATGAGCGACCTCTTCGAGTACGTACTGGGGTTCAGGCGGCTGCTCGCGACCATCGCGGGGCTCGGGCTGCTCCTGCTGGCGCTGCTCGCACTGGTCGTCGAGGGGCGGACCGCGACGGTCGCCATCTACCTCGTCATCTCCGGCGTGCTGTTGCTGGCGGGCATCGCCGTCGTGTACCTCCGGGTGCTCTCGAAGGAGAGTTCGGAGATCCGGACGCCGCCGGAGGAGTGGGAGCGACGCGAGCCGAAGGAGTAGAGCGGTTCCGAGCGCGAGTGAGGAACCGCTGGAGAGCGAGCGGGGAGGGACGACGCGCGAGCAGTAGAGCGGTTCTCGCCGTGCGCACGGGCCACAGGCTCCCCCGTTCGCAATCGCGGTTCTCGCTCGCTAGCGCTCACTCCGAACCGCGCACGGAGCAAAGTTTTACTAAGCAGCGAGTAAACACATCTTCCATGGGTATCGATTACACGCAGCTTCACGACCCGAACGCGGAGTACACGATGCGGGAGCTCTCCGCGGGGACGATGGGCGTGACACGCGAGCGCGGCGGCGACCGCGACGTCGAGATAACGGACGTACAGACGACGATGGTCGACGGGAACTTCCCGTGGACGCTCGTGCGAATCTACACCGACGCCGGCGTCGTCGGCACCGGCGAGGCGTACTGGGGTGCTGGCGTCCCCGAACTCATCGAGCGGATGAAGCCGTTCGTCGTCGGGGAGAACCCGCTGGACATCGACCGCCTCTACGAGCATCTCATCCAGAAGATGTCCGGCGAGGGGTCGGTCGAGGGCATCACCGTCACCGCCATCGCCGGCATCGAGGTCGCGCTGCACGACCTCGCCGGGAAGATACTCGAGGTGCCGGCGTACCAGCTCCTCGGCGGGAAGTACCGCGACGAGGTGCGCGTCTACTGCGACTGCCACACCGAGGAAGAGGCCGACCCGGAGGCCTGTGCCGACGAGGCAGAGCGCGTCGTCGAGGAGCTCGGCTACGACGCGCTGAAGTTCGACCTCGACGTGCCGTCGGGGCTGGAGAAGGACCGCGCGAACCGGCACCTCCGTCCCGGTGAGATCCGCCACAAGGCGGAGATCGTCGAGCAGGTCACCGAGCGCGTGAAGGACCGCGCCGACGTGGCGTTCGACTGCCACTGGACGTTCTCCGGTGGGTCGGCGAAGCGCCTCGCCAGCGCCATCGAGGAGTACGACGTCTGGTGGCTGGAGGACCCCGTGCCGCCGGAGAACCTCGGCGTACAGAAGGAGGTCACGGGGTCGACCATCACCCCCATCACGGTCGGGGAGAACCGGTACCGCGTGACCGAGGAACGCCGCCTCATCGAGGAGCAGGCCGTCGACATCGTCGCGCCCGACCTCCCGAAGGTCGGCGGGATGCGCGAGACCCGCAAGATCGCGGACGTGGCGAACCAGTACTACGTCCCCGTCGCGATGCACAACGTCTCCTCGCCCGTGGCGACGATGGCCAGCGCACAGGTCGGCGCGGCCATCCCGAACGCGCTCGCCGTCGAGTACCACTCCTACGAGCTCGGCTGGTGGGAGGACCTGGTCGAGGAGGACGTCATCGAGGACGGCTACATCGAGATCCCCGAGGAGCCCGGCCTCGGTCTCACGCTCGACATGGACGCCGTCGCGGCGCACATGGTCGAGGGCGAGACGTTGTTCGACGTGGCGTAGGAGAGCTACGTTTCGTCGGGCCTGCGACCCGCCTCACTCGTCGACGTCGGCGTACTGTCGGACAAGGCCGCAGTTCGGGCACAAGAACGTCTCGACGGTCGTCTGTTCCTCGACGCCGATCTTCCCGAGCAAGCCCTCGCGTTTCTCGCCGGTACGAACGTGCGGGTTCCATGCGTCATTCATGCCGAACTCCACCGGGTCCATCGAGATGTTGCAGTCCGGACAGCTTCGGTGCATGTGTGACCGTATCCACAGGCGACAGGTCAGTATTTCGGAACCTCCGTCGGCCCTCGTAAAACAAACTGGTTTTCGATAATTCAACTTAGTTAGCGTTTTGTACCGTTCACGCGGAGTCCCCTCTATGCCACAGCAGCGCGGCCACGAGACGACGCTCCGGGAGTCGTTCACCGAGATGAGCGAGATTCTGATGCCGAACAGCACGAACAACCTCGGGCGCGCCCTCGGTGGGGCGGTCCTGCACTGGATGGACATCTGCGGGGCCATCGCCGCGCGGCGGTTCTCACGGCGACAAGTCGTCACGGCGTCGATGGACCACGTCGACTTCATCGCACCCATCGAACTCGGCGACATCGTCACCGTCACGGCCTACGTCTTCGACACCGGTCGGACCAGCATGGACGTGAAGGTCGACGTGCTGGCCGAGCGCCCGAGCCAGGGCGAGCGGGCGGAGACCGCGAGTTCGTTCTTCAGCTTCGTCGCACTCGACGCCGGCGAACGGCCGACAGAGATCCCGGCGCTCAGGTGCCCCACGGACGAGCAGCGCGGACTCCGCGACGACGCGCTGGCGGCGCGGCGACAGCGGCGACGTGAACTCGCGGTGGAGGGGGCCGTAGAACAAACTGGCTTTCAATAGTTCAAATCTATTGGGGAAGGCTTATACCGGCCGCCCCTGACACCACATATTGCGACTGCCCCGCCCCGTCCCCCAGATGTGGGGGTTCGAAGCGACCCGTAGTGACAACCATGGACTGCCCGAACTGCGACCACGACCCGACGAACGTCGTCGACACGGGCACGACCACCGATGGAACCGCCGTTCGGCGACGCCGCGAGTGTGCCGCCTGCTCGTTCCGGTTCACGACCTACGAGCGGACCGAGTGGGAATCGCTCCGCGTCGAGAAGCGCGACGGCAGCGTCGAGCCGTTCGACCGCGAGAAGCTCCGGACCGGTATCGAGCGCGCCGTCGAGAAGCGCCCGGTCGACGCCGGTGACGTTGCCACCCTCGTCGACGAGGTCGAGGCGGACCTGCTGGACGAGGACGGCCGCGTCGTCACGTCCGAACGGGTCGGCGCACTCGTCTCCGAGCGCCTGCGATCGGTCGACCAGGTTGCCTACGTCCGTTTCGTCTCGGTCTACCGGGCGTTCTCGGACCCGGCGGCGTTCCGACGGGCACTCGACGCAGTGCTGGGCGACGACGCGGGCGACGTAGCGTACGACGGGGGCGGGCAGTCACACGGACAGACCGATTTCGACACATGAGTCAGCAACAGACACAGACGACGACGGTCCGGTCGATCCTCGACCGGGCGCGAGACGACGACGCACAGCTACCGACCGACGAGACCGTCGAGACGCTCGTCGAGGAGATCGAACGGAACCTCTACGACGGGGCCGGGACCGACGAGGTGTACGAGGCGACCATCCAGTCGCTGACGGCGCGAATCGAGCGCGAACCGGGGTTCAAACGGGTCGCGGCCGACGTGTTCCGACAGCGGTACTACCGCGAGCTCGTCGGCACCGACGAGACGGGCTTCGAACTCGACCGGGCGTACCGGCGGACCTTCGTCGAGAACGTCGAGCGAGGGGTCGAACTGGATCTGCTCGACGAGCGACTCCTGGACCGGTTCGACCTCGACGCGCTGGCGGACGCGCTCGTCCTCGAACGCGACGAACGGTTCGAGTACATGGCGATGGACACGCTCGCCCAGCGCTACTTCCTCAGGACGGAGGAGGGCGGTGAGCACCTCGAGCTCCCGCAGGCGTTCTGGATGCGCGTGGCGATGGGGCTGGCCGTCGAGGAGGACGATCCACAGGCCCGCGCGCTGGAGTTCTACGAGGTGCTCTCGAAACTGGAGTTCACGCCCTCCTCGCCGACGCTCTTTCACAGCGGGACGACCCACCCGCAACTCTCCTCGTGCTACCTGACGACGGTCGAGGACGACCTCGAACACATCTTCGACTCGTACAAGCACCACGCACAGCTCTCGAAGTGGAGCGGCGGCCTCGGCAACGACTGGACGAACCTCCGTGCGGCCGGCGCGCTCATCGAGAGCACGGGCGTCGAGTCCACCGGCACCGTCCCGTTCCTCAAGATATCGAACGACGTGACCGCGGCCATCAACCGCTCGGGCAAGCGCCGCGGCGCGGCCTGTGCCTACCTGGAGTGCTGGCACCTCGACTTCCCTGCGTTCTGTGACCTCCGGCGGAACACGGGCGACGAACGCCGGCGCACCCACGACATGAACACCGCGGCGTGGATCCCCGACCTGTTCATGGAGCGCGTGGCGGCCGACGAGGAGTGGACGCTGTTCAGCCCAGACGAGGTGCCCGAACTCCACGGGCTATACGGCAACGAGTTCGCCGAGCGGTACCGCGAGTACGAGGCCGCCGCGGACGCCGGCGAGCTCCGGCAGTTCGAGCGCGTCGACGCCGCGGAGCTCTGGCGCACGATGCTCACCCGGCTGTTCGAGACGGGCCACCCGTGGCTGACGTTCAAGGACCCCTGCAACGTCCGGTCGCCGCAGGACCACGTCGGCACCGTCCACTCCTCGAACCTCTGCACCGAGATCACGCTGAACACGAGCGCCGACGAGCACGCCGTCTGCAACCTCGGTTCGGTGAACCTCGCGACGCACGTCGAGGACGGGGCGCTGGACCGCGACCGCCTCGCCGACACCGTCGAGACGGGGATGCGGATGCTCGACAACGTCGTCGACCTCTGTTTCTACCCGACCGAACAGGCCGAGCACGCGAACATGCAACATCGACCGGTCGGGCTCGGCGTGATGGGCTTCCACGACGCGCTCATGCAACTGGAGGTTCCGATGGCAGGCGAGAAGGCGGTCGAGCTCGCGAACCGCTGGCAGGAGTTCGTCTCCTACCACACCATCCTCAACAGCTCCCGGCTGGCGAGAGAGCGCGGGCCGTACCCGAGCTACGAGGGGTCGAAGTGGGACCGCGGGCTGCTCCCACAGGACACCGTCGACCTGCTCGAGGCGGAGCGCGGCCGCGACATCCCGACCGACCGCACGGAGACGCTGGACTGGTCGGTCGTCCGCGAGCACGTCGACACCCACGGGATGCGCAACTCGAACACGATGGCCATCGCGCCGACTGCGACCATCTCGACCATCAACGGGACGACCCCGTCTATCGAGCCGATTTACTCCAACCTCTACGTGAAGTCCAACATGTCCGGCGACTTCACGGTCGTCAACGACCAGCTCGTCGCCGACCTGCAGGCGCAGGGGCTCTGGGACGACGAGCTGGTCGACCGAATCAAGTTCCACGACGGCTCCATCCAGGAGATTCCCGAGATACCGGCCGAGACCCGCGAACTGTACCGCGGCGCGTTCGAGATCGACCCCCGGCACCAGCTCCGGCTCACCGCCCACCGGGGGACGTGGATCGACCAGTCCGTCTCGCACAACGTCTTCTTCCCGTCGACCGACGGCTCGCTGCTCGGCGACGTCTACCGCACCGCGTGGGAGCTCGGCCTGAAGACGACGTACTACCTCCGCACCCTCGGAGCCTCCCAGATAGAGAAGTCGACGCTCGACATGGGCGAGTACGGTCGCACGCAGTACCGCGATGACGGCCCGGGCGAGGCCGACCGCGACGGGCCCGCCGCCGACGGCGGCCGCGACGTGGCCGACGACGCCGGCAACGCAACCGACGACGAGCTCTGTCGCGTCGAGGACCCGACCTGCGACGCCTGCCAGTGATTTCGCACCCACCAACACCGACAAATGCCACTCATCGACACCGACGCCGAACACGACCCGAACAAGATACTGCCCATCGACTACGACTGGGCCCGCGAGTACTACACCGCGGGCGTCGCCAACAACTGGGTGCCCGCCGAGATACCGATGCAGGACGACGTCTCCCAGTGGAACGGCGACGGGCTCACCGACGCCGAGCGCCAGCTCGTCGAGTGGAACCTCGGCTTCTTCTCGACGGCGGAGTCGCTCACCGCGAACAACATCGTCCTCGCGCTGTACGAGTACGTCACCGCGCCGGAGTGCCGCCAGTACCTGCTCCGGCAGGCCTACGAGGAGGCCATCCACACGGACACGTTCATCTACTGCTGTGACACGCTCGGCTTCGACCCCGACTACCTCTACGGGATGTACGACCGGGTGCCCGCCATCCGGGAGAAGGACGAGTTCGTCGTCGACCTCACGCAGGTGCTCGACGACCCCGGGTTCACCATCGAGAGCGACGAGGACGTGCGCGCACTGCTGCGCGACCTCGTCGGCTTCTACGTCATCATGGAGGGCATCTTCTTCTACGCCGGCTTCGCGATGATGCTCGGGCTGAAGCGCCAGGGGAAGATGGTCGGCATCGGCCAGCAGTTCGAGTACATCATGCGCGACGAGTCGCTGCACGTCGGTTTCGGGGTGGACCTCGTCCAGCAGATCCGGACCGAACATCCGGACGTCTGGACCGACGCGTTCGGCGAGGAGGTCGTCGACCTCGTCACCCGGGCCGTCGAGCTGGAGCAGATATACGCCCGCGAGGCGTGCCCCGACGAGATACTCGGCATGGGCCCCGAACAGTTCGCCGAGTACGTCGAGCACGTCGCGGACCGGCGGCTCGGCCAGCTCGACCTGCCCGAGCAGTACGGCACCGACAACCCGTTCCCGTGGCTGTCCGAGCAGGTCGACCTCAACAGGGAGAAGAACTTCTTCGAGACGCAGGTGACGGAGTACCAGAGCGGCGGCAACCTCGACTGGTAGGCCGTCACTCTACGGGGTGCGTATCGAACCGGGGACGCGTGTCATGCCGACGCTGTCACATGTAGCCGAGGTCGCGCAGGCGCTCCATCAGGTCCTCCTTGTCCTGGGCGCGACCGGCGCGCTCGGTCGTGTTCTCCAGGTCCTGCAGCCACGCGGGCTCCTGTTCCGCCTTCTCCGTGGAGACCTCGCTGCCGAGGCTGCGGAAGCCCTCGAAGTACTTCGGCGAGACGGGGATGTCCTCGTGGGTCAGCCCGTTCGGCAGGTCGTCGTAGTCCTGCGGGACGTAGCCCTCGTCGGGGTAGCCCTCGACCGTCTCCGGCACGACGAAGTGCCAGAAGGCGTCCCAGACGTCCGCCTCGGCGAACTGGAGGATGGGCTGGATGCGGTCGTGCGGCGGGTAGATGTCGGGGTCGTGGCGCGGGCTGAAGAACGTCTCGTCCGCGCGGGCCTCCTGCTCGTCCCAGCGGATGCCCGAGATGATGCCGTCGATGTTCTCCGATTCGAGCGTGTCGTTCAGCGCCACCGTCTTCAGCAGGTGGTTGCCGACGTAGGTGTCGAGCAGGAACGGGAACGTGTCCTCCTCGTACTCCAGGATGTTCCGGATGTGGTGCTGGTTGTGCTCGCTGAGCGCGTCGACCGGGATGTCGTCGCCCGGGGTGAGGCCGTTCTCGTCGACGTAGTCGCCCACGTCGGTGTTGCGGGCGTACACCACTTCGAGGTCCCACTCGTCGGCCCACCGCTCGACGAACTGCATCAGCTCGTCGAAGTGCTGGAAGTGGTCGATGAAGACCGTCGTCGGCAGGTCGTAGCCGTGCTTCTCGGCGACCTCCTTGACGAAGTACAGCGTGAGCGTCGAGTCCTTCCCGCCCGTCCACATCACGGCGGGGTTCTCGTACTGTTCGAGGCCCTTCTGGGTGACTTCGAGCGCCTTCTCGATCTTGTGCTCGATGGACGGGTAGGTCGCGGGTGTCTCACCTTCGCCGTCCGTGTAGTCGACGTCGAGGTAGTCGGGGAACTCGCTCATGTAATTAGATGTAATTACAGACTCGCAAAAGTGTCTTTTGGGTTCGAGTCGACAGTCGGTCGCGACAGTATCTAACAGCAAAACGAACGATCTCACACAAAGTATATGCTGACCACCAGTCGTGCGCTAGATGAAAATCGAAGAGCGCGACGGGTAACGCATGAACAGGAGAACGGTGTTACGTCTGTCCTTGATCGGTCTTCCGACGATTTCCGGATGTACCGAAGCCGGTGATAGCCGGGGTACGACTGGTATCGACACCAACACCTGTCGTGAACAGTACATCGTTCCAGACATCCAGATAGAGAACCAGACCAACACGGAGGAGACGGTACACGTCGAAATTCGTGGTGAATCGGAGGACGAGAGTGACGTACTGTTCTCGAACACGTATCAGGTACCGCCGGACACCGTTGCAGAGGAGTCGGGACGGATATTCAAAGAGAACGAGGGTCCGTTCGACACGTACCGGGCCGAAATCAGTTCGGGGGACGAGGCGCAGTCCATGGACGTACGCTCGGTCGCAGCGGAACCATCCCTGCACAGTGTACGCGTCATCCTGAGCGATTCTGGAATGACCGTTCGGGACCATCACGCCGACCCAGGTGAGGACTACAATCCGAACTGCTACTGATTCTTGTTCAGCGATTTCACCTCCCCCATAGCCAGTAACACCGCCTGAAACGTCCTCGTCTGAGAGATGGATCACGGTTCCCCCGGGTATCGGGCTGACCGAATCCACTCGGTTTGTCACTGGATCGGCAGGTCATCCATCGCCCGCAGTTCCGCCACCAGAACCCATTAGCCTCGTCGCCGCCACGTCCGTCGTATGCCATACGACATCGAGCGCTATCTCAACGTCCGGAGCGCCTACGGGGCGTCGTTCGGGCCCGAAGGCGAGCGCGTCTCCTTCCTGATGGACACCACGGGCACGCCACAGGTCTGGTCGGTCGACGGCGCGGGTGAGTGGCCACACCAGCGCACGTTCGAGGACGAGCGCGTCGGCTTCGCGTCGTGGTCGCCGGAGCGCGACGAACTGGTCTACGGGATGGACCAGGGCGGCAACGAACGGATGCAGTTCTTCCGGCTCTCGGGCGACGGTAGCGAGGAGGTCGCACTCACCGCACATCCGGACGCCAAGCACCGCTGGGGCGGCTGGAGCCACGACGGCGAACGGTTCGCGTTCGCGTCGAACCGTCGCGACGAGCGCGTCTTCGACATCTACGTGCAGGGCCGCGACGAGACGGGCAACGACGCGACGCTCGTCCACGAGGGCGACGGCTGGCTGAGCGTCGGCGGCTGGAGCCCGGACGACGACCGGCTCATCGTCTCGCAGGCGTACTCGAACTACGACCAGGACCTGTACGTGCTCGACATCGAATCGGGCGAACTGGACCACCTGACTCCCCACGATGGCAACGTCCGCTACACCAGCGCGTCGTGGGGGCCCGACGGCGACGCGCTCTACTGCTGCACCGACGAGGACTCGGACACGCTGTCTCTCGCCCGGCTGGACCTCGACACCGGCGACCTCGAGACGGTCGTCGACGGCGGCGACTGGAGCATCGACGGCGTCGCGCTCGACGACGAGACGGGTAGACTGGTCTACTCGCGCAACGTCGACGGCTACACCGAGCTGACGGTCGGCGAGCTCGCGGGCGAGACGGACATCGAGGAGCTCCCGTCGCCGGACCTCCCGGGAGGTGTCGCCGGCGGTGTCTCCTGGGGTCCCGACGCCGAGAAGTTCGCACTCACCGCGACGGGCGCTGCGGTGAACACGAACGTCTACGTCGTCGAGACGGAGACGGGCGAGACCGAACGCTGGACCTACGCCGCGACGGCGGGCATCCCCGAGTCGTCGTTCCGCGAGCCCGAACTCGTCCACGTCGAGAGCTTCGACGGGCTCGACGTGCCGGGGTTCCTCACGCTCCCCGACGGCGCGTCCGCGGACGACCCGGTCCCCGTCATCGTCTCTATCCACGGCGGCCCAGAGGCCCAGCGCCGCCCGTCGTTCAACCCCGTCAAGCAGTACTACCTGAACCGCGGCTACGGCTACTTCGAGCCGAACGTGCGCGGCTCGGCCGGCTACGGGAAGGCGTACAGCCACCTCGACGACGTCCGCAACCGGATGGACTCCGTCGCGGACATCGACGCCTGCGTGGACTGGCTGGCGGCCCACGACGCCGTCGACGCGGACCGGCTCGTCGCCATGGGGGGCTCCTACGGCGGCTTCATGGTCCTCGCGAGTCTCGTCGAGTCGCCCGAGCGGTGGGCGGCCGGCGTCGACATCGTCGGCATCGCCAACTTCGTCACGTTCCTGGAGAACACCGGCGAGTGGCGGCGCGAGCTCCGCGAGGCCGAGTACGGCTCGCTCGAAGACGACCGCGAGTTCCTCCAGTCCATCTCGCCGACGGCGAACGTCGAGGCCATCCGGTCGCCCCTGTTCGTCATCCACGGCGAGAACGACCCGCGCGTGCCCGTCGGCGAGGCCCACCAGATCGTCGAGGGCGCACGCGAGCAGGGCGTCACCGTCCGCGAGCTCGTCTTCGAGGACGAGGGCCACGGGCTGACGAAGCTGGAGAACAGGGTGGAAGCCCACACCGCGGTCGCGGAGTTCCTCGCCGAGCACGTCTGAGGCGGCGGTGCACTACTGCAACGGACGGGTGATGTTTTCCGACCGGCCTCCGAAGAACTCGACATGGACCCGCCGGAGACGCTCTCCCGCCGCCGCCTGCTTGCCAGCACGTCGACCGTCGGCGCACTGGCCGCCCTGGCCGGCTGCACGGAGGGCGAGGACGCCGGGCCGGAGACCCCGGACGTGGGGACGACGGCACCGGGTGGCGGGTCGGACACGACCGCGAACGGCGACGTCGACGGGACGGCCGGCCCCGGGACGACCGACGGTTCCGGTACCGACGAACTCGACCTCCGCGAGGCGAACGTCGTCGGCGTCTCGTTCGAGGGCGGGGACGGGACGTACACCTTCGACGTGACGCTCCACCACGACGACGACGGCGAGGACGGCTACGCGAACTGGTGGCAGGTCGAGCGGCTGGACGGCACCCAGCTCGGCCGTCGCGAGCTGCTGCACGCACACTCCCAGCAGCCGTTCACCCGGTCCGATACCGTCGAGATTCCTGCCGACGTGAACTGCGTCGTCGTCCGTGGTCACGACCAGACCCACGGCTACGGCGGCGTGGCGATGCTGGTGAGCCTCGAGTCGGGCGCGACTCGACAGGTCGACCAGAGTTCGGAGCCACGTTCGTTCGAGGCGGGCGACTGTCCCTGAGTGTTCCAGCGGGGGTGTGCCGGACGGTCACCGATCCCGACTCGAACAACACCCGCGCCAGCCGGGCCACTACTCCCCGAGATAGTACCGGTCGTAGAACAGCAACAGCCCGAGGAACGCGATGACGAACACGACGCCCGTGAGGATGGCCACCGGGATGCCTCGGCCGAGGCCAGTCCCGGACACCACCACCTCCGTGACTGCTGCGGCGACCAGTGCCGAGGCGAAGAAGCTCCCGACGAGGAACAGCAGATTCCCGAGATACGACGGTTCCCCGGTTGCATCGCTGGACATATGCACCGGTAGCGAGCTGTAGGGACAAAACACCCCTTGCCCGTGGAGGATCGCGACGGGTCGATGCTGAAAAGCGGTTTCCGGTCGAGCCGTCCACCTCACCCAGCAGGCCACCCGTCGAACACCCGATGCGCTCTTGTGTGCCACGCTCGACTGGCCCGATATGGGATCGCGCGAGATCATCGCAGGTGTGGTGGCCGGGATCGTGGTCGTCGCCCTGCTGGCCGTCGGCGTCGGCTGGGAGCAGGTGCTCGACGGGGTGCTCGCCGCCGACAAGCCCCTGTTCGGGCTGGCACTGCTCGCCGGCTTCGGCTCCATCGTCGCCTGGGGGCTCTCCGTCTACGCGCTCGTGCGTCCGGTCCCGGACGCGCCGGGGCTCCGGCGGTTCGGCCACCTCTACCTCGCAGCGGTCTTCGTCAAACAGGCGATTCCCTTCGGCGTCGCGGGCGGTGCGGCGGTCCTCGCGTACGTCATCTCCCGGTACTCCGACACCACCATCGAGCGGACGCTGCTCGCGACGACGGTCGCCGGCTTCCTCAGCACGGTCGCCTCGGCACTCGTCGCCGGACTCGGGTTGCTGTTCGTCCTGCTCACCCGTCCCATCCCGCAGTGGATACTCCAGCTGACCGTGGCGCTGGCGATCGGACTGCTGATGCTCATCGTCGTCGTGACGGCCTTCGCGATCTGGCCCGTCATCCTCCGGCGGTCGACGGTCCGGTTCGCGGGGACGATCCACCCGACGGTCTCGTGGCTGTCGGCGCGCGTCGGGAGGCTCATCGAGCCCACGCAGGTCCGCGCGCGGCTGGACCGGTTCATCGAAACTGGCGAGGTCATCGCACGGGACCCCCGGGCCGTCGTGGGGTCGTTCGCCGCGGCGGTGCTCGCGTGGGTGTTCACCGCGGCCGCATTGAGCTTCTCGCTGGCGGCGGTCGGCAGCCCGGGACCGCTGTCGGTCTCCGCGTTCGCGGTCACGGTCTCCGGGGTCGCGACGGCCGTCCCGCTCCCGGGTGGTCTCGGCGGCGTCGAGGCCACGCTGTCGGCGATCGTCACCGTGCTGACCGGTGACCGGGTGGCCACGGTGAGCGCCGGAATCGTCGTCTTTCGGCTCGCGACGTTCTGGCTCCGCCTGGTCGTCGGCGGCCCCGCCGGGCTGACGGTGCTCGGGCGCTACGGCTCCGGCTCCCGGGCGCTTGACGAACTCGACGAGATAGAGGAGGGCGTCGGCGACGCGAGCCAGGCGAGCGAGTAGCCTACTCGATGACGCCGGTCTTCCGGGCGGTCTCCCACGCGGCCTCCTCGCTCATGCCGTCGCCGAGGATGGTGTATCGGTCGCGGATCTCGTGGCAGGTCGTCAGCGCCTCGACCACCGTCTCCGGCGCGATGCCGAGTTCGTCGGCGGTCGTCGGTGCGTCGATGCTCCGGAGCGCGTCGCGGATGTCCGTCCAGAAGCCGCGGTCGCCGCCGTGGAGGTACGCCGTCAGGATGGAGCCGACGCCGACCTGGTGACCGTGCAGTGCGGGCTCCGGCGCGATGCGGTCGAGCTGGTGCGAGAACAGGTGTTCTGCACCCGAGGCGGGCCGGGACGAGCCCGCGATGGACATCGCGACACCCGAGGAGACCAGCGCCTTCGTCACGACCCACGAGGACTCCTCCAGCCCCGGCCGCACCGAGTCCGCGTTGTCGACGAGTATCTCGGCGGTCATCTCCGAGAGCGCCGCCGCGTACTCGGAGTACGGCACGTCCTTCAGCCGGTTCGCGAGCCGCCAGTCCATCACCGCGGTGTAGTTCGAGATGATGTCCGCACAGCCCGCGGTCGTCAGCTCCCAGGGGGCCTCCGCGAGCACCTCCGTGTCCGCGACGACGGCCAGCGGTGGGTCCGCCGCGACGCTGTGTCGGGTGTCGCCCTCCGGCACCGAGCCGCGGCCGGAGACGATGCCGTCGTGGCTCGCGGCCGTCGGGACCGACACGAAGCCGAGTCCGACGTGGTCGGCGGCCATCTTCGCGATGTCGATGGCCTTCCCGCCGCCGACGCCGAGCAGGAACCCGGGCTCCGTCGCCTCCGCCCGTTCGATGACCCGCTCGACCGACTCGAACGTGGCCTCTTCGACCACGACGACCTCCGACCCCGCGAACTGTGCCTCGATGGCCTCGCCGACCAGCTTCCGGGGCGTCGGGCTCGTCACGACGAGCGGTCGCCCCTGCAGGTGCAGGTCCTCGACGACCTCCGCGGTGCGGTCGACGACGCCGTGGCCGACCACCACGTTCCGCGGCAGCCGGATCCACGTCGATTTGGTGAACATACCCCTACGGTCACCGGCCGGCGGGAAAGGAGTTACGCGACGTGTGTCGGTGGTGTAGAGCAGGGGGAGCGGCGCTCAGGTCGGCGAATCGGTCCCGAACCTGTCGCCTGGTGCTGTGGCGAGGGCCGGAACGACGTGAGGGCCGCAACGAGGTGGGGGGTCGAGCCGTCAGGGACGGTCTGGCTGGTGCCGTCGTCGGCGATCCCAACGACTGACACGAGGAACCCCGGTCTCGTGCTCCGACCCGAGACAGCAGCCCCGACTCAGCCGTCCAGCAGCCCGAGCTCGCGAAGCTCCAGCTCCAACGCCGCTTCGTCGGCAGCGTCCATCCGTCGCAGCGGCGAGCGAAGTGGTCCGGCGTCGAACCCCTGCAGCGAGAGCGCGGCCTTCACGCCGGCCATGTACGGCCCGCGCTTCAGCGCCGACCGCACGTCGTACACCTGGCTCTGCAGCTCCTGCGCCCGGTCCTCGTCGCCTGCGTCGTACGCCTCGAACAGGTCGACGACGAGCTCGGGGAAGGCGTTGGCGACGGCCGAGACCATGCCCGCACAGCCGACCTCGAGCCCGGGGAACAGCAGCGAGTCGGAGCCGGAGAGGAACGTCAGCGCGGGGTGGTCGTCGATGGCCTGGCCGAGCCACGGCACGTCCTTGCTGGAGTCCTTGACGCCGACGAGGCCGGGGATCTCGGCCAGCTCGGCCACGGTGTCGAGTGCGAGGGAGTTGCCGGTCTTCGAGGGGATGTGGTAGACGTAGGTCGGGAGGTCGACGGCGTCGCAGACGCGGCGGTAGTGCTCGACGGCACCCGCCCCGTCGAGCGGGTAGTAGAACGGTGTCACGACGACGATGCCGTCCGCGCCGGCGTCGGCGGCGGCCTCGGCGCGGGCGACGGTCCGGCGGGTGCTGGGTGCGCCGACGCCCGCGATGACGGGCACGTCGTCGCCGACCTCCTCGACGACCGCACGGACGACGCGGTCGCGTTCCTCGCCGGAGAGCAGCGCGAACTCGCCGTTGGTGCCGAGCGGGAAGACGCCGTGTGCGCCGCCCTCGACGACGAACCGGGCGTGGGCCGCCGTCGCCTCGTAGTCGACCGTCTCGTCGTCGTGGAACGCCGTCACCGTCGGCGGGACGACGCCGTGGATGCCGAGTGGGTCGTCGGTGCCGGGCGCGGGAGCGTTCGAAGCCATGTTGACGTACTAACGCGGATTCGAGTTAATAGTTCCTACGACGCGCGGCGCTCGACGAACCGTCGGTACAGCGGCCGGGCGACCAGCGCGAGCGCGAGCACGCCGGCACCGACGAGCACGAGCGGGTTGACGGAGCTGCCGGTGGTGACGTTCCGCGCGGAGACACCGATGGCCATGATGGTGAGTATCCACGGGAGCTCGCCGATGAACGTCCCGAGGAGGAACGTTCCGAGGGGGACGTCCGCCAGCCCGGTGCCGTAGGCCACCGCGTCGGCGGGTGCGGGCGAGAGGCGGCCGGCGATGGTGCCCCGGAGGTCGCCCGTCGCGTCGAAGATCTCGTCGCCGGAGCGCCGCAGCCAGCCGAGGATGCCGTCGTCGCGCTTGTACCACCGGCCCGCGTAGTACGCCGGGAGCGCGGTGAGCACGCCGCCGGCCAGCGCGATGGGGAGCCCGGGCCAGCCGAACCGGTAGCCGACGACGAGGGTGAAGGCGGTCACCGGCACCGCGAGGAACGGGCGGACCAGGTAGCCAACCGCGAGGATTCCGACGAACAGCACGTCGTTCTCGACGGCCGCGAGGAGCCCCGGCACGTCGCCCCCGACGGTGAGGCGCGCGAGCACGAGGAGCGAGAGCGCCGCGAGCACGACCGCGACCTGCCGGTATCTTCGTCGCACTATCTGAGCGTGGTGGAGTCCGCACTTGTGGGTTTCGGGAGCAGGTCGGAACCGACGCCGTACTGACGAGTCCGTGCAGTGGGCTCAGTTCGCCAACACCGCGAAGACGACGGGTGACAGACGCTCCGCGAGACGCTTCGTCGTCGAAAACGGTGCGAGATGGGGCGGCTACGTCGCTGTCCCGCCCTACTCGATGGAGAGCCGGACCGTCACGTTGTGGAGCAGGACCGCGTCCGTCTCACGGGCGAGGCGGACGAGCCCCTCCGACGGGCCCTCGACGAGTCGCGGCTCGCCCTCGTCGTCCTCCACGACCCCGGCGACGGCATCTGCCATCCCCGGCTCGACTGGCGCACAGTCGAGCACCACCGGGTCGTCGGCGTCGGTCGGCTCCAGCGAGAGGACGTACCAGACCCGGCGCGAGAAGAACTCGGCGTCGGTCTGTTGCAGTTCGCGACCCTGGTACACCTCGCCGTCGAGGCGGACGTAGCCCTCCGCGAGGAGGGTCCGGGCCCACGTCCCGAGTTCGGTCTCGGGGTACACCTCGGCGGGGTCGCTCCCGGTCGCGTTGCGGACGAACTCGCGCTGTGCGCCCGTGAGGTCGCTCCCGTCGACGACCGTCGCGTCGTCGGGTACCGACTCCGCCGGGGCGGCCTCGAACTGCATCCGGTAGCGGCCGCCCGCCTGCACGTCGACCGAGTAGGTACCGTCGACGCCGTCGGTGCCGCGGAGTGCGACGGTTTCGAAGGCCGCGAGGTCGGGCGACGGCGGCTGGTTCACGAGCATCGGGTAGTGACCGCGGACCGCCTCGTCGTCACGCGCGGCGTCGACGAGCAGGCTCCGCAGTCCCTCGGGCAGGACCCGGATGGAGTCGTACGCGCCGAACTCGTCCACGATCGTCGCCCGGACGGCGGGGTCGTCGACGGTCGTCGGTCCCGTCGTCGGTGCCGCGCTCGTCGTGGGGTCCGTCGACGTCGAGCCGTCGACGGCCGGCTGGTCGTCGTCGTCGCCGATGCCCGCACACCCACCGAGGGCGGCCGACGCTGCGGCGACGCTCGCGACGAACGTGCGTCTGGAGGGCATACGTCGAAGGTCCGCGAGAACCGGTAAGTGTCTTCTGTCGCCAGCGACGGTCGGTGTGCGGTCGCGCTACTTGAACCGGAACGTCTCCAGGTTCTTCGGCGCGAACGTCCGCATGTTGAACTCGTGGTAGAGCGCGGAGGAGAGGTCCTGCACGGAGGACTCGTCGCCGTGGACGCAGAGCACCTTCTCGGGGCGGGGGTTCATGGTGCGGACGAAGTCCTCCAGCCCCTGCCGGTCGGCGTGGCCGGAGAAGCCGTCGACCGTCTCGATGTCCATCTTCAGCTTCAGCGTGTTCGAGCGGCCGCCGTTGCCGCCGCGGTCGTTGATGGGGATCTCGTCCCAGCCGTTCTGGATACGACGACCGAGGGTTCCCTGGGCCTGGTAGCCGACGAACACCATCTTCGAGTCCGCCTGGCTGCCGACGTGGCGGAGCCAGGACATGATGGGGCCGCCCTCGACCATCCCGGAGGTCGAGAGGATGATGCAGGGGCCGCCGTCGGCGACCTCCTGGCGCTCCTCCTCGCCGCCGTCGATGTGGTTGAACTCCTCGGCGAGGAACGGGTTCTCGTCCTCGTGGAAGATGCGGTCGCGGAGGTCGTCGCGCAGGTACTCGGGGTAGGTGGAGTGGATGGCGGTCGCCTCCCAGATCATCCCGTCGAGGTGGACCGGCATCTCGGGTATCTTCCCCTTCCGCATGGCCTCCTCAAGGACGAGCATGATCTCCTGGGAGCGCCCGACGGCGAACGCCGGGATGAGCACCTTCCCGCCCTTCTCGTGGGTCTCGTTGATGACCTCGATGAGCTTCCGTTCCGAGTCCTCCTGGTCGGTCTGGTAGTCGTTCCGGCCGCCGTAGGTGGACTCGAGCACCAGCGTCTCGACGCGCGGGAAGTCGTTCACCGCGCCGTTGAACAGGCGGGTGTCCTTGTAGTGGATGTCGCCGGAGAAGGCGACGTTGTAGAGGCCGTCGCCGATGTGGAAGTGCGACACCGCGGAGCCGAGGATGTGGCCGGCGTTGTGGAACGTGAGCTTCACGTCCGGCGCGATGTCGGTCACGTCGCCGTACTCCAGCGGGATGGTGTGCTTGATCGCCTCGCGCACCATCTCGGACTCGTACGGCGGCGCGCGACCCTCCTTGGCGGCCACGTCGAGGTAGTCGAGCGTGAGCAGGCCCATGAGGTCGCGGGTCGGCTCGGTCGTGTAGATGGGGCCGTCGTAGCCGTACTTGAACAGCAGCGGGAGCAGCGCGGAGTGGTCGAGGTGGGCGTGGGTCAGCACGACGGCGTCGATGTTGGTCGCGCCCGCCCCGAGCGCCTCGGGCACCTGCAGGTAGGGCACCTCGCCCTCCGCGCCGGGCTTGTCGCCGCAGTCGATGAGGATGCGCGTCTCGGGCGTCGAGAGGATGAACGAGGCGCGGCCGACCTCGCGACAGCAGCCCAGCGTCGTGATGCGGACGTACTCGTCGTCGGACATCTCCTCGCGGTGGATCTGCCGGCCGACGCGTTCGAGGATGTCGCGGCGCTCGTCGCGCTCCTGCTTGAGGAAGTTGCGGACGTTCGAGACCGTCGAGGACTCGATTGGCGGCGTGCGGACGACCTCGGGCGTCCAGCCGACCTTCTTCGTGATCTCGCGCAGGGTCGAGCCGTGGCGGCCGATGACCATGCCCGGCTTCGCGGCCTCGATGACGACCTCGCCGGTGTCGGCGTGGAAGTCGAGGTCGGTCACGCCCGCGTCCTCGGGGATGACCTCCATGATCTGCTCGCGTGCGGTCTCCGGCCGGGAGAGGACGTCGGGGTCGGGCCGGACCGTGATGCGCTTTCTGAGCTTCGAGGCGAGCCGGCGGATGAGGTCGCCCTGCTGGGCGAACTTCTTGGGGTCGCGTGTGTACACCACCAGCTCGGGCCCCTCGTACTTGACGGCGGACACCGAGATGTCGCTCGGTATCTCGCTCTTTATCTCTGCTTCCAGTTCTTCGAGTTGTCGATCTACGGAACTCATATGTCGAGAAATTCAGTCGCGTCCGGACGGCGTGTTCCGCCCGTTCCGGCCGACCGTCGGCGCGACCCGTTCCGTCCGTCCCGGACGGGACCGCCACACCCCCCAGCGTCCGCACTGCTGTCGGACTGGTGACGTGCGTTGTCGCGCGTGTCGTGTCGAGACATTGTCGGTGGAAACTGCGGTTCGAGCCCGTCCCGGACGCTTGCTCGTCGGGAGGTCTCGGGGAGAACCCGCTTACTCGGTCGTATGCCACCGATGTTATAAAAGCCTTCGCAATACTGAGGGCAGGGCCGTCCGTACCGACTGCCATGCAGGTGACGAAGGCGGTCGTCGAGCGCGAGCACGAGTGGGTCCGCGACCGGGCCGACGTCGTCGTTCCGCTGTCGAACCGGGTGCGCGCGGACCTCGGCGAGACGTTCGGTATCGACGTCGACCCGGTGACCGAACAGCAGTACGTCGCGGTCGTCGACGAGACGTTCGCCGACGGTGACCGGGCGGTGAACGTCGCCGCCCTGGTCGGGCTCCTCCGGGACCTCGACGTCGAGGACGACTACCCGGGCTTCGTCGTCGACGAGGTGCTCGGTCGGGAGCTGGCCGCGACCATCGCCGGCAGCCAGCCGCTCCGGACCCTCGGCGAGGCGACGTTCCACTACGCCGACATCGTGACACACGGCGACGCCGACGACGCGGCCGGGGCGGACGACCTGGACGCCGCGCTCGCCGCCGGCACGCAGGAGCGCATCCCGGGCTGGGGCTGGAACGAGCGCGAGAGCCCGTTCGCGGTGGAGTGACAACCGAACGGCCTACCAGTTCCCGTCGAGAAGGCGTCCGACAGATGGAACGTCCGGTGGTCCGACTGCTCGTGATCGTCTGCTGTCTCGTCGCCGCCGGCGGGCTGGCCGTCGACTACGCTGCCCACGCCGACGACCGGGGCACGTACCCGAGCGACCGGGAGCTGGCGGCCGATTTCGATTCGTACACCGGTGAACAGGTGTTCCTCTGGCTCGACGTGACCAGGGTGACCGACGACGGCCTCGTCGGCACGTTCGGGCCGGACGACACCGCAGTCACCGTGACAGGTGCTGACGCCGGGGGCGACGTCGGGGCGAACGACCAGGTGCAGGTGTACGGCGTCGCCCGGCCCGACCACCGCATCGTCGCCGACCGGGTCGTCGTCTCCCACGGCGAGAACCGGATGTACATGTTCGTCGCCTCCGCGCTCGCGGCGGTGTGGGCGCTCGGGTTCCTGCTGCTGTACTGGCGACCCGACGTCGCGAGGGGCGTGCTCACGCCGAGAACGGGCGGGGGTGGTGAGCCGTGAGCGACCTGCTGACCCACGTGCTCGCGGCGTTCGTCGTCGCCACGGTCGCGTCGTGGTCCCTGCCCTGGTTCGCCCGGCGACACGTTCCGCTCGCGACCGCGGGTGCCCTCGCCCCCGACCTGGCGAAGGGCCACTTCGTGACCGGCGACGTGCTGGTGACGGTTGCCGGGGTCACCGGCTCGTGGGACGCGCTCCAGACCGTCGGCGTCGTCACCTGTCTCGTCGTCGCGGGGGTGATGCTGGTCGAGCGCGCGGAGCGCCGGGTCGCACTGGCCGCGCTCCTCGGCGGGATGTGCCTCCACGTCGCCATGGACTCCCTCGTGATCCGTGCGGGCGGCGTCGCCCCGCCGTACCTCTACCCGCTGACGTGGGCGGGACTCCCGTCGCTCGACGTCTATCTGAGTTCGAGCATCTGGCCGTCGCTGGTGGCTCTCCCCGTCGCCGCGCTCGTCTGGTACGTGGACCGCCGGGGGCTGGCTCCCGGGGCCGACACGACGGCGTCCGAACGTGCCGACGGCGACAGAGCTAACTGAGCGACGCGCCGTCAGGCAGGTATGGCCGACGACCGCGACGAGGCGACCGTCTGCTACCCCGTCCGAAGCGACCTCCCGCTCGCGCCCGACGACGAGCTCCTGATGATCCGCAAGCGACGCGGGCTCGGGGCCGACCGCTACAACGGCCCCGGCGGGAAGGTCGAGCCCGGCGAGACGCCGCGAGAGAGCGCCATCCGGGAGACCCGCGAGGAGACCGGACTCGACGTCGGCGACCTCACGAAGCGCGCGGAGTTCGACTTCTTCTTCGGCGAGGAGCACATCTTCCTCTGTCACGTCTACGTCGCCCGCGAGGTGGCCGGCACGCCCCAGACCACGCCGGAAGCCATCCCCGAGTGGCGTCCCCGCGAGTCGGTGCCCTACGACGAGATGTGGCCTGACGACGAGCTGTGGCTCCCACAGGTCCTCGACGGTGGTACCGTCCGCGCGACGTTCTACTTCGACGACGACGGCGACGAGCTACTGGACCACGAGCTCACGGAGAACGTCGAGTTCGAGGGGACGTAGGGCTACGCGACGATTCTCCCGCCGAGTCCGTCGGCCAGTTCGGTCAGCTCGGCGTCGATGTCGACGTCTCCCCCGACCAGGCCGGCGGCGGTGGCGAGCTGCCGGGCCGTCTCCGTGTCGTGCGCCGCGAACTTCACGACCCAGAAGTACGGTGACCCCTGCGGGTTTCCCGCGACGAACTCGGCCGGTCGCCCGGGCGCGGTGTCGAAGGACTCGAAGAACGACTCGTCACCGCCGCCGCCGACGAACGCCCACCAGAGGTCGTCCTCGCTCCGTGCGGTCGACTGCGCGACGTACACCTCGGCGATGCCCTCCGGAATCGCGAGCGACCGGCTCGCCGCGATGGGACCGTCGCCGGTGTGGCCCGCGGCGGCCTCGTTCCAGAGCGTCGCCGCGAAGTCGGGTGTTCGGGTCGGCCGGAAGCCGACGACGAGGCGCTGGTCGTCGGTGCGCTCGACGGTCGTGAACCGTCCCGGCGTGCCGGGGTAGACTCCCGCCTGCACCCGGTTTCCTGGCTCCAGCTCGTCGACAACGTCCTGCATCTCGCCGCCGTAGTTCCCTGTCGAGACTGCGACGGCCTCCCCCACGCGGACAGCCGCCGGAATATCGGTCTCGAACAGCGGGTGGACGAGCATCGTCCTCCCGTCCGAGCGCGTGCCGAGGACGCGCCACTCACCGGTGAGCACCTTCATGTCGATACCTCCCCTGTCATCGTTCCCCCTGATGTCATCGTACACCTACACGTCCGCAACCGGCTTGGGTATGGTCACCGGGACGGGCCGGATAGGTGAGCCTACCACGCCAGAAAGCGGCGCGCGGCTGGCCATCCCACCACCGGCGCGCGCTGGCGAGACTGTGCGAGCGCAGCGAGCACGTCGAGCCGCCAGCGCGCGAGGGATGAGCACCGGAGGGAGCGCTAGCGACCGAGGAGCGCAGTCGGCTGGGGAGGTACGAGGTGCGGTGGCGGTCGGGTGGGGCTGAAAGGGGCGAGGTTCTCGGCGAACCCGGCCGAAGCAAGCACCGCAGGGACGAGGAGCGCAGCGAGGCTCGGGAGCCGAGAACCTCGGGGCTTTCTGGCGGTTGTCGGCACCAGCGAGTCCCACGCCTGCAGGGTCTCTCCATGTGTCCGCACTCACAGCCACAATCACTCACAGACGCGGTCGCACACCTTCAAGGGGTTTATAATCCAGACAGGAGTCCGTACAGACAATGAGTGGAGAACAGGAGCTCGGCATCACCGAGTCCAAGGAGTACAACACGGGCGAGTGGTACGCGGAGGTCGTCCAGAAGGCGAAGCTGGCGGACTACGCGCCGATGGGCGGCTTCATCGTCACCCGACCGCGGGGCTACGAGCTGTGGGAGCGGCTGCAGGACCACCTCGACGGCTGGTTCAAGGAGACGGGCGTCACGAACGCCTACTTCCCGCTGTTCATCCCGGAGAGCTACCTGGAGCAGGAGAAGGACATCGTCGAGGGGTTCGACCCGGAGGTCGCGTGGGTGACCCACGGCGGGCACGAGGAGCTGGAGGAGCGCCTCGCCGTCCGCCCGACGAGCGAGTCCATCATCACGCCCTTCATCAGTGACTGGGTGCGCAGCCACCGCGACCTGCCGATGCGGCTGAACCAGTGGGCGAGCGTCGTGCGCTGGGAGGCGACGGAGACGAAGCCGTTCTTCCGGACGAAGGAGTTCCTCTGGCAGGAGGGCCACACCGCCCACGCGACGGACGAGGGTGCGTGGGACGAGGTGATGACCCGTCTCGACCAGTACGCGAAGCTGTACGAGGACGTGCTGGCGATTCCGGTGCTGCGTGGCTGCAAGCCCGACCACGACAAGTTCCCCGGCGCGGACACGACCACGTCGGTCGAGGCGCTGATGCCCGACGGGAAGTCGGTGCAGGGCGGCACCAGCCACCACCTCGGCCAGTCGTTCGCGAAGGCGTACGACGTGACGTTCACCGACGAGGACGAGGACGAGCAGACCGCGTACACGACCTCGTGGGGGCTGTCGTGGCGGGCGCTCGGCGCGCTCATCATGACGCACTCGGACGACCAGGGGCTCGTGCTGCCGCCCAAACTCGCCCCCGAGCAGGTCGTCATCGTCCCCATCTACAACGAGGACAACGAGGAGGAGGTCATGCAGTACTCCTCGGAGATCGCCGCGGAGCTGCAGGAGGCGGGCGTCCGGGTCCACCTCGACGACCGGGACGAGCGCAACCCCGGCTTCAAGTTCAACGAGTGGGAGCTCAACGGCGTGCCCGTCCGGTTCGAGATCGGCGGGTACGAGGTCGAGGACGAGGAGGTGACGGTGGTCCACCGACCGGACGGCGAGGAGGTCGTCGAGGACCGTGCAGACATCGCCGAGGCCGTCGACGACCACCTCGATGCGGTGTTCGACAAGCTGTACGCCGCGGCGGAGGAGAACCTCGTCGAGAACGTCCGCGCGGTCGAGGACGTCAACGAGATCCTCGGTACCATCGGCCAGCACGGTGGCTACGTGAAGACGCCGTGGTGCGGTGACGAGGCCTGCGAGGAGGCGGTGAAGGAGAAGGTCCACGCCGAGATCGTGCTCGTGCCGATGGACGACGAGGACGTGCCGGAGGCCCAGCTCGACGACGGCGAGGCGCTCGAACTCGAGCACGACGAGTGCACGATGTGCGGCGAGCCGGCCGAGGAGGTCGCGTACTTCGCGAAGACGTACTGACCGGCCGGACCGCGCCGGCTCGTTTCAGCCCGCAGTCGAATCGAGGCCCCACCGGCCCGTACTCGTCCGTTCTGTGGCCCATCACCGAGACGAGATATCCACAATCAATGTGTCCTTATATGTGTTATTAATACACTTAGCCATTCAGGAGTAGCCTCTTATACCAGTCAGTGTGCCGTGTACACATGAATCAGCCACAGCGGGTCACCCCTGCCAGCCGGGGGCTCGCGGACGCGGACGACGAGCGGTCCAACTGCGGGGTCGGGATGGTGATGGATCTGGGCGGCGGCAGCGACCACTCGGTCGTCGCCGACGGGCTCGAACTCCTCGAGAACCTCGAGCATCGCGGGACGACCGGCGCGGAGCCGAACACTGGCGACGGGGCGGGTATCCTGCTCCAGACGCCGCAGGCGTTCCTCGCCGACGAGCTCCCGGTCGACCTGCCGGAGACGTACGCCGTCGGCTCCTTCTTCTTCCCGCAGGCCGCCGCCGACCGCGAGCCGATGCAGGAGCTCGTCGAGTCCGCGCTCGACGACCGCGATCTCGAGGTGATCCACTGGCGCGACGTGCCGACGGACAACGACGGACTCGGCCAGACCGCGCTCGACTCCGAGCCGGACGTCTGGCACGCGGTCGTCGCCCCCGCGGACGACGGGGTCGACACCGAGACGTTCGACCGGTCGCTGTACGAGGCCCGGCGCGTCGTCGAGAAGACCGTCGACGAGGCCGAGTTCGAGGGTGCAGAGCGGTTCTACGTCTGCTCGCTCGACCGGAAGACGCTCGTCTACAAGGGGCTCCTGACGGGCGAACAGCTCCCGAACTACTACCCGGACCTGCGCGACGAGCGCGTCGACTCGACGTTCGTCATGGTCCACGAGCGCTTCTCGACGAACACGCTCGGGGCGTGGCACCTCGCACACCCGTACCGCGGCATCGTCCACAACGGCGAGTTCAACACCATCCAGGGCAACGTCAACTGGATGCGGGCCCGGGAGACGGACCTCGAATCGGACGAGTTGGACCTCGACGCGGTCCGACCCATCATCCAGGACCCCGACCAGTCCGACACCGCGAGCGTCGACAACGCGCTCGAACTGCTCACGCAGGAGCGCGACCTGCCCCACGCGCTGCGGATGCTCGTCCCCGAGGCGTGGCGCGGCGACGACTCGATGGACCCCGCCCGCAGGGACTTCTACGACTACCACGCCTCCCTCGTCGAGCCGTGGGACGGCCCCGCGCTGGTCTGTGCGACCGACGGCGACCGCGTCGGCGCGGTGCTCGACCGGAACGGGCTCCGGCCCTGCCGATACGACGTGACGACCGACGACCGGCTCGTGATGGCCAGCGAGGCCGGCGCGCTCGCCCTCGACGAGCACGATGTCGCTGAACGGGGCCGCCTCCAGCCCGGCCAGCTGTTCCTCGCCGACCCCGAGCAGGGGCGCGTCGTCCCCGACGACGAGGTGTTCGACGAGCTCGCCGACGGGAAGTACGGCGAGTGGGTCGCCCAGGAGCAGGTCAGCCTCGCCGACCACGCGGACGACGACCCGCGCCCGACGCCCCCCGACGACGACGCCGCGACCGAGCTGCGGGCCCGGCAGACCGTCTACGGCTACACCCGCGACGAGCTGGACAACCTCATCGAACCGATGAGCAAGAAGGGGAAGGACCCCGTCGGCTCGATGGGCGACGACACGCCGCTGTCGGTGCTGTCGGACTACAACCGACCGCTCTTCTCGTACTTCAAGCAGCTGTTCGCGCAGGTGACGAACCCGCCGCTGGACTACATCCGCGAGGAGCTCGTCACCTCGCTGGAGACGCGGATGGGCTACCAGCGCAACCTGCTCGGCGAGTCGCCCGCTCACGCCCGCCAGCTGGTCGCCGACTCGCCCGTCCTCACCGACACCGAGCTCGGCGCGATCCGGGGGTTCGACGGCGGTGACGGGAGCGGCAACGTCGAGAGCCGCGTCGTCGACATCACGTTCCCGCTCGACGGCGACCTCGAGTCGGCCGTCGAGCGCGTCCGGGCCGACGCCGCCGGGGCCATCCGCGACGGCGCGGACGTGGTCGTCCTCTCTGACCGCGCCGTGGGCGACGGCCGCCTGCCGGTCCCGAGCCTGCTCGCGACGGGCGCGGTCCACCACCACCTCGTGCGCAACGGCCTGCGGAACCACGCCGGGCTCGTCGTCGAGTCGGGCGACCCCCGCACCGTCCACCACACCGCGACGCTCGTCGGCTACGGCGCGGACGCCATCAACCCGTACCTCGCGTTCCGCACCATCGCCGACGTGACGAAGGGTCCCGACGGCGCTGACCTCGCCGCGGCCATCGACGCCTACGTCGAAGCCGTGGAGGGTGGGCTGCTGAAGACGATGGCGAAGATGGGCATCTCGACGGTCGAGAGCTACCAGGGCGCACAGATCTTCGAGGCAGTGGGCCTCGACTCGGACTTCGTCGCCGAGTACTTCGAGGGCACCGAGAACCGCACCGAGGGCATCGGCATCGCGGACATCGAGAGCGACCTGCGGGACCGCCACGCGACCGCCTACGACGCCGAGGGCGCGCCCGATCTCGAACGCTCCGGCGAGTACGAGAACCGCTCGGGCGGGCTGCATCACCAGTGGAACCCGAACACCGTCGGCGCGCTCCAGCAGTCGGTGCGGGCCGGCGACTACGAGCACTACGGCGAGTTCGCCGAGCTCATCAACGACCAGAACGAGCAGCTCCAGACCCTGCGCGGGCTGCTCGAGTTCGACAGCGACCGCGAGTCCATCCCCATCGAGGACGTGGAGCCGGTCTCGGACATCGTCGGGCGCATCTCGACGGCCGCGATGAGCCTCGGGAGCCTCTCCCCGGAAGCCCACGAGAACAACGCCGTCGCGATGAACCGCATCGGCGGCAAGGCCAACACCGGCGAGGGCGGCGAGCCCCCGGAGCGCTTCGACACCGAGAAGGAGTGCTCGGTGAAGCAGGTCGCCTCGGGGCGCTTCGGCGTCACCGCGACGTACCTCGCCAGCGCCGACGAGCTGCAGATCAAGATGGCCCAGGGTTCGAAGCCGGGCGAGGGCGGGCACCTCCCCGGCGAGAAGGTCAACGAGATGATCGCCCACGTCCGCAAGTCGACCGCCGGCGTCGGGCTCATCTCGCCGCCGCCGCTGCACGACATCTACTCCATCGAGGACCTCAAGCAGCTCATCTACGACCTGAAGGCGTCGAGTCCCGACGCGGACATCAACGTCAAGCTCGTCTCCGAGGCCGGCATCGGCACCATCGCCGCCGGCGTCGCCAAGGCGAACGCCGACGTCGTCCACATCTCCGGTCACTCCGGCGGGACCGGCGCGTCGCCGCGCACGTCCATCAAGAACGCCGGCCTGCCGTGGGAGCTCGGGCTCGCCGAGGCGAACCAGACGCTCCGGCGGACCGGCCTGCGCGACCGCGTCCGGCTCTCCGCCGACGGCGGCCTGAAGACGGGTCGCGACGTCGCCGTCGCCGCCCTCCTCGGTGCCGAGGAGTACATCTTCGGCACCGCGGCACTCGTCACCGGCGGCTGCGTGATGGCCCGCCAGTGCCACAAGAACACCTGCCCGGTCGGCGTCGCCACCCAGCGCGAGGACCTCCGAGCACGGTTCCCGGGCACGCCCGACCACGTCATCAACTACGTCACGTTCGTCGTCCAGGAGCTCCGCGAGATCATGGCCGAGCTCGGCTTCGAGACCGTCGACGAGATGGTCGGCCGGGTCGACTGCCTGCGCCAGCGCGACTCCGACCACCCGAAGGCCGGGAAGGTCGACCTCTCCGCCGTCCTCGCCGACGTGGGCGACGGCCCGCGCCGGAAGGTCCGCGAGCAGGACCACGAGCTCGACGGCCACCTCGACTACGAGCTGCTCGAAGGGGCCGAACCCGCGCTCGACCGCGGTCAGCCCGTCGGCATCGCCACCGAGGTGTCGAACACCGACCGGACCGTCGGGGCCATCCTCTCGAACGCCATCGCCAGCGAGTACGGCGAGGCCGGCCTGCCCGACGGCACGGTCAACGTCTCGCTCCGGGGCACCGCCGGGCAGTCCTTCGGCGCGTTCCTCGCCTCGGGCGTCGCGCTCCACCTCGTCGGCGGCGCGAACGACCACGTCGGCAAGGGGCTCTCCGGCGGGCGTATCGCCGTCGAGACGCCCGCAGACGCCGGCTTCGACCCCGCCGAGAACGTCGCGGTCGGCAACGTCGCGCTGTACGGCTCGACCGACGGCGAGTGCTACGTCAACGGCATGGCCGGCGAGCGCTTCGCGGTGCGCAACTCCGGCGCGACCGCCGTCGTCGAGGGCGTCGGCGACCACGGCTGCGAGTACATGACCGGCGGCGTCGTCGCCGTCCTCGGCGGCACCGGGAAGAACTTCGCCGCCGGGATGTCCGGCGGCATCGCCTACGTGCTCGACGAGGACGACTCGCTCGAGGGCGACCTGAACACCGGGATGGTCCACCTCGAGCGCGATCTCGACGAGCGCGACCGCGCGATGCTCCGCCGCCTCGTCGAGAACCACGTCGCCTACACCGACTCCGAGCGCGGCCGCGAGCTCCTGGCGAACTGGGACGCCGCGCTCGACTCGTTCGTGAAGGTCATGCCCGACGCCTACGAGCGCGTGCTCACCGAGGAGGACGCCGCCGACGTGCGCGAGGAGCTGCCCGAGAGCGCGTCCGTCGACGTGGGTGTGGGACAGACCGGGTTCGCGTCGAGCGACGACTAGCGGTCGAGGCGACTCGTCTCCGTCCCTTCGTGCTGTTCGTGACGCGACCAGCGGAGCACCCCGTAACTCGGACCCGGAATCATCACGTTCATCCCCGGACCGACCCACCCACAGCACATGGAGACGGCACTCATCATCGGCGGGACGCGGTTCATCGGTCGCCACGCGGTCGAGGAGTTCATCGACCACGGCTACGAGGTCACGACCTTCAACCGCGGGAACCACGAGAACCCGTTCGCGGACGACGACCGCGTCGCCCACGTGCAGGGCGACCGGACCGACGACGCCGAGCTCGCCGGCGCGGCGCGCGAGGTCGAGCCCGACGTCGTCGTCGACTGCGTGGCGTACCACCCGCGCGACGTTCGCACCGCCTGTCGAATCTTCGACGACGTGGACGCCTACGTCTACATCTCCTCGGGCTCGGCCTACGGTGCGGAGGTCATGCCGAAGCGGGAGGACGAGACCGCGCTCTGTGACTGCACCGAGGCGCAGGCGAAAGACGACTCCCAGGAGAGCTACGGCCCGCGGAAGGCCGAGGGCGACCGGGCGGTGTTCGCGGCTGCCGAGGACGGTGTGAACGCGATGGCCGTCCGGCCCTGCATCGTCTACGGGCCGCACGACTACACGGAGCGCCTGGACTTCTGGATCGACCGCGTGCGGAACGACGACCGCGTCGTCGTCCCCGGCGACGGCACGAACGTCTGGCACCGGGCGTACGTCGAGGACGTCGCGAGTGCCCTCCGGGTCGTCGCCGAGGAGGGCGCGGCCGGCGAGGCGTACAACGTCGGCGACCGCCGGATGGTCACGCTGGAGGAGATGGTCGAGCTCATCGCGGACAGTCTCGACACCGACGTGGAGGTCGTCCACGCCTCCGAGCGCGAGCTGGGAATCGGCGACCTCTCGCTCGACGACTACATCCTCTACCGCGACTACCCGCACGTGCTCGACACGAACAAGCTGGCCGCGCTGGGCTGGGAGTCGACGCCCGTGGACGAGGCGATGCAGGCCGCCGTCGACGACCACCTGGAGTCGGACCGCGACGGCAGCGAGCACGACCCCGGGCGCGAGAACGAGGAGCGCGTGCTCGGCGTGCTGGACACGCTGTAGCAGCCGCGGCTCTCACCGGTCCAGCTTCGCCGTCAGGTCGCGCTCCACGTCGGGCCACTCCGAATCGACGATGCTGAAGAAGGCGCTGTCCTGCGGCTCGCCCTGGACGAGCATGTGCTTGCGGAGGATGCCCTCCTCGACGGCCCCGATTCGTTCGAGCGCCGCTCGCGCCGGTTCGTTCGCGGCCGCCGTCTCGAATTCGACGCGGACGCAGCCCCACTGCTCGAACGCGTGCCGGAGTTGCAGGAGCTTCGCCTCGGTGTTGGCCGGCGTCCGCTGCTCGTCGGGGGTGAGCCACGTCCAGCCGATCTCGACGGAGCGGTTCTCGTGCCGGATGTTGCCGAAGCGGGTCGAGCCGATGGCCTCGCCGGTGTCCTGTCGCACGGTCGCGAACGGGAGCTGGTCGCCCTTCGCCTGCGCTTCCACGGCGTCGGCGACGAACTTCCGCATCACCTCGGGTCCGGCGTGTTGCGTTCCGAACCACCGAAAGATGGCCTCGTCGTTCCCGGCGGCGATCAGGTCGTCGAGGTGCTCGTCGGCGGACAGGGGCTCCAGCCGCACGTACTCCCCCTCCAGCGTGACTGGTTCGACGTTCACGCCCCTGCTTCTCTGGGGATGGGGAAAACTGTTGGTGCCAGCGACGCTCGCGCCCGTTCAGTCGGCTTCGGCCGCGTCCGCCGGGTCGACGACCTCGCCCGTCTCGGGATACACGCCGACCTGTTCGCACTGGTCCGCGAGCGGGCAGGCCTCGGGGTCGTCCAGACACGCCGGCTTGCGCGCAGTGCAGTACTCGCGGCCGAACTGGATCATCGCAGTATGCCCGAATCCACACTTCTCGGCCGGGACGGCGGCCTCCAGCGCCTCCCGGACCCCCTCGTGGTCGGCGTCGGCGGGTGCGAGACCCATCCGACGTGCGATGCGGTGGACGTGCGTGTCGACGGGAAAGACGCCGCCCTGTCCGCCCGCGAACAGCAGCACGCAGTCCGCCGTCTTCGGGCCGACGCCGGAGACCGACAGCAGCGTCTCGCGCACCTCGTCGGGGTCGCCCGCCGCGACGAACTCGTCGAACGATTCGGTGGAGCCGAACTCCGAGAGCACCCACGCGGCGGCGTCGCGGATGACCTCGCTCTTCTGGTTGTAGAGGCCGGCCGAGGAGATGGTCTCGGCGAGCTCGTCGTGGGTCGCGTCGGCGAGGTTGGCCGCGAGGTCCTCGACCGGGCCGTAGCTGGCCATCAGGTCGTCGTGGGCGGGCTGGCTCGCGACGTCGCTCGTGTTCTGGCTGAGGATGGTGCGGACGAGGCACTCGAAGCCGTCCTTGCCGCCGTAGGTCTTCTGCCAGTACAGCTCGCCGAGGCGGTCGACCACGGTCTCGGCGCGGGTCGCGGCCTCTCCGGGGGTGAACTCGGCGGCCACGCCACCGCCGTCGTCGCCGCCGGAGATGTTGACGTCGGGTTCGTCGTCTGACATGGCTCGACGTTGGGACGACGGGGGCAAGTAGGATTCGACGCGGGAACGAGAGCGGAGACCTCAGTCCCCGGGCTCCCTTCGGATGGCGCGGACGATGCGGCGGCCGTCGCTCTCCATCCCGCCGTAGCCACCCCAGCCGGCGGGGTAGCGAACGGGGGCGAGCGTCGCGGCGACGGTGAACGCCTGCCACAGCACCAGCGGGACGAACACGGCGTCCCCGACCCACCAGTCGGTGGCCGACGCCGCGGCGAACAGTCCGACGGCGGCGACGGCGCTCACCAGCGGCCCGGCGAGGTTGACCGCCACGGTCGCCCGTCTGGACAGCGCGGTGTCGCCGTCACACCGGACGAATCCGAACCACGGCGTCCGGAACGCGCCCGGTGCGAAGACGACCGTCAACCGCGAGCCGACGGAGAGTCGGTACCCGGCGGTGTCGCCGACCACGGCCGTCCAGCCCCGGTCGGTGACGAGGAGGCCCGTGATCGCGTGCCCGAGTTCGTGCGCCAACGTCAGAAACGGCCCGAAGAGGACGAGTGCGAGGACGTTCACCACGAGCACGGCGGACGACCCCGTGAGCATGTATATTACTGTATCTCTCCTCGAAATAAAGGTTCGGTCGGGAGACTGCGTCACTCCACGGCCAGCGTCACGGTCACGTCGGCACCCGCTGCCAGCGCGGCGACGAGATCGCGGTCGAAGCCGGCCGCGGAGATGCTGCTCGCGAGCATGACGGTCCGGTCGTCGACGTAGTCGGAGGTGCGTCCGACCATGCTGCGCCCGCTGTCGAACGCGAGGTCGGGGTGGCCGACGCCGATGGCGGTGTCCGCGTGGCCACCGGCCTCGACGGTGCAGGTGATGGTCGCGCCGGGTTCGCGGCAGGCCGCGACGAACGCGTCGTCGAAGTCGGCGGGGGCGCGGTCGGCGTCCACGGCGAGGATGCAGTCGCCCGCCGGCGTGAGGTAGTCGTCGGTCGTCACCTCGAACGTGCTGGCGTGCTCGGCGGTGACGTTCGCGTGGCCGCGGGCGTGGATGACCTCCTCCATGGGCCGCCGTATCCGACGGGTGGCCTTAATCCTCGCGGACGACGGTGACGGTGACCGCCCCGCAGCCGCACTCGTAGGCGCGACGGGTGCCCGCGTCGGTCCGCATGGTGAGCATCAACCGGTCTCCATCGAGCGGGCGGTTGCAGCCTTCGCAGGCGGCCGTGAGCTGGTCGAGCATACCTCCTACTGCGTCGGCATCCCTTATGAACCGCAGCCAACCCCTCGGTGAAAGTGAAAGTGAAACGGATGCCGGACGGGAGCGGGGTGGGGTCGTTTCAGGTTTGCTCTCGGAGCTGCGGCTCCCGCTCCAGTTCGAGGGAGGTGGAAACACACCGGACGCCGACGGAACCGGCCGAAGACCTTTCCTCGTCGCGGTCGGTGATTGCGCTCGTATGTCGAGCCAGTGGGAAGGCGGTCGCGTGCTCGCCGACACGGTCGGCGACGGGCCGCCCGAGGTGCAGTCGTGGGAGTCTGTGTCGATGCCGGGGCGGCCGGCGCGGTTCGCGGGCGCGGACGCGGTCGCCTACCGGCTCACGTTCGCGGATCCACGGTCGACGGCGGCGCAGCGCGCGCTGCTCGAGTTCCAAGGGCTGTACGGCCACGCTCGCGTGTGGTTGAACGGCGAGCTGCTCGGGAGCCATCGCGAGTACTTCGTCCCGGCCAGGTTCGAGTTCGAGCCGGCGGCGGAGAACGAACTCGTGGTGGAGTGTCACCGACCCGCGGACGGCTTCGGCGGGGTGTACGAGACCGACCACGTGCGCGACGCGCTGGCGGTGCCCGGCATCTGGTGGGGCATCCACCTGCGGCTGCGACCGCCGGCGTTCCTGCGCGACCTCGTGGTGAACCCGCGGCTCACGGACGACGGCGGGGCCATCGACGTGGCGGTGTCGGTGGACGCGGCGGAGCCGGTCGCGGAGCCGGTGACGCTGTCGCTGCGGCCGGAGGGGTTCCGCGGCGGCGGGGCGATGGAGCGCGAGCAGGTCGCGGCCGGGGCCGGCGAGCGGATCACGGTGACGCGGACGCTGGCGCTCCGGGAGCCGTCGCTGTGGTGGCCGCGGAACCACGGCGACCAGCACCGGTACGTCGTGCGGGCGAAGTTCCGCGACCACGAGATCACGACGACGACGGCGCTTCGGACGGTGGATTTCGGTACCGACGATGGCCTCCGCGTGAACGGCGAGCGGGTGCGGGCACGCGGGGTGAACCTGCTCCCGAGCGACGACCTGCTGGCGGACTTCGAGCGGGTCGACGAGGCGGGGTTCACGCTCGCGCGGCTGCACGCCCACGTCGCGCCGCCGGAGCTGTACGATGCGGCGGACGAGGCGGGCGTGCTGGTCTGGCAGGACTGCCCGCTGTCCGGCGACGTGCGCGTGGACCCGGAGCGTGGGCGGGCGGTCGCGCGAACGCTCGCGAGCACGGTGGACCACCACCCGTCGGTGGCACTGTTCGGCGTCCACGACGACCCGGAGACACCGTTCGACGCCCGGATGGGCGGGGGTCGCATGGACCGCCTGCGGTTCCGGCGGCGCGTCGGCGGGGAGACCGATGCACGGCCGACGGCCGAGGGGATCGCCCACGCGCTGCCCGCCGACCGGCCGGTGTTCCCGGTGTGTGGTCAGCCCGGCATCGGTCCCGATGCGGCGCACCTCTACCCGGGGTGGACGTTCGGCGACGCGGACGCGGTGGACTGGCTCTGTGCGACCGTGCCCGAGCTGACCCGCGTTGTCACCGAGTTCGGCGCTGGCTCCCTGACGGCGTCGGGAGCGGAGCCGGCGGGGCTCGACCGCGGGGTCCACGACACCGTCGTCGGGAGCGCCGATACAGCTGCCTCGCAGGTGACCCAGGCGCGGATTCTCAAGCGCGTGGCCGAGACGCTCCGGCTTCAGGGGGCCGACGTGCTCGCCGGCTTCTGCCTGCGCGACACCGACGCCGGCGGTGGGATGGGCGTGCTGGGCGTCGACGGGGAGGCGAAGCCGGCCTTCGACGCGCTGGCGACCTCCCTCCGGCCGGTGGTGCCGGTGCTCTGCGAGGTTCCCGCCCCCGGGAGTCGGGTGGAGGTTCGGCTGCTCAACGACGCGCCGGCGCAGGTCGAGGGGACCGTCCGCTGGTCGTTCGACGGCCTGGAGGCGGGTGGGTCCGAGGCAGGTGACGCGGTGTCGGTCGCGGCACCGGCGTTCGACAGCGTCGGTGCGGGCGAGGTTGCAGTGCCCGCCGACGCGACGGCCGTCGAGCTGACGCTCGAAACTGGAACTACGGCCGTAGTAAATCGATACCGTTTATAACCTGTGAACGACTGGTTTGGTAGTCGTTTACACGGTCGTTCTCGGCTCCGTCCCCCGATTTCGGCAGTTCTCTCAATCGGCAGATTTAAATTACACAAGGTGGTAGTAGTTGATACCAGAACGCCACCGGTGTTCCGGTAGCATCGCACGCCGACCAGAATGACACGGAACCTTATCACCGCGACGTCAGCAGTCGACAGCGATGCCTACCCTCCGGTGCGGGACGGAATCGAGGTACGAATACAACCATGGCAGAATCGATAGAGACATCCAAGAACGTAGAACTCACCGAAGACGACCTGCAGAACAAATCCAAAGGACAGCTGATCAAGCTCGCAGGGCAGCTTCGGGACCGACGTAACGACCTCAACCAGATGGCTTCTGAGCGCGCCTCCGAGCGCGACGACCTCAACGCGAAGACTCGCGAGAAGGTCGACGAAGCACAGGAGCACCGCGAGAAGCGCGACGAGCTCAACGAGCTGGTCCAGGAGCACAAGCAGAAGCGCAACGAGCTGAACGCCGAGGCCAACGAGCTCTTCGACAAGGTCGAGGAGATGAAGTCCGACCTCGAGCTCGACGACGGCAAGGACCTTGAGCAGCTCGAGTCCGAGATCGAGGACCTCGAGTTCAAGCAGCAGACCGAGGTGCTCTCGTCCGAGGAGGAGAAGGAGCTCATCGAGAAGATCGAGGCCAAGCGCGAGGAGTACCAGTCGCGCAAGGAGAAGATGGGCGACAACGACGACCTCGACGACCTCGTCGAGGAGGCCGAGGAGGTCCGCTCCGAGGCGTCGACCCATCACCAGAAGGTCACGGAGCTCGCGGACAAGGCCCAGGAGCACCACAACCAGATGATCGAGGCCTACCGCGAGGCCGACGACATCCGTGACGAGGCCGACGAGATGCACGAGAAGTTCGTCGAGGCCCAGGAGGCGGCCGACCGCCACCACGAGGACTTCGTCCGCGTCCAGAAGCGCCTGCGCGAGCTCGACAAGCAGGAGGAAGAGCAGAAGCAGTCCAGCCGCGACCAGAAGCGCAAGGAGGCCGAGGAGGAGGCCGAGGAGATCTACCAGCGCTTCAAGGAGGGCGAGACCCTCGACACCGAGGACCTCATGAAGCTGCAGAAGGCGGGCCGTCTCTGAGGTCGGTTTCGTAGTTCTGCGGTCTACTTTCGCGTTATTTTTCGAGTCCGTAGCTGCTGCTTCGTTCTATTTCGAGCGACGGGACTACGGAGGAGAACAGCCAGGGACCCCCGCCGGTCGTGGGGGTCGCTGGAGCCGATACCGCCCAGAAAGCTCCCGCGTTCTCGCCGTCACCGGTGGTGGGAAGCCAGCCGGGAGCCGACGGGCCGGAGACGGCACAACGGCTTTGACCCGATTGGCCCAAGTGAGGCCCATGAGTGCAACGACGCGGCTCGGACGGCTGGTCGTGACGGTCCTCGGGACGGTGTTCGGCGTGCTGGTCGGCCTGTTCCTGTTCCAGGTCCTCCCGGACACGGGGTTCGGGACCGTGGAGGTACTGCTGACGCTGGCGACGGCGCTGGCGTTCGCGGTCGTCTCGGGGCGCTTCGCCCGGAACGCGTTCCCGGCGTACAACGTCGCCGAGGTCGCCGTCGAGGGACCGATAACCCGCGACGGCGGCGGCTCGCTGGTCAGCCCGCCGGGCGGGGCGACCGCCGACGAGATCGTCGAGCAGATCGACCGCGCGGACGACGACAGCGCGGTCGACGCGCTGCTCGTGAAGCTGAACACGCCCGGCGGCGAGGTGATCCCGAGCGACGACATCCGGCTCGCGGCCGAGCGCTTCGACGGGCCGACCGTGGCGTACTCGAACGACCTCTGTGCCAGCGGCGGCTACTGGATCGCGAGCGGCTGCGACGAGCTGTGGGCGCGCGACGGGACGCTCGTCGGGAGCATCGGGGTTCGTATGGGCAACCTGAACCTCAAGGAGCTGGGCGACCGGGTCGGCGTCGACTACAACGAGCTGACCGCCGGCGAGTACAAGAACGCGGGCTCGCCGTTCGAGGAGTTCACCGCCGACGACCGCGAGTACCTCCAGGGGCTCGTCGACAGCTGGTACGACGAGTTCGTGGACGTGGTCGCCGAGGGTCGGGACCTCGACGACGAGCTGGTGCGGGACACCGAGGCGCGGGTGTACCTCGGCAGGGACGCACACGAACTCGGGCTCGTCGACGACCTCGGCACGAGAGACGACGTGGAGGCCCACGTCGAGTCGCTGCTCGGAGAGTCGGTCAGCGTCGAGGAGTTCCGGCCGCACCGCCGCCTCCGGGCCCGGACGATGCTCGGTGCCACGCGGGTCGCGTACGCCGCTGGCGCGGGCGTCGCGAGCGTCCTCGGCGGCGACGACGAGGTCGAACTGAAGCTGTAACGGGAGGCAGATTTTTATTCCCATCGTGTGTCGCTACACGTAGTGGCTACCCTGGTCGTCTGCGTCGACCGCACCGACGATATCGGGCGGAAGACGGGGCTGAAGACGCCGGTCGTTGGCTGGGAGGCCGTTCGGTCGCTGGTCACCGACGTCGGGCTCGCCGACCCCGAGGACTCGAGCGTCAACACGCTGCTGGAGACCCTCCGCGTCGCCCGTGACCTCCGTGACGCCGACGAGGAGACGGTCGTGGCGGTCGTCTCGGGGGCGAGCGAGTCGGTCGTCGGTGCCGACCGCGCCGTCGGCCAGCAGCTCGACGGACTGCTGGAGACCCACGACATCGAGTCCGCGATCGTCGTCATCGACAGCGCGGAGGACGAACGGCTCGTCCCGGTCGTCGAGTCGCGACTCCGCGTCGACAGCGTCGACCGCGTCGTCGTCAGGCAGGCCCGGGACATCGAATCGACGTACTACCTGCTGAAGCAGTTCCTCGCCGACGAGGAGCTCAGACAGACCGTGCTCGTGCCGCTGGGCGTCGCGCTCGTCGCGTTCCCGGTGCTCGCGCTCTGGCGGGGGCCCGCCGTCGGCGCGGCGACCATCACCGCCGTCGTCGGGCTGTTCCTGCTGTACAAGGGGTTCGCCGTCGACGACGTGACGAAGGACATCGCCCAGCGCACCCAGACCGCGCTCTACTCCGGCAACGTCTCCGTCGTCACCTACGTCGTCGCGGCGGGACTGACGATGGTCGGGTTGTTCGTCGGCGCGCTCGCCGTCTCGGACCTGGAGAACGCCGAGGGCGTCGTCATCCCGACCATGCAGTTCGTCTTCGACGCCGTCCCGTGGCTAGCGGGGGCGGGCGTCACCGCGAGCGTCGGCCGGCTGCTCGACGAGGCCATCGGCTCCGAGGAGGTGCCGCGGGCGACCATCAACATCCCGTTCCTCCTCGTGTCGGTCGGGCTGGTCGTCCGCGGCTTCGCGGCGTACTTCCTCGAGCGCGCGGCGTACATCGGCTCCGTCCGGCTCCCCGAACTGGCTGTCGGCGCGAGTTCGCTGGGGCCGTTCGTCCTCAGTGCGGGCGAGCGCCTCGCCGTGTACGTCGTCGCCGCGGTCCTCCTCGCGCTCGTCGGCGTGCGCGTCGCCTCGGTGCTTTCGAGCAACGCCGTCGACGAGGCCGAGGCCGAGCTCGAACACGGTTCGTAGCTGGTTTACCCACCCGGCCGCTACGGTGGGTATGACCGACACCGGCTCGTGGGTGGGGCTGTTCTCCGGCGGGAAGGACTCCTCGTGGGCGGTCTACCGCGCGCTCGAGGTGGACCTGCCCGTCTCGCACCTGCTGACGGTCCACCCCGAGGGCGACTCCTACATGTACCACGTCCCGGCGACCGAGCTCACCGCGCTGGCCGCCGAGAGCATCGGCATCGAGCACGTGAACGTCTCGCCCGAGGACTTCGACGCCGCCAGTGCCGAGGACGCCGGCGAGCAGGGTGATGCCGAGCTCGAACCGCTCGAGGTCGCACTGACCGACCTCGCCGACGACCTCGACGGCGGCCTCGCCGGCGTCACCGCAGGTGCGGTCGAGAGCGAGTTCCAGACCTCGCGCATCCAGGCGATGGCCGACCGGCTCGGCTGCGACGTGTTCGCGCCGCTCTGGCAGGAGGCCCCCGTCGAACTCGCCGAGGCGATGCTCGACGCCGGCTTCGAGATCACCATCCTGCAGGTCGCGGCGGGGGGGCTCGACGAGTCCTGGCTCGGGCGTACGCTCGACGCCGAGGCGTTCGCGGAGCTACAGGAACTCAACGACGAATACGGCGTGCACGTCCTCGGCGAAGGTGGCGAGTTCGAGACGTTCGTGACGGACGGCCCGCACATGGACCGCGCCATCGAACTGGCGTACGAGACGGTGTGGGAGGGGACGAGAGGGCACATCGAGATTACGGACGCACGGCTGGCGTAGTGGCCTAAGAGGTTTTGTCGCTGGCGGGCCTGGTTACGTGGGCCCAGTCGTGATCGAGAAGGTCGAAGTATCGCTTCAGGCCCGGTCGAAAGTCGGCCGTTACTACGGCGTCGACGCGATTCGGACGAAGCTCAGCGCGCTCGAGGGAGAGTTATTTCGAAACAGCGACGGCCAGTACTACCTTCGGACGGTACAGTCCGGACAGGCCGAGAATTTCAAACGAGTCGTGATTATTTTCGACGTCGACGGGTCGACCGCGTCGGTCATCACACAGACCTCGAACCATTACGACTGGTCGGACTTCGAGCACGTTCCCGAACCACCGTTCGGTTTCGAACTCGAGGGGGCCGACAGGGGATAGGCGTTCGCCCGGCGCGACTCAGTGCCCGTTCGTGATCTTCGTGTGCGCGCCGATGAGCGCGCCGGCGAGGTCGAGGTTGTCGAGGTGGGTCTCCTCGTCGATAATGGAGTTGCGGATGTCCGACTCGACGATGGTCGCATCCGGGAAGACGACGGAGCTGTCGACGTGACTGTCGACGAGTTCGGCGTCGCCCATGATGTGGACGTTCTTGCCGAGGGTGGTACCGGAGAGGGTCGCGGACTCGGCGACGTGGTTCTCGCCGTCGAGGTACCACGCGACGGCGTCGAGGTACGACTCCGGTGTGCCGATGTCGAACCACGCGCCCTCGAAGGTGAAGGCGTAGGTCGGCTGGCGGGCCTGGAGCCACTGGACGAACCAGCCCGGCTCGTCGGGGTTGTTGTCCCCCGCCAGGTACTCCTCCAGCAGGCCGACGGACTCGGCGGTGAAGCCGTAGCAGGCGATGGAGACGAGCGTGCTCTTGGGGTCGTCGGGTTTCTCCTGGAAGTCGACGACGCGGTCGCCCTCGAGGTCGACGAGGCCGTAGGACTTCGCGCGCTCCTTCGAGCCGACGTCGTAGGCGGCGATGGTCGGGGCGTCCTTCGACTGGAAGAAGTCGACGAACTCGCTCACGTCGAAGCTGATGAGGTTGTCCCCGGCGATGACGAGCAGGTCGTCGTCGACGCCCTCGCGGTCGACGAGCTGGGCGAGCGCGCCGATGACGCCGAACTTCTCGTCCTCCTCCGTGGTCTCCTCGACCGAGAGCGTCGGCTTCTCGAACTCGCTCTCGGCGAGGTGTGTCTCGAACTCGCCGGCGAAGCGCTCGTTCGTGCTGACGAACACCTCGTCGACGCGGTCGTCCCGTTCGAGCTCCTCGAAGATCTGGTCGATGACCGTCGAGTCACCGACCGGGAGGAACATCTTCGGCCGATGCTTCGTGATCGGCCAGAGACGCGTCGCGTACCCGCCAGCAAGGACGACTGCTTTCATACCCCCGGTTTCTGTAGCCGGCAGTAAGTCCTTTGTCTTTCTCGGTGAGGGGTGCGCCCGAAAAGACGTTTATCCGGGCGGTGCCGAGTGCACGGTATGCGTGAAGCAGACGAGACGACGCGACAGCGCATCACCGACCGACTCCGTGCGGACGCGGCCACGCCGAGCGTGCTGGCGACGGAGTTCGACGTGACAGCGGGCGCGGCGCTCCGCCACGTCGAGCACATCTCCCAGTCGCTCGGGCCGACCGACGAGGAGCTGCTCGTCGCGCCGCCGGAGTGTCGGGACTGCGGGTTCACCGACTTCGACGACCTGCTCAACAGACCGTCGCGCTGCCCGGAGTGCAAGAGCGAGTCCGTCGCAGAGCCGACGTTCACCGTCCGCTAGCGAATCGGTCGGGAACGGTCAGAAAGGGGGGAAAGGGGGGAGTTGGAATGGTCGAGACCACGACCGCACCAGTACGGTATCGGGTACCAGTAAAGTTTCTTGTGGCCGCCCCGAACCGACGAGAACCGGCGGTCAGACCGGTCAGAACTCGACGTTCGAGGTCGAGGTCAGGTCGGCGGGTCCGTCCGCCTCGACGCCGCCGAGGCCGACGAGTTCGTGGTCCCCATCGGTGAGGTACACCGCCCCGTCGGCGACGGTCACGTCGAGCGCGTTGAGGTACGCACCCTCGCACGGTCCGTAGGTGCACAGGCCGGTGTCCGACTCGAACATCGCGCCGTGGTTCGCACAGACGAGCTCGTCGCCTCGCATCGGCGCACCCGAGCCCTTGTCGATCTTGATGTGGGTGAGGTGCTGGCAGTAGTTGAGCCAGGCGACGACACCGTCGTCGCGGTGGTGGAGGATGGCCTCGCGCTCCTCGCCGTCGTCCCGCGCTCTGACGGTGAACAGCAGTGTCGACTCGGTCGGCACCTCCTCGACCGGCGCGATGCGGCGTGCTTCGTCCATCGCACTTCAGTTCCCCCGCGGCCGGTTTGAACGCCACGGTCTCCGCCGGACTTTATGCTCCCGGCGCGCGCCGTGGTATCTATGAGCGAACTCCTCGTCTACGGCTCGTACGGCTACACCGGCGCACTCGTCGCCGAGACGGCGGTCGCGGAGGGACTGGACCCGATTCTCGCCGGCCGGTCGCGAGAGCGGGTCGAGGAACAGGCCGAGGCGCTCGACTGCCGAGAGCGCGTCTTCGAAGCCGAGAACCCCGCGACGGTCGCGGACTACCTGGAGGGCGTCGACGTGGTGTTGAACTGCGCCGGCCCGTTCGTTCACACCGCCGAGCCGTTCGTCGAGGCCTGTCTCACGACCGGGGTCCACTACCTCGACATCACGGGCGAGTGGCAGGTGTTCCGTGAGATCGCCGAGCGCGACGGACACGCGACCGACGCGGGGGTCATGCTCCTCCCCGGCGTCGGATTCGACGTGGTCCCCTCCGACTGCCTCGCCGCGCACCTCCACGACCGGCTCCCATCGGCGACGGACCTATCGCTCGCCCTCGGGGGGATGGGTGGGACCTCCCGGGGGACGGCGATGACGATGGTCGAGAACATCGGCGAGGACGGCGTCGTCCGCCACGACGGCGAGCTCGTCCGCGTACCGACCGCCCACGACGACCGCGAGATACCGTTCAGCTACGGCGAGCGCACTGCGATGGCCATCCCCTGGGGCGACGTGGTGACCGCGTACCACTCGACGGGCATCCCGAACGTCACGGTCTACTCCGAGACGCACCCGAAGACGGTCGCTCGCCTCCGTCGGTTCCGCAAACTGCTCCCGCTCCTTGCGACTGGTCCCGTCCAGAAACTCCTCAAGTGGCTCGTCGACCGCCGCGTCGACGGTCCCGACGAGCAGCAGCTCGACCAGGGTTCCGGCGAGATCTGGGGCGAGGCGACCGACGGCACGGACCGTGTCGTCTCACGACTCCGGACGCCGAACCCGTACGCACTGACCCGCGACACGGCACTGCTCACCGCGAAACGCGCACTCGACGGCGATGCGCCGGCGGGATTCCAGACACCCTCGACCGCCTACGGCGCGGACCTCGTCCTCGAGGTATCGGGGGTCGAGCGCACCGACGTCGGCGGTGTTTAAGTACGAAGACGGGGCCAGTGGCGGCGTGCCCTGACCACGCGACGCGCGGCGGCCGAGGCGGGTGCGTGACGCACCGCCGCGCGAACGACCGCGTCGCCTGCTTGCCCTACTCCGCGGACGAGTCGCTGGACGGCGCATCGTCCTCGCCCTCCACGGATGAGAGCCGTTCGTCGCCGTAGTGGCGACGCTCGACCAGCGCGTCGAACCGCCGCCCCAGCAGCGTCGTCACCGGCCCGCTACCCACGTCGATGCCGTCGACGGTCGCGACCGGCCGCAGCTCCCACGTCGTGTTCGTGAGGAACACCTCGTCGGCCTCACGGACCTCGCTCGGTTCGTACCGGCCCTGCAGCACCGGGATGCCCTCCTCCCGTGCGAGATCGACGACGACCGAGCGCGTGATGCCCGGCAGCAGCGGCAGCTCCGCCGTCGGCGTGTGCAGCCCGCTGTCGGTGACGAAGAACAGGTTGCTCGCCGCGCCCTCCGCGACGAAGCCGTCGCTGTCCCGGAGCAGTGCCTCGTCCGACTCGGAGAGGAGTTCGTTCCGGGCGAGGATGCCGTTGAGGTAGTTGTGGGTCTTCGCGCCCGGTGGCAGTGCGCTCGCCGGCGGCTTGCGCGTCTTCGTGGTCTGGACGACGGCGTGGTCGTCCCAGACAGGGGTGCTGCCGACGCCGCCCCGCGGCAGCGGCTTGACGATGATGACCACCGTCGGGTCCACCTCCGACTGGGCCGTCAGGGTCCCGGGCTGGACGCCCCGCGTCACGGAGAGCTTGACGTAGGCGTCGTCGAGGTCGTTGGCCGCGAGTGTCTCGTCGATCCGCTCGCGGAGGTCGTCCGCCCCGAGCCCGTGGTCCAGCGAGAGCGCGTCGCAGGTCGTCTCCAGCCGGTCGAGGTGTGCGTCGAGTTCGAAGACGGAGCCGCCGTAGGCCCGCATCGTCTCGAACGCGGCGTCGCCGTACTGGAAGCCGCGGTCGCGGACGTCCACGGTCGCCGATCCGGCCGGTACGAGGTCGCCGTCTACGTGGTACTGCATCTGTCGAGGAAGTTGGCAACGAGCTGTCTCCCGATCCGGAGCGAGAGCGCCTGCCCCGTCTCGCGTTCGGTCGCCTCGCCGGTGAGGATGCTCTCCGGGTGGAACTGCACGCCGACGTGTGGCCGTTCGCGGTGCCGGACCGCCATCAGCACGTCGCGCTCGTCGTCGGTGGCCGCCGTCTCGACCAGACCGTCGGGGAGGTCGTCCCGCTCGACCGCCAGCGAGTGGTAGCGCCCCACCCGGATTCGCTCCGGCAGGTCGGTGAAGATGCCGGTCCCGTCGTGCTGGATGACGGACGGTTTCCCGTGGACGACATCGGGTGCGTTCACCACCGGAGCGCCGTTGGCCGCACAGAGCGCCTGGTGACCCAGACAGACGCCGAGCGTCGGGTACGCGAGCTCCGCGAAGATCGGGATTGAGACGCCCGCCTCGGCCGGCGTTCCCGGCCCCGGCGAGACGACGACACCGTCGGGGTCGAGTTCGCGGATTCCGTCGACGTCGATCGCGTCGTTCCGACGGACGACAACGTCGTCGGCGAGTTCGCCGACGTACTGCACGAGGTTGTAGGCGAACGAGTCGTAGTTGTCGACCACGAGCACTCTCGTCATCTGTCCACCTCCTCGCCCACAGCCGTCTCTTCGCCTGCGACGGTCATCGCGGCCCGGTCGCCGAGCGCGTCGTCGACGGCGGTCACGAGTGCCCGTGCCTTGTCGAGCGTCTCGGCGTACTCGCGCTCCGGCACGGAGTCGTGGACGATGCCGGCCCCGACTCGAAGGTGGTACTCGTCGCCGTGGCGGACGAGCGTCCGGATGACGATGTTGAGCGTCGCGCGGCCGTCGAAGCCGAAGAGGCCCATGCTACCAGTGTACGGCCCGCGACGGGTCGACTCGAGTTCGTCGATGATGGCCATCGTCCGTGGCTTCGGCGCGCCGGTGATGGTGCCGCCGGGGAAGACGGCGGCGACGGCGTCGGCGAGCGATGCGTCCGGCCGGAGCTCCCCCACGACGTTCGAGACGAGGTGCATGACCTCCGCGTAGCGGTCGACGCGGCGGTACTCGGCGACGTCGACGCTGCCGTAGCGGCACACCTTCCCGAGGTCGTTCCGTTCGAGGTCGACCAGCATCGCGTGCTCGGCGCGCTCCTTCTCGTCCGCGGTCAGGTCGGCTTCGAGGTCGGCGTCCTCGTCGGCGGTCGCACCGCGCGGTCGGGTCCCGGCGATGGGTTCGGTCCTGACGTGGTCGCCGTCGCGTTCCAGTAGCAGCTCGGGGCTCGCACTGACGAGGTCGACGCCCGGGAACTCGACGAGTCCGGAGTACGGCGCGGGGTTCACCCGACGGACCGCGTCGTACGCCCTGACGGGGTGGACCGCCGCGGGGGCGACGAGGCGCTGGGAGATGTTCGCCTGGAAGGTGTCGCCGTCGTGGACGTATCGCTGGACGGTCCTGACGCGGTCGGCGTAGGCGTCCCGGCCACAGTCGCTCTGGAAGGTCACGTGGTCGGTGTCGACCGGTGGGTCCGGGAACACGGGTTCCCCGTCGGTCGCGCGCCTGGCGAGTTCGAGGGCTCGCTGGCGGCCGCGCTCGAAGGCGGCGTCGGGGTCGTCGCCGCTTCGGGGGCAGGCGGTGATCCGGAGCGTGGTCTCGTCCTCGCCGTCGCCTGGCTCGCGCCAGGAAACGAGCCGGTCGTAGACGCCGACCTGGAGCCGCGGGAGCCCCCGGTCGTCGGTGGCATCACCGGGGAGCGACTCGAGCTCCCGGGCGATGTCGTAGGAGAGCCAGCCGACGGCACCACACGGGTACGGCACGTCGCAGTCGCCACGGCGGAGCGACTCACCGTCGAGCAGGCCGTCGAGTGCGGCGAGCGACGGCGACGGACCGTCGAGCGCGTGGGCGTCGGGAGCGACGGTGAGTCGGTCGACCGGCTCGACCGCGAAGTGGCCCCAGCCGGACTGCCCACCGGTGGTCTCGAGGTAGGCGTCCCACTCCCCCGTCCGCGCCCGCCGGTAGGCGTCGAACGGGTCTGCCACGGTGACGGTCACCTCGACGGGCACCCGAACGTCGGCGGGTGCGTCGGCGGCAGTCGCGACGAACGAACTCCGGTCCGTCACGACGTGGGGCGTGGTCATGCGATGAGGATAGCGGCGGGGGCCTAATCGTCTTCCGGTCCCTAGCTGCGCGCCTTCGCGCGCTTGACCCACTCGGTGACGCGGGTCTCGGAGATCTCGGTCTCCGCGGCGACCGACTCGGGGTCGGCGTCGGCGAGGTCGGCGATGGTCTCGATACCGACGCTGCCGAGGCGGTCGGCGTAGGCCGGACCGATACCCTTGATCTCCTTGACGGGCGCTGACTCCTCCTCGTCCTCGCCGTCGTCCGCGTCGGACTCGGGTTCCGACTCGGTCGTCTCCTCGGTCGGTTCGTCGGCCACTTCGGCCGACGGCTCGTCGGTCGCGTGCGCCGTGGTCGAACCGTCGTCGTCACCGTTGGAGGTCGACTCGGCTGTGGCACCGGCCTGCCGTTCCTTCTCGACCGTGACGCCGACGTCACGGGAGGACTCCGGCTGCGACCCGTCGTCGAGTCCGAAGAGCGACTTCAACTTCTTGAGCAGTGGCATTGGCGGTACGTAGCTGTCGGTGCCACTTAAACCCGCTACCTGTCGTCTCGGAGGTGTGTCCGCAGCGCGTCGTCCATGGCGGCAACGGGTGCCGCCATCCCCGTCCACAGCTCGAACGCCTCTGCTCCCTGATACAGGAGCATCCACGCACCGTCGACCGTCGTCGCGCCGGCAGTGGCGGCGTCACGGAGGAGCCGTGTCTCGAGCGGTGCGTACACCGCGTCGAGGACGACGAGGTCGGCGTGGAGCGCGGCTGCGGGGACCGGTGTCTCGTCTTCCTCCATGCCGACGCTGGTCGCGTTCACGAGAATGGCCGCGTCGGCGAGCAGGTCGTGGAGGGCGTCGAGCCCGTGGCCCGTCGCGTGGGCCACGTCGCTCGCGAGATCGACGGCCCGTTCCTCGGTCCGGTTCGCGATGGCGACTGTCGCGCCCGCGTCGGCGAGGCCGTGGGCGACGGCACGCCCGGCACCGCCCGCGCCGACGACGACGGCGTCGGCCCCGTCGAGATCGGCCTCGCCCTGTGCTTCGAGTGCGCGACGGGCACCGGCCGCGTCGGTGTTGTGGCCGGTCGGCTCGTCGCCGGAGAGGTCGACGGTGTTGACCGCGCCGATGCGTGCGGCGAGGTCGTCGACGGCGACGAGGTCGTGGACGCGTTCCTTGTACGGGACGGTGACGTTCAGCCCGCTGACGCCGAGTGCCCGCGCGCCCTCGATGGCGGCTGGCAGGTCGGCCGGCGTGGGCTCGAAGGTGACGTACCGGGCGTCGATGTCGCGGGCAGCGTACGCGGCCTCGTGCATCGGCGGGGAGAGCGAGTGACCGACCGGGTTGCCGACGAGTCCGAACACCTGCATTGGTCGGTGCGAGGCGGCGGTGGGTGAAAAGTCGTCCGGGGGCGGCAGCGTTCGCGTCTCGGTCCCGTCGGCCTCAGGGACGGACGACGAGCACGGGCTCGTCGATGGTCCGCAGGACACGGTCGGTCGTGCTCCCGAGCAGCTGGCCGGCGAGGCTCGACTCGCCGCTGGAGCTCATGACGACGAGGTCGACCCCCTCGTCCTCGACGTACTCGACGATGGCCTTGCTCGGGGTACCAGTCACGGTCGCGCGCTCGATGGGCAGGTCGTCTCCGGCGAGGTCGGCACAGTCGTCGGCGAGCGCGTCGACGCCCTCGCGTTCGGCATCGAGGAGACGGTCGATGTACGCCTGGTCGACGCCGCCGGCACTGAACGGGCCGGACTCGCGGACCACGTCGACGACGCCGAGGACGTGCAGCGTCGCGTCGTACGTCCCGGCGAGGTCGGTCGCAGGTGCGCCGGCCGCGGCGGCGGCCTCGCTCCCGTCGGTCGGGAGGAGGACGTCGGTGTAGTCGTCGACCGGGCCGTCACCGGTGGGGACGGTCAGGACGGGCCGCTCGGTGCGGCGGAGCACGCGCTCGGTGACGCTCCCGAGGAGCCGTTCCCGGAAGCCGCTCCGCCCGTGGCGGCCGACCACGACGGCGTCGGCGTCGATCTCGTCGGCGAGGGAGACGACCGACCTGGCGGGACGGCCGTGCACGACGTGGGACGTGACCGTGACGCCGGCCTCCTCGGCGATGGATTCGACGTCCTCGAGGACGCGACCCGCGTCGTCCTCGTCGAGTTCGTCGTGCACCGCGGTGACGGCGTCGACCGTCGCCCCGTACGTCGCCGCCATCGCCACGCCCGCGCGGGCCGCTCGTGTGGCACAGTCGCTTCCGTCGACCGCGATGAGAAGTCGCTCGAACATGTCTCTGGCCGGGGGTTCGTCGACTCGGTACAAAAGTGATGCGTCGCCGTCTCGTCGGTCGGCCACCGTGGGACCGTCGCGCGTGAAACTGCCTGACAGGGGTGTCGCGCTCCCGAAACCACAAGCGTTACTTGCGCTATAGCGAACGGTTGGGGTATGTTGAAGGACCGGCTCCAGCACCCGCTGGCCGCCCTCGTCTTCGCCGCTCTGCTCACGGCTCCGTGGGTCGGTGTGGAGCTACTCGGGGGGCCAGGGGCGGTTGGACTTTCGCACATCGGCACAGTCGCGGTGAGTGGACTCTCGGTACTCGGTGCGTCGTTCATGCTCGCGTGGGGTGCCGAGACCGCCGAGAAGGACGTCCCCCGGGCGTTCGCCATCGCGGTGCTCGCGGTGCTCGCGGTCGCACCCGAGTACGCGGTCGACGCACTGTACGCCTTCGGTGCCGGTGACGGCGGTGCGACGGCCCAGGCTTGCGCGGATTTCACGACCCGGGAGATAGAGAACGCCGCGGACGGGACCGTCGCCGCCGCCTGTCACGACGCGAACCTCGCCGTCGCGAACATGACCGGCGCGAACCGCATCCTCATCGGACTCGGCTGGTCGGGCATCGCGCTGTTCACCGTCTACCGGGCCGGGAGCTCCAGCGACCCGTCCGTCAACGACGGCGACGGGTTCCTCGGTAGCAGTGTCAGCCTCGACCGCGACCTCGGACTGGAGATCGTCTTCCTGCTCGCGGCGACGCTCGTCGCGTTCTTCGTCCCGCTGAACGGTGGCATCGGCGTCGCCGACACGCTCGTCCTCGTCGGCATCTACATCGCCTACATCGCCATCATCATCCGCGGTGACGTCGAGGAGCACGAGGAGCAGGTCGGTGTGCCGGCGTACCTGCAGCGACTCCCCTTCGCCTACCGTACGCTCTCCTCGATCACGCTGTTCGTCTACTCCGGCCTCATGATCTACACCGCCGTCCACCCGTTCGCACACGGGCTGGAGGAGATCGGCCTGTCGTTCGGCATCCCCGAGTTCTTCATGATCCAGTGGATCGCTCCGCTGGCCTCCGAGAGCCCCGAGCTGATCGTCGTCGCCTACCTCGTGAACAAGGCGCGCTCGACGGCCGGCTTCAACGCGCTCATCTCCTCGAAGCTCAACCAGTGGACGCTGCTCATCGGGACGCTCGCGGTCGTCTACAGCCTCGCACTCGGCAGCGTCGGCACGCTCCCGTTCGACGAGAAGCAGACCGCCGAGATCTGGATCACGGCGGCCCAGAGCCTGTTCGCCATCGCCATCATCACGAACTTCGACATCTCGGTGCGTGAGTCGCTGGTGCTGCTCGCGCTGTTCGCCTCGCAGGTGATCATCGAGTTCGGTGCCATCGTGACGATGACCGACAGCGCGGCCGGGGAGTTCAGCATCTTCGTCCTCCACGCCTACACGGTGCTGTACGTCGCCATCTCCATCGTCCTGTTCTTCCGGCGGCGCGAGGCCCTCGTCGACATCTTCCAGACGACGGCGGCCACCGCCCGGGAGTCGGTGACCGGTACGAGCGCGGCCGAGCACTCGGACTGACCGCGACCCGACACCGACTTGTTCTCGCCCCGTCAACGCCGAGCCGTGATAGCAATCGTCGTCAGCCGTGCGGACTCGGCCTCGGAGCACATCGGTGAGCACCTGCTCGACCTCGCCGACTGGGAGGCGACGGTCGACGAGGGCCGCCCCGACGCCGACGGCGGCGGGACGGTCCATCGGACCGACGGGTTCGAGCTCCGCACCTTCGACGAGCTGCACCTCCACCTCGACGGCGTCGCGACGGCGTTCGACGACGCGGAGCTGTTGCTGTTCGCATCGCGGCACTCCGGGAACACCGGCCCGCTGCTGACGGCGCACTTCACTGGCAACTTCGGTCCGGCGGAGTACGGCGGCGAGGACGACGCGCTCGCCGCCGCGTGTCCGAACGCGCAGGCGGCACTGCTGTCGGCGTTCGACCGGCACGCGCCCGACGGCTACGAGGTCGGCATGGAGTGCACCCACCACGGGCCGAGCGACGTGGGCGTGCCGTCGATGTTCGTCGAGCTCGGCAGCGGCGAGGACGAGTGGGCCGACCCCGAGGGGGCCCGCGCCGTGGCGCGGGCGATTCTCGACATCGAGGGCGTCGAGCCCCACCGCGAGCGCACCGTCGTCGGCTTCGGCGGCGGCCACTACGTCCCGCGGTTCGAGCGCGTCGGCCGCGAGACCGACTGGGCGGTCGGGCACGTCGCGGGCGACTGGTCGCTCGACGCGATGGGCCACCCGGATGAGCACCGCGACGTGCTCGCCCGGAGCTTCGACGCCAGCGGCGCGTCGCTCGCGCTCGTCGAGGGCGACCATCCGGCGCTCGTCGACACCATCGAGGAGCTCGGATTCCGCGTCGTGAGCGAGACGTGGCTCCGGGCCGTCGACGGCCGGGACCTCGACCGCGTCGCCGAGCTGGAGGACGCCATCGCGAGCGTCGACGACGGCCTCCGGTTCGGGGACCGCTTCGACGCCGACGAGTGGGTCGTCCGCGGCCTCCCCGACGACCTGCTCGCGGCGACGCAGGCCATCGACCGCGAACGGACCTACGACGCCGTCGAGGCACACGCGGTCGCCCTCCAGACGGAGAACGCCGGCAGCCGGGTCGGCGACCGCGCGGCGTTCGTCCCCGGCGAGTTCGACGCGCTCGTCGACGACATCTGTGACCTGCTGGCCGAGGGGTACGAGACGGTCCGCCGCGAGGACGGCGTGGTCGTCGCCGTAGAGCGCGCGTTCGACCCCGACCTCGCACACGAGGCCGGCGTCCCCGAGGGCCCGAAGTTCGGGAAGCTCGCCGGCGGAAAGCCGGTCGAGGTCGGGGGACGGACGGTCGACCCGGCGTCGGTCCGGACCGAGCGGACCGACCGGTTCGAGCTTGGATAATTCCACCGTACTCTCCGCCCACTTAATCGCTCGTTAGACAGCCCGCAAATTTCGTCAGACGGTCGTCAGACACCAGGGGAAAGGTAATTAACCTGCATAGTATAAAAGAGGGCTAAGGATGGACTCCATTGTCGAAAACGCTATCGACGAGGCCGAGGGGGAGGCCGAGGACCCCGACGAGGGTGGTCGCCGGGGGACCACCCCGCAGGACGAACCGGCGCACCGAACCGGCAAGATGACCGACGACGAGCTGGAGGACGTACTGCAGGACCTGCAGACGAACATCACCGTCGTCGGCTGTGGTGGTGCCGGCGGGAACACCATCAACCGGATGCACGAGGAGGGCATCCACGGCGCGAAGCTCGTCGCCGCGAACACCGACGTCCAGCACCTCGTCGAGATCGAGTCCGACGAGAAGATACTGATGGGCGAGCAGAAGACCGGCGGGCGCGGGGCTGGCTCGCTTCCGCAGGTCGGCGAGGAGGCCGCCCTCGAGTCCCAGGAAGAGATCTACGAGTCCATCGAGGGCTCGGACATGGTGTTCGTCACGGCGGGGCTCGGCGGCGGCACGGGCACCGGCTCCGCGCCGGTCGTCGCGAAGGCCGCCCGCGAGTCGGGCGCGCTCACCATCGCCATCGTCACGACGCCGTTCACCGCCGAGGGGGAGGTCCGTCGCACGAACGCCGAAGCCGGCCTCGAACGGCTCCGCGACGTGAGCGACACGGTCATCGTCGTCCCGAACGACCGGCTGCTCGATTCGGTGGGCAAGCTCCCCGTCCGGCAGGCGTTCAAGGTCAGCGACGAGGTGCTCATGCGCTCGGTGAAGGGCATCACCGAGCTCATCACGAAGCCCGGCCTCGTCAACCTCGACTTCGCCGACGTCCGCACCGTCATGGAGCGCGGCGGCGTCGCGATGATCGGCCTCGGCGAGTCCGACTCGGATGCCAAGTCCACGGACTCGGTGAAGGCGGCACTCCGGTCGCCGCTGCTCGACGTGGACATCTCCGGTGCGTCCTCGGCGCTGGTGAACGTCACCGGCGGCTCGGACATGAGCATCGAGGAGGCAGAGGGCGTCGTCGAGGAGATATACGACCGCATCGACCCCGACGCCCGCATCATCTGGGGGACGTCCATCGACGAGACGCTGGAGGGCAGCATGCGCACGATGATCGTCGTCACCGGTGTGGACTCGCCGCAGATCTACGGTCAGCCCGGCGACGACACCGCCGAGCCCGACCCCTCGGTCCAGCAGGACATCGATTTCGTCGAGTAATCTCCCGTTCTCGTCGCTCGCCGTCGGTTAGCTCGCATCAATAGATAGAAAAGCGCTGATACCGAAGCGACGCCCATGAACGTTCCAAAGGACCTCAACTCCTACGTGCGTGTGCTCAAGATGGCGAGCACACCCTCGCGCGAGGAGTTCTCACAGATCGCCAAGATCGCCGGTGCAGGGATTCTGCTCGTCGGCGTCATGGGCTTCATCATCGCACTCGTCATGGGGTTCCTCCCGGCCTGAACCATGCCTATCTACGCAGTCAAGACGACCGCGAGCCAGGAGCGAACGGTCGCCGACATGATCATGAACCGCGAGGAGGAGACCATCCACGCCGCGCTCGCACCCGACTCGCTGACGAGCTACGTGATGGTCGAGGCGGACGACTACAACATCATCGAGCGCGTGCTCGAGGACATCCCGCACGCCCGCAGCGTCATCCCGGGGGAGTCCGACATCACGGAGGTCGAGCACTTCCTCTCCCCGAAGCCGGACGTGGAGGGCATCGCGGAGGGCGACATCGTCGAGCTCATCGCCGGCCCGTTCAAGGGCGAGAAGGCGCAGGTCCAGCGCATCGACGAGGGCAAGGACCAGGTCACCGTCGAGCTGTACGAAGCGACGGTTCCGATCCCCGTCACCGTGCGTGGCGACCAGATCCGGGTCCTGGACAGCGAGGAGCGGTGAGCGCCAGCGAACCGCTCCTCGATACGCGAACGGGGAGCCTGCGACCCGTGAGCAGCGAGGAACGCTGAGCGCCAGCGAAGCGTTCCTCGGATAGTCGAGCGGGGAACGGAGTGACCCGCGAGACGCCGAAGAGCGCTGACGGGCTCATGATGCTTCTGCCGGAGGACGACACGAGACCGGGAGAGCCATCGCTCCGAGCCGACGTCCTCGTGAGACGCGGTGGCGATGATACGGGAATGGCGTACCCAGTACGGGTGTGACGGACTGGTCGGGGGCCGCGCGAAGCGGCGCTGCAGTGCAAAGGGTCCGAACCCTCCTGAGTCGCGTCTCCCCCCAACCACGACTCAGGTACCGGGATGGAGCGCGCGGGCGGAAAAAGACCGAATGCCCTACTAGTTAGGCCCGGGTGCTGCTCGGCACGGGGCTGTCGCTCTGGAGGGCGCTCACGGAGCAACCGCCGTCAGGACTGGACGGCCTCGCCGCCGAGGCGTTCGACGACGGTCTGGAGGTCGGCCTCGTCCTCGACGAGCTCCTTGATCTCCTCGCGTTCGCGCACCTCCTCGGAGCTCGCGCCGTAGGCGCGGACGTACTCGGCGCGGGAGTGCTCGTTGAAGGCGTGACGGATGGCGAGGTAGCCGTCGGGGACGACGACGCCACAGACCTTGCACTCGCGGCGCTCGTGGTCGGTGCTCTGGTGGACCACGAGGTCCTCGGGCGTGCCGAACCGCTCGCCGCAGCCGTCGATTCCGCATTCCCAGGGCATCGGTTGCGCGGAAGTACGCGAGTCCGCTATTTCACTGTTGTCCATGGTGGCCGGGCTGGCTCATCGGTCGTCGACGGTGACGGAGATCCTGTCGGGGACACCGTCCCGTGAGTCGGTGATCCGTAGCAGCAGCGAGTGGATGGCGAGGTCGTCGCCGTACCCGCCCGAGGGCTCCTCGACGCGGGCGACGACGTGGAGGCCGCCGTCGGTGCGCTCGATGCGGTCGAGGTCGAGCCACGTCGCGCTCTGTCTGCCGTACTGGACGACCACGAGGAACGACGCCTCGAAGTCGGTGTCGCCGAGGAAATTCGGTGGAAGTTCGCCCGAAGCAATCGACGCCATCGCGTCGTCCCTCTCGGTGAACACTCGATGGGCCATCTCTTTGTATCCGGGCTGTGCCCGTTCACGTGATTCGAACACGTCGTGTCCGACGTGTTCCGCCCTCACCGACATCCCCGGCGGGAGCGACGGCGAGTCGTCGACGACCGTGCTGACGGCGGAACAGCCACCGAGGAGGGAGGTGAGGGCGACACTGCCGCCCGCGAGGACCGTTCTGCGGCGCATACCTGGTGTACGAATGCAGATACCTTGTCGGTTGTCACGTCACCAGTCGTCGCCGAGTGCGGCCCTGACCTGCTCGTAGCCCGCGCCGTCGCTCCACGTCCGACCGGAGTCCGCGTGCTCGACGACGTAGCGGTCCCCGCAGTCGCCACAGCGGTAGCGCCCGGGCTCGGTGACGGTCTTCGAGGCGCGGTACCGGCGGGCGCTCCAGTCGCAGTCGTCGTCCCGACAGTGCAGCAGGTACCGCGGGTCGGCGAACGGCTCGCAGTGCCGCGGTGCGTCCACCGCGTCGGCCTGCTCCCTGAAGCGGGGCCCGTGGCCCGACTCGCCGAAGCGCTGGAACTCCCAGGCGTGGACGAGCTCGTGCCGGACAGTGTCGGCGACCTCGGCCCAGCCGTGGGTCCGGTACGAGTGCCAGGAGAGGACGATGGTGACACCGTGGTCGGGGTCGTACCGGCAGGCTCCGGCCCGGCGGCGCGCGTGCTTCGAGATGTCCCAGTCGACCGCGTCGAGGTCCACGTCGATGTCGACGGTGCCGGCGTAGGTACGGGCCCACGCGAGCAGGTCCTCGGGTGTGTCGGGGTCCGGTGCGCCGATGCTGTCGCTGGCCACGGTGGATGCTCGGGGGATGGGTGCAAAAGCGTTCAGGCTTCGACGACGAAGCCGCCGCGTTCGAGCGCCTCGTCGACGCTCGCGTCGTCGTGGACGATGGCCGAGACCGCCGTCGTGATGGCTGCCGGGTCCTCGTGCTGGAAGATGGAGCGGCCCATGGAGACACCGGCCGCGCCGCCGTCCATCGCGCCGCGGACCATCTCGACGGTGTCGCGGTCGCTGCCGCGCGCGCCGCCGGCGATGAGGACGGGGAGCCGGGTGGACTCGCAGACGTGTTCGAAGGACGCGCCGTCGCCGGAGTAGCCGGTCTTCACGAGGTCCGCGCCCAGTTCCTCGGCGAGGCGGACCGCGTGCCCGAGCGACTCCGGGTCGGTGCTGTCGACGCCGGGGCCGCGGGCGTACGCCATCGCGAGGACGGGGATGCCGAAGCGTGCGGCGGTGTCGGTGATTCCCGCGAGGTCCTCGATCTGCTCGGGCTCGTGGTCGCTGCCGACGTTGATGTGGAAGGAGACGGCGTCGGCCCCGGCCCGGATGGCCTCCTCGACGGTGCCGGTGAGCCGTTTGTCGTTCGTGTCCGGGCCGATGGTCGTCGACGCGTTGAGGTGGACGATGTAGCCCGCGTCGTTCCTGTGGTCGTGGACGCGCGGCGCGATGCCCTTCTGCGTGAGGACGGCGTCGGCTCCGGCCCGCGTGACCGCGTCGATGGTCGATTCGATGTCCTTCAGTCCCTGTACCGCACCGAGTGTGATGCCGTGGTCCATCGGGACGACGAGGTAGTTCCCGTCTGTCCCGACGCGACCGAGGCGTGCACGTGTTCCTGGTGTCGTCATTGGTTGTCAGTAGTTAGCATATCGCATTTATTGGCCTTCCGGTTTCGCCATATTTTCCGCGCCGGCCGCGACGCCCTCGCTGAGTTCGCGAGCCATCGCCTCGAGCCGCTCCGGGACGTCGTCGCCGTCGGCGTCGCCGTGTTCGGCGACGATGTCGACGAGCGCGCTGCCGACGATGACGCCGTCCGCGCCGGCCTCGACGATGCGTCGCGCCTGGTCACCACTCGACACGCCGAAGCCGACCGCCTTAGGGATGTCGTACTGACTGACCTTCGCCAGCGACTCACCGGTCTGGTCGCTCACGTCGGCCTTCGCACCCGTGACGCCCATCCTCGCCTGCACGTAGAGGTAGCCCGAGGACAGCTCGACCATGCGCTCGAGGCGCTCGCCCTCGGTCGTCGGCGCGACGATGAACACGAGGTCCAGCCCGTGCTCGTCGCACGCATCCCGGAGCGGCCCGGCCTCCTCGGCGGGCAGGTCCGGGATGACGAACCCGGAGATGCCGACCTCGGCGGCGCGTGCGACGAACGCCTCCGGCCCGTCGCTGTCCCCGTACTGGTACAGCAGGTTGTAGTAGGTCATGCAGACGATTGGCACGTCCACGTCGAGCGACGACACGAAGTCGAGGTACACCTCGGGCGTGACCCCCGCCTCCAGCGCGCGAACGACCGAGCCCTGGATGGTCGGCCCCTCCGCGATGGGTTCGGAGAACGGCAGCCCGAGTTCGAGCACGTCCGCGCCGCCGCGCACGAGCGCCTCCACGTACTCCCTGGTGCGCTCGACGCTCGGGTCGCCGACACAGAGGTACGGGACGAACGCCGGCTCGTCGAAGGCGTCTTCGAGGCTCATATGCCACCTCCGTCGCCGGCTGCACGCCCGAACACGTCCATCGAGGGCGCGTTTTCGAGCTCGCGCTTCTCCGTCTCCTCGATGACGGATTCGAGGTCCTTGTCCCCGCGCCCGGAGACGTTTATCACCGTCAGCTCGCCGAGCTGCTCCGGGTTCGCCCGCGCGAACGCGACCGCGTGGGCCGACTCCAGCGCCGGGATGATGCCCTCCTCCTGGGAGAGCAGGTGGAACGCCGAAAGCGCCGCGTCGTCGTCGACGTTCACGGGTGTCACCCGGGCGGTGTCGACGAGGTGGGCCAGCTCCGGCCCGACGCCGGCGTAGTCCAGCCCGGAGGAGACGCTGTGGCTCTCGACGACGTTGCCGTCCGAGTCCTGCAGCAGCTTCGTCCGCGCGCCGTGGAGCACGCCCTCGGTGCCCGTCGACAGGCTCGCGGAGTTCGGCGCGACCCCGATCTCCTCGTCGACCGCGAGCGAGGAGCCGCCCGCCTCGACGGCGAACAGCGACACCTCGTCGTCGCCGACGAACTCGTGGAACGCGCCCATGGTGTTCGAGCCGCCCCCGGCGCAGGCGACGACCGAGTCCGGCAGTCGGCCGGCCTTCTCCCGTACCTGTTCGCGAGCCTCCTCGCTGATGACCGATTGGAAGGTGCGGACCATCTCGGGGAACGGGTGCGGCCCGACGACGCTGCCGATGACGTAGTGGGTGTCCTCGACGTTCGTCGCCCAGTCGCGCATCGTCTCGTTGAT